>CACZNH010000006.1 GCA_902782465.1 uncultured Bacteroidales bacterium
CACAAGCTTTCCCGAAGCTTGGCGGCACTTCAGCAAATCGAGTAAACTCGTTTGCCTTCAGTTTGCACAAGCTTTCCCGTGCGAAAGCACGGTTATATTTCCATGTAGCAATTATGACAAGCGTCTTATGCTTGATGTAATTATCAGTTAGTATTTGAACATGCGGTCGATGCTGCGTTTGTCCTCGCGTTCCTTGATGGACTGGCGCTTGTCAAACTGGCGTTTGCCTCGTGCTGTGGCAATAACTATTTTGGCAAGGCCGCGCTCGTTGATGAACAGGCGCAGGGGGACAATGGCGATACCAGGCTGCTGGGTGTCGCGGGCAATGTGGCGGATTTCCTTGCGGTTGAGCAGCAGTTTGCGGTCGCGATGGGTAGTGTGGTTGTTGTAGGAGCCGAAGCTGTACTCGGCAATGTACATGTTTTTCACCCAAATTTCGCCATTAATCACCATGCAATAGGTATCGGTCAAGCCGCACTTGCCCTGACGGATGGACTTGATTTCGGTTCCCGTCAAGACGATGCCCGCCGTGAACGTCTCGATGATCTCATAGTCGAACGTCGCCTTGCGGTTCTTGATATTGATGGTGTTGCTATGGTTGTTGTTGCGTGCCATTGGACTTTTAACTATTTAATGATGAACAATCCCAGGATGGCCTTCAATAAGATGGGAAGACCAAGCAAGAGCACTGATGCAATCACCACAAACTTAGCGACCTTGTCTTTCCTGACAAAAAGGTGGTCGGTGCCACGATAAGCCATCCATGGCAGATATACCATCAAGAACAGCACTGGAGTGAAATCGCTAGGCAACAAATTGCGCAGGATGATGAGCAGCACCAGGAAGATGAGGTTATAAAGCACAAAGTCGTTGAGGCGTGCCGTTGCCCCCTCGGTCTTCACCAGCTCGGGGTAGAAACCGCCCAGCAGGTAGATGATGATGTAATAACTGATGAAATAGGTCGAAAACATCACGATACCTGTCATCAGCGATTCCGAGAAAGTGATGGTGCGGTCATAAATCATTGGCACAAAGCAGGTCAAAGCGAGCACACACAACAGCGGCAGGTAGGCGCTGCGAAGCACCTTCCCCGTCGGAATGTTGGAGTCATTTATCACTTCCCAGCCATATCTTGGGGCCGTGATGACACAAAATATGTTATGCCAAATGCTCATATTTTCTTTTTGCGGGTGCAAAGATACAACATTATTTACAAATACAAACTCTGCGGGACGATTTTAATTTACAAAAACAAAAAACGAGCCAAAATATTGTCGGGGATTCAAAAAAAACATTATCTTTGCAACGAGAGAATTCCTTATTAATCACCCAATTAATTCAAGTAACATGAGAAAGATTATGATTCTTGCTATCACCTCTGCCCTACTCTCACTGGGCGCTTGTACAACAGCTGTCAATAATGATGAGAAGAATGAAACAGCGGGCAATGCCGATGGTGCCAATGCTGTCATCGAGAACATCATGACGCGCACCAGCATTCGCCAGTACAAGGAGCAACCTGTTGAACAGGAGAAAATCGACATTATGCTCAAGGCCGCTATGGCAGCACCCACGGCTGTGAATCTGCAACCCTGGCACTTTATTGTCATCACCGATAAGGAGACCATCGGCAAGCTTGCAGGCCGCCAACCGACCAATGCCCCGCTGCTGATTGCCCTGTGTGGCGATACCGACAAGACTGTGATGCCCGACGGCAAGATGAAACTGCCCGACTTCTGGGTACAAGACGTTTCGGCCGCTACCGAGAATCTGTTGCTTGCTGCCCATGCCCTAGGACTGGGGGCAGTGTGGACCGGCTGCTATCCCGCAATGGAACGCGTAGATGAAGTCTCGAAGGTGCTGAACTGCCCCAAGAACATCGTTCCCCTGGCAGTCGTGCGCATCGGTTATCCTGACGAATCTCCTGAACCCAAGAACAAGTTCAAAGAAGAGAACATCAGCTACAACACCTTTGGCGGAAAGAAAGAGTAGGTTTTAGGCCATAGGTTTTAGGCGTTAGTGGTTACCTGCTGGCGCCTAGAACTTATTTAAAAGAGGAAGGTGTGGTACAATTCAGGCACGAAGATGCTGCCGCCATGCATGGCAAACTTGTAAACCTCGTAATAGACATAATAGAAGCTGCAAACCGACATGATGGCCAGCGGCAACCACTTGCGCTCACGCCACAGGTAATGGAAGCAATAACATACTATGATGACAAAGCAGGTGCGCATCAGTTCGCCCGGGCGTGTCAAGTACTGTGTCGTGTTGGCAAACAAGTTAATATAACACATATATACCAGCGAAAAACGATAGGTGGGTGACAACAGTTTGTCAGTACTGAATGCCTGTTTCATGGCCGGATAGTACCAGATGACAACCAAACAGCACACCAAGGGGCACAGTCGCGCAGGACCCATCACATACCTGAAAGCATACTCAAGGTTGTGGCTGGTGAACAAACGGTAATAATGGTCATATCCAAGTACCAGGGCAAAGTTGCCGATGCTATCAAATATCCATTTAATCCATTGCGGGTAAGACCCCAAAGCGATGCAGACGGCAAGCAAAGCATAGGAAATCCACCGTTTCTCTTTAATTCGAATCGGAACCAAGGGCACAAAGTACAGCGGAATAAGCAGAACTGACATCTTGTGGATAGATGCCGCCACGAGCGAGAGCAGCAGATAATACCAGAACTTGCGCCTGATGATGAGTTCAATCATCAAAACGAACAATGCCTCGACAACCGACTGACGGACAAATCCCATCCAAAAGATGTAATACGGCCCCAAGAAGACGCACAATGCCAGCCACGGCAACAACGCCTTGCGGTGCCTGAGCGCATAGAACAGCAACAATATCTGAACGACTGCCCAAAAGCAGAAATAAAGGGCAAAATGCAGGCCCGAACGTGCCATGAGCAACGTCAATCCGGTAAATCCCGGCTCAAAATTCTCCCTGGAATACTCCCCCAGAGACTGCATGCTTACAAAATAGTTGTAATACATGTTATAGTCCCAGGAAACCAGCCATCTGGCAGAAGACACCACTACGTAGATGAGCATCGCCAAGACAATTTCCCATGACCAGAACGACAATTCCGGCTTTCCTGCCAGGAGCGCCTGTTCTTCCCTCTTATTCACATGCCATCCCAGAAAAGCCATGGCAATGGCGGTTCCTGTATAGACAACGAGGCTGAGGGTGATATCATTCATGATGCTTTACTTGACGAGTGACATGTTAATGGTCAAGCCATAGTTGCTGTTTCTCGTGGGATAAGCGTTATTGGACACCAACGGGGTGTTGGTCTGCATGTCAAAGAAGGCACCCATGGTAATGCGCTTGCTCACAACGTAATTGGCAGTGAAATTGAAGCTCCAAGAGCGGGTTCCGTTAGTTGCCTGGGCCGTATTGGTGTCAATCTTACGGATGATGGAAGTGTTGTCCGACATCTTTACGTTCATGTTGAGCGTGAGGTCATTATTGACATTCTGCTGCTTGGACTTAATCTTCAGCACCTGGTTGAAGTTAGCAATCTTGTAACTGCCGCCAACAACGAACGATTTACTGTTTGCATCCACCAACTGTGCTGCCGAGGAATTGAGTGTAAGCGTGCGCTGCATCTCATATTGCAGGTTCAACGAGATATCATTGAAGAACGTTGCGTTGAAACCGATAATAGGTGCGAATTTTTCGGCCACTACAACCGATGCGATATTATAGGGCGATGTGGGTATAGGATTACCGGTAAGGACATCCTGCGTGAATCCCAGTCCATCACCGATGGTTACCCAATCGCTGTATGAACTGAACTGACCCACCTGATAGGTACACTGGTAAGCGTGGGTAAGACTGAATGACTTGAACAGACGCTTGAAGAGGGGGATGCGCATCAGTCCATCATAGGAAACTCGCCAGTTGGGCAAAATCTCCCTGATAGCGGGGAAGGGATTCAACCCTACACTGCCGGCACTCTTACCGGAATAAGCTGCCATAAATGCCGGGATGAGCACATCGCTGCTGCTCTCGTTGATATCACCGCACTCTTCGTTGAAAGGCATGCCTCCGAGTCCAGTTTCCACCAAGAAGCCTCTATTGGGATAAGTGGTGCCCAGGTAGCGTTCTCGGAGTCGTTGGGCAATGACAGATCTATTCTCGAGGAACTTGTCAAAGGTGTTGCTGTGGTAATTGTTGCTGGCATCACCATCAAATCCCTTGAATGCCGTGGCCATCATGATATGGGACTTAGAATAACTGCCACCATAGATAATGGTCGGATTGTCATACATAAACTGTATTTGGTTGGTGCGGTTATCCGTACGGTTACCTGTAAGCGTTATCTTCAGGCCTGCAATAGGTTCAATCTGAATTTCAAGTGCGAACTCTTTGGTTGCAGCATACAGTGCGGGAGTCGTCTGGGACTTATCTCCCAGCAACCAATTTTTATCCTGCGCCTTATTGATGTAAGACATACCCGCAAAACCGAAGGCAAAGTCCAAACCAGGTGACAAGGGGCCATACTGTTTTGTCTGACCGAAGAAATCACCGATTTCAGGAATGAACTGGGGCACCGACAGCGAGGTGGTATGCTTCCACCTGATATTTAAAGCGCGCACAGACATCAGCACACGGCTGGCATACATCGCAGCCTCGGTGAAGAAGGTCTTCTTTTCTTCTTTAACTACTTCGGTAACGGTCAGTTTGATGGACTCTTTACCCAAGGTGCTGATTTCCAGATTATCCTTATCAATAGCCTTATATTCAATCTTGAAAGGCTTGTCATCGGTCGTTGTAGCCTGCACCTTGATGTTCTTGACACCAAGTTTGTGGTTGACAACGACTGCCGAATCTGGTCTCAGCCTGATGGTACGCGAGTACTTCTTGGGCTTTTCCTTTTTAGGTGCAGACGGCTTACCGCTACCGCTGCCCTTACCGCGATTGGTGTTCTTGCTGGAGAAGCGCTCATCAACCTTCTTGAGATAAGGAATCTTGCTATAGAACTGCTCCAGATTGAAGCGGCCTTCAAGCTGACGAGTGGTCTGGTTGGCTATCGTGTTACCTGTTTGTATCTGATCGATGGCGGTACCACGGTCCCAGCGGTAAGTTGAGTTATAAGAAAGATTGGCCGTAATCCAGCTCAAAATGGGAATCTGAGAGAAAGGAGCCTTATAAGTCAATGAGAACTGCTGGTTATAGCCCCAAGGTGTACCCAAATCCTTGATGGATTGCATTACCGAATCGCGCCAGATTTGGTAGTCTTCAGGAAATAGGCTCTTGTTCACCACATATCCCGCTTTATCAAGATAGGGTTCCAGAATGTGGGCTGTGGTATTGCTGTTGAACGTTAATGTCAATGACTTAGTGAAGTTCCAAGACAAAGCGAACTGCCTGTCCCAAAGGAAATTCTTACTTACCGAAACAGGAATATCTACACCTTCAATTCCCGTCTCGTTGCGCGTCTGCTGCTCATAATAATAACGGGATATATTGGTACTGAACGAGATATTGGTGGGCAGCCAACGGAATTCCCAGTCGTGCAAGAACTTCATGCTCTTCTTCTTCTCATCAATGAAATATGAGAACGGCTTGAATGGCTTGGCATATGGTGTCCAGCTGTACTGCATGCTGCCGCGATAGTCATTGGTATTCTCATACTCGTTCTCCGGGTCATTGAGGTGCTGCTTGTTGAACGAGTAGCTGAACGAGAAGTTAGCGGGATCCCAAGGCATGGGATTCTTCATCGTTTTCACGTCAAATTTGAGGCCCGAAATAGAGAAACTCTTTGCCGTGCGCTGGGTGACAGCATAATTCATGATACTGTCCTTCTGCTGCTTGGTCTCACAGACATCCACAGCCTCGCTCAACTTGACATCCTGGTCAAGAGGATTGTACTTGGGTTCTGTCTTCTCGTTTGTGTAAGAATAATAGATGGGTGCATGGAGTTTGGCCTTCTCGGGGATGAATCGTCCCAAATCGCTCTGTACAGCAATATTGTACTGGTCATAATTGTCCAGTCGCCTCTGCGAAAGGCTTTGGTCCACTGAACCGAATCCCTCGGTTTCCTTGTGATAGCCCATGTTTAAGGTGGCGATGTCGCTCATGTTCAGCGTCATGGACGCTTTAGCAGCCCAACCGCCCTCGCTGTCGAAGTCTGTCACACGCAATTCATCCACCCAAACGACACAGCTCTTGGTCGTCGGTGAATTGTTGCGCACACCAATGAGAATCACACGCACCTTGCTCAATGACGGGTTACCCATAACATAGACCTTGCTGTTGGGATGGTCGTCATCAACATCCTGATAGCGGATAGCATATCCCACATCGGCAGAACCAGCCATCTTAGCCGCATTGCGGTTCTTCTTTGCATTAATCAAGACGTCAAGATTGATGTCCAACATGTTCTCCTCGGGCCACACCTTCAGGCGATCGCTCGCACTGTTGGTGCTGTAGCGTCCGGGAGGAGTTACCGTCAGCGGAATCTCATACTCGTAATAGTTGTTCTTGACATCAGAGCCGAGGCGCACAAATAGTGATACGTCGCCATTGCGCAAGTTGGTCTCATTTGCGATCGTAGCCTCGTTATGAACGAACATCTGCAGGCGCTTGTAGGTGCGCAGGTCAAGTTCCGTATTGCGGTAAACGCCACGGGCGTCGCCAGCATCAAGATTATCAACCGAGAGCTGCATGGACTGCTCGTTTCGCTGGATAATCTGGGACTGTCCGCTATTGATGATTCGAGACTCACCAGGAGGCAGGACATAGTTGACCGGCTCACGTGCCGCATTAGACTCAATGTTCACCTTATTGATACTGATGCTTCCGTTAGCGGGTTGCTCGCCACGCATGTTCAGGTTATACTTGTAGTTACGCCATTCACCGTTCACCAGCTCAAGGGTGGCAAAACGCAAGTGCGTGGTGTTCCTGAATCCCGTCATGAAAATGCGCATGAAGCGAATCGTCGAGAAGTCCTGAATCGAGCCCACCTTCTTCTCATAGTCAAACAGAGGTATGGTGAATTGATACCATGTGGCTCGTTGGGTATCGCCATTGCGGGTGTGGACGTTAGCCACCTGCTTGTCGGTGATGTAGTGCATGCCAACCTCCATCGAGTCAGGATGGAGAGCGACACGATACTGGAAATAACGCTCATATTCATTCAGGGTATTGTCCTGATTGATATCCTCGACATCGGGCGTGGAACGTGACGTCTGATACTGTCCGTCACTGGCATCGCTTTGTGACAAGGAGTTACCGTCAGTACCATTATAGTGCTTATATCTTTCCAGAATAGACGAGTGCTGCTGGTCATAATAGTTGTGCCTGTAGAACGCGTAATTGTCGCTCGCGGGGTCATTCAGCGGCGAGAAGGGGTCCTCGCTCATGGCCGCCTTTGTCGACTCGGGTAACTTTTGCAGCTCTTCCAAGAACCTCCTGTAGCTCTCATGATTGCGCTCTTCATTGTCGGACAAGCCGTCAAGACCGACATCCTGCAGAATACGTGCTCCATTGGTGTTATCGAAGGCATAGGTCAATGACGTCTGCGAAGACACCTTGCCCCATACCGTTCTGGCAATATAGGTGGTATCTCCATTGATGGGCAAGCCGTTCTCATAACTCTTGAGACCATCCTTAAGGATATCTTCACTCACCTCACCCAAGTTAAAATAGAGGTATCCACCATCACGGTTATCCAATTCCGGGTCCATGAACGGGTCAAGCATCCAGAACTGGATGTACTCGATATTGGCCTGCTCAAAATTGGTATTATCCAACTTACGCATGATGCCACCCCATCGCTTTTCAGGGAACAGGAGATAGCCTTCAGAGTCAATATTATCAGCATCAAGGTTATACGGTCCACGCTCCCGAGGATAAAACGACAGGTTGAGCGTCTGGATGGTTGACGATTGTCCATAGTTCAACTCACGGCCAGGGAACACCTCGCTAAAAGCGACTTCACGCGCATAAGGGTATGACAGGCCATCCAAGTCATTTTTGATATAACCGGGGGCGTATGTCGAATTGCGTTGAGTAAACATACGGTCAACATAGTACCATGCCAACAGTGCGCGGTTCTTGCCATAAGCAACATCATTGTTCAAATTCGCATTGGGAATATCGGCTGGTGTGGACGCCAAAGACCATGAATATGGTGAGCGCACATCAATTCCCGATTGTGCTGACTCAAAGTCATCAATATAAGAGCTACCAGTGATTGAACCCGTCTCGGCCTGATGGGGCACCAACTGGGCGAACTCGCCGAGGAAAGTCAGACTTGACGGGGCAACAGCGTTGACTGTAGGAATCTTGTTCAACAAGTTGGTCAACCACATGAACTGTGTATTATAGGACACATTCATGCCCCAAATGGTGTTGTTCACCAATTCGCTACCGATGGCTAATTTGTCACCGATGGCCTTCTCACCATAGTGCATTACCGTGGCTCCAACGTGGAAATTCTTGTTGAAAGCATAGTCGAGGTCCAAACCCAGCAGTGTCTTGCGCTGCATATTGAACACCGCCTGATTCTCAAGCGACACACTGATATTGGTTCCGGCATCAATAATGCTCTGGTTGGTAATGGTCACAGTACCCATGGTGTAGTCAACCGTGTAGTCACTGTTTTCGGTCAAGGTGACGCCACCGGCAGTAACGACTACTGAACCTCGTGCCACATTGGTAGCGTTTAGCCTGATGACACTACCCGAGCTGGACTGGTATTCGCCGGCAAGGATAAACTTGTTCTTGTCACTGAACTGTTGCGCAACAACCAGTGTAGAGTCATATAGCTCAGTATATATATAGCGCTTGGCCAAAATGGTATCATTTTTGAATTGTTTGCGCAAGTGTTCACCGAACGGTTCAACAACAGGAAAAATCACTTTACCCGTAGAAGACTGAATGGTGAATCCCTCCAGGTAGTCAAACTTGCCATCGATGTTGGTCTCATTGTTGGCATCCAGTCGGTCCAGGTTCATCACCTGCAACAGAGGCTTGTTTTTAATCTCGCCCGCAGGAATGTAAATCAACTCGTTACCGGTGGTATCACTCAGGTACTTGATATTGAGTTTGAAGTTTTTCTTTTGAATCTGATAGGCTCCCAGGTCATAAACATTCTTCATGGCCAAGTCCCACATCGGCGCATCGGGCGATGCAGTCGTACCTTTCAGCATCTTCACATACATGGACTCGTCTGTCGAAGGGATGTCACCCGAGAACTCACCCACCTGATAGGTGCGGCCGCCGTATGTGTATTCGTATGCCACAGCAAGAATCTCATCACTCTTCAGCTGTGTCTTAATCATGATGTATCCCAAACTGGGATTCAGAGTATATTCCGAAGAGTTCAGCAAACGGGCACTCTCGATTTTCTCATAATCCTTACCACCCTCAAAACCATATTCCTTCAACGGCAATAAGGCTGTAGAAGCCTTACTCATTTTACGGGCATCGGGATACTCACTCTTGATCTCGTCAAGCATGTTATTGGCGTTGTTTGACGGTATGGAATCGCCAGACCCAATCCAATGACTGTTGCTGATGTGACGTTGGTCTCTTTCACCCAAGTCCATGAAAGCCATAATATTACGTGACTCGTTGAAAGAGCTGCGCGTGTTAGTCACCCACACCTCGATGCGCGAGATGTGGATTCCCGATGATACCACAGGCAGATGAGCGCACCACTCATCATAGTGATCCCTGAAATAATGCGAGAGGAAGTAGTTACGGTTCTGGTCGTACTTATCGGCTGAGATATAAAATTCCTGGGTCTGTGAACCACCACGACTGCTCACCGTCTGGGACTCACTATTCTGTTGAGAAACCAAAGCGGTGGCGGTGAGTTTACCGAACTGCAACTTGGTCTTGATACCGAAAAGAGCTGCGCTACCATGAATCAACGATGAACCGGTCGTCATGCTCACATTACCGGCCTCAATATTCTTGATAATCTCGTCCTCTTTGCCCTCATAAGCCAATTTAAGGTTCTTTGTGTCAAAATCAAAGGTGGCACCGGTATTGTACGACATGTTGAACCTCATCTTGTCACCTACCGATGCAGTGATATTGGCTTGAATCTTCTGCTCAAAATTGAAGTAGGACTTACGCCTCTGGGAAATGGACAGTGCCGGGTTGTCAGTGAAATTGGTCTTCACACCCATGTTGATGACCACCGAACCATTGGTCTTTAACTGCAATCCACCAGGACCGAACACCTTCTCGAGGGGGCCCATGCCGAATTGCATGTCCAAGAAGTTAAAAGGATTCTGTTCCTTTTCCTGGGCGGACTCGGCATTCTTTTGCCTGTAGTACTCCATCATCGAACGTCTGAAATCAGCGTTGCTGTATTCATCCGATGACATGATATAAGGGGTAACAATATCATGGTCACCCAGTTTGGTATGAATGACATAGCAACCGGTTTCAGGGTCAAATTCCACCTCAGAGGTGATGTTTGACGGCGTCTTCAAGTCGGCAGCATATTCCTCGTTTTCCTGAATATCATTATAATTCTGCGGAATCGTGGGCTTGACATTATAGTGAAGATCCAGCTTGGGAGGCGGCTGCATCGCCGACGGCCTTGTGTCGGGAGGAGGCGGTGGCGGCGGCAACGTGCTGGTCACATATTGAGCCAACGACGTGACATTAGCCGCGCACAAGCAAATGAGCGCGATAATAGCGATAAATATGAATGCCTTCCTACTTCTCAATTTTCTTCTTTTAACGTATCCAGTATGTGTTTCCGGCCCTTATCGTCTAGAGCCTTTGCCTTACATCATCTTGAGCGCTTGTTTGATGGCTTGTTCTGCCGTCAATCCCTGATTACTGGAAAACAGGGATTTAAGCGTCTTCTGAGATGCTTGCTGAGAGAAGCCCAGCATGACGAGAGCTGCCAGAGCCTCATCATATGCTTCACCTGTGGGTGCTCCCGTTTGTTGTAATAACGTATGACCCGTGGGTTTTATTTTATCCTTCAGGTCAACTATTATTCGTTGAGCTGTTTTAGCACCCACTCCCTTGACCGATTTCAGCATCGCAACATTGCCTGTGGACACCGCTTGGGAGAACTCTTCAACGTTCATGGAGGACAAAATCATGCGGGCGATGTTTGGGCCCACACCCGATACCGTAATCAGCGACAGGAAGGCGTCTCGCTCCTGTTTTGTGGCAAAACCGTACAACAAGTGTGCATCTTCGCGGATAGCCTCATGGACATAGAGCAATACCTCTTTGTTATTGTCGGCATGAGACAAGATGTCAAATGTTGAAAGCGATATGTTCAACATGTAACCGATGCCATGATTGTCCATTACAGCATATGCAGGATTCAGTTCGGCAATTATGCCTTTGATGTATTCTATCATTTCAAAATAATATCTATTATGCAGTTAATATCACTGATTGAAATCTTTCCATCACGGTTCACATCGGCACAAGCGAGGTCAGATGCCCGATAACCGGTTCCATCGTTGAGAATTATCCCGACAACCGCCATGAGGTCACTGATGTTCACAGCTCGGTCATGGTTCACGTCGCCACGCATCAATGTATTGCCGATGACGTAATCCACTGCAGCGGCCACATTCATTTTACCAGCCCCCCATCGGGCGGGATTACCATTCGCCACATAGGTATCAATGGAAGCTGTCTGCCTGATGATGTCACGCACAGCAGCTGTTGACAGCGATGGGTTGAGCTGCAACATCAATGCAATCGTGCCTGTAACCACTGGCGTTGACATGGAAGTGCCCTGGTTGGAATAGTACGGGAATTCATTGCCGTCAATGACCACCGAGGCAGGCCAACGTTCCCTATTGGCCATATTGTTGTATCTGTTGGCCGAGGAAATGAGCGCCATGCCCGGAGCACACACATCGGGACGGGCAATGCCATTCTCATCAGGACCGAACGATGAGAAATTGGCAATATCACTGGGATGACATCCGCCAATACGGATAGTGGTCCCACTCTTACTGATATAGGACGCACGAGAGCAGTAGGCTCCCACCGAGATGACGCTGTCGGTAGTCGCAAGGTCACTGATGGAACCGTACGGCGAGCCGCCCACAATTCCCTCTATTCCGCAGGTATTGAAGCTGATGCTCTTGGACGTCCATCCAACCAAGTCGGTATTCCTGCTGGAAAAATACTGTACTCCCAGCAGGTGGGTATCATCAATTGCTTTAGCATCAATGTCCCAAACTGAATGGTAACGATAAACCGTACCTCCGTCAGGCATGGCTCGTGGCTCCATAGCATTGGCTGCCAATATCGTGCCTTCGAAGAAGGAGGCAAACGTCATATCACTATCGCTGGAAATGGTAAAGACGCTGTCTTCGGGCATGTAGTCCACCACAGGAGAAGCGTATTCGATCTCATGGCTCTCGCTATTGATGACGACAACCCTTGTGCCATGAATCTGGTCCCTATCGCTCCACATGCTCACATATCCCTGATAGGGGAATCCGGTAATCTGTTTTTTTAAGAGGGTGGTAACCGTATCACGCTCACCGGATAACGTGTGATGGAAACAAATCGGTGCGTCGCCGTCATTTCCAGCCGACAGCACACAGATGCGGCCCGGTCCTGAAACAGACTCATAAACCTTGCACAAAAATGATGTGCCGTCATTAGGTCCGAAGTTATCGCCTATGCTCATATTAATGACGCAGGGCTTCCCTACCCTGTCGGCATAATCAAAGATATACTTGACAGCATTTGCGATATTCACGTCGGTAAATTCTTCGCCAGGCATACCGCAGGCTACGATATCGGCTTCGGGGGCAACGCCATACCAGCCGTTAACCATATAACTTCCTGCCGCAGTCCCTGTGGTGTGAGTACCGTGCGAGGAGCTGCTGCAGTCGGTCGTCAGCAATGAGATGGACTCAGGTGTCTCATAACAGCTGCCGGGCAAGGTGTCACCTTTTACAATAGGTTTAGTTCCTGTAGTGTCATGGGGCATGTACACGGCACGCACACGAGAACGTCCGTCTTTATCACACAAGTTGACATGATTGAAATCGATGCCCGTATCTATTACTCCGACAATCACCCCGTTTCCCGTCAAAGGTGAAATCAAGCCAAGCCCCTGATGCACCTGGTCGACAGCAGAAAGATTACGAGCACTATCATTGTGCAACTGAATGGGTTGAGCCAATGAAATATGATGACCGCTTAATGCCTTGGAACTGGTGAGTATCAAGTCTGCGGGAATCTGCGCTGACACAAAACCATCAAACGAACTGTTGACGACGACTCCCAGACAACGCAGGGAATCAAGTTTATCTTGATTTTCAACAGTGACAAATGCCTGGTAATATTCTGGAGTTGAAGGGTGCCGCAATCGAAGGCCGTCAACCTGTTCTTGCCTCATCCACAGCTTGGATGTCGCGCTGAGCCGACTCTGAGCCCAACAATCGGCAACAAAGCATAAAAGCAGCGGTAAGAAGAGGAGCAGGCGCTTCATGGGTAGAATGCATTAATTCCTCAAAATGATATCGATGATAACATTTAAATCACTGATATTGACATCACCGTCACCGTTAACGTCGGCGCGCTTAAAAATCTCGTTATCGTTAGTACCGTACAGCAATATGCCGACGAGAACAGAGATATCCGATATGTTCACCGAACCATCAAGGTTGATATCACCCTTCTTTAGCTCTCCCCACATCATGTAGCGCAATCCAGCAGCTACGTCCAGCTTGCCGCTGCCCCACCGCTGGCTGCCCTGTGCTTCCACATGACTATCGGTATAACTTGAGTGAAAGAGTATTTCACGCACATCCTGGGTGCTCAATTCAGGATTATTCTGCATCCACAAAGCGATGGCGCCGGCCACTACTGGCGCCGACATCGACGTGCCCAAGTCGGGACAATAAGGATATTCGATACCATCCACATAGACAGACGGTTGCCAATAGGCCAGATTGGGGGCCTTGACGTCATAACGGTTAGCCGAAGCGATTATCACACTGCCTGGTGCACACACATCAGGACGCTGGATGCCGTTCTCGTCGGGACCATATGCTGAGAAATAAGAAATAACCTCGGGCCTGCTGTTAAAACGATGATAATAAGTATTATCACGCAGGGGGACATACTGCTTAGTATTGTATGAGCCAACCGAAATGACACTGTCGGTCGTTGCCAGGTCACTGATGGAACCTGCCGACGTACCTTTCTCGACCCAAGAGAACCCATAATTGTCAAAAAATGCATATTGGGTGGTCCATACCGTGATTTCGGTGGGAGATTCGGCAAAATATTGAATTCCGACAGTGTAATCGGTGCTTGTGCCGCGCAACTTCAAATCGCAATTCGTACTATATCTGTCATTGGCCTCAAGGGTGGTTTTCATACTCACTTTTCCAGAATAGAACATACGAAAATCTTCATCGGTAGAGCTCGATATTTCAACGGGCTGTCCTGATGAACTGGACGTTTTTTCTGAAGCATAAACCACATTACCGTCATGGACATCAACAACCACGATACGGGATTTCAATGGGGTGCGATTCTTTGTCCATGCGCTCACCGTTCCGCTATAGGATTGCGTGTGGCTATAACCGGTAAGCAAGGCTGTCACCGTGTCATTGGGGCTATCTATGGTGCGATGGAAACATACAGGATCATCACCATCATTTCCTGCCGAGACTACAATGACACGTCCCGGGCCACTCACCTGCTCAAAGACCTTGGTAAGGAACGATGTGCCGTCATGCGGACCCTCATTGCTTCCCAGGCTGATATTAATGACACATGGCTTACCTGCTCGTTTGGCATAGTCAGCAATGTAGGCGATACAGTTGGCAACACGCACGTCATTGAGTTCTCCCTCGGGCATGCCACAAGCCACGATATCAGCATCGGGAGCCATGCCATACCATCCGTTATCACGATAGCTACCTGCTGCGATACCCGCTGTCTGAGTACCATGAGTCGTAGAAGCATCATCGGTAGTGAGAACCTTGATGGCGGCTGTTCCCTCATAACAAGTGCCAGGCAGGGTGTATCCATTAACAACAGGAGCTGTTCCGGAATTATCAAGAGGCATATACACGGCCCTAACACGTGAAATACCGTTATTGTCACACAAGTTGATGTGGTTGAAGTCAAATCCACAGTCTATCACGCCGACAATTACCCCTTTACCTGTATAGGGCATCTCGAAACCTTGCCCCTGCTGGACCGCATCGACACGAGAATAATAACGTGCGCTGTCAGAACAAGTGACTAGATTTCTTGCCAATGTGACATGTTTCACACCATCTATAGCTGCAAGTGTTGAAACACTGACCGTCTGATTGATGCGGGCAACAAGAAATCCCTCATACTGGGCATTCACCTGCACTCCCGAAGACTCCAAGCGATTTATTAGTGTTGAATTATTCTCTATCGAAATAAATGCTTCATAATAATTATCTCCATTTGACTGGGCAAACGAGCCAGAAGGGAAACAACTGGCCACTGCCATCATAAGGGCATAAAACAGACTTTTTCTCATATATTATTTGATGTAGAGTTGTGACTAATAAATTGTGTGCAAAAGTACATAAAATTTGCGTAAACTGAACATAAAAGAAAATATTGTGCGGTTTTTTCGCTCTAGCTGCACAAAAAGAAGTACATTTGCAGCAAAACCGAATAGAATCAATAAGAAGATGAAAGGGATTACTAATTTACGGTTAAAACTGCGTGACCGTTTTCAGCGGGTCTATACCGAGGACTTGATACGTATCTCGCGCGTGAGACGCGCCAAGCAGATTTTCCCGCTCAAGGCACCGCAGTCGCTTCCGTTGACAAATGACCAGAAGAAAGAAATCTCGTCCTATTGGAAACAATATCGCAATATCGATGGACTGATGCATTGGTTTGCATTTTATAATGCCTCGTGTCAAGATAAGAGCAAACTGAAGTATTACATCCCTGACGGTGTATATTTCTCGGAGATAGACACACAATTCACCTCGCCTCGCCGCAGCGAACAACTGGACGATAAGAACTTATATGATTTGTTCTTTAATGGAGTCAAGATGCCTCGCACGGTGATGAGAATTCAGCAGGGCGAGTTATTTGACGAGAATTATCATCTGATCACACTGGACCAGGCGATTGAGTTGTGCCGTGAAGCGGGTCAAGTCGTGTGTAAAGTGACTCGTGATTCAGCAGGCGGCCACGGGGTCTATTTTTTTGATTTCCCCGCCACGCCGCTTGAAGACTTCAAGCAATGGCTCATTAAGCATAAGAATATTGACATTAACGTTCAGGAAGTGATACAACAGCACGAATGCCTGAACAAGATTCACAAGGATAGCATCAACAGCGTGCGCATCATGTCGCTGTTGCTTGACGGCGAGGTACACATCCTGTCATCCATCTTGAGAATGGGTATTAACGGCGCCCGTGTCGACAATGCCAGCAGCGGTGGCATCATGAGCGGTGTGACCATTGATGGACAACTGGGCGAATATGCCTATGACGAGCGCGGCAACCGCTGGTCGGTACATCCTCAGGGCACGGTATTTAAGGACACCAAAATCGTGGGAGTTGACAAATGCTGCGACATCATCCGTTCAGTGGCAGGCCGGATGTGCTCAACTTCCAAGCTCATCTCATGGGATTTCACCATAGGTCCTGACGGTGAGCCCATCTTGATAGAGGTCAACTTGACATATGGAGGTGTCGTTATCCACCAGTTGTGCAACGGTCCCATCTTTGGCGACATGACCGACGAAATGCTCACAAGAATCTATAAGCGTAACAAATAATTGCTACTCAGCAATATCTTCCGATATATCCCCCTCATAAACGAATGTGGCGGGGCCGCTCAGGTATACGTGGCCGTCGGTTTCGTTCCATTCGATATCCAAGGTTCCGCCATCCATAATGACACGTGACATGCGTCCGCAGTGTCCTGCTACAGCGGCAGCGACCGCTGTAGCACAGGCACCTGTGCCACATGCCATGGTGATGCCACTGCCTCGTTCCCAGACCCTCATGCGAATTCCCTCGCGGAGCACCTGTGCAAACTCAATATTGCACCTCTCAGGAAAGCAAGGATGGCGTTCCAACCGCCTGCCGACCTCAGCAACGTCAACATCGTCAAGATTGTCAACGAATATGACATAATGCGGGTTACCCATCGACACAAACACGCCATGAGGCAACTCCGCTGCTTGAGGATGAAACTGAGCGGCATTCTCCAGTACGGGCTTCATCATGTCAACAGTCACCGATTCCACAACACGCTGGTCAGGAGAAAGGTGTAATTTCAAGATTCTCATGCCCGAAGCCGTAAGCAGGCGAATACTTGTCCTGTCGGTCAAACCATGCTCATAGACATATTTGCCAATGCAGCGGCTGGCATTACCGCACATCAGGCCTTCGGAGCCGTCGGCGTTGAAAATACGCATTGTGAAATCGGCGGCGTCACTATCGGGACGACCGATGAGCACCAGGCCATCACTGCCAATGCCGGTGTGCGGGCTGCTCCACTTAATTGAAACGGCCTCTGGATCAGGAATCGGATAGCGGGAAGTGTCAACAAAGATGTAATCGTTTCCCACCCCGTGCATTTTCATGAAATGGATAATGTTTTTCATTGCTGTATCTGGTTTTCAATTAATAGATGGTGCAAAATTAAGAACAAGTTGACATTATTCCAATTTATTAGCATTTTTTTGTCAGATATTTCGCAAAGTTGAACTAATTTTGCATCGATAAAAATTTAATACCAAACGACTATGACTAATTACAATTTTGACCAATGCATTGACCGCCATGGAACACAATGCAAGAAGATTGAAGTTCTGAAGCAGGATTACGGACGCGACGACCTGCTGCCCTTGTGGATTGCTGACATGGACTTTGCCGTCTGTCCTGCGATTACTGACGCTATCGTGAACAGACTAGCCAATCATCCTATTTATGGATACACTTGCCTGTATGACGGATACTGGCAGTCAATCATCGACTGGCAGCGTGAGCGCAACGGTTTTGTGTTCAATCAGGATGAGGTGACATTTGTGGCAGGTATTGTCACGGGCTTCGGCCTCGCTGTGAATTTCTTTACCCGACCTGGCGACAGAATCGTGATTCAGCCGCCGGTATATTATCCGTTCAAGGATGTCATTAATGGTAACGGGCGTGTGACCGTCAACAATGACCTCATTCACACCGACGACAACTTCTACCGCATGGACCTCGAGGGGCTGGAACGCATCTTTGAAGAGGAGCATCCGCGTATGATGGTTCTGTGTAATCCCCACAACCCTGCCGGAATTGCCTGGGAGCCCGAGGTGCTGCGCCAAGTGGCGAGACTGGCCCGCAAACATGATGTCATCGTCTTCTCGGACGAAATCTTCGGCGACATCATGCTTTACGGCCATAAACATACAGCGATGGCTACCGTCAGCGACGATGCTGCTGCTGTCACTGTAACATGTGGTGCACCCAGCAAAACCTTCAATATTGCCGGACTGAAAAGCTCGTGGTGTGTAGTCAAGAATCCTGAACTACGTGAGCCTTTCTTCAAGTGGATAGAGACCAACGAGCTATGCAACGCCAATTTGGTATCCATCATCGCTACCGAAGCTGCTTACCGCAATGGTGCCGAGTGGCTCGACCAGTGCCTGCGATACATCGAGGGCAACATCGACTATGTTGAGCAGTACTGCCGTGAAAACATCCCTGGAATCGTGGCCATTAAGCCCCAGGCGGGATTCCTGGTGTGGCTGGATTGCACTGGACTGGGCATCAGTCATGAAGAGGTCGTCGCTCTGTTCCGGGACAAGGCTGGCCTTGCGATGAACGAGGGCTCCATGTTTGGCGAAGCCGGCAAATGCCACATGCGTTTCAATATGGGCAGTCCCCGTTCCGTCATCGAACAAGCTATGCGACAGCTCAAGGCAGCTTTGAGCTAACATGATAAAAATAGAACTGTTTTTTTTATAAATGGTGGGGATGTTTACCTACTGTTCGTTGATTTTTTGTACCTTTGGCATCCGATTTGCGATAATTTAGGCAAATAGGTCAATAATTTACTTTTTATGATAGATTTTTTAGACAATATAGATGCCGAACCTGGCGATGGCGCAGCACACGTCGTCCCCATTATCACCGAGATTCATGAGGTGAACGATGGCATTGATATTCAAGACAATAAAGCCGAAGACATCCCCGTATTGCCTTTACGCAATATGGTATTATTCCCGTCGATGACCATGCCGGTTTCGGTGGGTAGGGACAAGTCGATGCGCCTGATTAAGGAAGCCGAGGAGAGTCATAGTTCAATTGCTGTCATCTGCCAATATGACAGTCACGTGGAGGATCCAATTGAAAAAGATTTATACCGATATGGCACTATCGCCAGCATCATCAAAGTGCTGGAGCTGCCTGACGGCTCTACAAACGTGATTCTGCAAGGACGTTCAGCGTTCAAGTTGGAACGCATCACTTCGACCTCGCCATATTTGCGTGGTTCGGTGACCCTCGTCGAGGATAAGATGCCGCTGATGGGTGACAAGGAATTTGAGATTCTGATGCAGTCAATCGCCGAAGTCACCCTGCGCATGCTGCGCAATATGGGTCAAAACGGCAGGGAGATGGCTTTTGCCATGAAGAACATCGACAATCCCATGTATCTGATGAACTTCCTGGCCACCAACATTGCCTTTGAGCCAGAGCAAAAGCAACACATGCTCGAGGAGCGCGATATCAAGAAACGCGGATATCTGCTCTACTCGATGCTCATGCGCGAGGAGCAGCTGGTGGAAATCAAGGCCAACATCCAGTCCCGCACCCGCGAGGACCTGTCACAGCAGCAGCGAGAGCACTTCCTCCAACAACAGATTCGCACCATCCAAGAGGAGCTGGGCACCGACATCGACGATATTGAGGAACTGCAGGAACGCGCCAGCAAGATGAAGTGGAACGACGAAATCCAAAAGCAGTTTGATAAGGAATTGCGCAAATTGGAACGCCTCAATCCACAATCCCCCGACTATTCGGTCGAGTATGCATATCTAGACACCATGCTCAACCTGCCTTGGGAGA
This sequence comes from uncultured Bacteroidales bacterium, assembly GCA_902782465.1. Taxonomy (GTDB): domain Bacteria; phylum Bacteroidota; class Bacteroidia; order Bacteroidales; family Muribaculaceae; genus Sodaliphilus. The sequence goes on from CACZNH010000006.1 coordinate 20,065, forward strand.
CCTACACCGATGACAATTTCGACCTCAAGAAGGTAGAGGATAAACTGAACGCTGACCACTACGGGCTGGAGAAGGTCAAGGACCGCATCCTTGAGCACCTGGCCGTTCTCAAACTGCGCGGAGATCTCAAGGCACCTATCCTGTGCCTGTACGGCCCGCCGGGAGTGGGCAAAACCTCGCTGGGCAAATCGATAGCCGATGCCTTGAACCGTGAATATGCCCGAATCTCGTTGGGCGGCCTGCATGACGAGGCCGAAATCCGTGGTCACCGCCGCACCTACATCGGTGCTATGCCCGGACGCATCATTGCTGCCCTTGCTAAGTGCGGCAGCAACAATCCAGTCATCGTTCTTGATGAGATTGACAAGGTGGGTCAGGATTTTAAGGGTGACCCCTCATCGGCGTTGCTCGAGGTGCTTGACCCGGAGCAGAACGGTCATTTCCACGACAATTACCTGGATGTGGACTATGACCTGTCTAAAATCCTGTTCATCGCCACCGCCAACAGTCTGGCAACCGTGAGCCGTCCCCTGTTGGACCGTATGGAAATCATCGAAATCCACGGGTATATTCCCGAAGAAAAATTAGAAATAGCGAAGCGTCACCTTATTCCCAAAGAACTGCAGGAGAATGGCTTCAAGAAGAACGAAATCAAGTTCGGCAAACAAGTGATTCTCAAAATCATTGAGGAGTATACTCGCGAGTCGGGCGTCAGACGTCTTGAAAAGCGGATTGCAACTGTCTTGCGCCGCATTGCCCGCCACAAGGCGATTGGCGACCCCTACCCCACCAATATCAAGGTAGATGACCTGAAGGAGTATCTGGGACCGCCCGACTACAGCCGTGACAAATATGAGGGCAATGAATTTGCAGGTGTTGTCACCGGTTTGGCCTGGACAGCCGTGGGTGGAGAGATTCTGTTTGTGGAATCGTCATTGGCACGTGGCAAAGGCGAAAAGCTGACATTGACGGGCAATCTGGGCGACGTGATGAAGGAATCGGCGGTTATCGCGCTACAATACCTTCGCTCACATTGTTCTCTGTTAGGCATTGACGTTGATTTGTTTGACAAATACAACATCCACATTCATGTCCCCGAGGGTGCCATTCCCAAGGACGGCCCGTCGGCGGGTGTGACGATGGTGACCTCGCTTGCCTCATCGTTCACCCAGCGCAAGGTGAAAGACCATCTGGCCATGACCGGAGAAATCACCCTGCGCGGCAAGGTGCTGCCTGTGGGCGGTATACAAGAGAAAATCCTCGCCGCCAAGCGTGCCAGCATCAAGGACATCATCCTGTGCAAGGACAACCGTAAGGATATTGAGGAGATTAACGAGATGTACCTCAAGGGATTGACATTCCACTATGTCAATACCATCAAGGAAGTGCTCGATATCGCCCTCCTGCCCGAGAAGGTAAAAGACGCCCTTGAACTCTAACCCATCAACCAGAACTAAACGACAAGCCCTGAGTTTGCCTCATTAAGACAAACTCAGGGCTTGCTCTGTATTTCGTCGGCTACTCGTCAAGAGAACCTTTGTGCTTAGCTTTACGGGTATAGGTCTTCTTGGAGCGGTGTACACTGTGTGTTGAATGGAAACCGGGGCCCAGCACTTCCTGCTGGCCCTCACGGTTGCCGCGACGCATCGCCTTGATGACGTCGTCCAGCCTTGATTTCTGTGTTTTCTTCTTGGGACTCATGACTTTTGTATTACTTTGACAAAGCTTTCGGGAAGGATAACGTTCTCGACATCAATCGCATTGGCAAACAGGGGAGCCATATCTTCGGCGGTAAAACCGGCGATACCGCAGCCTATAGGTGTCACCAAAAATTTCAGCTCGCGATGCTCCTGGGCAAATGAGATAAACTCATCCACATAGGGCTTGATGACCTCCACCCCACCGTGCATCGTAGGAATGGCATAGCTCTGCCCTTGAAGGCCGACACCTTGCCCCCACACCGCACCAAATTTCTCAAGAGCGACGCGTGCGGCACCGCCACCATGAAATCCACCGAGGTTGCTGCCAAACACAAACACCTCGTTATCTTCCAAACGATGAATCCATTCAGGTGTAAATTCTCTATTGTACATTTTTTCTTTTTTTGATTGACGTATTAATCAGCTGTGGCAAAAACCGTGCCACATGCCAACTTCCTCACCTTTGGCCTCGAATAATGACAAATAGACCTAATCTTGCCAGTTTTGGCAACATATTTTACATTTCGTCCCCATTATTTAAATATTTTCATTATATTTGCGAGCAAATATAAGTCTTGAACAATCTAAATATAATTCATATGGAAATAAACGGATTCCTTTCGAACCTTGAAAACATAGCCGAAGATGTCAATACGCAAGACCGTTGGCCTCAACTGCTTGATGAGATAGACCGTGGCAATGTCATACCAGTTATTGGACCCGACCTGCTTGTTGAGCCAAAAGTATCTGTAGGAGACGAAGGCAGAATCGAGAACCTGCACCAACAAATCATATCTTACATAGCACGATGGGCTGATGTTAGAAGCGGGCCACGGACATTCTCCCAACTTGTTTATGACAAAGATTTCTTGTATAAAGTCAATAATAAGCGTAATAAAATTTATAGCCTCATCAACGAGATCACGAAGAACCTTGACAAAGTAGAGGAAATCAACCATGAGCCGTCGCGTCTATTGATGAATTTACTTGAAACACGAAAGTTTCCGTTCGTCATCACCACATCGTTTACACCGATTGTCGAGCAAGCTATGGAGAAAATCTGGGGAGAAGGCAATGTGAAAGTCTATACCTTCACAAACGATCCTCAAGCATGCCGTCCCGAAAAAGGCGGTGACATAAGAACCGAAGAAGACTTGATGCGCCCCTCTGTTTTGTACATGTTAGGTAAATACTGTGATAATCCCCAAAAGTATGTCATTACTGACAAGGACATGATGATTTACTGCGGCTCATGGATTAAAGGTTATGGTGTTCCCAAGAACTTGACCGAGGCACTTAAAAAGAAGAAAAAATATCTCCTCATCCTGGGAAATAACTATTCCGACTGGTTATATCGCTTTGTGTGGTTCGCTTTACGCACTACTCCCGATGTAATGAAATCTGACGTCATCGTCAACGAAGAGGCAGAAGAAAGCCTCATCCAGTTTTTGGAACGTCTTCACACTTTTTATCATGGAGACCCGTCACAGGTTATTCAACACATTAAGGAGGAGATGGAAGCCCGAGGTACTGAAAGTCCTGCCTTAGTTTCATACGACGTGTTCATCTCTTATTCTCGTACTGACGAAGCCATCGCTACCAAACTCTATGAGGCGTTGACCAGTAAAGGACTTAATGTTTGGTTCGATCGGGAAAGCATTGGAATGGAGAGATGGGAAGATGCTATCAAAATGGGTATCAGGAATTCAAGATTATTCATCCCCATCCTTTCCAAGAATGTTGAAAATGAGCTCATTGTACCTCATGAATACCGCAAGGAATGGAAGCTTGCCGCGCAGAAAGACGAAAAGATGGGCGGTGTCACTTTCATCATCCCCTTTGCTGAAAAAGGTTTCAGTTTCTCCAACCAACAGACAAAACTGCCCGAAGTATTCGCCAAAATGAATGCAGTATGGTATTCGTCGGTAAACGATGTTGAAACCATTACTCAAAAGGTGCTGAATGAAGTGGAACATTGGAAAGAAATGGAGAAGAAATTCAGGCAGCACAAAAAAAACAATTAAGACTCATTTTTTGCGCCATCGATAACTAATAGAAGCTATGACACGCTACGATGATAATCCCTGGAAAGGCCTAAACTTCTATGTTGAAGGAGAAAGCCTCTTTGGCCGTGACTTAGAAATCAGGACGCTAGCCCAATACATCATCAACAATTCCCAGACTGTCTTGTATGGTGAATCGGGAATCGGTAAGTCGTCCATTGTCAACGCAGGTATCTTCCCCATTGCGCGACAGCAAGGCTTGCACCCCGTTCCCTTGCGATTGGAGCATGACCAGGAGAACTGTCAAGGCTATTTGTCTCAAATCAAACATGCCTTCGACGAATCACACATTGGCATCACCGAGAAGCAACCCGCTGTTGGCAATAGCGACGAGAGCCTATGGGAATTTTTCCATCGCCACCAATTCTTCGATCCTGTCACTATGGAGAGCGTCAGGCCGCTTGTCGTACTCGACCAGTTTGAGGAAATTTTCACCCTACAGCGTAACGAAGCTGTCAAAAAAGAGTTTTTCTCACAGCTGGCCGACCTGATTAACGAGGTAACGCCACAATATATCGTTGACGCCCAGAGAGCTAACATCCAGAAACCGAATGTTGACACAGCTAATCAAGAATCACTAGATTTTGTTCTTGATCTTGTCAACGATGAACAACAGGAAACGAATTACGTCGATAGCTCTGACTTTAACCTGGTGTTTGTCTTGCGAGAGGACTTCCTTTCCTACTTCGAGCGTTACACAGCCTATATTCCGGCCATGAAGAGCAACCGCTTCCCCTTGCTCCCTATCAACGAGGAACAGGCAGCGGAAATCATCATGAGACCGCGGGAAGGCCTGGTCAGCAAAGAGGTAGCCAAGCTGATCATCCAGAAAGTTACCGGCAACACGGACTTCAAGCTGGACGGCATACCTGAGATTGAAGTCAATGCGACAGTGCTGTCACTCTACTTGAGCCGCCTGTATCTCAAGAAAGGTTCACAGAATACCATCACAGCCGAGATGGTGAACCAATTCAGCGACTTCATCATCAAGGACTACTATGAGGAATCTATTGCCGACATACCTGAAGATGAAATTGAAAAGCTGGAAGATGCCCTGATTACCTATGACGGAAGACGCGACAATGACTCCCTGATTAACTTGACTCATCAAGATGAAAAAGGCAGGAGCGTTTCAGACGAAACCATCAGGAAACTTGTCGAGGACAGCAAACTGCTGCGTCGATTCAGCTATCAGGGGGACATCCGTCTGGAGTATATGCATGACACCCTCTGCCCTACTGTCAACGAACGAATCAAGCAACGCGAAGCGATTAGACTTCAAGAAGAGGAGCGCAAAAGACAGGAGGAAGAAAAAGCCAAAATACGCCAAGAAGAAGAACTGAAACGACAAGAAATTGAACGCAAGGCCGAACTAGAAAGGATGCGCCATGAACAAGAAACACAGCGCATCAAAAACCGCAACCGCAATCGTTGGTTGCTCCTTGCAGCTTCATTATTAGGTCTTATTTTACTCGCTGCATTGCTCAGACATCCTCTCTTGGTTGCCGACTATACATGCACGTACGCCAATTTCACAACTGTAAACGGGTGGCCCGTTGGCATTAATCCCATTAACGATACGAAAGATGACGACAGCAGAATTGTTTACTACCGCTTGACACGCAAAGGCCGCCTAAATAAAAATCCATTTTACAAGGTCGAAGTCATGGCCTATGGCAGTTATTATCCACGACTTACAACAAACAAGTTCATAGAAAGTCCGGCTGTCGGATTGTGGAATACGGAGCTATCAACGGACAAAAGGGCTGCCGCTTTTGCTGATCTACAAAAAAGGACAGCCTATTGGGTATATAGTGCCAGTGACCAAGATCACACAACTGTAGGGAAATGCACGGCATTTGGTTTAGATTCAACGGAGCTATACTCTGTTCAATTCAACCGCGACAACATCTATGTTGGTACTGACGAGAATAAATATGTCCAATGGGCCGTGTATTATGATAGCGGAGGCAAAGTAATGATGATTAATGACAATGGCATTGATCGAATGCGACAAACAGTCAATAACGGAACTATCACTAGCTGCGTCTTCTTCTCAATGCTAGGTGTGCCTCAGAAAAACGAACGTGGTGCCTATGGCTATGAATATGAAACTAACGATACAACACACCTTCTACAGAAAATGTATCGTGTAAACAAATTCGGAAAAAGAACCAATGAAGAACCAATTACGTTTATCGAGTACAAATACGGCAGGACGAAAAAGACATCATTGTATGATGTTTACGAATCCCATTTTCAGCGAGGAATAATCGTCAAAAAATACAAATCTTTTTATGACATACTTGCATTCCATGAAGATGGCAAACTAAAATTCTGTTCCTTCCATCCTGATATCAACAACGCGGACTCTGTCATCTCTTATAGCTATGACGAAATGGAACGTCCCATGTTTAGGCATATACTCTCAAGGGGAGAAATTGTATATTCTGAAGTTTACTCCTATAATGGGAAAAACAAGGAGATTAAGAAGAAGGAAGATGATCGTTATTATACCGAGAAATACACCCATCTTAATGATACAACCGATATCAATGAACTATTTCAAAAAGGGGCAAAAATCAATCTAACAAAACTCAATGAAAAGGGGGATGATCTCACATACCACAAATGTATCAGAACCATTTCAAAGAATCCCAATTCCAGATTCATCATTGAAACGAATGAGTATTTCGATACTGAAGGTAATCCAATCAAGCCAGATCCATCGAATGTATGGGTAAATCAATACTCAAAGTACATAATTTATAGGGACACAACAACTCAGAATATTGTTTATGAGTATTATTACGATGCAAATGATGACATCAAAAAGTCTGAGTTATTTGAATATGACTCCTATGGCAATCTAATAGCCAAAGCGGTAGCAGGTGTGGACTTTTATCCAGTAAGATGTATTGATTGGAGTTGGTATGACCTCTGTTGCTACAAGATGTCTGTTTTGATTCCTTTATATACGGGAGTACCAAGTGTTTCTGCCAGTGAACAAGGCATATTTGCTTCGATGAGTGGAATCAACGAATTTAACGAACACTCCTTTATCATGGGTTATGGCGACAAGGGTGAATTCTGTAATAAAACTATTGATGAATCACCCATAGAGTACTTCTCATCAAGTGAGGAAAATGGGTTGATTCGAACTGGGTTCTGCTCATCAAAAACAATAATCAACCCTTGCGATATGAGTAAATCTGCCTTTTTTGTCCACATTCTTTCTAAGAAAGGAACTTTTTATTCATCAGGACTCAAGGATGGCGACATTATTATTAGCATCAATGGCAGAGATGTCACTCCAACAACTGCCAAGCTATTGGAGAGAAAGATAACTGACAGATGTAATCTTGTTATCGCACGGGCTATTCCCAAAGAGAAAAAATATAGAATTATTCCATTTACTGTTCCGGCTGGAGACCCACTTATCCATGTGCATCACATGGAATTAACAACTGAAGAACAAACTAGGCTCAATAAATATCTAAAATAATCGATAGATATGAAAAAGAATATAGTTATATGTTTAATGGTGTTCGCATTGGGCATGATTTGTTTCAGTCCAATAGTAGAAGCTGACATTAAAACTAACACTACTAAAAGTGTACAGCTCAGTAAAAAAAGAAACGCTAACGCAAATAAACAACTCGGAAAAGACACTAACACAGAAAGAAACAAACACATAGCGGAACAGCTTGGCAATTCTGTTTCAAAAGGACCAACGCAAACATCACAATCAAAACAGAATCCGAACGGACGTTCAAAGGTGGATTTCCAAAAAACAGAAAAGGTAATAATAGAAGTGCCCGAGTACTACGCCAATTACGTTAAACAGGATGGTTGGTTCAAAGGCATCAACAAACTGAATTCATTAGATGATGCAAGAAAAAGAGGCTGTTATTATAAATTCTCCCGAAAGAATAAAGCAGGAAATTGGACATTGGTGGAAGCCTTTGATGGATATGACAAACCAACACCTCCTGAAGACTATGAGACCTATCTTGTAGACCCTTATGACGAATATGACTATTCTGTGAATTCTGAATGGAAAAAAAGGCTACAGCAAGTTTGCAAATGGTCTTTTCTAACAGATGGTTCTGGAAAAACTGTTGTACAAGAAATTGCCATGAATGCCATTGGTGATACTATCTTTGTGTTCACACCAATTAAGGTTGGAGAGAGAGAATTCGTAGGCTCCTATTCTGACTCAAGGGGTGTTCCCGTCTATTTGCGGTCCGATGAAGATGGTGGTCATGAAAACTATGCCAGTCAAATTTTAGTCATTCGGGACGGAAATGGATATGACGAATACATTAAATATATAGACGATTATGGATTCCCCCAAAAGAATAAAGATGGAGTTTACATGATTCATAATAAATATGACAGTGTAAGCCGTCATATTTCATTGACATCATTCGATTTCAATGGCGTTCGTATGAATAACCTCCATAATTATTGCGAATGGAAAAGACAGTATCAAAACAACAGTTACAATCAATATTTTTTTGACGCTGATAGTATACCTGCTAATAATACTATTTATGGAATAAAATCCCTTAAATTTAATAAAAATGGTTCACCAAAGCGTTTTGGTTTAAATAGTATTGGCAAAGTATCTGGGTTCTGCATCTATTTCGATAAATTAGGTAGAGACACTACAGTTGAATTAATTGATACAATTGGAAAACCATTCGTAAACGATTATGGAGTACACAAGATTCATAAAAAATATAATGACTATGGACAAGTTACATATTGTGCTTCTTATGATAGTATTGGTAATTTATGTGCCAAAGACTATACAGGTGTATCACAGATTATCTATCATTACCAAGATTCTGACCCTGCTGACAATTCAATAAAACATGTAACCCAAAGAAATAAGAAAACAACGAAGAAGAATCATGCAATAGCAAAAAAGAATAATCATCCTGCTCGACGTTTTGTAATTAAAGAGTATCTCGACAAAGATAGTAATTATGTCATAGGAGATGGTGGTTATTGTAAACAAGTGCTTGAATATAAAAATGATTCACTTGTCTGCCAAACGAATTATAAACCTAAAGAAAAACATAATTCTACACCTAAAAAAAGACATAACTCTACTTCTATAAAATTAGGAAAGTTGTCATCTGACAGTCTTGTTATATCTTTTTTATATAAAATAGATGAAAAAGGTGATACAATTCGAAAATGGTATATAAATGGGAACAAAGGATATCAGAGGATTGATTCAGTAGATTCTTACCAGCGACATACGTTAACAGCTTGGTATGACTTGGAATGGCATCCTATCAATGATGTCGATTCTGTGATGCTTATTGATAATGATGATTCATATTTGTATGACAAAGAATACTCTTCTAGTATTATCGATTACAAAAAAGAATATCATGGTTTTCATAAGAAAACAATCAAGTATGATGATAAAAATGGTATTATGACGATACAACTGTTCAATAAAGATGGAGGCCCTGCTTATGATATAGATAACAATAATTGTTATTATACTAAAGTTGTAACTAAACGTGATCGGATTAATGGAACCGATACCGCTTACTATTATACAGACACGCGATTAACCCATATTTTTGTAAGTCAAGAAGACCCTAGAACTGACTTACACATTCAGCAGTTTGAATTGACTCCATATGGTGAGCGCACTCGTAACTACGAAGACAACCTCACTTCTTATATGCTCAATGGTCTTTATGATATTCGAGGAAACCAACTTGCTGTTTATGGACAAAACGAGTTTGGGGAGCCCTCTTACACCAACTTATATATGGGTTACGAAGATTTTGTATTCTATCTGATGGATCTTCAACGCAATCGTTATTATGATGACGAATTAACAGAATATTCCTATAGTGAAATGGCGGATCTCATTAAAAGACTACCAAGGGCTTTTTGCATTGAGATGACTGATACAACAACTGTAGCCTATCAATGTGGGCTGAGAAATGGTGACATCATTGTATCCTTTGGTGACTGGATAGTGAGTAAAGACTTACGGAGAAATCTGAATGAGTTTTATCTAGAAACAATTCTGAAGGCCGATACGACAAAGACAATCAAACTGCTAAGACATCATCCTGACAAAAAGTCAAGTGAAATCGTCTCTTGTGAGTTGCCCAAAGGTAAAATATCTGACTTAGGATTCTATCCACAAAAAATATACTATACCCAAAAAGAGGCTAATCGGCTTGAGGAAACATGTGAGACATACAATATTCCGTTGAGTTATTCTTTCAACAATGGAGACACCACTATTTTGCTGGCAGTGCAAAGGAAAGGTTCACGAGAAAGTACTCCGTTATATTATAATTCTACTAATAAAGATGCAGGTATTCTCTTGTATGCTGAATCAAATGATGATATATGGTCAGTCCGAAAAACAATACCCATTGATAATAAGACAGGTGAAATACAGTTCTCTCCTGATTATATTTATTTGACTCATGACCTAAATGATCTGACCTTAATCTCTGAATATGATCATCATGGTGGTTTGGAAATCGTTCCTATAAAGGTGAACAAATCACTATATGAGCGTATTCTGGATTTTTATGATATTCATAGTAAACAAATTCCTTTTGATTATTGTCTTGTCGTATATCGTACTAAGAAAGATCCAGCCATTATAGATAATAAACTGAGGGGAAAATGGAACATGGTTGCTAAGTTAGGCTATTTCATGACTGTTGACATGACAGTGAAGCTCAATAAGGGTAATCGAGCAGAACTTGATATACGATTAGTAAAAGAAAGCAGTTATGCCCGAGTAGAATATGCATACCGGGCAACTCCAAAGTGGACATTAAACGGTGTATGTATAGAATTTGATTTTAGCAACGCTAATGCTGAATGCGAAATTACCCAGTTAGATTATGATAGTGACGTATCATGGATAAAAAATGCCGCTGAGAACATCAGACATAAGCTAATTGAAGATATCAACACAATTCCTTTATTCATCGAGAATTGTTTGATTGTCAATGGGCTGTCAAAGGATGACATGACTGTGACGGATGGTAACAAGGAATATGTCTTTAAGAAGGTTAAGTGACGGTAATTGAATTAGGATAGATATGTAAAAAGCCGGCCCCGGGTGTGAGGGGTCGGCTTTTTGGTTCTGTGTGTAGGGAACGTCGAGAGGGGGTTATTTCTCGAGTTCTTTCTTGATGCGCTCGGTGAGCATGGGGACAATCTTGTGGAGGTCGCCCACGATACCCAGGTCAGCAACGCTGAAGATGGGGGCGAACTTGTCCTTGTTGATGGCGATGATGTAATCGCTCTCCTCCATACCGGCAAGGTGCTGGATGGCGCCGCTGATACCGCATGCCATGTACAGGTTGGGGCGTACGGTCTTACCCGTCTGGCCTACCTGGCACTCATGAGGCATCACGCCGTTATCGACCATGGCACGCGACGAAGCTACCTGTCCGCCGAGGACGTCGGCAAGGGCCTGCAGCTTGTCAAAGCCTTCCTTGTCATGAACACCACGTCCACCGCTGACGAGAATCTTGGCCTCGGCAATGTCGGCCATCTGCTTGTCGGCCTTGATGGTCTTGACGAGTTTTACCTTGAACTTGCTGGCGTCGAACTTGGGCGCGAACTCGGTCACCACACCCTGACGACCTGCCTGGCGCTGCATCTTCTGCATCACACCGGGACGAACGGTCGACATCTGCGGACGGTTGTTCGGGCAGATGATGGTAGCCATCAGGTTACCGCCAAAGGCAGGACGCGTCATGCGGAACTCCAGCTCGTTGTTGGCATCGGGCTCGATTTCGAGCTTGGTGCAGTCAGCAGTCAGACCGGTTTTCAGGCGGGACGCGATGCGGGGAGCCAGGTCGCGGCCAATGGTGGTAGCACCATAGAGCACGATGCTGGGTTTGCGATCCAGGATAATCTGTCCAACAGCCTGTGAATACTGCTCACTGAGGAAGTCCTTCAACTCGGGGGCATCAACCACGATAACCTCATCGGCACCGTACTCGATAAGCATCTGAGCCTGGTCCTTGATACCCTCACCCAGCAACATGGCAACCACCTTCTCGCCGAGGGCGTCGGCCAAGTCACGGGCCTTACCTAAAAGTTCGAGTGCAACGGACTGGATAACCCCTTCGCGCTGCTCAGCAAAAACGAATACGTTCTTATAATCTTTCTTATCCATAATATTCAGTTTTCAGTTTTTAGTTTTCAGTTTTCAGTTCAAGGTCTGCGGATGCCGCTGACGACTGAGAACTGACAACTGAGAACTATAATGACTTTTAGATAATGTGTTTAACTTTCAGTTGATTAACAATCAGTTCGACAGCCTCTTCGGGAGTTACCTCGTGAACCTCGCCGGGAGCCTTCATGGCCTTGGGGAACGACTTGAACACCTTGGTGGGCGAGCCAGCGAGACCCAGCTTGCCTTCCTCAACGTCAATCTTGTCAGCACTCCAAACCTCAACTTCCTTGTCATAGGCCTCCATGATGCCGCTCACACTCATGTAACGGGCATCGAAAGCCGAAGCGAGCACGGTCAATAGGCACTTGCCCTCGACCTCGAGAACCTGGATACCATCCTCGTTCTCCTTGTCCACCTGCAGGTTGCCGTTCTCCAGAACCTTGGCATCGGCAACGTAGGTAATCTGCGGCAAGTCGAGATGCTCAGCGAGCTCGGGGCCTACCTGAGCGGTGTCACCGTCGATAGCCTGACGGCCAGCGATGATGAGGTCATAGTCCAGCACGCGGCACAGACCTGATAGAGCGTAGGAAGTGGCCAGTGTATCGGCACCGGCAAACTTGCGGTCACTCAAGAGGATGGCACGGTCAGCACCCATAGCGAGCGCCTCGCGCAGCATCACGTCGGCTTGGGGCGGGCCCATCGAAATCACGGTGACATTGGCACCAAACTGGTCCTTGAGTCTCAAGGCAAGTTCGAGACCGCCCTTGTCATCGGGGTTCATAATGCTGGGAACACCTTCACGAATCAAAGTACCCTTGACGGGATCAATCTTGACAACGGTAGTATCGGGAACTTGTTTTACACAAACTATAATATTCATAATTGAGTTTTCAGTTTTTAGTTTTCAGTTTTCAGTTCAGTGCCGGCGGATGCTGCTGACAACTGACAACTGGCAACTGACAACTAGTTTTATTTAAATAATTGACCGGCGATAACCATGCGCTGAACCTCGGATGTACCTTCGTAGATCTCGGTAATCTTAGCGTCACGCATCATACGCTCAACAGGATATTCACGCGTGTAACCATAGCCACCGTGGAACTGAACGGCCTTGGTCGTCACTTCCATAGCGGTCTCGGCAGCAAAGAGCTTAGCCATAGCGGCATCGGCGCTGTAAGGCAGGTGCATGTCTTTCTTCCATGCGGCACTGCGCACGAGCAGACGGGCTGCCTCGACCTTGGTCTTGAGGTCAGCCATCTGGAACTGGGTGTTCTGGAACTTGGCAATGGCACGGCCAAACTGCTTGCGCTCCTTGGTGTACTTCACCGTCTCGTCCATAGCGCCCTGGGCAATACCGAGGGCCTGTGAGGCGATACCGATGCGGCCGCCGTCGAGGGTCATCATAGCAATCTTGAAACCCTTGCCGAGTTGGCCGAGGAGGTTCTCCTTAGGCACGATGCAGTTTTCAAAAATCAGCTCACAAGTAGCGCTGCCGCGGATACCCATCTTCAACTCCTTCTTACCAACCGAGAAACCGGGCATATCCCTCTCGACGATGAAGGCCGAGATACCCTTGGTGCCCTGCGACTTGTCGGTCATCGCCATCACGATGAACACGTGAGCATTAGAGGCGTTGGTGATGAAAATCTTGGAACCGTTGAGCACCCAGTGGTCACCAGCGTCAACAGCGGTGGTCTGCTGCATGGCAGCGTCGGTACCGGCGTTGGGCTCGGTGAGACCGAAGGCGCCAATCCACTCACCCGAAGCAAGCTTGGGCAAGTACTTCATCTTCTGCTCCTCGGTGCCGTGCTCCAAGATAGGAGCCATGCACAGCGAGGTGTGTGCCGAGAGGACAACGCCCGTGGTAGCGCACACGCGTGAGAGTTCCTCAACAGCCATGATATACATCTGTACGGTACCGCCAGCACCGCCGTACTGCTTGGGAACAGGAATACCCATCATGCCGAGCTTGCCCATCTTCTGGACAGTCTCGAGAGGGAAGCGCTCCTGCTCGTCAATCTCGGCAGCGAGAGGCTTTACCTCGTTCTCTGCAAACGAACGTACCATCTGCAGGAACAGTTGTTCAGTCTTTGAATAGCTAAAATCCATATTTTCATAAATGATTAGGCTTTAGGCTTTAGGTTTTAGGCTTTAGGGACATGGATGCCACTAATGCCTAACACCTAATGCCTAAGAGCTAAAATTAATACTTGTAGAAACCTTCACCGGTCTTGCGGCCGAGCAGGCCTGCACGGACCATCTTGCGCAGCAGCGGGTGAGGACGATACTTGGGATCGCCAAACTCGTTGTACAGCACCTCCATGATGGCGAGGTTCACATCGTTACCGATGAGGTCTGCGAGTGCAAGCGGGCCCATGGGATGGTTAGCACCCAGCATCATGCACTTGTCGATATCCTCGGCACTGGCAATACCGTCGGCGAGGATGCCAACAGCCTCGTTAATCATCGGGATAAGGATGCGGTTAACGACAAAACCGGGAGCCTCGTTAACGGGCACGGGAGTCTTGCCGATTTCGGTGGTGAGGTCAATGATGCACTTGGCAGTCTCCTCGCTGGTGAGCTGGCCCTTAATCACCTCAACAAGCGCCATGCGGTCGGCGGGGTTGAAGAAGTGGCAGCCGATGAACTGAGCGGGACGGCTGGTGCAAGCGGCAATCTCGGTAATCGAGAGCGATGACGAGTTGGTGGCAAAGATGGTCTCGGGCTTGCAAATCTTGTCAAGCTCCATAAACACTTCCTTCTTCAACTGCATGTTCTCTACTGCAGCCTCAATCACGAGGTCGGCATCAGCAAAGTCGGCATAGTCGGTCGTCGTGGTGATGTTTGCCAGGATAGCCTTCATGGCATCCTCGGTAATTTTACCCTTCTCGACGAGCTTGTTGTAGCCCTTGGAAATTGAAGCCATAGCCTTGTCCAGGCTCTCCTGGGTGCGGCTCTTCATGACTACGGGCATCTTGGCGGCAAACGCCTTGACGATACCCTTAGCCATCGTACCTGTACCTATAATACAAATCTTCATAATCTGTTCTGTATTTTTTATTGATTAATGTTGTTTATTCTCCTTTAAATTCTGCCTTACGCTTGTTCAGGAATGCATCCATGCCCTCCTTCTGGTCGCGAGTTGCAAAGCACTTGCCGAAGAGTTTATTCTCCAAACCGATGGCACCGTCAGCGTCCAGGTCATAGCCTTCGTTGATGCTCTGCTTGGCGAGGCTGATGGCGATGGGTGCATTTTTCAGCATCATCTGGGCCATTTCCATGGCCTTGTCCATCAGTTCCTCGGGCTCATAGACTGCGTTAACCAGACCGATGCGCAATGCTTCGTCGGCACGGATAACCTTGCCCGTGTAAATCATCTCCTTGGCATAGCCTTGGCCAATGAGTTTGGGCAGGCGGTGAGTTCCTGAGAATCCGGGAATGATGCCCAAACCGACCTCAGGCTGACCGAATTTGGCCTTGCTCGAAGCGATGCGGATGTCGCAAGACATTGCCAGTTCGCAGCCACCGCCCAGGGCAAAGCCGTTGACAGCGGCAATGACGGGGATGGGCAGCGTCTCGATGGTGCGGAACACCTGAGCGCCCAATTTGCCGAATTCGAAGCCCTGTGGCTCATCGAGGTGAGCCATCTCGGAGATATCGGCACCTGCAACAAATGATTTCTCACCGTCGCCCGTGATGATGAGCACACGGGTCTTGGCATCAAGAGCGCCGATGAAGCCACTCAGCTCCTTGAGAATCGTGGAGTTGAGGGCGTTCAGCGACTTGGGAGCCGAAATCTTCAAGACGGTGATGCCGTCCAGATGCTCGACTTTTAAGAATTCATATTCCATGACAACAGCGCAGGAATTAAACGTCCATGGGTTTCAGGTCGGGCGAGATGATGAGCTTAGCCTCGGTAGCAGCCTGTACATCCTCGACGGTGAACTCGGGATGCAGCTCGCGCAGCACGATGCCCTCGGGAGTGATGTCCATCACACCCATCTCGGTGATAATCATGTTGACCTGACCGGCAGCGGTGAGGGGCAGAGTGCACTCCTTCAAAATCTTGGGGTTACCCTTCTGGGTGTGCTCCATCGTGAGGATTACACGCTTGGCACCTACAACGAGGTCCATTGCACCGCCCATACCGGGAGCCATCTTGCCGGGGATGATCCAGTTGGCAAGGTTACCCTTCTCATCAACCTGCAGTGCGCCCAGGAACGAAACGTTCACATGGCCACCACGGATGATGGCGAATGAAGTAGCCGAGTCAAAGGTGCAAGCACCGGGATTCAGCGTGATGGCGCCACCACCGGCATTGATCAGGTTCTTGTCCTCCTTGCCCTCCTCGGGAGTCGGGCCCATACCCATAGCGCCGTTCTCGGTCTGCAGCGTTACCGATACGCCGTCGGGCAGATAGTTAGGGATTAAGGTAGGGATACCAATACCCAGATTCACTACATCGCCATCGTGCAGCTCCTTGGCAGCACGTTTTGCGATGACTTCTCTCATTTGATACTTGTCCATAATGAAAATAGTTTTGAGATTAATTATATGTTTTTAAAAAGTTTATTTCATTCCTCTCTTGACCATCTCCTGCACGACGAACGATGCCACGTCGTCGGCATAGGTGTTCATGCCAAAACCGGCGTCAAAGCCCAGTTCCTTGGCAAGTTCGTGGGTTACACGTGCGCCACCGCAGCAGCAGATCATCTTGTCGCGCAGGCCCTCGGCCTCCATCAGCTCAATGAACTCGGTCATATTCTTGATGTGCACGTCCTTCTGGGTCACAGTCTGCGAAACGAGCAGGGCGTCGGCGTGGAGTTCGATGCCCTTGGCGATAAACTCGTCATTGGGCACCTGTGAACCCAGGTTATAGGCCTCAATCATCTCGTAACGCTCCAGACCATAGTGGCCCGCATAACCCTTCATGTTCATGATGGCATCGATACCCACGGTGTGGGCATCGGTACCGGTAGAAGCGCCCACGATGACAATCTTGCGGCCAATGTTCTCCTTGATGTACTCATCGGTCTCATACATGTCCATCGTGTTGCTCTCCACCTTGGGCACATAGATGGTGCTGTAGTCCACCGTATGGGTGCAACTGCCGTAGCAGTTGAAGAAGGTGAAGCCAGGGGTCAACTCCTTGTAATAAACCACGCTGGGGTTCTCCAAACCCATCTTGCGGAGCAACTGCTTGGCGGCCTCGACGGCCTCGGCGCCACAGGGTACGGGCAGGGTGAAGCTGAGTTGCACCTTGCCGTCGTTCATGGTGTCGCCATAGGGCTTTATCTTGGTGAAGTCTAAGGTTTTGTCAAAATCCTTAGCTTCCATGCTATATAATCCTTCGCTCATAGTCGTATAGTAACCTTAATGTGATGTATTGTTATTATCTCTTGCCTTTCATCAGTTCCACAAACGGGTTGTAGTAGTTCTCACCCTTCATGGTGACGCCTGCCAGGCCCTTACCGCCGTTCTTGGGACGCTTCACGTCACCAAAGATACCCTTCTCGAGAGCGGTGAACAGACCTTCCTTGGTAATATCCTCAAGCAACTTGATAGTGTTGCCCAGCACTTCCTTGACGCGGTTGCGGCAGATACCACCCTCGACAAACTCCATCTCCTCGCCGATGCTCTTCATGTTGTTGAAGATATACTTGGCATTCTCGATAGAGAGATAGCGGTCGCTCATGAACGGCGTGTGGATAGCCTCGGTGGGCATACCCAACAGCTGGATGCCCTGATGGGTCCAGATACCAATCATGTTGAACAGCGCATCCTGAATGTGGCCTCGGAAGATGTTGCCCGTCATGAACTTGGTCGGGGGCATATATTTCAGCGTTGCCTTGGGGAAGATTTCGCGGGTCATCTGCGCCTGAGCCAGCTCCAGCAGGAAACCGTTCTCCAGCATCGGGTCCATCTCAAAAGCGTGACCCAGACCCATCTGCTCCTCGGGCAGACCGGCCATGAGAGCCAACTGCTCATTGATGAGGTCCGATGCCAGCACCGTATGAGCGGCTTCGACTGCATCGGCAGTGGTCAGGTAGTTGTCCTCACCCGTATTGATAATAACACCGGCAAAGCCGTTGATGATTCGGCTCATATACTGGTCAATCAGCGTGCGTTGCATGTTGATGTCGCGGAACAGGATACCGTAGAGGGCATCGTTCAGCATCACATCCAAACCCTCAAATGCACCCATGATGGCGATTTCGGGCATACACAGGCCTGAGCAGTAGTTGCACAGGCGGATGTAACGTCCCTGCTCCTCGCCTACTTCATCAAGCGCCTTGCGCATGATGCGGAAGTTCTCCTGGGTTGCAAAGGTGCCACCGAAGCCCTCGGTCGTTGCGCCATAGGGCACGTAGTCCAAAAGGCTCTGGCCCGTGGTACGGATTACAGCGATGACGTCGGCACCTTGACGGGCTCCTGCCTGAGCCTGTACCACGTCCTCATAGATGTTACCCGTTGCCACAATGATGTAAAGGTAGGGTTTGGGACCCTCACCGATGGTCTCCAGATAGTGTTCACGGCGAGCGCGACGTGCACGAATGCGAGCCATGCTCTCGTCAATAACGGGCTGCAGGGCATCAGCAATCTGCTTTTGGTCACGTGTCACCACCTGAGTGATGTCCAACTCGTCCTTTGCCACTTTCTCGGCAATCTGTTGCGGGCTGAGTCCCGTCTGAATCATGGCATTGGCAATGAAGAACAAAGCGCCCTCGTTCAAGACACCCTTGTCCTTCAAGGCTTCAACCACCACATTGGGCAGGGGCACGTCATTGTCGTCAACCCCGTCAATGCCCATCAGGCGGCACAGGGTGCGCTCGACAGCAACCGTCGTGTACTGTTCCACGAACGACTGCACGTCCTCGGCAATGCCTTTAGCCAGTCCTCTGGCGTACTCAACTTTTTCAAAATCTAGTCCTAACTTGCTCTTTTGCATAGTGTTAATAGTATATAGTATGATATTAGTCTTTACTGTGGGCAAGTCTCCAGCAGGTTCCTTGCCGTGTTAATCCACTCGCTGTCGATGCCCAGGCTTTGGGCGATGTTGAGTGCCTCATGGGGCACCTCGCCGTCCTGGACCTCAACCAGCCTGTAATCCATCGAACCGTTTTCAAATCCCTTTACCCTCAGGCAACGGGCTCTACCCGGCTCTATATCGTAGTGCGTCGTCATAACCAGGCTCATGCCCTTGTCGGCAAGAACTAGCAACAAAGCTGACACGAGAGCTGCGCCCTCGGTAGGGTTGGTGGTGCGTGCCGGTTCGTCAATCAACGCCATTATTATCTTGTTCTCGCGCGATGCCTTGATAACGGCATCGATGTTCTTCATCTCGGCGGCAAACGACGACAGGCCTTTTTCGACCGACTGCTCGTCACCGATGCAGAAGTATATCTCATCTTTCACGGCAATTTGGGCCGAAGCCGCCGGAATACCGAATCCGAATTGGAAAAGCAACTGACACAAGGTCAATGACTTTAATACGACGGTCTTGCCGCCCATATTGGCACCCGTGATGAGGGTGGGTTGTTCACCAAAGGTGATGTCCACAGGCTGGAAGTCACGGCCATGCTGAGCCAATGCCTCTTTCACCTGAGGATGGAACATCGCCTCGTAGCGCGTTACGCCATCACTTGACAGCACGGGGAACGAAAGCCCCATCTGTCTCATTTGCATCACCTTGGCCAGATTCACGTCGATGCGAGCCAAAGCGAGCTGTGCCTGCTCGATAGCCGCAGCAAAGGGGTGCAACTGGTTGCTCAGGTCCTTGCGTACACTTTCCTCGAGTTCGCTGGCCTGCAAGAGCAGGTCATCCTGCTGCTCGGGATGCTGGCGCATCTGCACGCGCAGGTCCTTGAGTTGGGCGCAATAGGAGTCATATATATAAAATGTGGCGATTTTCATCCCGTCGGGGTCCAGAATGCTGATGACCTCGTCCAGAGTGGGAATCTCCACTACCCCATCCATGTCATGCTGCATGAGCAACTTGTTCACGTCAGTGGCAAGGATGGCAAGGTGCTTGACCTCAAACAGTTCAATATCGTCAAGCACGGCTTGATTGTGCAGGTTTTTGATGGTCGTTCGGATATCTTTCAAACCCTGCAATTTGAAAAGCACCGTGTCGAGATGAGTCTTATCGACCTGCCCGACAAATGTGTCAAAACGGTGCAACACGTCATAAGATGCGGCAATCTCCTCGTCCCTCACCATCATAGGGGAGTCGAGGAGCCAACGCCGCGTAAAACCCGACTGCAGTTCCAGCTTGTCAAGCATGAAACGCAGGCCGCAAGGCGAATCTATGACATTTTTCAGTTGCACTCGTTATTCTTCAATAAATCATAAACAGGAAGCCCGATGGCTTCGGATAACTTGGCGCACAGGGTGTCCGAGTCAAGGACATAGCCGCTGGGCGACGTTGGATTGACGGTGACGGCAATGAGTTTGCTCTTTTGCAACACACTGATGCGTCCGCCCGCCTTGATGAACAGTCTGAACTGCTGTGGTGTGACAAATATCTTGGTAAAGTCTCTCACAACGAGTTCAACATGCTTGAGGTCTTTGTTTTTCCTCACTTTCTCCAGGAAACCATCAACCAGCGCACCTGCCACATAAAGCGTTTTACAGCCGTCCATACCCTCGAAGTGGATGTCCTTTGACAAAGAGGTTATCGCATCAAGAGCGTGCAGTTCGTCACTCTTGTCGATGAACCAAAGGCCCTTATCGAGCGGCATGAGCGACTTGAGATTGCTCTCACTGGTCAGGTCCAGATTGACGAGGTCCACAACATGGGCGGTCTTGCTCACCAGGGTGCTGATGTTGGCCGAGTAGGCGGCACCGGTTGCCAGAATCATCGACTGGCTTACAGCAGGAGATGCCGAACTCATGCGAGACAAAGCGCCGTCGATAACGACCAGGTCGATGTCAAAGCGCTGCTGCATCTCTCCCATCCAACGCCTGAGGCTGCTCGCCGAGGAGGGTCCCGATAAGAGGATTTTTCCTCCCGTGAGCGCCTTGGCGGTCACTACCCTACCCAGCGATGTGCTCTCGTCACTCACGTCGATGAGTTCCGAAACCAATCGGCGCTGACGATAATGGGCCTCGCTGGTGCCGAAGTACATCCCCTCGCGGAGGACGATTTCGGGCTTTTGGGTGCGGGTCACCTGGTCAACGGTTTCTCCATCAATGCCGATTGAGGTCACGGCGATGCGCTTGGTATCCACTGGAAGGCGGTCAAGCACATATTTCAGACACTCGGTCTTGCCAGTGTTCTTTTCCAGACCCACGATAGACAGGCTATCGTATTGCAATATGTCATTGATGAAGGGCACTCCCTGAACGCAATGATTTCCGCTGGCGGCTGTAAAGACGCTCATGGCGCCTTCACAGTCCAACGGATACAGTCTCAATTATTTCTTGTTACGACCTTCGTTGCGCTCATGACGCTTCAGCGCCTTGGGCTCAATGTTCATGCGTTCGCCTTCAAGCAGCGAGATGACGCCATCGACAGCCTTGTCGGCAGCCACCTGCTCCTTGGCGCGTGCAGCCTGGCACTCGGGGCAATTGCACTCGCTGTGGTAGTCGGTGGGCTCGGTATAGGTGGTGATAACGCCCTCGAAGTTGCGCAATACCACCCTGCCGGGAGCCTGTGAGATGATGTACTGGGGCATGACGGGCGTCTTGCCGCCACCACCGGGAGCATCCACCACGAAGGTGGGCACGCAGTAGCCGCTGGTGTGGCCGCGCAGGCCCTCGATAATCTCGATACCCTTGCTGACGGGGGTGCGGAAGTGTTCCAGACCCATCGACAGGTCGCACTGGTAGATGTAGTAAGGACGTACACGAATCTTGACAATCTCATGCACGAGCTTCTTCATCACGTGAACGCAGTCGTTCACACCGCGCAGCAGCACGCTCTGGTTGCCCAAGGGGATACCGGCGTCGGCGAGCATCTCGCAGGCACGGCTCGACTCGGGAGTCACCTCGTTGGGATGGTTGAAGTGGGTATTGATCCAGATGGGATGATACTTCTTCAACATGTTGCACAGCTCGGGAGTGACACGCTGCGGGCAAACCACGGGAGTGCGGGTACCCAGGCGGACAATCTCAACATGAGGAATCTTCCTCAATTCCGAGATGATGTATTCCAGTCTGCTATCGCTCACCATGAGGGCGTCGCCACCCGAGAGCAGCACGTCACGAACGGTGGGCGTCTGACGGATATACTCCAGCGCCTTCTCGATGCGGTCCAGACCGCACTCGTTATCGGTCTGACCTGCAAAACGGCGACGGGTGCAGTGACGGCAGTACATCGAGCACATGTCGGTAATGAGCAGCAGCACGCGGTCGGGATAACGATGGGTCAAGCCGGGTGTGGGAGAATCCTCATCCTCATGCAGGGGGTCGAGCAGGTCGGCAGCAGCCTGATGAGTCTCGGCACCAGTGGGAATGCACTGACGGCGGATGGGATCATTGGGGTCATCGGGATTGATAAGGCTCAGGTAATAAGGAGTGATGGCCATGCGCAGGGTCTTGAGGGTCTGCTTAACGCCCTCTTCCTCCTCAGCACTCAGGTTCACATACTTCTTGAGTTCCTCAAGTGTCTCGATGCGGTTCTTCACCTGCCATTTCCAGTCATTCCACTGCTCGTCGGTAACGTCAGGAAATAATTGTTTTCTTCTTGATTCTACCATGATAATTATGGATGATTATGCCGCTGGGGCGCTATGATTGCGCCCCACGGCATCAGTTTTTGGTTAGGCGTACAGTTCCTCAAAGATCTTGCGCAGCTTGGGGCACTCGCGCAGCTCCTGCAAGGTAAAGTCGGCATGACCCTTGGTGTAGCCGTTACCGATAATCATATTCACGTCAGCACCGATGCCCTCAGCACCCAGGGCAGCCTTGGTGAAGCTGGTAGCCATCGAGAAGAAGTAAACGATACCGTCGTCCTTGGTGCACAATACTGCGGTCATCTCGCAATCGGGAACATTCACGCAGTTGATGGTCGTGTCGGCCATCTTGCCGTCGGTCAGTTTGTAAACCAGCTCGTAAACCTCAACGGGAGTCATGCCGGCAACGCTCTCGACCACGTCACAGAAGCCGAGGTCCTTGATGCGCTGGGTCGACTTGGGGCTGTTGGCCAGACCGATAACCTTACCGGTAACGCCAACGCGCTTCTTGGCCTCATAGCAGCACAGCATACCGCTCTTGCCACCGGCGCCCAATACAACAACGTTCTGGCCATACTGGCACAACTTGGCGGTCTGAGCGGGAGCACCAGCCACGTCGAGTGCGCTCAGCGCGAGCTTCTCAGGCATGTCATCGGGAATCTTGGCATAAATGCCGCTCTCGAACAGGATTGCCTTACCCTTGATGTCAACCTGGTCAACATCGGCACGGATTTCGAGGATTTCGTCGATGCGCAGCGGAGTCAGCGACAAGGATACGAGGGTAGCGATGCGGTCGCCTTCCTTCAGGTCGATTTTGCCCTTGAGGGCATCACCGATCTTCTCAACCTTACCCAGGAGCATACCGCCCGAACCGGTGCGACGGTTGCGGTGCTTGCCCTGCAGTTCAACATTGAGGAACATCTCCTTCTTGATCTCTTCCAGAACCTCGGCCTCGTTGTTGGGGTCCTTGGCCTGCTGCTTGGCATAGTTGTGGATATCGGTGAACGAAGCGGAGTCGATATTCAGGGTTTGTACATCGATGAGAATCTCGTTGTCATAGATCTCGTCCATGTTGTTGTCCAGCTTGTTGGCGGGCTGAGGAAGAACGCCCTTGGGTTCGATTACTCGGTGCGTACCGAATCTGTTTCCGTGTTTCTGCATTGTTTTAATTTGGTTTAAGTGTTAAACAATTATAGTTTTTAGTTTTTAGTTTCTAGTTTTTTGTTTCTAGTCCTTAGTTATTAGTTGCGCTTGGGCAGGCCCAGGATTTCGCGGGCCTCATCGCTGGTGGCGATGGGACGGCCCAGTTCCTTGGCGATGCGGACTACCTTCTCGACGAGTTCGCCATTGCTCTTGGCAAGAACACCCTTCGACAGGTACAGGTTGTCCTCAAATCCCACACGCACGTTACCGCCCATGGCGATAGCGGCTGCTGCCATCGGGAAGGCGTGACGGCCAACACCCGTTACAGTCCAGGTCGAACCGGCGGGAATGCCGTTCACGAGCCAGCACAGGTTGGCAACGGTAGCAGGGGTGCAACCGGGAACGCCCAGCACAAAGTTGAACTGCATGGGAGCACCGGGAACCTCGCCCTTGCGAGCCATCGTGAGGATTGTGTCGAGGTGACCCATCTCAAAGCACTCGTATTCGGGCTTGATGCCGCGCTCAATCATGCGCTTGCCGAAGGCACGCATCGTGGGCATCGTGTTGTCAAAAATCTCATCGCCAAAGTTGCAGGTACCGCAGTCGAGCGTTGCCATTTCGGGCAGCGGGGTCGTGTCGGTTGACTGCAGGCGCTCATCGGGCGTCATACCCACGGCACCACCGGTCGAAGGAATCAGGATGACGTTGGGGCACACTTTGAGGATAGCCTCTTCACACTCCTGGAAGCGGGAACGGTCCTGAGTGGGCGTACCGTCGTCCCAACGCACGTGCAGGTGGACGATGGCAGCACCGGCGTCAACAGCCGACTTGGCCTCGCGAACAATTTCTTCGACGGTATAAGGTACGTTAGGATTCTGCTCCTTGGTAACCTCGGCACCGCAGATAGCGGCAGTGATAATCAGTTTATCCATTATTCAGTTTTAAGTTCTTAGTTTTAAGTTTTTAGTATGATTACTAACGCCTGTCAGCTAATAGCTAAAAGCTAACTGCTAATAGCTAACAGCTTATTTGCGCTGGCAGTCTTTAGGAGTAACACAGGTGCCTGATGCACGGCAAACGATAACGGGCTCGTCGAGGATGTCGGCAGCCGATGCCGAGATGTCAGGACGTGCCTGAGCCACCTTGCGTGCTTCAAAGACCATGTGGCGGGAGGTGTTGCCCTCGCGGTCAATCCAACCCTCGGCCTCGATGAAGTCGCCGGCATAGACGGGAGCCAGGAACTCGATGTTGTCGTAGGCGCAGAAGAGACCTTCGTCACCGTCACGCATAATCAACAGTTCAGTGGCCACGTCGCCAAACAGGTGTACCATGTGTGCTCCATCAACCAGATTGCCACCGTAGTGGGCGTCCTTTGCGCTCATGCGCAGTCTGATCATTGTCTTGTATTTCATTCCTAACAAGTTTTCAGTTTTCAGTTTTCAGTTTTTAGTTGTCAGTTTTCAGTTGTCAGTTGATTGCGGATGCCGCTGAAAACTGACAACTGAAAACTGTAAAACTATTTATTTCTCAACGTAGATACCATCAACATAGATACCCGAAGCGTGAACATGCTCGGGAGCAATCTCGCCAACGGGAACCAGTTTCTCGGCCTCAACGACTACATAATCGGCTGCAGTGGCCATCAGCGGGTTGAAGTTGTTGGTGGTGCCCAGGAATACCATGTTACCGAACTCGTCAACGATGTTGGCACGCAGGAAAGCGATGTCGGCACGCAGAGGCTTCTCCAGCAGATAGTCCTTGCCGTCAACCTTGATGATTTCCTTGCCGTCGGCCATGATGGTGCCCAGACCGGTGGGGGTCAACACGCCACCCAGACCAGCACCTGCCGCACGGATGCGCTCTGCCAGGGTGCCCTGGGGAACGTACTCAACGATGAGGGTGCCCTCATTCTTCTGCAGCGCTGTCTGCTTGTTGGTACCCGTGTGGGAAACGATAGCCTTCTTCACCTGGTGGTTAGAAACCAACTTGCCGTGAGCCACCTCGTCATAGGCGGTGTCGTTAGCAATGATAGTAAGGTCCTTAACACCCTTTTCTACAATGGCGTCAATAATCTGGGTGGCACTGCCATTACCCAAGAAACCGCCAAACATAATAGTCATGCCGTCCTGTACTTTTTCAACGGCCTGTTCCAATGTGATTTGTTTGTTCATAATGTTTATGTTTTGGAATAATTGGTTTATGTCTAATATGGCTGCAAATATAGGAAAAAATCCCCATTTCTAGATGCATTATTTTGTTTTTTTTATCTAATGTGTTATAACGGCAATAATAACAGCACTTTGCGTCAGGAGCACAAAATGCCGAAAACCAACAAAAATCCCCTACAAAGCGTTTCAACGCCTTGCAGGGGACACCAAAAAAACTATTGCGTTATGAAAAAGTGCTCTAGTTCCTAGCTTATTGCTAAAAGCCAAGAGCTGAAAGCCAAATTACATCATGCCGCCCATGCCGCCGCCCATGCCGGGACCTCCAGCGGGCATTGCGGGCTCGGGTTCTTTCTTCTCGGCGATGACACACTCGGTGGTCAGGAACATGCCGGCGATGCTGGCAGCGTTCTCAAGAGCCACACGTGCCACCTTGGCAGGGTCGATGACACCCGTCTCGAACAGGTTCTCAAACTTCTCGGTGCGAGCATTGTAACCGAAGTCGCCATTGCCCTCCTTAACCTTGTTGACAACGACAGCGCCTTCCAGGCCTGCGTTGGCAACAATCTGGCGCAGAGGCTCCTCGATGGCGCGCTGGATGATGTGGATACCCGTGGTCTCGTCATCGTTGTCACCCTTCATGCCCTCGAGGGACTTGAGGCAACGGATGTAGGCGGTTCCGCCACCGGGTACGATACCCTCGGCAACGGCGGCGCGGGTAGCGCTCAAAGCGTCGTCCACGCGGTCCTTCTTCTCCTTCATCTCGACCTCGCTGGGTGCACCGATGTAGAGGACGGCAACACCACCTGACATCTTGGCAAGACGCTCCTGGAGTTTCTCCTTGTCATAGGTGGACTTGGTATTCTCGATCTGTACACGGATTTGCGCGATGCGGTCAGCAATCATGTCCTTGTTGCCGGCACCGTTGACGATGGTGGTGTTCTCCTTGTCAACAGTAACCTTCTCGGCAGTACCCAGCATCTCGAGGGTAGCCTTCTCGAGGGTCAGACCGGTTTCCTCGCTGATGACGGTGCCACCGGTGAGGATTGCGATGTCCTGAAGCATCTCCTTGCGACGGTCGCCAAAACCCGGAGCTTTCACTGCGCACACCTCGAGCGAGCCACGCAGACGGTTCACTACCAGCGATGCAAGAGCCTCACCGTCAACGTCCTCGGCGATGATGAGCATGGGACGATGAGCCTGTACGGCACCTTGCAGCAGGGGCAGCAGGTCCTTCAAGCCCGAAATCTTCTTGTCAAAGATGAGGATGTAGGGGCGCTCCATCTCACAAGCCATTTTGTCGGCATTGGTGACAAAATAGGGCGAGATGTAACCGCGGTCAAACTGCATACCCTCGACCACGTCGACGCGGGTCTCGGTGCCCTTGGCCTCCTCGACGGTGATGACGCCGTCCTGTTTTACCTTCTTCATAGCCTCGGCAATGAGCTGGCCGATGGCATCATCATTGTTGGCGCTGATGCGTGCCACGTTCTCGATTTTGCCGAAGTCGTCGCCCACTTCCTGAGCCTGGTCCTTGATGCCCTCGACAACAACCTTGACGGCCTTATCGATACCGCGCTTCACGTCCATGGGATTAGCGCCGGCAGCCACGTTCTTGAGGCCCTCGTTGATGATGGCCTGGGCGAGAACGGTAGCGGTGGTGGTGCCGTCACCGGCATCATCGTTGGTCTTGCTGGCGACCTCCTTGACGAGCTGTGCGCCGATGTTCTGGAATTCGTCCTCCAGTTCCACCTCACGGGCAACGGTTACGCCGTCCTTAGTGATGTGGGGAGCACCATACTTCTTGTCGAGAATCACGTTGCGACCCTTGGGACCAAGGGTAACCTTTACGGCGTCGCTCAACTGGTCAACGCCCTTCTTGAGCTCTTCGCGAGCCTTGATATCGAATTTAATCAACTTTGCCATTGTAGTACGTTTTTAGTTATTATTCCATAACGATGGCCAGGATGTCGTTCTGGCGCATCATGAGCAGTTTCTCGCCGTCGATTTCGATTTCGTTGCCGGCGTACTTACCGTAGAGCACGGTGTCACCAGGCTTGACAATCATTTCCTCGTCCTTGGTGCCGTTACCTGCGGCACGCACTTTGCCCTTGAGAGGTTTTTCCTTAGCGCTGTCGGGGATGATGATTCCGCCGACCACTTCTTCTGCTTTTGCCGGTTCGATGAGAACGCGGTCATTTAATGGTTTAATAGTCATGATTAAATTGTTAGTTGTTAATTATTATTGTTTTTTGAGTTTTCACGACCTGCTAGACAGCAACGAGTGTGCCAACAAAGAAAAGGCGTCAGCAATGCGACAATTTGTCACCCCATGCTGACATTTCGTTGTCCTTACAGACAAATCCTCCTTATTTCACCAGTTTTTGGACCGTAGTGGAGCCGTCGCTATAGGTGGTAACCACAATGGTCAAGCCGCCTGGTTGCATGACCTCCTGCCCTGCCGCATTGAAGTATCTCACCTGGGCCACCTCACGGTTTGCAGCCAACTCGGGAGCCTGTGTCGATTCGTCATCATCGAGCGTCACCGTGATGGTACGGATATCGGCCATGCCCTCCAGCCCCACATAATCACTGAACATATCAAAGAACTCAAATACCGTAATCATCTCCCCATCAACGACAGTTGTATTCTGGGTATATTGATAGTTGCTTTCATAGAGCAAAACAAAAGACGCGTCGATGCACGTTTGCGGATAAGTGAAAGAGACCGACTTAATGCCATAAAGGGGTGACCAGATGTTCATTTTACCCCGATAATAATAGGCATCATGCTCATTCTCCATCTCTTCATCCATTTGGAATTCTACCTCGACATCATCCTTGGTGATGAGGTAGTAGCCCAATGGCATAGGGCCGAAACCAGGCATTTCGATACACACCGGCTCCGGCCAGATGTCGGCAGGGTTGAAAACGACAACACGGTCGGCCACGGCGGTAGAAGCCAGCATCAACAGAGCGCCAAGGGTGAGAATCATGCGGGTCATAAGCACATCGGTTTTTTTGCAAAAATAGCAAGAACTATCGATTAGCACAATTATTTTTGTTATTTTTGTGCCATCAACTAACATTATCATTAACATGAAAAGGTTTTATCTATTCGTCTATTTCGTCTATGTGGCCGTGGCAGCACTGTCGGCCCAGATGCTCGTGGGTTCCTACAACATCCGTTTAAACGTCAGCAGTGACAGCGTTGCCGGCAATGGGTGGCATCAGCGCTGCCGGGTCATCTGTGACCAAGTGAATTTCATGTCGCCCGACATCTTCGGCACCCAGGAGGTGCTGCACGGGCAGTTGATGGATATGCTCGAGGGGCTGGACGGCTATGACTACCTGGGCGTGGGCCGTGACGACGGCAAGACGAGAGGCGAGTATGCCGCCATCTTTTACAAGCCCGAAAGCCTGAGGCTGCTGGACCAGGGCAACTTCTGGCTCAGTGAGACGCCCGACCGCCCCGGCCTTGGATGGGACGCGGCATGTGTGCGCGTCTGCACATGGGGCAAATTCGCTGCCCAAACGGCGACCGATGACGAAGCCTTCTATTTCTTCAATCTGCACATGGACCACGTGGGCGTGACGGCACGTCGCGAGGGAGCCAAACTCATCGTCAGCCGCATCCGCGAGATTGCCCAGGGTGCACCGGTCATCGTCACGGGCGACTTCAACGTGGACCAGAATGACGAGATTTACACCATCTTCACCACCTCGGGGTTGTTGAAGGATTCTTATGCAGCCGCACGGCTGCGCTTTGCCGAGAACGGCACGTTCAACTCCTTTGACACCGACCTCTACACCGAGAGCCGCATCGACCACATCTTCGTCTCGCCCGAGACGCGGGTCGAGGCTTACGGCGTGCTCACCAACAGCTACTGGCAGCCCGACCCGACCTCTGCAACGACCATCAAAGGACATGACGCCCCACAGGAGATTGACTTCAGCCGCTACATCCGCCGCCAGCCCTCCGACCACTACCCCGTCTTTGTCCGCCTCAGCCTATAACACACTATTGGTGCCCGGTAAAAAGGCCGTAGGCCTGTCAAGATTATAGGCAGGGGTGGAAGGAGGCTTTGCCGACTGAAACCCCTGTTCACCGGCATCACCATCCACAAACTCCGTAGGAGTGGCAGAAAAGACCGACAAGCATTCTGCCGCCCTTACAGCAAATCCCGAGTGAAACCGGATTCCTTGCGGGACCTTGGGTTTCACTCGGGATGATTTTGACGCGGCTGCCCTATCGGGCGTCAGCCGTTACACGTTTCAAAATAGATGCTAATTCTACGAGACGCGCACGGCACGCACAGAGCACCCATAGTAGCGTTTGACGGTGGTCCCGAGCGTGACGTTTCCCGAAATGAAGCTCAGGTCGTACGCACTGTAGGAGTAGCCAGAATAGAGCGTGCGCAACCAATAGTAGCCGCCCGAGCCCGCGCTGCCGAGCGACGTTTCATAGCGGCCGCCAGCGGCGGGCAAGAAGATGGAATTCCCATTCGGGCCGGTGACCAGTTCACCGTTAACGCCGTTCAGTTGCGTCCAAGTCCAAGTACAATTTCTATACAGTTCTAACAGCTGGTCATAGGTTGGCGTGCGCCATGAGGTGCCCCAGTTGACAAAGGCGGCATCGTCCTCAGGATCAAATTCCGTCTTGCCGTCGGTGAAACCGTTGTAGCCATTATTGCTGTGATTACAGTACTTCGTCAAAGTGTTCTGGGAGCCATTGCACCACTTATAGGTGTTCCAATTATAGACTTCTTTAGGTTCGGTCTCGCCCCAGGCGAAGTAGTCGCCATATTCCTCGGGGCTGCTGGCACCCACGTTGCAGGTTGCCCATAGCGTGCCGCTGGGCAATCCCAAGTCAACATACTCGTGGATTGTCACATTCCACACGCCATACAACAGGTAGTCAATGAGCTCGGTCACATCAGCGATATTTACTGAGCCACTGTCATCAACGTCGGCATTTTTCAGCCTGATGTGTGTCGAATAGCCGGTCAACAGGTAGTCGGTCAACTCAGCCACATCACCAATATTCACGCTACCGGAAATATCCACGTCGCCACGCAGCAGGGGCGACATGATGACGACCTCTTGGCCGGCAACGATGTCACCGTTGGCGTTACGAACGAACTTATTGTTAAACACCGCACCCTCAGGCGAAACAATCTGTTGATTGTTCCTTAAAGTTATAAATTGCAAATTGCCCATGGAAAACTCTGTGCCAAAAGCATGGATAACAGTTTCATAACCTGAGATAAAAAGCGTTGACGAATAGTCAGTATCACCGGAAATGCCTTTTGCACCTTTGGCATAAACTTGTGCGCCGTCAGTCACACTCAGTCGAACTGAAGTATATGATGGATTGTCAAACATGATTCCACAATCGGCTCCAGTAGCCTTCAGTGTTCCCGTGCCTGTGATGGTCGCGTTGGCAGTGACCTTAATACCGGAATAACTATTACTGGTCACCTGATTGGTTCCGATGAGTTTAACGGTCATGCCATTTATGCCCACCGTCATGCCCTGCGCCTCAACGCTGCCAGTATTGATGTTGGCATTGTTGAGGGTCAGAGTAAAGGTTTCCTCATCAAACGTCACCGTACCGTCACCGAGGACATCAAGGGCATTAGTACTCGTCACTTGAATTCCCTTAATGTAGACGGGATACTCTATTGCTTTGGCGCTGAGGGCGCACATCAGACATACCAGGAATGTAATAAATACTTTTCTCATAAATCAGTCATGTATTAGTGGGTTAAACAAATCTATCTTTAGGATTGTGCAAATATAGCTAAAAGAATTGACACAAGAAAGCGAATGGCAAAAAAGCACAAAAAATGTTACATAATTCTATAATTCAACCGTGAATGGAAAAATTTGAGTAATTTCGCCCTCCGAAAGCAAAAACAACGAGAATAAATGAAGATTTTATCGAGAATCGCGCTTGCCGCATGTGCGGCAGTGCTGCTGACCGCTTGTGGCGGCAATGAGACGACTTACCAGTACAAAACGCAATATCTGCCTGTGCAACTCGTGGGCAGCGAGAAGTGGAGCATCCTCGACGTCAACAGCGGCGAGGTGGTTGCCAAGGACGCCTTTGACCAGGCTCCCTCACCCATCGTGGCAGGGATGTTCTACGTGATGAACAGCGAGGGCAGTTACGACTACTACGACGTCAGCGCCCCGACAACGCCCGTTGCCGGCCACTTTGGCAGCGTGACCTCCTATAGCGACGACGGTGTGGCCGTGTGCAGCCGCGTGGGTGCTTCGCTGTGTGTCATCGACCGCAAGGGCCAGGTCGTAAAGGAGTTGCCCAAGGAGGTGGCCCAGTGCTCGATGTTTGCCCGTGGTATGGCAGCCTTCCAGAACGACAACGGCATGTGGGGCTACATCAACTCCAGCGGTGACACCATCGTGCCTGCAGTGTACTCCAGCGCCAACCTGTTCCTGTACAACGACGTGGCTGTTGTCGTAGGGCCGCAGCAGGAGGGCGACAGCATCGTCAGCTTCTCGGTCATCGACAAGAGCGGAGCGGTGAAATACACCGCCAGCGCCGCCGACTATCAGCCCGTTCAGCCTTACTACATCAACGGTGTGCTGCCTGCCGTCAAGGGCGACAGCCTGGTGTGCCTGGACAGCAACGGCAAGGAAGTGCCCAACCCCATCGACGACAAGCAGGCGGTGGAGAAAGGCGGCTATAATGACTTCTCACGCACCCCGTCGGGCGACTACATCGTCATCAAGGGCAAGAAAACGGGTATGGTGGACAAGAGCGGCAAGACGCTTGTTCCCATCGAATATGACAACCTGATTGACATCAACGGCGAACGCCTGATCGCTGTCAAGGGCGGCGTCTGCCACATCATCGACCGTCAGGGCAAGGCTGTGGGCACCGCCAAGTTCAGCAACGCCCATGTGACCGAGGACAACCCTTACGCCACCCGCGGTTTCATCGACCCGAGCCTGGTGGCCGCCTCGATGATGATGATGTTTGACGAGAGTTCCTGCTGCGGTGCCGATGGCCAGACCACGCTGATGGACATGAACGGCATGGTCAGCACCGACGCCCGCCTGTATGCAGGCAGCAACACGCTCATTGTGCCGCAGGGCCCCTACATGATACAATATGTGTTTGACCGCGAGGTAGCGACGATGAATGCCGACAGCACAGCAGCCGCTTTCAACTACGATGCCCGTGTGAACCGTGTCATCATCTCGTCCAACCTCAACCACTGCCCCGCCACAACCGAGGGTGCCATCGTCAGGACCGTCGAGAGCCACCTGGGCACCAAGAGCTTTGTGCTTGCAAGGGACAACATCTTCTGCAGCGACTACAACCTCACGGCGTTGACCCTGGGCTACGAGAAGGGCATCTTGAACCTGACCTACTACATGCACTTCAACGAGTCGGTAGCGCCCAAGCGTATTAAGCGTTAGACTCTAGCTGCGACAACTGAAAACTGACAACTGAAAACTGACAACTGAAAACTGACAACTGAAAACTGACAACTGACAACTGACAACTAAAAACTAATAATATGTATTACGTTCAAAAGACACTGGAGATTTCATCGGCACACATGCTGTATCTGGACCATAACAGCAAGTGCGAGAACCTGCATGGCCACAACTGGATTGTGAACGTGTATTGCAAGGCCAAGGAGCTTGATGACAACGGTATGGTCACCGACTTCACCATCATCAAGGAGATGGTGCACGGCAAGCTGGACCACCGTTACCTCAACGAGGTGCTGGACTTCAACCCCACCGCCGAGAACATCGCCCACTGGATTGTGGAGAATGTCCCCAACTGCTACCGTGCCGACGTGCGTGAGAGCGCCAACAACCTGGCCATCTACGTCAAGGACGAGTAACTAAGTTTTGAGTTTTACAGTTTTCAGTTGATGGCGGATGACACTGAAAACTGAAAACTGAAAACTGAAAACTGAAAACTGAAACTCATGTGGAAAGTTAACGAAATCTTCCACTCCCTGCAGGGCGAGGGATATCACACAGGAACCGCCAGCGTGTTCATCAGGCTGAGCGGCTGCAACCTGCATTGTGCCTTTTGTGACACGCAGCACGAGTCAGGCACAATGATGTCGCTGCCCGAAATCGTCGAGCAGGTGAACCGCTACCCCACCGCACCGCTCATCATACTCACCGGCGGCGAGCCCTCGTTGTGGATTGACGAGAATTTTATCAAGGGGCTTAAAGAAATGACAGGGAAAACCATCGCCATCGAGACAAACGGCACACATTCCCTGCCTCACGGCATTGACTGGGTAACCCTGTCACCCAAGGGTGGCATCGGTGACAGCGGTGACGCACCACTGGTGCTCAAGCGTTGCGATGAGTTGAAGGTGGTGTATCTGGGACAAGACCTCAGCCAATATGACAGTATCGAGGCCACGCACCGCTACTTGCAACCCTGCTGGACCGAAGATGAAAAAACACGCCGCCATAACCTGATAGCCACCGTTGATGCCGTGATGAACAATCCACAGTGGCGCCTATCATTGCAAACACATCGGATATTAGGAATAAAATAAAGCGGGCCAGGCCCGCTTTTATTATTTAGAAACTTTAAGGTCCTTAGGGTCTTTAATGTCTTTAAGGACTATTTGTGGGTGATGCGGTAGATGGTGCCCTCGATGAGGGAGCAGTAGATGTCACCGTTCTCATCGACCTCAAAACCGTTGACCTCACTGGAGCCCATGCTGTAAGTGAACACCAACTTGTGGTTTTTGGCATTGACAACGGCAAGCATTCCATGGCGGGAACCACAGTAGATGTAGCTATCATGTTCAAGGACTATGCACGGTGCATGTTCGTAGCCAAAGCCCAGATCTCTCCTCCACAAAAATTCATAACCCTTGCCAGTACCCATGCCGATGAGTTCGCCGTCCATCGTCTTAGCATAAGCCACCTTGCCGTCGGCACTGCATCCCAGGCTCTCGCGCACCTTGAAAACATTCTTCTCTCGCCACAGTTGCTGGCCGGTCTTTCGGTCTATACCGGTTGACGTACGGTCGGGCGCAACAATGACAACCCGCTCAGTCGTCACAACAGGCACCACATTGCCGGGACTGAAGAGGATCACGTCGCGGCCATTGTTCCATTTCCATTGCAGCTTACCTGTTTTACGGTTAAGTGAGCGCAGATAAGTATCCCAGGCGCCAAAGATAACGTCGTTGCCATCCACAGCAGGCTCAGCCTGACAGTAGCTGTCGATGCTGTCGTAATGCCACAAGAGGCGGTGACGTTTCACATCCCACGCCTGGAAGGTCTTGTAACCGCCCTGATAGAGGATGCCGTCACGCACGAGACCATCGGCAACATAGGGGCCGGCTGCTTCATATTGCCATTTGGCTTTGCCCGATTTCTTGTCGAGCCAGACTAGGCGCTTGTCGCTCGTGGGCAAGACAACATACTTGTCACCCACGGCGGGACGCGAGAACAGCATGGCATCGGTCTTGTACTGCCAAAGCAACTCGCCAGACTGCTTGTCTATTGCCTTGCAGTAACCCAAGGAATTGCCAAAATAGAGGTTTTTGTCATCTACACCCACTCGGGTAAAAACCGAAGCGTTGTCGGCGAACACACGCTGAATATCGAAACCATCAGGCACCTTATATTCTTGCTGGAGCAACTCTGGCGTATAATAGTCCAGGTTGATGTGATAAGCATACATTGGCTGGGCTTCAGCACCAATCACCTTATTATATACATATATCCATTGACGGTCCAGGTCAATGTTCATCAGCGTGTAACCGTAATCCTCATTGCCCATGTTCAGGCAGCGTACCATCACGCCATTGATACCATCGGTCTCGTAGAGGCGCCAACGGTGGTAGTGTCCGCACTGGTGAGTAATGACGGGATATTTCTTGAGGATATCGACATAGTCGCGGTAGTTGTCCAGGTCGTCAAGGATAGGATAGTGGTTCACACTCAATACCTGCATGCCTGGCTTGACCATCACGTTGAGGGTGCTGTCGAGCCACAACAGGTCTTCCTGCTTAATGTGTCCGTCGCCCATCTTCATGAACGGGCCGCAGTTCATGCCTATCACCACCAGATTGTCGATGGTAAAGACAAAACGGTCGGTGCCCCACAGGTCGGTAAAGGTTTTGCATGCACTTTGGCTCCAAGTGAGCTCGTGGTTGCCGGGGATGACATACAGCGGATGCTTGATGCCGTCAAGGATGTCCTTGACAAGCAGCAACTGGTCGTCATTGCCCTCGGTAGTGAGGTCACCTGTCATCATCACAGCATCGACGTCGAGGGTATTGATTTCGGTCACGGCTTCGCGCAGTTTGCCCTCATTGGCATTGCCCGGATTGACATGCACATCACTGAGGATGGCCAACTTTACCACCCCACCCTGCATGGCGAGTGCCACCGTCAGCACCGCCATCATTATCAACAATCTTCTCATCATATACTTGAACTCTTTTTTATAATCAATCCACAAAGTTAGTGTTTTTATCCCAAACGGCCAAAAAACCGACAACTGAAAACTGAGAACTGAAAACTTTTCAGTACCTTTGCGGTCGATGAATCACGAACTATATATAGCACGGCGCATGACATTGAACGGCGAACGTCGTAAAGGCTCACCCAGCCTGACTGTCGCCCTCGTGGGCATCGTGCTTGCCGTGGTCGTAATGATTCTGTCCATCGCCATCGTCATGGGCTTCAAAGGCGAGATTTCGGGAAAAATCATGCACCTTGACGCACACCTCAGGGTATCGAATGCCGCCCTGGGCATCGATGAGAACTACGCCACCGTCAACGGCCGCGAGGTGCGTGAGGCGATTGCCGAAAACGGCGATTTTGCACCAAAAGCCGAAAGCATCAGCCTCATTGCCGACAAGAGTGCCATCCTCAAGACCGATGAGGACTTCATGGGCATCATCATGCGTGGCGTGGACGAGGGTTATGACTGGCGCTATCTCAAGAGCAAGATGGTCGAAGGCAGTGAGCCAGTGGTTAGCGACACCGCATCGGCCAACCAAATCGCCATCTCCAGGACCGTTGCCGACCGTCTGCAGCTTCATGCCGGCGACAAGGTGCTCACCTACTTCATCGATGACAAAATCAAGGTGAGGAACTTGACGATTTCAGGCATCTTCGAGACCGACCTCGAAGCCTTTGACAATGCCTACATCGTCGGCGGCATCGGTATCGTACAGGGCGTGAACGGCTGGCACGGCGACAAGGGTACCCAGGTAGCGGTGAATATGAAAGACACTCGCGACCTGGAGGCTGACGCCTATGACCTCTATGCCCTGTTGGCCGAGAACACCGTGAAACGAGAAAGCAAGAACCTGTTTGTCGTTACCACGACCCAACAGAATAACCTGCCGTTTTTCGCCTGGTTGCAGATGCTGGACATGAATGTGGTCATCATCCTCACGCTGATGATGATTGTGGCGGCGTTCACACTCATCTCGGCGATGCTGATGATTGTGCTGGAGCGCATCCGCATCATCGGCAACTTCAAGGCGATGGGCGCCAGCAACGGCAGCATCCGCCGCATCTTCATCTACCTGACGGGAAAACTCATCCTCAAGGCGCTCATTATCGGCAACATCATCGGCATCGGGCTGGCGTTGTTGCAGAAGTACTGCCACATCGTGCGTCTTGACCCCACGGCCTACTATATGCCTTACGTGCCCATCCACCTGAGCATTCCCGCCCTGGTCATGCTCAATGTGGGCATCATCATCGTGTCCTACCTGACGCTGCTCGGCGCCAGCCACATTATCTCAACCATCAAGCCCACGGCTACGATGCGCTTCGAGTAACCCGTCTATTCGTCCATCCATCCATTGAGGTTAGGGGCTAGAGATTAGTGATTAGTGATTAGTGATTAGTGATTAGTGATTAGTGATTTGGAGTGAGACGATAGTAATAATACTGAAAACTGACAACTGAAAACTGAAAACTGACAACTGAAAACTGACAACTGAAAACTGACAACTGAAAACTGACAACTGAAAACTGACAACTGAAAACTGACAACTGAAAATTGAAAACTGAAAACTGAAAACTGAAAACTGAAAACTATATAAATTATGAAAAAGATCCAGATGAACATGAAAGAAGAAGCGGCACGTTGCCTGCTGTGTGAGAATGCGCCCTGCAGCCGCGCCTGCGGCAAGGGCGACGTGGCAAGGGCCATCCGTGCCATACGTTTTGACAACGAGGGCATTGCTCGCCAGTGGCTGGAAGGTTGCGACGATAGCGACCTTGAGAAAGCCGAGCAGGCATGCATCCACTATGACCGACCCATCCGCATCCGCGAGATGGTGAGCCAGCTGCCCGAGGCTGCCCGTGCCGACCTGCCGAGCCTGGCTATCGACTTCTGCGGGATACACTGCGAGAACCCGTTTTTCCTCGCCTCGTCATCGATTTGCACCAACTACGAGATGGTGGCACGCGCCTTTGATGCCGGCTGGGCAGGCGTCTTCTACAAGACCATCTGCCTGGATGACATCAACGAGGTGTCGCCCCGCTTTGACGTCGTTCACCGTGAGGGCAACAAGGGTGACTTCACTGCCTTACGCAACATGGAGCAGTTGAGCGAGAACCCTGTCGATGTCGATTTTGACATCCTGAGCCGACTCAAGAAGGACTACCCCAACAAGGTTGTGGTGGCCTCTATCATGGGCTCTACCGAGGAGCAGTGGATTGAATTGGCCAAGATGGCCGAGGCTGCCGGTGTCGATGCCGTGGAGCTGAACTTCTCGTGCCCGCAGATGCGTCTGGCAGGCATGGGCAGCGACGTGGGCCAGGACCCCGAGCTGGTGACCTTCTACACCGCCTATGTCAAGCACTCGGTGACCATTCCCGTCATCCCCAAGATGACCCCCAACATCACGATGATGAGCAACCCCGCCATGGGCTCCTACTTTGCCGGTGCCGATGCCATCAGCGCCATCAACACCATCAAGAGCGTCACCATGGACGAGCGGGCCGAGGTATCGGGCAAGTGGACCGTGTCGGGACTGTCGGGACGCGCCGTCAAGCCCATCGCCCTGCGCTTCATCCTCGAGATGGCACAGAATCCCGTGATGAAGAACCTGCGCCTGAGCGGTATCGGCGGCATCGAGACCTGGCAAGACGCCCTCCAGTTCATCCAGCTGGGATGCAGCAACCTGCAGGTGTGCACCGCCGTCATGCAGTATGGCTACCGCATCATCGACGACCTCACCCTGGGTCTGCAGCACTACATGGCCAGCCGTGGCATCACCAAGTTGTCAACGCTCGTGGGTGAGCAGCTGCCCAACTTTGTCAAGCCCAGCGACATGGACCGTGACACCATCGTCTTCCCCATCATCGACAGCGACAAGTGCATCGGTTGCGGCAGGTGCTACGTCTCCTGCATGGACGGCGGCCACCAGGCCATCACCTTCGGCGATGACCGCAAGCCCCACGTCGTGGGCAACAAGTGCGTAGGCTGCCACCTGTGCCGCCTCGTCTGCCCCACCGGCGCCATCAACGTCTCCAAGCGAGTCCCGAAAAGAGTTTTTAAGAGTTAGGAGTTAGAGGTTAGGAGTTAGGAGTTAGCCCTCTAAGGTCTAACGTCTAAGGTCTAAATATGAACCATTTCATCGTTGCCATCATCAGCAGCCTGGTCATCGCTTTGACATCAACAGCGATGATTCCTGAGTCTTGTTCTTTTGAACCGACGTCGATAGCCCTTGCTGCGGTCAAAAAGACTAAAAGCAAGAAGAAAACCCGCAAAAAGACTCAAAAGAAAAAGACCAGTAAAAAGAAAACGACACGCAAGAAAACGTCTTACGTCAACAAATACTGGGAACTCGGCTATGATGATGGCTACGAGGACGGTTATAACGATGGCGCAGACGGCGGCGCATTCGAGGACGACTACGACCCGCAAACCAACCTGCGCGGCAAGGCCCGACAGCAATACCTCGAAGGCTACGAAACAGGCTACGAGGAAGGTTTCATCGATGGCCGTGCCGACCGCGAAGGCTGGTAGTGGAGCAGAACAGCCCGTGCCAATCCAGCCGACGCCACCTAAATCCATCCATTCGGCGGAACGATTTTGCGTAAGGGGGAGAATAAGGGTTGCACATGGACGAAAAGACGAATAGATGAAAATCAATGTGGAGAGGTCATAAGCAGAGGTGAAA
The DNA here is from genome assembly GCA_902782465.1 of uncultured Bacteroidales bacterium. Taxonomy (GTDB): domain Bacteria; phylum Bacteroidota; class Bacteroidia; order Bacteroidales; family Muribaculaceae; genus Sodaliphilus. The sequence goes on from CACZNH010000006.1 coordinate 60,186, forward strand.
ACGCTGCCCTTTTTGCCCTAATGGAATTTTTTTTGAAAAAAAGTTGGATTTTTTCTTGGTGGTAACAAAAAAAGCAGTACCTTTGCAGTCGCAATTAGGAATTGTCCTGTGGTGTAATGGTAGCACATCGGATTCTGGTTCCGCTTGCGAGGGTTCGAATCCTTCCAGGACAACAACGAGAAGTGACCCTTAAACAAGGTCACTTTTTGTGTGAAATCTTGTGCAAACCGAATGCCATGAAGGCTTGCCTTCAAATGGCTGAGGTGCAGCCAAGATTGCACATTTGTGAATATTAAATAACTTATTTAAAAATTTAAACTGTTAGATTTATTATGGCAACAAAGATCAGATTGCAGCGCCACGGTCACAAGGACTATGCGTTCTATCCCATTGTTATTGCCGATAGCAGGGCACCACGAGATGGTAGATTTATTGAAAGGATTGGTTCTTATAACCCCAACACTAATCCTGCTACCATCAGTTTGAATTTCGAACGTGCACTCTATTGGGTAAACGTAGGTGCAATTCCCACCGACACTGTACGCAACATTCTCTCCCGCGAGGGTGTGATGCTGATGAAGCACCTCCAGGGCGGCGTCAAGAAGGGCGCTTTCACCGAGGAGGAGGCCAAGAAGCGTTTCGAGGCCTGGAAGGCCGAGAAGCAGGCTAAGCTCGACGCTATCCGCAACAAGGAGCGCGACGACAAGAAGGCTGCTGACAAGAAGACCATCGCTGAGGAGGCCAAGAAGAACGAGGCCAAGGCCGAGGCCGTAGCCAAGAAGAAAGCCGAGATCGCTGCCGCTAAGGCTGCTGCCGAGGCTGAGGCTGCCAAGGCTGCTCAGGAGGCCGCTGCTGCCGAGGCTCCCGCCGAGGAAGCTCCCGCCGCTGAGGCTCCCGCTGAAGAGGCTCCCGCCGCTGAGGCATAAGAAGAACCCCGTTCTTTTTACAAACCACAAGCTCTCGACCAAACGGTCGGGAGCTTGTTTTGTTTATCTGTTTTCAGTTTTCAGTTGTCAGGAATCGTAGAATTCCAGTTTCTCGACGTGGTGCTCGACGTTGTCGAGATTGGGCAGGCTCATGTAGTCACCAAATTGGGAGCGCAGCATGTGGTCACTGTTGCCCGGAACCGACAGCTCAACCCCCTCAAACTGATGAGTTGTCAAGGGGAAGATGTCTTTTTCGTCATAGACGATGTGAAATGGGATACCGAAATCGTAGGTCAGCGTCTTGCCGCCCGTCAACCGACAGAAAGCGCGCAGTATCGGGAATGAGATATTGCGGTTGAACCAGGTGAGTGCCCGGATTTTGCGCAGGGCGTTCTCGCTGCCATTGCCGTTGCGGTAGAGCGTGTAGGCATAGCTCTGCAGGCGCAGGCGCTGCAACGGCAGGTGCAACTTGTCGAAGGGTATCAGGTCGATGAAGATGCCACGGTAAGTGAACGCACGGTCGTATGCCCCCTCGTCAAGGAAGGAACGCGTGTCACGCAACTTGGCGAAGAAATAGAAATAGTTCTTGTCCGTCTGGTTGGTCTGCAAGACCATGTGATCGGGCAGTTCAGCGGGCAGGACTTCCATCAGCCGCAGGTAATCCTTGCGCATCAGCCCCACGTCCAGGTCATCATCCCAGGGGATGAATCCGTTGTGACGAACGGCGCCCAGCAACGTACCTCCATACAGGAAATAAGGGATATCATATTTCCTGCAAACCCTGTCCACCTCGGTCACCATCTCGAGCATCACCAGCTGCTGGCGACGCAAGGGTGACCCCTCGGGATTAAACCGTGCCTTGAGTTCTTCGGCATTAATGTTTGCCATAATCTTTACTTTTAGAATTGATGCAAAATTACTGAAAATACACCGTTTAGCGCATGATCAGGACAGTTTTTTCTCCAACAGTGACGAATAATGACAAAAATAGACTAATTTTGCACGATTCTAATCATCAAATATAAGCTATGACAATAGGATATACTACAGGCGTTTATGACCTTTTCCATATCGGGCACCTGAACCTGCTGAAGAATGCCAAGGGCATGTGTGACAAACTGATTGTGGGTGTCACCGTTGACGAGTTGGTCGCCTACAAAGGCAAGAAAGCTATGATACCCTTTGAGGACCGCATCGAGATTGTGCGCAGCATCAAGTATGTTGACGCCGCCGTTCCGCAATATGACATGAACAAGCTGGAGGCGTGCAAGAAGCTGGGTGCCAAGTTCCTGTTCGTCGGCGACGACTGGTACGGAACCGAGAAGTGGCAGCAGTACGAGAAGGAATTTGCCGAGGCAGGCATCAAAATCGTCTATTTCCCCTACACCAAGGGCATCTCCTCGACCCAGATTACCAAGGCGCTCAATGCCGTGCGCGGCCATGACCTGCAAGACGTCAAATAACCAACAAACATCATAACCAAAATCATGATTGACAAAGATTTTTGTCTGAGTTCCTATATCGCCTTCCGCTACATCTGGAAGGACGGTGTGGACTTTGCCGAAGGGCTGCATCACGAGAATTTCACGCCCTACCCTGCCGAAGAACTCATCTCCATTGGCACATCAGAGGATATTGACCGCGCTATCCAGGCGCAGATTGACGAACTGTACAAACAGTACAACAATCTGGGCATCCTGTTGTCTGGCGGTATGGACAGCGCTATTCTGGCATCTTACCTGAAGCCAGGAAGCCACGCCTATACCTTTAAGGCGACAGGCACCGCCATCTTTAATGCCGATGTGGAGCGAGCTGCGTATTATTGCCGCAAGTATGGCCTGCAACATCACCTGGTGGACATCTCGTTTGACGACTACAAGGAGTTCACCCCTATTGTGATGAAAAGCAAATGCTCGCCCGTCCACTCCATTGAGCCGCAGATTTACAAGGCTGCCACACTTGCCAAGAATGATGGCGTGGAACTGCTGGTTATCGGCGACGGAGCCGACTACGTCTTCGGCGGTATGGACAAACTGCTAAGCAAAGATTGGAAATATGACGACTTCGTCAAGCGGTACATTTCGCTTGATCCCGAGATGGTCTTGACCAATCCCGTCTATGTCTATCAGCCCTTCGAAAAATTCAAGATCGGAGAGGATGGAATTGATTTTCTGGGCTTTATGAACGACTTGTGTACCAATGAGAGTTACAGTTCCTATATGAACGCCCTGAACACCGCCGGTATGCCCTACTGTGACCCCTACGAGCGGATGTTGATGCGCGACCCGCTGGACCTGAGCCGCATCAGAAACGGCGAGTCCAAATATCTTATCCGTGGTCTTTACGCGATGAAGTATCCCGAGCTGCCCATCCCTGAGAAGATTCCGATGCCGCGTCCCGTAGATATGATCTTCAAGGACTGGGAAGGTCCCAAGCGCCCTGAATTCCGCCAGGACATCCCGATGGACACCCTTACAGGCAACCAGAAGTGGCAGCTGTGGTGCGCCGAGCAGTTCCTCAACTCACTGGACTAACGGTATCACAAGAAACCATATAACAAGCCGCCAAGGCGCTATTTCTAAAAACTTAGCACCTTGGCGGCTTAGTGTAACTGATCAGTAAATCTTACTTTTGTTTCAGTCTTAATGCAATTGCGAAGACTGCGGCGAAGACGACAGCGACAATTAATTGAAGCTGCCAGTTGGCAATCAGGTCGCTGGTAGTCATCGCTCCCTGGGCAATGACCGTCCATTTCAACAAACGGAAAACCACCTTCGATACAACAATGCCCGTGAGCATTCCCACAAAAGCGCTCTTGGTGGCCTTTGTAATCAGATGGAACAGGAAGACATTGAGCATCAGCTCAAGTATCATCAAGGCGCAGATGGGAGGCGTCGGCATCCCTGAAATCAGCAACGATGCGAGCGGGAGCAATGCGGCCAACACATAACCGTTTTTCCTGTCATTTACCATCAGCAATCCCAAGAAAAGGGCTATTCTCATGGGTTCAAAATAGTGGTAAGACAGTCCAAAATAATGTGAGATGGCCGGTGTGACACACATTAACACAATTAGAGCAGCATCGATGATGACGGTTCTAAGATTTGACTTTACTACTGATGAGGTCTGCATATTCTTTCTACTTGAAAATTAGTTATTTATCCATCACATGATGCCGCGCTCACGCAGTTTCTTCTGCCAGTTCCAGGCGCTGAGCATGGTGTCGTCGAGAGAAATCTCGGCATGCCAGCCCAGGACTTCGTTAGCGCGTTTGGGGTCGGCCCAAATCTGGATGATGTCGCCGGGACGGCGCGGAGCAATCTTGTGGGGCACCTTCACACCCGTGGCACGCTCAAACGAGTGCAGCAGTTCCAGCACCGAAGCGCCGTTACCTGTACCGATGTTGAAAATCTCGAGGGCCTCGTCGCTCTTGTCCTCAAGCATGCGCTCCAGGGCCTTGACATGGGCCTTGGCGAGGTCAACGACGTTGATGAAGTCGCGGATGCAGGAGCCATCACGCGTGGGATAATCGTCGCCGAAGATGCTCAGTTCCTTGCGCACGCCGATGGCGGTCTGCGTCAGGTAGGGCACCAGGTTCTGGGGTACACCATTGGGCAATTCGCCGATTTCGGCACTGGGATGGGCACCAATGGGATTGAAGTAGCGCAACAGGATGGCCTTGATGGGGCTACCGCTGCGAATGACGTCAGTGATGATGTCCTCGCAAATCTGCTTGGTGGCACCATAGGGCGATGTGGCCTTCTTGGTGGGCGCATCCTCGGTAATGGGGTTCTTGTCGGGCTCGCCATAGACGGTGCAGGACGATGAGAACACAAATCCCTTGACGCCGAACTCAGGCATCAGTTCCAGCAGATTAAGCAGGATATTGATGTTGTTGCGGTAATACATGATGGGCTTCTCAATGCTCTCGCCCACCGCCTTGCTGGCCGCAAAGTTGATGATGCCTTGAATACCGGGATTGTCCTCAAACAGCTTGCGCACCACGGAACGGTCGGTGCAGTCGCCCTCTACAAACACGGGACGAATGCCCGTGATGTGCTCAATGCCGTCGAGCACGTCAACATTACTGTTACTCAGGTTGTCGATGATGACCACCTCATAGCCTGCCTGCTGCAGTTCAACCGTAGTGTGGGAACCGATGAATCCGGTGCCGCCAGTCACTAAAATTTTACCTTTCATTGTCTTTTCTTTTTTATTGTTGTTGATGATTTGATTTCTTGGAACGGATAAACTCAATGCACTCCTCGAGGATGCGCGCATGCAGCAGCTTCATCGTCAACACATAAAGTGTGGCGGCAAGAAGGATGCGAACCACCAGCAGGAGATACATATTACTGATGAATTGCGTGACGAGATAGGTCACTCCCATCACCACAAGGGCAATGAGCATGAACGGCAACAGGTCACGCAACATGGTTACAAAACGGTAACCGATGAGCTTGGATGCAAACAGTTGCCAAGCCAGCAGCCACAGGATGTTGATGCAGGCAAAAGCAATGACCATTGCCATGATACCCAGCTTGTGACACGCCAGCACAGCGATAAGCATGATGGCAATCTGGGAGATGGTGAGCCACATGTAGGTGTCGGATTTCCCTTGACTCAGGAACAAATTCTGGTAAACCGTGTACAGGGGGATGAATGCGCCGCTGATACACAGAATCTGCAACAGGGGAATACTGTTCACCCACTTCTCGCCAATGGCTATCAGGATAACCTGCGGTGCCACCATTGCCAGACCGAACATGGCAGGAAACGCCAGGAAAGCCGTGAAACGCAGCATCTTGCCGAACACCCTGCACTGACGCTCCTTGTCATCGGTGACACTGGTGAGAACAGGTTGTGCCACTTGCGACACAGTATTGGTAACCAGCTGGTTGGCCATCGTGTTCCACTTGTTGGCCTGGGTGAAATTGCCCACGGCCTGAGCGGGGAACAGGCGGCCGAAAATGACCGTCAAGACATTGTTGTTGATGGTGGTCAACACAGCGGTAATCAGCACCTTATAACTGAAGGAGAACATCCGCCTGACGGGAGTGAAGTCCACCTTAAGAGTGGGACACCAGCGGGTATAGTAATAACGCCCAATGCAGATGACGACGTTATATAGCACCTGTTGCGTTGCCAGACTCCAATAGGAGAAGCCGTTGAAAGCCATTATCACAGCCACAGTACCCGAAATAACCAGTGCCGACAGCGAGGTGATTGCCTTCTCCTTCATCTTCAGGTTCCTCACGAGCATCGCATTGGGCGAAATGCACAGCGAGGTAATGATGAATGCCAAGAAGAGGAAACGGGACAAGGGAACCAAACAAGGTTGATGGAAGAATCTTGCTATCAACGGGGCACACAGGAACAGTATCAGGTACAACAGGAGACTCATGCCCACGTTGAACCAAAATACCGAATTATAGTCGTTGTGCTTGATGTCCTTGATGTTGACGAGCGCAACACCAAAGCCGCTCTCTTGCAAGTTGTTGGCTAACAGTGTGAAGATGGCGAGCATACCCACAATACCATACTCGCCCGGTGAGAGCAGACGTGCAAGAAAGATACCGATAACCAGATTGAGCAGCTGGACGCCGCCACTGCTGAGGAACGCCCAGTACAATCCTTGGGCGGTTTTTTCCTTCAGGTTCTGATTATCGATTCCTTCGTTGTTCATTGTCGTGCCAAAATCTGATCTATCCACTCGCGCACACAAGCGTCACCGCCACGTCGCGTCAGGATGCGGATGTGAGGGATTTTCTTCACCTTGTCGCAGGCATCGGCGGGACATGCCGCCCACCCTACTGCAGCCAGCAGTTCAAAGCAGTTCACATCATCACCGATGTAAGCCACCTGCTCCATCGTGATGCCCATCTCTTCGCAGATTTCCAAGGTCGCCGCCAACTTACCGCCGTCACGGGCACCCTGCTTGAGGTAGTCCAGACCCAGTTTGCGGGCACGATTCACGTTGATGGCGATATTCTCGCTGGTGACGATGCCCACCTTGACGCCGGCGCGCTGCAGCATCTGCAGGCCCATGCCGTCGCGGGTATTGAATTTCTTGAATTCTGTGCCGTCGCTACCGTAGTACATTCCTCCGTCGGTGAGCGTGCCGTCCACGTCAGTCAAGAACAGGCGGATGTCACTTGGGCGGGGAACCGTGGGCAAGGAAAATGGCTTAAAATCTTCCATATCATTTTTTGTATTTTTCGATGTTATAACGCGGGCGATGTTTTCCCTCGGTGTAGATTCGTCCAATGTAGGCCGCAATGACACTCAAGCAGATGAGCAGACAACCACCCACAAACCAGATGGACAGCATCAACGAAGCCCAGCCCTGAACGCCACGGCCCTGGCACAATGCCGCAATCACATATACCAGGATGCCCAAACTGATGAGCAGGAACAAAGCACCTAAATAAAATATCAGTCGCAAGGGTTTGACGCTGAACGAGGTAACGCCGTCAATCGCAAACGAAAGCATCTTGCTCAACGGATACTTGCTCTCACCGGCCTGACGCTCCAAGCGGTCGTAATAGACCGAATCGGTCTTGTAGCCCAGCAGCGGCACCAGGCCACGCAGGAACAAGTTGCGTTCCTCATATTGGCACAAGGCGTTCACAGCCCGCTGGCTCATCAGCCTGAAGTCGGCATGGTTATATACCGATTTCACGCCCATTCCGGTCATGAACTTGTAGAACAACTGGGCCGTCGTGCGCTTGAACCAGGTGTCGGTCGTGCGTTTACGGCGCACGCCATAGACGATGTCGCAGCCGTCATTGTATTTCTTCACCATCTCGGGGATGGCATGGATGTCATCCTGCAGGTCGGCGTCAATCGAGACCGTCACGTCGGCATCCTCACGCGCCGTTTCCAGGCCTGCCATTAGGGCATTCTGGTGCCCCACGTTGCCTGCCAGCTTCAAACCGCGCACATGGGCGCTGGCCTCGCTGTACTGGGCAATGAGCTGCCACGTGTGGTCACGGGAGCCGTCATTGACATACAAAATATAACTCTCCTGGCTTACCAAGCGCTTATCGATCATCTCGTTAAGCAAGGCGCACAGTTGCAGATTGGTCTGTGGCAAGACTTCTTCCTCGTTATAACAAGGGACTATAATTGCTAAAGTCGAGTTTTCCATATTGATGCGGTAGCTGGTATAATCCAGACTAATCGGCAAAGATACATTTTATTCGTGGAATGTGCAAGCCGAAAGCAGATTATTGACATTTTCAACAATATGTTGGCTTCAAGAAAGATATTTTTAGTAATTTTGCCACATAAAGTAAAAACTAATTGACTATGATACTATCAATGACCGGATTTGGCAAGGCGGTGAAAGTGTATAACAACAAGAAAATCACTGCCGAAGTCAAGTCGCTGAACAGCAAACAACTGGATTTTGGGGTGCGTACGCCTCAAAGCCACCGTGAGATTGAAATGGAACTGCGCAACCATGTGTCACAGGCACTGAAGCGTGGTAAAATTGACCTGTTTGTCTATTGCGAGCCCATCGAGGGCTCCCCCTCAGGGACTATAAATATCCCGATGATTGAGCAATACAAGACTCAAATCGAGGAGATGGCTGCTAAACTCAACCTGCCTCAACCTGAGGACTGGTATGCCACATTGCTGCGTATGCCTGACGCCCTCAAAACCGAAGCAAAAGCCACCGAAGCCGACGAGGAAGAACTGCAGATTGTCAAGGACGTCGTTGCACAAGCCACCGAGCAACTGATTGAGTTCCGCCGCCAGGAAGGTGCGAGACTGGAAGCTTTCTTTGAGGAAAAAATCGCTGCCATCCAGGAATTGCTTAACGAGGTGCCGCGCTATGAGGAACCGCGCATCCAGAAAATTAAAGGCCGCATTCTGGACTCGCTTGCCAAAATCAAAGAGGTGGATTACGACAAGAACCGCTTTGAGCAGGAACTCATCTATTATATCGAGAAACTCGATATCACCGAGGAGAAGACCCGACTGCAGAACCACCTGAACTACTTCCTGGAAACCATGCACAGCGAGGAGCCCGGTCAGGGCAAGAAACTGGGCTTCATCAGCCAGGAAATCGGTCGTGAGGTGAACACGATGGGCTCCAAGGCCAATCAGGCCGATCTGCAGAACCTGGTCGTTCACATGAAGGACCACTTGGAGCAAATCAAGGAGCAGGTGTTGAATGTGCTATAGGCTATAGGTTTTAGGCTTTAGTTCATGTGAGTTTATAAGTATTTAATAACATCAATAATTATAGAAATATGAAAAAGTACATCTTATTGGCCATCGTAGCCATCGCAGCCGCCATCAACATTCATGCTGAACAGGGTGATGTTTCCCTTGGTGCCGAATTTGTGTATGCCTCCAAGCATTCCATGGCCGGCCTGGGCGCACAAGTGCAATATGAGCCCATCACCAACTGGCGTTTCGCTCCCGAGTTCATCTATTTCTTCAAGAATGACGGCTTGAGCGCACTGAATGTCAACTTCAACGTGCATTATATCATCCCCACGAGTTCATCCTTCGCCATTTACCCGTTGGTCGGCTTCACCTACGGACATTACAAGGCTGACGCTTTAGTCGGCAGTGTCACCGAAGACCGCTGTGGTGCCAATGTGGGTTTGGGTGCCCAATACCGAATCAAAGACAACCTGCACTTCTTCACTGAGGAACGTTTCCAAATCATGAAGAACTTCAACCAGTCGGTAACGGTACTGGGCCTGAAGTATACGTTCTGACAGTTAGGAGTTAGGAGTTAGGAGTTTGGAGTTGAGAACCTAATTATGGAACAAGGCAAATTAATCATCATCTCGGCGCCATCGGGGTCGGGAAAATCTACCATCATCGGGCGCATCATGCAGGACGAGTCGTTGCGTCTTGCCTTCTCGGTATCGGCCACTACCCGCCCCCGCCGCGGCAAGGAAAAACATGGCGTTGACTACTACTACCTGACGCCCGACGAGTTCAGGAAGATGATTGAGAACGACGAACTGGTGGAGTATCAGGAGGTGTACGAGGGACGTTTCTACGGCACGCTCAAGAGCGAGGTGGAACGCATCACCGGCATGGGCAAGAACGTCGTGCTCGACCTTGACGTGCTTGGCGGTGTAAACGTCAAGCAGATGTATGGCGACCGCGCCATCAGCATCTTCATCCAGCCGCCTAGCGTGGAAGTGCTGCGCCAGCGTCTCATCAACCGCGGCACCGACAGCATGGAGGACATCAAGGCTCGCGTGGATAAGGCTGAATATGAAATCTCCATCGGACCGCAATTTGACCACACCGTCATCAACGACGACCTGGACACAGCCGTCGCCCAGGTCCACGACCTCATCGCCGACTTCATCAGCCAATAACTCTTTGCCTCACGCTAAGACGCTATAATCTAATAATAACGACGGTTCAAAAAACGTTTTACATCACTTTGAACCGTCGTTATTGTATTATGCTTATTCTACTATAGGGCAAGACGCAAGCCAACGACAGAATAATAATATTGAAAAGCTGAGTGGCCACCACGTCCTCCACCATGGAAAGCAACAGTACAGTATTCTGGCCCATCGTTGTATGAACCACCGCGAATCACCATCCACGTGCCTTCATAGGGGCCATACGGATAATTCCCCCATAAATCCTCACACCATTCACAGACATTTCCGCACATATCATATAAGCCCAATTCATTCGGGGCTTTCAATGCAACACGATTAGTCCTGGCTAGTGAGCTAAAGTCCTCTATTTCACTTATATTATTGGTATAATTTGAATACCAATTATCAATACACCAAGCGACATCATCAATGGTATTGCTTCCAGCAAACCTATAACTGTGGCTCTTATTGCCGCCACGGGCAGCATACTCCCATTCTGCCTCAAAAGGTAAACGGAATTCTTTACCGGTCAATTCATTCAACTTAGTGATAAATTCCTTGCATTGCCTCCAAGAAACATATTCTACAGGCCGTTGCAAATCCTCTGGATAACCATTCTTGCCTGAAAAACGACTGGGATTCTCACCCATCACCGCCTGCCACAAAGCTTGTGTCACCTCTGTCTGACCTATACTAAAATCGGCAACGGTCTCCATGTGAGGAGATGGTTTATTAAAATAAGAAAAAGCCGTGTCCTCTTCTGCCGTCTCTCCCATCAAGAAAGAACCACCCTCGACTTTCACCATGGTGAATGAGACGCCATTTACTGTAAAAGTCTCGGTTCGTGGAACGTCAGGCTCATTGTCACTGCAAGAGATCATTAATGAGCAAAAGCACAATAACAAAAAGATAAATTCTAAATGTTTGTTTTTCACTTTAATAGGTTAATTAATGGAAAAACTATGAAGGGTTCAAATAATCTATTTTTTAGCAGCGTTGAAGCAAGAACCCACTTACTTCCTCAATGCATCCATTCTTTTAGTCACAAAGTTATCACTTTTGATGGATTAATCAGTCATCTCACTGTTTTTAACGTTTATTCAACATATAAGAGCAATTATCACATCGTAATTAATTGACCTAGAAACAATATTTAAAACGGTTTGCGGTACTTGTTGTTGGGGTCCTCGTCGAGGATACTCAGGTAACTGGTGAACCGTGTCGGGGAGATTTCGCCTGCCTCGACTGCAGCAAGAACGGCACAACCCGGCTCGTGGGTGTGCGTACAGTTGTTGAAGCGGCAATCGCTGGAAATCTTGAAAATTTCGGGGAAATAATGGGCCACCTCGGCGCGTTCAAAGTCGATGGTACCGAAGGCCTTCACGCCCGGCGTGTCGATGATGGCGCCGCCACCTGGCAGGTCCAGCAGTTCGCTGAAGGTCGTCGTGTGCATACCCTTGTGATGGGTGTGGCTCACGTCACCCACACGCACATGAGCCTCAGGAACCATCAGATTGATGATGGACGACTTGCCCACGCCGCTATTGCCCGACAGCAGCGACATCTTGCCGGCAAGGATTTCCCTTAACGAGTCAGCGCCCTCACCCGTTGTCGCCGACATGGTGACAACCGGATAGCCGATGCGTTCATACAGCGCCTTCATCTCGGCCAGGTATTCACGGGACTCCTCGGTAATCAGCAGATCGATTTTATTGAATGCCAACACGGCAGGCACCTGATAGGCCTCGGCAGTGGCGAGGAAGCGGTCGATGAATGTGGTGCTGGTCTCGGGATGGATAATCGTGGCGACAAGGACCGCCTGGTCAAGGTTGGCAGCGATAATCTGGAACTCCTTGGAGAGGTTGCTGGAACGGCGGATGATATAGTTCTTGCGCGGCTCGATGGCTCCCACGACAGGCGCGTCACCACCCTTGTCCTCGACCTGGACGATATCGCCCACAGCAACGGGATTGGTGCAACGCATCCCCTTGAGACGCAACACACCACGCATTTTGCAATTCACCTCGTTGCCGTCTTCAAAACGAACGGTGACCCAGCTGCCTGTATTTTTTATTACCAGTCCTTTCATTATCTATATCAAACAACTATTCTTTTTTTTCAAACAACTTGAACAACGATGAACAACCTAAACAACATATTTATATAATTATAGTGGTTCAAATTGTTTTTTGTTTTTTGATAGTTATATTTACTGCCATGCGTCGAGTTCATCGGCAACCTCGGGAAGGTCGCTGCGGTGGAAAACGGGATTTTTAATGCCACGGCGACGCTGGTCGCGATAGTTTTTCAGCAACTTGAAGGCATATTTGCTGAGGAATGCCAGGGCAACCAGGTTGCACAGGGTGACGAGTGCCATAAAAAGGTCGCCGAGGTTCCACACAAACTCAAAACTGGCTACTGCGCCCAGGAAAACGAAGGCACCGCCCGAAAGGATGCGGAAAACCGTGAGCACCCACTTCTTGTCGGTCAGGTAGCGGATGTTGGCCTCGCCATAATAGTAGTTGCCGATGATGCTGCTGAAGGCGAACAGGAACAGAGCGATGGCTACATATATAGCACCCCAACTGCCCACCTGCGACTCAAGAGAAGCCTGCGTGAGCTGGATGCCTTCGAGGCCTTCGGTCGTATACAAGCCGCTGATGAGCACCATGAATGCGGTACAGCTGCACACAAGCAGGGTGTCGGTAAACACGCCGAGAGCCTGGATAAGCCCCTGCTTGACAGGATGCGAGATATCGGCCGTAGCTGCCACATTGGGGGCACTACCCTCGCCCGCCTCGTTACTGAACAGGCCTCGTTTGATACCGACCATGATGGTCATGCCCAAACCGCCGCCAGCCACCTGCTCAAAGCCGAATGCGTTCTCCACAATCAACTTCAGCACATGAGGTATCATGTTGATATTCGTAATGACGACATACAGCGCAAGGATGAAATAGCCGATGGCCATGATAGGCACTATGACACTGCTCACATGGGCAATGCGACGAATGCCGCCAAAAGCGATGAACAAGGCAATCGCAGTAATAATCGCACCCACTACCAGCGGGTCAAACCCGAAGGCCTTGTTCAATGCCCCGCAGATGGCGTTGCTCTGGATGGAATTATAGGAGAGACCAAAGGTGAGCGTGATGAGCACCGCAAACAAGCCAGCCATCCACTTGCTGTGCAAGCCGCGACTGATGTAATAGGCAGGGCCGCCGATAAAAGAATCACTTGACGGACGCTTGAACAGCTGGGCCAGCGTTGCCTCGACAAAGGCCGTCGCCGAACCAAAGAGTGCAATCAGCCACATCCAGAAGATGGCCCCGGGACCACCCACAGCGATAGCCGTCGCCACTCCAGCCAAGTTGCCCGTGCCGACTCGTGTCGCCATCGAAACGGCAAAAGCCTGGAAAGAAGATATGTGCTTTCTCTTGCCGCTATGGGTCGAAGTAGAGTCCACGAGTTGGCGGAACATATCGCCAATCATGGTGAATTGCACGAAGCGAGAGCGAATTGTGAAATACAACCCACACAAAATCAAGGCACCTATCAGCAGATAGGCCCACAGCGCATCGTTGATTTGTGTTATCGCAGTATTTAGTGCATCAAGGTTGAGCGTCATATCAATTCTATTGAAATTTGACCCTAAAGGTACTGCTTTTTCCCGAAACCGAGGATAAATAGTTTGAAATTTGCTCTTTATTGAGTATATTTGCGACTTAATTGCAAAAAATCATGAAACAGAATCGACTTATATTTATCTTAGTATCGATATTGGCACTGGGTGCCACGGCACAAGTGATGAACCGCCCCATCGGGCAATATCCAGGTAATCCTAACGAGTATTTTGGGCCGGAGCTAGTGCATGACAACGGATACGGTTATCGTAATCTTGCACTCTACCGCACTGTCTATCAATCCTCGTCATGGGATTTTAATCTCACGTCACAACTGTTGACCGACGGCATCATCGACGACCAAGTTCCCGCTTGGCTCAACGTCACCACCCCTGAGGGACCGCTGCCACCCCACAAGCGTGAGGCTTGCATCGACGGCAACGAGTGGACCTGCAACATCCTGATGGGCGGCGACACGTGGCTGCAGTATGACTGGGAAGGCATGGCCATCGATATCGATGAGGTGGAGATGGTGTGCAGCATGGCGTATCGTGAGGATGCGCCACAAGGATTCAAGATTAAGTTGCTCACATCAACAAACGGCAAAAAATGGAAAGTCGCCGATGAATGGACAGGCGACTCGCTTCCAGGCGAACCGTCATGGAACCGCGTCCATAGTGATCCCAACAAAAACTCGGGAGATGACCTGTTGCCCACGCGCAACATCGACCACACTTTCCACCTGAAAGGCAAGCCCTTCTCTCACATGAAACTGGAAATGGTCACTTCTGCTGCTGCTCATTGGACCATCACTGAATTGAAGATGCAAAAAGACGGCAAACGTGCCACAGGCATCCTGCCGTCAGAGCATTTCGTGAGTGCCTGGCGCAGCTTAGGCAACCGGGATGAATGGATTACCGTTGATTTGGGCACAAAAGCCGAAATTGGCACGTTTAACCTTTACTGGGTCAACAGACCATCAAGCGGCAATCTCCAAATCAGCGATGACAACATTCACTGGAAGACAGTTGCCCAATTCTCAGAGAACTCCACACTACCATTTAATAACATCGTGCTGGATCAACCAGGTAGGTATGTTCGCATCAATATGATCGAGCCAAACAAAAACGGCCAACCATTTTGCTTAAGAGAAATTTACATCGGTGGTAATAGTCATAGCGGATTGCAAGTCAAGGCTCATGCCGAGGGCGGCTGGCAGGAAGACAAATGGTTGCTTAATGGCGGTGACTGGAGACTGACGAGGGCATCACATCCCAATGTCCAGCCACTCGTAGCCACCGTTCCAGCAACGGTATTGTCGAGTTACGTCAACGCTGGGGCTTTGCCCGACATGAATCATGACGATAACCTGATGCTGTCTTCGGAATCGTTCTTTAACGGAGATTTCATTTATAAGCGGGCATTTGACTTGCCTAAGGAGATGCAAGGCAGGCGTGTATTCCTCAATTTTGACGGTATCAACTGGAAAGCAGAGGTGACACTCAACGGCACCAACTTGGGACGCATCGAGGGTGCCTTCAAGCGCGGGAAATTTGACATCACGCCCTATCTCAAGCCATTTGGCAACGAGTTGGAGGTACTCATCATTGCTAATGCCAATCCTGGCGGCGTAAAGGTCAAGACTGAGAAAAATACCGACTTCAACGGCGGTCTCCTCGGAGCCGATAACCCCACTTTCCACGCCACCATCGGTTGGGACTGGATTTCTTCCATCCGCGGGCGTGACATCGGCATCTGGGACGACGTTTACCTCACCACTTCGAGCGACGTGACCGTGAGTGACCCTGTCGTGACGACCACACTGGCCGACGGCGATACCCTCGCTACGATGACGCCTGCCGTAATCCTGACCAACCACAGCAACCAGCCCATTACGGGAACGCTACATGGCCACATCGGGGAAATCTGCTTCGAGAAGCAAGTCACGATAGCCGCTGGACAGGAAATTGAAGAAACCTTCAACCCTAATGAGTTCACGCAACTCAAGCAGCAACGCATGCGGCTGTGGTGGCCCAACGGCTATGGCGAGCCTTACCTGTATGATGCCAGTTTCTCATTTACAGTCAATGGGGAGCAGAGCGATGCCATTAGTTACAAGGTAGGCATACGTGAAGTCAAGACGGTAGATAAAGACACCAAACTGCGCATCTACGTCAACAACAGACGATTGGTGCCGCTGGGTGGCAACTGGGCGTTTAGCGAAAACAACCTGAATTACCGTGGCAGGGAGTTTGACGCCGCCGTGCGCCACCACCGCGAAATGAACTACAACATGATTCGTAACTGGGTGGGCATGACAGGCGACAAGGAGTTCTTTGAGGCTTGCGACCGCTACGGTATCATGGTGTGGCAGGACTTTTGGCTTGCCAATCCCGCCGACGGTCCCGACCCCGACGACGAGACAATGTTTATGGAGAATGCCCGAGACTTTGTGCTGAAAATCCGCAACCATCCCAGTATCGGCATCTATTGCGGCCGCAACGAGGGCTATCCACCCAAGACGCTTGACGACGGGCTGCGCGAACTAGTGGCCAGCAGGCATACGGGATTGGATTACATTTCCAGTTCGGCAGATGATGGCGTGAGCGGTCACGGACCCTATTGGGCATTGAGTCCTAAGGAGTATTTCGAGAAACAGACGGGTAAGTTGCACACCGAGCGCGGCATGCCCAACGTGATGACCTACGAAGGCTTGAGTCGTACACTCGACGCTGACCACCTGTGGCCGCAAAACCTCTACTGGGGTCGTCACGATTACACGATGGAAGGTGCCCAGCGCGGAGCCTCGTTCAACCAACTCATCGTTGACAACTTCGGTGAGCCGACATCGGCCGAGGAATTCTGCGAGTGGGCACAATGGATCAACTACGAGGGTTACCGTGCCATGTACGAGAGCGGCAGCAGTGACCGCATGGGACTGCTCATCTGGATGAGCCATCCCTGCTGGCCGTCGATGGTATGGCAGACCTATGACTACTACCTGGAACCTACTGCAGCCTACTTTGGCGTCAAGCATGCCTGTGAGCCGCTGCATGTGCAATGGAACCCCGTGAGCAACTATGTCGAGGTGGTCAACCGCTCGGCAGGCAAGCAACAGGGTATGGCCAAAGCCGCCATCATCGACCTGAACGGCAAGACCTTGTGGGAAGAGGAGCAGGGTTACGTCTGCGACGAGGATATGACGCTTGACATGATGCAAGTTCAGTTGCCACAGGGTTATGACGGTGTCTATTTCTTGAGGTTGACACTGACTGACAGGAACGGCAACATCCTCTCACAAAACGACTATGTGAACAGCACTGTCGAGAACAATCGCAAGGCTTTGAGACTCATCGACCATGCAGAGTGTGAGGCAAGCGTCAAGCAATATACTTGTCAAGGCAACATCTGCCGAGCAACCGTTACACTCTGCAATGCGGGTAGTATTCCGGCTGTGATGGTAAGACTGAATCTCGTGGGAGATGACGGAGAACAGATTCTGCCTGTCATCTACAGCGACAACTATGTCCACCTCATGCCCGGCGAGGTGCGTGACATCGACATCGAGTGGAAGATTGAGGATGCCCGTGGCTGCATAGCCACTGTCGTTGTCCAGGGCGACAATACCGCATACCAAACCATCATTATCAAATGAACATGAACAGGATTTCATTGATAACGCTGCTTGTGCTCCTGGCTGGTCTGGGGGCGGCTGCAGCCAATAAATATCCCTATCAGGACGCCAAATTGTCTGTTGAGCAGCGTGTTGAGGACCTGCTCTCGCGAATGACCGTTGAGGAGAAGGCGGGGCAGCTCGTGTGTCTGATGGGTTGGAATTCCTACCAGATTAACGGCAAGCGGGTGGATGTCAGCGACAAGTTCAAGGGCGAGGTCGATAGCTTGCATGTGGGCATGTACTGGGCGGTGTTCCGTGCCGACCCATGGACCCGCAAGACCATTGCCAACGGTCTGAATCCCGCATTGGCGGCTCAGGCTGCCAACGCGATGCAACGCTATGCCATCGAAAAGACCCGCCTGGGCATTCCCATCTTCCTTGCCGAGGAAGCGCCTCACGGCCACATGGCCATCGGGGCGACGGTGTTCCCGACGGGCTTGGGTATGGCAGCGACCTGGGATCCAGAGCTGATGGAGCAAGCGGGCGCCGTCATCGGCAAGGAAATCAGGCTGCAAGGCGGACACATCAGTTACGGTCCTGTGTTAGACCTGGCTCGCGAACCCCGCTGGTCGCGTGTCGAGGAGACCATGGGCGAAGATCCCTATCTAAGCGGCACGATGGGTGCATCAATGATTAGCGGACTTGGTGGTGGCGACCTTTCTCTGCCCTACTCGACCATCGCCACATTGAAGCACTTTATCGCCTATGGCGTCAGCGAGGGTGGCCAAAACGGTGCCCGCAGCATCGTGGGACCGCGGGAACTGAAACAGGTCTTTCTGCCGCCGTTCAAGCAAGCCATTGATGCAGGAGCCTTGTCGGTGATGACTTCCTATAACTCGCTCGATGGCGTGCCCTGCACGTCTAACCGTCAACTGCTCACCGATGTGTTGCGTGGTGAATGGGGCTTTGACTGCGGCATTGTTGTGAGCGACCTGTTCAGCATCGATGGTCTTAAAGGTACGCATCGCACAGCTGTGTCGTCACAAGATGCCGCGATTCAGGCATTGCTGGCTGGTGTTGACATGGATTTGGGCGGAAACTGCTATGCCCAACTGGTTGATGCCGTCAAGCAGGGGAAAGTGAGCGATGAAGCCCTTAACACAGCCGTAAGGCGTGTCTTGAGGCTGAAGTTCGAGATGGGACTGTTTGAGCATCCCTACGTTGAGGCAAAAACGGCAACCCGCGAGGTCCATAACGATGCCGCTATCGCCACAGCGCGTCAGGTGGCTCGCGAGTCCATCACCCTGCTTAAAAATGACGGAATCCTCCCGCTAAGCAAGGACAAGAAAGTGGCAATAATCGGCCCCAATGCCGACAATATATATAATATGCTGGGCGACTACACGGCGCCGCAACCCGACGGCAAGGTCATCACTGTCTATCAAGGTATCAAGGCAATGTTGGGCGAAACAAATTGCGTCTATGCCAAGGGCTGTGCCATCCGCGACACGATGGACTGCGACATTGCGGCCGCTGTCGATGCCGCCCGTCAGGCCGATGTGGTCATTGCCGTGGTCGGGGGTTCATCAGCAAGGGATTTCAAGACTTCCTACGAGGACACGGGAGCCGCCAGTGCCGAACAACAAACCATCAGCGACATGGAGTGCGGCGAGGGCTTTGACCGAGCCACGCTGGACTTGCTGGGTCGCCAGATGGAACTGCTTGAAGCCTTGAAAAACACTGGCAAACCCCTCGTGGTGGTTTATATCGAGGGACGGCCGCTTAACAAGAACTGGGCAGACGAGAATGCTAACGCTCTGCTCACCGCCTATTATCCTGGTGAACAAGGCGGCAATGCCATCGCCGATGTGCTGTTCGGTGACTACAACCCTGCCGGCCGTCTGCCCGTAAGCGTGCCACGCCATGTGGGCCAGTTGCCCGTCTATTACAACAAACCTGCGCCTGCTGCTCATGACTATGTTGAAATGAGTGCCCAGCCGCTCTACCCCTTCGGCTACGGCTTGAGCTACACGACATTTGAATACAGTGATTTGCGGATTACCGATAATAGTATCTCTTTCAACATCACCAACACAGGAGCCCGAGATGGTGACGAAGTGGCACAGCTATATGTGAGCAACACTGGCACATCGGTTGTTCAGCCCGAGCGACAGTTGAAAGCATTCATGCGTATAACACTTGAGCCAGGTGAGACTCAAATGGTAAAATTCAATATCAACGACCTCGACCTTCCCATCGTCAACGACAGGATGCAATGGGCTACCGAAGGTCAACACGAATTCTTCATCGGCAGTTCCAGCGCGGACATCCGACTGACACACCAACGATAAGGAAAACAATAAGCACAATGAATACTCTGCCATCCAGTGTGCAGCAATTAACGAATACAACTTGAACAACTAAGACAAATTTTGAAGTGTTTTCAAAAAAAACTTCATTTTTTGTAGTTTTTTGGTACACATGTGCGTCTAACGGTTGAAAAATAACCAATAAATACGAGTCATGATGGGAACTGCAGACATAGACAACCTGAACCGACGGGAATTATTTGAGACGCTCGCGAACAAGTGCAAATCAAGAGCTAGAAAAGATATCTACTGCATACTGATCGGCTTGATTATTATCATCGCGTTCTTTATCTACTTTCCGCAAAATCAGCATGTTCAAAATAGTACTCCTCATCACAGAATTGATGTCATGGTATACACAGCTCTTTTTGGAGTTATTTGCTGCACGGGGATATGGCTAATCCTGCACGATTATTGGTATCAAAAGAGAATTGACACTCTTGACACTCCGGTTCAGTTATTGGAATGCCTCCAAAAGAAAATACGCATCGGCAACTTTAGTGTTCTGCCCATAAAATTAGGCTCTTGGCTTCTAACGCTTTACGGATCAGTAAGCATATTTTATTCTGGCAGCACTAAAATAACCAAATCTGAAACTTACGATTTGATTGCTGCAATGACAATCGGGGTTGTGTTATTTGCACTCTATGTCATCTTCTTCTTTAAACGTGACAAGATGAATCGTAAAGATGAGGAAATCATAGACCAACTGCAAGACCTTGTCGAGATGTATTAGCAAGACGTCTTTGTATAGTAACCGGCTACTCATGTGCGTCTAAAGAGATAACATAAACCAATTAATCAGGACATGATGAAAGCAGCAGACATAAATAACCTGAACCGACGGGAAACATTCGAGATGTTCGCGGACAAGTGCAAATCAAGGGCAAACGTCTCAATCTGCGCCGGACTGATTATATTGGGCCTCGCAATTGCGGCTTTGGTTTGGGCCTTGAACTGCCATCCGCAGAGTCCGTATTTTGATGATATTGATGCCATTTTTTTCTTCGCCTATTTCATCAGTATAGTTTGTGCGACGGGATGTTCTGTTCTGTTCAATTACCGGTATAAAAAAGAAATTGACCGTCTGGACACCCCAGACCAGTTGTTGGACTTGTTTGAAAAAAAACTCCGTTACGAAAAGAGGTTTTTTATAGTCCCCGTGATTATCCTGATGGCTTACATTTTTTACGACGGATTAATCCAACCTTTTGTCCGACTTGATACGAATCGGGCTGATATGTTCTATACCTTTGAGAAATTGGCTTACGTGATCGGGACTGTGTTATGTACACTCTATGTATGCAAACCCAGAATCATCAGTCGAAGAGATGAAAAGCTGATAGACCAGCTATACGATTTCATCTGGGCAGGCAAACAATGACACTACCTCGACACAACAACGATAAGGAAAACAATAAATACAATAAATTGTAGTGTCCGCAAAAAAGGCCGTAGGCCTGACAAGAAAATAGGCAGGGGTGAAAGGAGGCATAGCCGACTGCAATCCCTGTGCATTTGTACCCCAGACCCCAAACTCCGAAGGAGTGACGGAAAACCAATGCTGGAATTCATTCCGTCGAAGCTATATCAAAACTTACGCTCGTAACGATTATCGAGCTTTGCTCGAGAAATTAAACATAATTACAATAAAAAAAAATTTAATTTGCTTGATTTCTCGGCCGTTAGGCCGATTAAAAATCCAGATACGAATTATGACACACCTTCTTTGGGCTGACACCAATAATAAAACAAAAAAGGCTCACGCTAAGTCGCGTGGTCGCATCGATATTGGCGACTGGGCGGCTTAGCGTGAGAACCTATAGTCAGTAATAGGGCTTATCGCTCTATTATTCCTCGTCGTTGAGTAGGATGTGCATCACGTCGATGGCACTCTTCATGACACTGGTGCCGGGGCCGTGGATGGCGGCAACACCTGCCTTGTAGAGGAAGTCATAGTCCTGCATGGGGATTACACCGCCTGCGGTGACGATGATGTCCTCACGACCGAGCCTCTTGAGCTCCTCGATGACGGCGGGAATCAGGGTCTTGTGACCTGCGGCGAGCGACGACACGCCGAGGACGTTCACGTCGTTCTCGACAGCCTCGCGGGCGCTCTCCTCGGGAGTCTGGAACAAGGGACCCATGTCCACGTCGAAGCCACAGTCGGCATAGCCGGTGGCAACAACCTTAGCACCACGGTCGTGGCCGTCCTGACCCATCTTGGCAATCATGATGCGCGGCTGGCGGCCTTCCTTCTTGGCGAAGAGGGCGGTCAAGCGACGAGCCTCCTCGAGGTCGGGATTGGATTTTGTTTCGGATGAATACACGCCTGAAATAGTTTTAACAACTGCTTTATAACGTCCAACAACTTCCTCGCAAGCGTCGCTGATTTCACCCAGCGATGCGCGGTCCTTAGCGGCCTCGACAGCGAGTTCGAGCAGATTGCCCTTACCCGTCTTGACACACTCGGTGATGGCGGCGAGGTCGGCCTTAACCTTAGCCTCGTCACGGTTGGCGCGCAGCTTCTCAAGTCCTTCAACCTGTTCCTTGCGAACCTCGGTGTTGTCAATCTCCAGGATGTCGATGGGATCCTCCTTCTCGAGGGCATACTTGTTGATGCCGACGATGGTCTGACGGCCACTGTCGATGCGGGCCTGGGTGCGGGCTGCAGCCTCCTCGATACGCATCTTGGGCACACCGGTCTCGATAGCCTTGGCCATACCGCCGAGTTTCTCAATTTCCTCGATGTGGGCCCATGCCTTCTGCACGAGTTCGTTGGTCAGCGCCTCTACATAGTAGGAACCTGCCCAGGGGTCAATAGCCTTGGTGATATAGGTCTCCTGCTGAATGTAGATTTGGGTGTTACGGGCGATACGTGCCGAGAAGTCGGTGGGCAGTGCGATGGCCTCGTCGAGGGCGTTGGTGTGCAGCGACTGGGTGTGACCCAGAGCGGCAGCCATAGCCTCGATACAGGTGCGGCCCACGTTGTTGAAGGGATCCTGAGCGGTCAGCGACCAGCCAGAGGTCTGGCTATGGGTGCGCAGCGACATCGACTTGGGATTCTCGGAACCGAAGCTCTTCACAATCTTGGCCCACAACAGACGGCCTGCGCGCATCTTGGCAATCTCGGTGAAGAAGTTCATCGAGATACCCCAGAAGAACGACAGACGCGGAGCGAAGGCGTCAACTGACAAGCCTGCATTGATACCGGTGCGGATGTAGTCCATACCATCGGCCAGGGTATAAGCCAGCTCGATGTCTGCGGTAGCGCCGGCCTCCTGCATGTGGTAACCCGAGATGGAGATGGAGTTGAACTTGGGCATATACTTTGAGGTGTACTCAAAGATGCTGGCGATAATCTCCATCGAGAACTTGGGAGGATAGATATAGGTGTTGCGCACCATGAACTCCTTCAAGATATCGTTCTGGATGGTACCTGCCATCTGTTCGAGCTTGGCACCCTGCTCCAGACCTGACACGATGTAGAATGCCATGATGGGCAGCACGGCACCGTTCATGGTCATGGAAACTGACATCTCGTTCAAGGGGATACCGTCGAAGAGCACCTTCATGTCCTCTACCGAGCAGATGGATACGCCAGCCTTGCCGACGTCACCGACCACACGCTGGTTATCGGCGTTGTAGCCACGGTGGGTGGGAAGGTCAAATGCTACGGACAGACCCTTCTGACCCGAGGCCAGGTTGCGGCGATAGAAGGCGTTGGACTCGGCAGCGGTCGAGAAACCTGCGTACTGACGGACTGTCCACGGACGGAACGGGTACATCAACGAATAGGGGCCACCCAGGAAGGGAGGAATACCGGCAACGAACTCCAGGTGCTCCAGACCCTCGATGTCCTCATGAGTGTAAATGGGCTTGATGTCGATGAGTTCGGCATTCTTCCACACTTCGCCCTCGGGCAGGGGATTGTGCTTTACATTAAAAGCATCATTGGCAATATCTATATTCTTAAAATTCGGTCTCATAGTCGTCTCGTCATTTTAACAGTTTAGCATTGAAGGCTTTTAACGTAGCAAGCACGTTGGTGCGCACATTGATGAAGTTGGTGATGCCCATGGCCTTGAATTCGTCGGTCTCGGGACCTGCGAGCACGAGCTCGGCACGGCCGTTGAGTTCCTTGACGGCATCGGGGATGAGGGCAGCATACTCGTCGTCGCTGGAGCAGAGCACGACAACGTCGGCCTTCTTCTCCATAGCGGCATCCATACCCTCCTTGACGGTCTTGAAACCGTTGTTGTCGATGAGCTCATAACCAGCGCAGGCAAAGAAGTTGTCGCTGAACTGGGCACGGGCAAGGCGCATGGCCAGGTTGCCGATGGTGAGCATGAACACCTTGGGGGTGTTGGCGGCGTGCTCGGTCTGGAGGCGTACCTCCTCGAACTGCTCGGCCAAACGCTTGGTGTTGAGCTTCACGGCACCCTCAGCCTCCTCGTGGTTGCAGCCGCAGTGGCAGCAGCAAGCCTCACGAGCGTCGGCCTTGTCGGCACACTTCTCGGTGAAGTTGGGGAACTGGTTGGTACCCAGCAGCTGCTCACGACGCTTGGCGACCTTGTCAAAGCGCTCCTTGGCGGTAGCGTTGACGGCATTGATGATGTCGCCGCTCTCCAGCGCAGCCTTGAAACCACCCTTGTCCTCGACATCGAGGAAGAGCTTCCAGCCCTGCTCGGCGAGGTTCTTGGTCAGCATCTCCACATAGTAGGAACCGCCAGCGGGGTCAACGACCTTGTCGAGGTGGCTCTCTTCCTTGAGCAGAATCTGCTGGTTGCGGGCAATGCGCTCGCTGAAGTCGTCACTCTTCTGATAGGGAGCATCAAACGGAGTCACAACAATCGAGTCAACACAGGCGAGTGCAGCACTCATGGCCTCGGTCTGACTGCGCAGCAGGTTCACATAGCTGTCGTAAATCGTCTGGTTGAAACGGCTGGTCTCGGCATTGACATTCATCATGCACGAGTAGTCGTTGGCGGGATTGAACTGCTTCACGATGAGAGCCCACAGCTCGCGTGCAGCGCGGAACTTGGCAATCTCCATGAAGTAAACCGTCGAAACGCCCATGTTGAACTTGATGCGGTTAGCCACCTCGTCGGCGGTGAAGCCAGCCTCGGTCAGCATAGCCATCCACTCGGCGCCCCAAGCCAGAGCATAACCCAGCTCCTGGTAGATGTAGGCACCAGCGTTGTTCAGTGCCAGCGAGTCAACGCTGAGCACGCGCAGGTGGGCGACGGGCTTAACGGTGTTCATCAACTCGGTAGCCATGGCAACGATGTCGCCGGGGAACGGCTCACCGTGCTTGAACGTGCGCTTGAACGGGTTGAAGGCGATGCTGCCCACGAAGGTGTCAACACAGCCAGCCTCCTTGCAGAGTTCAACGAGTTCCTTGGCATACTTCAGCGCGCACTTGGGGCAGCACTGCAGGTTGATTTCACAAGCGGGAAGGACGATGCCTTTCAAGAGCGCCTTCAGGTCCACGTCACCGTTGTGGAGGTGGAAACCGATGGAGTTGATGCCCTTGTCGAGCACCTCAAGCGCCTTGGCATTGGCGGCCTGCACATCGTCAACGTCGATGTTCTGGCGCACCTTCCAGTCGTTGTTGTGGCGAGTACCGCGGACATAGGGGAACTCACCGGGGAGTGATTTGGTCTGCTTCAGGTCAGCAATGTCCACGCTGCGATACAGCGGCTGGGCACTGAAACCCTCGTTTGTCCGCCAAACCATTTTTTTCTCAAAGTCGGCCCCCTTGAGGTCAACTTCGGCCTTGGCACGCCACTCCTCGGGAGTGACAGGCGCGAATTGGTCGAACAATTTCTTTGTTTCTGCCATAAATTTTGAAAATTATATAGTAACCTAAAAATTCTCTGAGTTTTAAGTTTTGAGTTTTAAGTTTTAAGTATGATAGGTATCGCCTAAAACCTAAAGCCTGATGCCTAAAACCTAATTATTACAATTCCAATCTGCAAAGGTACGACTATTTCTTGAACTATGGCCGACATTTTTCAATATTCCTTATAAAATAATGAAAAAAGCGTTAATGGTGATGAACAGATGCCATTTTCATCGGGTTATCGAGGGCAGATATTGAAAAAAGCAGTATCTTTGCAAATTCATGCGTAAAGAAATTGACGATGATCAGTCCTATTATAGACGAGAACACGATAGAACGGTTGCGGGCGCTGGTTAATGGCGTGAGCCGCATCGTCATCACTTGCCACAAGTCGCCCGACGGTGATGCCCTGGGTTCATCGTTGGCTTTGTGCCATGTGCTCAGGCGCTTGGGCAAGTCGGCTGTCGTGGTCACACCCGACATGGCCCCCAAGTCGCTGGAGTTCGTCCCAGGTGTGCGTGAACTGGTGGTTTACACCAAGAATGAATTGCGGGCACGCAACGTCCTGAATGATGCCCAGCTCATCTTTTGCCTCGATTACAACTCATTCAAGCGCATTGACCGCCTGGCCGAACTCATCGAACCGCTCAAGGTCAAGCGGGTGCTCATCGACCATCATCTGGACCCTGATGATGTCTTCGATGTCAAGATTTCGTTTCCCGAGGCGTCATCGACCTGTGAGCTGGTCTTCCGCGTGCTGATGCAGATGGGACTGCTGCGGTTCATGGACCGCCATGCCGCCAGCTGCCTGTATGTGGGCCTGCTGACCGACACGGGCGGCTTTGCCTACAGCTGCGACAATCCGGAGTTCTACGAAATTCTGGCTTCGGTGATGCGCCGCCGCTTTGACCGCATCGGTCTTTACAACAAGGCGATGAACACCTTCAGCGCCGACAGCCTGCGCCTGCAGGGTTATGCCATCAACGAGAAGATGCAGCTCTTCCCCGAATATGGAGCCGCACTCATCGTGCTAGACAAGGAAGAGTTGGAACGCTATCACTACAACCGCGGCGATACCGAGACCCTGGTCAACAAGCCGCTCGCCATCCCCGAAGTTTATTGGAGCGTTTTCATGCGTGAAGATGCCGACCGCATCAAGATTTCGTGCCGTTCCCAGGGCGATTTCTCGGTAAGTGACATCTGTGCACGCTATTTTGGCGGTGGTGGTCACCTGAATGCTGCCGGAGGCGACTTCACCGGTACGCTGGAAGAAGCAATTGCAGTCTTCCACCAGGTGCTGGCCGATTTAAAAGCCGCTAACACCGCCGAAGAGAGTTGATTAACTAGAAACAAAACCAAATAACGATAAGAATGAAAAGATTTTTTTATGACAACCGCGTGCTCTTGCTCGCTATGACCGTGCTGATGGCACTCACCGCATGTGATGACAACGAGAGCTATGCCGACAAGCTGAACGAGGAACGCAACGCCGTGAACGCTTATCTCGCCAATCACCGCCTGGTGATGTCCGTCCCCGAGGACACCGTCTTTGAGGTCGGCGAGAACGCACCGTTTTATCGCATCGACCCCGACGGCAACGTGTATATGCAGGTGCTGAAACCTGGCGACCGCATCAATGACCGCGCCAAGACAAGCGAACCCATTTACTTCCGTTACTCACGCTACAACCTCGCCACATGGTATGCCGACGGCACTTGGACAATCACCAGCGGTAACGAGAATACGATGGACGCCTCCTCATGCTCTTTCAATTACTTGGACTACACCCTGCCCTCATCATCTCAATGGGGTTATGGCCTGCAGTATCCGTTGTTGTTCCTGGGCGTGGAATGTGAAGTGAACCTCATCATCAAGTCACAGTACGGCTTCACAAGCGAATTGTCCTATGTGACCCCGTTCTTCTTCCACGTTCGTTATTACCACAGCCAAATTTAAACAAGCTGTCAGCAATTAATCTTCGCGGATACCCGACAATTGCCAAAAGCTAATTGCTAACAGCTAAAAGCTAATATAATTATGTCACTGATTAAATCAATATCCGGAATACGCGGTACCATCGGCGGCCCTGCCGGTGATGGACTCACACCGCTTGACATCGTGAAATTCACTTCGGCCTATGCCACTTTTATGCGCCGCAATTCGCCCGTCAAGAGCAATGTCATTGTCGTGGGACGTGACGCCCGCCTGTCAGGCCGCATGGTGCTCAACACCGTCGTGGGAACCTTGACCGGCATGGGCTTTGAAGTGGTCAACATCGGCCTCGCCACCACTCCGACCACCGAACTTGCCGTGGTGGGTGAACACGCTTGCGGCGGCATCATCATCACCGCATCGCACAACCCCAAACAGTGGAATGCGCTCAAGCTGCTCAATCACAATGGCGAATTCCTCACTGATGCCGAGGGCAAGGAGGTATTGCGACTTGCCGAGGACGAGGACTTTGACTATGCCGACGTGGACCACCTGGGCCGCGAACAGAAAAATTACACCTGGCTGCGCCGTCACATCGACCACGTACTTTCGTTGGAACTTGTCGATGTGGACGCTATCCGCAAGGCCGACTTTACCGTTGCCGTAGATGCCGTTAACTCGGTAGGCGGCGTTGCCATACCCCAACTGCTCGAAGCCCTGGGAGTGAAAAAAGTGGAGAAACTCTTCTGTGAGCCAACGGGCCATTTCGGACATACTCCGGAGCCGATTCCCGAGAACTTGACCGCCATCAGCGACTTTATGCGCCAAGGCAAGGCCGACGTTGGTTTTGTCGTAGACCCTGATGTGGACCGCCTGGCCATCGTTATGGAAAACGGCGAGTTCTTTGTCGAGGAATACACCCTTGTGGCAGTTGCCGATTACGTGCTGTCACACACCCCCGGCTCAACAGTGAGCAACCTGTCGTCGTCGCGTGCTCTGCGTGACGTGACTGTGAACCACGGCTGCTCTTACACCGCTGCCGCTGTGGGCGAGGTCAATGTCACCACCGAGATGCGCCGCACGGGTGCCGTCATCGGCGGTGAGGGCAATGGCGGCGTCATCTATCCCGCCAGCCACTATGGCCGTGATGCCCTCGTTGGCGTTGCCCTGTTCCTGTCGCTGCTTGCCAAGAGCGGCAAGACCGTGAGCCAGCTGAAGCAGACCTATCCTCAGTACAGCATCGCCAAGACCAAGCTGGAACTCAAGCCCGAGATGGATGTTGACGCAATTCTCAAGGCTGTCGAGAAGCACTATCAGGGCGAGCAGATGACCACTATCGACGGCGTGAAGATTGACTTTGCCGACGGCTGGGCACACCTGCGCAAGAGCAACACCGAGCCCATCATCCGCATCTACAGTGAGGCGCATACCATGCAAGAGGCTGAAAAACTTGGCAATGACGTCAAGCAGATTGTGCTTTCGCTGATTTAAGCGGTTGAGGAAACAGCATGATATAAAGAGGGAACGCGATGCGTATCCCTCTTTTTTCGTCGGCATTGCCGACGACTACGGGACAGCACAGCACCTCAATTCTAGGGATAGTCAAGAGGAAGGCGCTATTTTTAGTTTATTTTGGGATTACAGTGCCAAATAGTGGCACTTGGTCATTCTACCTTTGCAGTGTAAAAACTAAATAAAGGAGGAATGACTATGAACAAGTACATCAGCAACATCGTGAATCCCGGTGACCAAATCTGCGCCACGCTAGAATGTGCAGGACAGCGTCTCGCCAGTGTTAACGGCATGAATTTCAGCAGTCTCGAATCGGT
Source organism: uncultured Bacteroidales bacterium (assembly GCA_902782465.1). GTDB lineage: Bacteria > Bacteroidota > Bacteroidia > Bacteroidales > Muribaculaceae > Sodaliphilus. The sequence goes on from CACZNH010000006.1 coordinate 89,697, forward strand.
GAAAAGGGCTTTACTCGACCTTGCCGGCCGATTTGCCGGTCTGGCGGTCATTACCGTGCGCAACTGCACCCAGGGCTGGCGTGATGTGACCACGCTGTCGAGAATGCGCCGTCCTGCTGCCCTACCCTCGCCCGAACTTGCTTCCACACCGCACAGGGGTGCTCAATATCTGATACCTTGGGCTTCGTGACAAAAAATAATCGCGCCCAAGCATGCCGTTTGTCAAAAAACCACTAAATTTGTCATCTCAATACACATCATCAATTATGAAAGGAATCATTGGAGCTATTGCCGGCGACGTCATCGGCTCAGCTTACGAGTTTAACCCAACACGTGAATACGACTTTGAACTGTTCACGCCCAAGAGCACTTATACCGACGATACGGTGCTCACCATGGCCAACGCCATCTGGCTGCTGGAGGACGAGCAACACACCCATGAACAACTGGTTAGAATCATGCTTGACCTGTGCAGAAAATATCCCGGCAGAGGGTATGGCGGCCGTTTTGCCCAATGGATACACAGTCCAAACCCCGAACCTTACAACTCGTTTGGCAATGGGTCTGCAATGCGCGTGAGTCCTGTGGGATATTACGCCAAGACTCTTGAGGAAACCCTCGAACTGGCACGTATTTCGGCCGAAGTCACCCACAACCATCCCGAGGGCATCAAGGGTGCTCAGGCCACTGCAGCTGCCATCTTCCTGGCTCGACAAGGCAAGAACAAACAGGAAATCCGCGACTATGTGACGCAGACCTTCGGCTACAACCTGTCACGCACACTTGACGAAATCAGGCCGACGTTCACCTTCGATGAGACCTGCCAGCGCACGGTCCCCGAAGCTATCACTTGCTTTATGGAGGGCAAGGACTATGAGGACGTGGTACGCCTTTCGGTGGCACTGGCGGGCGATGCCGATACAATTGCCGCCATTGCGGGTTCCATTTCTTCGGCAGTCGATGATGTGCCCAATGATATTACTCAGCCTGTCATTGCGCTGCTGAGTGAGGAATTTTGTACAACCCTGCTGCGATTCAATCAACTCGTGGCCAAAAGAGAACATGAAGCCATATGATGGACATGAACAACGGCATCCTCAAGGTGGTCAAGAGCCTGGGAGCCAAGAAATACCGTGACGATGAGGGTCTGTTTGTCGCCGAGGGCACCAAGTGCGTGCGCGACACGTGGCAGCACTTCAACTGCCGCTGGCTCATCGCCAAGCGCTCATGGTATGAGCAGTGCGGCACCGCCGAGCACTATGACAAGATTGTGTTTGCCAACGGCCAACAGATGGCGCGCATCTCACAGTTTGACACGCCCAGCGATGTCATTGCCGTCTATGAGAAGCCCGAGGATGTCATCGACAAGGAACGGGTCGCCAAGAGTCTGAACATTGTCCTCGACAACCTGCAGGACCCCGGCAATCTGGGCACCATCATCCGTCTGGCGGACTGGTTCGGCATCCGTGACATCTTTGCCAGCCGCACGACAGTCGATGTCTATAACCACAAGGTGGTGCAGGCAACGATGGGTGCCATCGCCCGCGTCAAGGTCCATTACGTGGATTTGGAAGCCTTGTTTGAGGAATATCCTGACCTGCCTGTATATGGCACTTTCCTCGACGGCAAGGACATCTACCACAGCGAGTTGGGCAAGACGGGCTTTGTGGTATTCGGCAACGAGGGCCAGGGCATCAGCGCCAAGGTGGGCAAGCATGCCAACCACCGCCTGCTCATCCCCAAGGCCAAGACTGCCGGCAGCGAGTCGCTCAACGTGGGCGTCGCAGCAGCCATCACCATCAGCGAATTCTTCCGCCGTTAATTCCATTATCTCCGTTTAATCCGTATCATCCGTTATCCCCGTCATGGCCAAGCAACAGACAAAGACCACCTACTTCTGCAAGAATTGCGGCAACGAGTCACCCAAGTGGCTCGGCAAGTGCCCCGCTTGCGGCGAGTGGAACACCTATATCGAGGAACCCAAGGCGCCCAAGACATCGGCGATGCGCTACAGTCCCGCAGGCGACAGCGGCTACAAGGCTGTCGAGCCTGTCAAGATTTCGGAAATCCGCGCCGAAGACCAGCCACGCATCAACCTGCCCAGCGGAGAGCTGAACCGTGTGTTGGGTGGCGGACTCGTGCCCGGTAGCATCGTGCTGCTTGGTGGCGAGCCGGGTATCGGCAAATCGACGCTGGTGCTACAGAACGTGCTGCGCATCCGTTCGCGCCGCGTTCTCTATGTTTCGGGCGAGGAAAGCCCGCAGCAGCTGCGCATGCGTGCCGACCGCATCGCCGGTGGACGAATGGACTGCGAGTGTTACCTGCTGTGCGAGACCTCGCTGGACAACATCTTCAACAGCATCCGCAGTTTCCAGCCTGGACTGATTATCGTTGACTCCATCCAGACCATCGCCAGCGAACAGCTGGAAAGCGCTCCTGGCAGCGTGACGCAGGTGCGCGAGTGTGCCGCGGCATTCCAGCGCTATGCCAAGGAGACCTATACGCCGGTCATCCTCATCGGCCACATCAATAAAGAAGGCAGCATTGCCGGCCCCAAGGTGCTGGAACATATCGTGGATGCCGTCATCCAGTTCGAGGGCGACCGCAACTACCTGTACAGGATTCTCAGGCCCATCAAAAACCGCTTTGGCAACACCAACGAAATCGGCATCTATGAGATGAAAGAGGACGGCCTGCGTGAGGTGACCAATCCCAGCGAGCTGCTATTGAGTGACCGTGACGGCGACTTGTCAGGCACCGCCATCGGCGTGACCATCGACGGCATGCGTCCCTTCCTGATTGAGGTGCAGGCACTGGTGAGCACAGCGGCCTATGGCACCGCCCAGCGGTCGGTCACGGGATTTGAGCAACGTCGCATGAATATGCTGCTTGCCGTGCTGGAAAAAAGATTGGGCTTCAAGTTGGCGCAAAAAGACGTTTTCCTCAACATTGTGGGCGGCATCAAGGTCAACGACCCCGCCCTGGATTTGGCAGTTATCAGCGCCATCCTGTCGTCTAACGTCGATATGGCCATCAATGCCAATGTGTGCTTTGCAGGCGAAGTGGGACTTTCGGGCGAAATCCGTCAAGTGACCCGCTGTGAACAACGCGTCACCGAGGCCCAAAAACTAGGTTTCGAGACCATCATCATCCCCAAGAATAACCTGAAGGGCGTCAAGCGCGACGCGTGGACCATCAAGGTCGTCGAGGTTTCCCGCGTCGAGGACGCCTTCCGCTATCTCTTCGGCTAGAACTTCTTTACAGATTTGTGCTTACAATCCTTGCCGCAGCCACAGCCGCAATCGCCGTGGTTGCGTGTGACCTTGATGACACGTCGCAAGACATAAACCAGTGCAATGGCGACAATGCCAAGCACCACGATGGTCTGTATAATTGTTGATTTATCCATAAGAATCCAATGCTTTCATCTGACGGCCACGCCAAGGCGAGGCCCTACAATCTGATTGCTATCTGATAGAAGGCAAATGACACGAGCCATGCCACAGCGGTAGTGTAAACCACTTCAAATGCCACCCATTTCCAGCCTGCCTCTCGCCTGATGGCAGCCAGTGCCGCAATGCAGGGGAAATAGAGCAGGATAAACAGCATGAATGAGTAAGCGACGATCGGGTTGAACACATGACTGCCGTCGGGTTTGGTAGCCGTCTGCAGTTTCTCTTTGAGCGACGCGCTCTCCTCGTCGGCATCGGCCTCACCCGTATAGAGCACGCCCATGGTCGAGACGACAATCTCCTTGGCGGCGGCACCAGTGAGCACACTCACACCCATCTGCCAGTTGAAGCCCAGCGGCTCCACCAGCGGCTCGATGGCCTTGCCCATGCGTCCCATGTAGGAATTCTCGATCTGTTCCTGAGGTGTCTGTCCCTCATGACGGGGGAAATAGCCCAGTGCCCACACGATAATTGATGCAGCGAGGATGATGGTACCCATCTTCTGCAAGTACTGCTTACCCTTGCTCCACATGTGGATAGTGGCATTGCGGGCAGTGGGTTTGCGGTAAGGCGGCAGTTCCATAACGAATTGGGTCTTGTCGTGCTTGAGGATGGTTTTGCTCAAGATGATGGCGGTTATCGCTGCTACCAGGATGCCGATGAGGTAAATGCTCATCAGGATAAGGGCCTGCTTGGCTGTGAAAAAGGCGGCCACCAGCAGCAGATAGGCCGGGAGACGTGCCGAGCACGACATGAACGGGATGGTGAGGATGGTGACGATGCGGTCGCGACGGTTCTCCAGGGTGCGGGTCGCCATGATGGCGGGAACGCCACAGCCAAAGCCGATGAGGTAAGGGATGAACGACTTGCCGTGCAAGCCCACGCGGTGCATGATGCGGTCCACGATGAAGGCGGCACGCGCCATATAACCGCTGTCCTCGAGCAGCGAGATGCAGAAGAAAAGTATCAGAATCTGCGGCAGGAAGACGAGCACGCCGCCCACACCGCCAATGATGCCGTCAACAATCAAATCCTTGAGGATGCCGTCGGGCATAGCCTTGCCTATCCACTCTCCCAGCCAGCCGACACCGGTTTCAATCCATTCCTGGGGGTATGCTCCCAGGGTGAACGTGGCTTCAAACATCAGCCACATCAGCACCAGCAGGATGGGTAACGCCAACCAGCGGTTGGTCAGCAGGCGGTCCATCGAATAGCCAGGTTTGGTGTCGCCCGTGGCACGCTCGGGATTGGGCGTTAGGGCCTCGGCAAGTGCGCCGCGCACAAAGCCGTATTTCAGGTCGGTGATGATGCTCGTGATGTCGTCGTTAAAATCGCGCTCGATGCGCCCACGCATTTCGGTTGCAGCGGCTTTTACCTGCTCGGCATTCTCCTTACCGTCAAGCAGTTGGATGGCGTGCTGGTCGTTCTCGATAATCTTGAGCACGGTGTAGCGGTCAAGTTCGGGACACATTTCGCCCAGTTGCTTGAGAGAGTCCTCGATGAGGGTGCCATAGTTCACGTTGTGGTGCAGGGTGTCCTGTTCGCTCTCGTCAATGGCCTCCATCGTGGCCTGCAGCACCTCTTTCACACCATGGCCGTTATAGGCGGTGAGCGGCACCATGCGGGCACCCAGCAGACGGCTCATCATCTCGATGTCGAGACGGTCGCCGCTCTTCTCCAGCTCGTCCCACATGTTCAAGGCGATGACCATGGGGATGTTCATGTCCATAATCTGCGTCGTCAGGTAGAGGTTGCGCTCCAGATTGCCCGCATCCACGATGTTGAGGATGGCATCAGGGTGGTTGTCGCGGATATAGGTGCGCACATACATCTCCTCGGGTGTGTATTCGGTCAACGAGTAGGTGCCCGGCAGGTCCACCAACTGCACCTTGCGGCCACCGATGCTGAACCAGCCTTCCTTGCTGTCAACCGTGACACCGCCGTAGTTGCCTACCTTCTCTTTGGCTCCCGTCACATTGTTGAACAGGGACGTCTTTCCGCAGTTCGGGTTGCCCACGAGCACAACACGCAGCACGTTATCGGCCATCGGGTCCACGCCGGCGACTTCGGTCTCGATAATGCCGTTGAAGGCATCCTCCATGTCGCAGAATTCCGCATCCTTGTCGGTGACCTCGACCTGCGCCGCCTCACTGTGGCGCAGCGAGATGTGCGAACCCATAATCATATACTCCACAGGGTCTTGCAGCGGGGCGTTCTTGAGGACGGTGACCTTAGCGCCACGCACAAAACCCATCTCGAGCAGACGCTGGCGGAAGGCGCCATCGCCCATGACGCGCACCACCTGCACCGTCATGCCCACAGGCTCATTATCCAGCAGCCTAGCTGTCAAGGAGTTATTATCGTTATTGTGTTTGTCTGCCATTGCATTTTTGTGTTTTATTCCATGGTGCAAAAATACTACCATCCCACCATAGCCACAATCCCCTTTTTTTGCATTTCCACCCTATTTTCATCCCCATTTTTGGGGATAAGCCAGCGTGAATGAGTGTCTATCTACGTTTGTCGGGTTCTATGCCCAGGCCAGCACAAATTTTACAAAAAACATTTACAATCCAGAAGGTGTGTAATAAATCACCGAAATCTAAGAGACAGTATTTGTAATTAGCTTTTTGTATGTGTTAGTATCTAATTTGTCGATTATATCTACTTGTCGGTCTATTGTATGCAAAATGCGATTTTACCTTTTGCTCAATTTTATATCTAAGAAATATAAAAGATGATGTTTAATTCGTCCTAATATTTCGATTCATCAGGACACAAAATACAATTATCATGAAATATCTTAAAATCATATCGGCTTTAATAGTTTTGATCTGCACACTCCTATCTTCATGCACAATCGATTTGACGAAACCACAGCCAGAGAGTCCAGTACCAAGATACGGATTGTATGTTCCGCCAGTAAGCACCTATACCCCTAATGAAAAGCCGATGGAAAAGCCAAAGAGTGTGCCAAATAGCACACCAAATACGAATACTGGCTACGGTTCATGCACGCAGTGTTCTTGCACTCATTTTGTAAAACAAAAGTGTTATTGTTTACATCCTCCTTGTGTATGTGGTCATTCAAGCTCTGCCCATAGATAAACCCTGCATTATCCAGTTATACGCGGTTGATTTTCCTCTCACAAAGGAGAATCAACCGCTTTTTCTATAATGTTTTTGTGATTTTTCGCCCCGATAGCGTCCCGAAATAATAGCTTATATGCGCCTTATAGACAGTTAATTAATCTTTATTTCGCGTTCGATTGTTATACGACCATTTCTGATTCTGCCTTTTCTTCAAGCGTCTTGCGGATAAAGGCATTGATGGTGAGGCCAGCCTGTTTGGCAAGCATGGCAATTCTGCGGTGGATGGCTGGAGTAAGCCTTACATTCAAGGCACCCGAATAACTTTTATCCGGTTCGATGCCCTCATCGGCGCAATAAGCGAGGTAATCGTCCACGGCCTCATGAAATGCCTCGGTCAGTTCCTTCACGCTCTCGCCCTCAAAGTTCACCAAACCGTTGATGCCCTCAACCTTGCCGTAGAAAACACCATCCTGTTCGCTAAAAGCGACTGAGCCTAAATAGCCCTTATAACTCAATGTATTCATAATGCTGCAAATGTAACGGAAAAATAGTTGCTAACTAAATATTATACAACAATATTGTCAAAATCTCCGAAAAAGCAGATTGATTGCGTGTTTAACGACAGATATTGGCAGAGAAAACGTAAAAATTTTGGACACTTTTTGGTGAAAAATGCATCATTGGTTCAAATAACTCTTGTTTTTCTTGTACGGTGTTCTTGTTTAACCTATATTTGCAAAATGTAAATGTATTAACTGAATAAAACATATAATCGTGAAGAACGGAATCTTTTCAATTTTTGTGGCTATTATTTCGTTGTTGACGGTAAATGGCCAAGTGACGTTTACCGGCGTAGGGGCGTACCATTTATAACACCAATGGGGTCGGGATGACCTATCACTCGGCATCGGGTGAGCGGGCTGTATGGTATAGTTATGATTCACGAGGAGCCGACTATGCTGAGGAGATTACTGGCATTAGCTGTGATAGCTCAGTCACCTCACTCAGTCAGGTTTTGTCCAACTCTGGCTATATCATCGTGGATGGCAACGAGCGCTATTGTTGTTGGGTGGTCAACTATGCCGACTATTATCTGGAACTGAACGACATGTATTTTAACCCCCAAACCTCGTGCGACCTGCTCTCATTCAATGTTGACGGTCACGCTGACGCCATCCCCTACTACACGACCGATGGCCGCCGCCAAGTGCTGGATAGGGAAATAAAACTGTCTTACAACACACTGATTTGGAACGATGATGATGCTAACTGGTGGGAACAATGGATGGTTGAGACCTTTGCCGCATTGGACCAGGACGTTGAGATTGTGCCGCCGTTGTGTGACACTGATTTTATGTTGACCGGGGACCGTTTCCTTCAAGCGTGGGGGCTTGAGAATGCCATTGAGAGCGAGTATTACCAAACACAGGCTGTGGATTGCCGCTCAACTGCCGAACAGGATTATAGTGTGTATGATTATAGTGATGACTTGGGCGGCTGGGCGCCATGCCATATTGTGTTCTCAGGTTATCCTACCGACGCTGTCGTTTATCGTCTATGGGAAATGGCCACCGATGCTGAATTTGAGAACGTCATCAAGCGGTTCGACCAAGATGAGGTGGATTGTACCTTCATGGAAGCAGGAACCTATTATATGCGCTTTATGGTCACCAATGAAGACGGTTCGTGCAAGGCCTGTGGCAACACCCATGTGATTAAAGTGAAATCTTTCCCCATTCGTGGTGATGTCAACGGCGATCGCGAGGTCAACATTGCTGATATCAATGCCGTCATCGACATCATTCTGGGCAGTGACGTTAGTGATTATGTTCGCTCTCGAGCTGATGTGAACAGCGATGGTGAGGTCAATATCGCCGACATCAATGTCATCATCGACATCATTTTGAAAGGGCAACCAGCCGTCAGCACCAAAGATTGGGTGGATCTGGGACTGCCCAGCGGAACGTTGTGGGCAACATGCAACGTGGGAGCCAACTGCCCCGAGGAGTATGGTGACTACTTCGCCTGGGGCGAGACCTTTTCCAAGGATTATTATGACTGGACGACCTACAAGTGGTGCATCGGGGGTATGGACGGTATAACTAAGTATAGTTACGGTGTCAATGGCTTTGCTGATTTCAAAAGCGAGCTGGAACCTGAAGATGATGTTGCCTATGTGCACTGGGGACCTTCGTGGCGCATGCCGACCTTGGCTCAGCAAGACGAGTTGCGAGAGCATTGCACATGGACTTGGACAACGCTGAACGGCGTGAATGGCTGTTTAGTGACAGGCCCTAACGGGAACAGCATCTTTTTGCCCGCTGCCGGCTACCGCTGGCGCGAGATGCTCCTCGGAGTGGGCGAGGACAGCGACGGCATCAATTGGTCGCGTTCGCTCAATCTGGAACTCTCCGAAGTCGCCTACTGTCTGTACTTCAATTCGGATAACTCGGGCAGGGGCTGCAACGATCGCAGCCTCGGATTAACCGTCCGCGCTGTGCGTGTGACGCAAAATTAGCTTAACGCCAGTCTCTTCAAGGCATATGCGGTTGATTTACCTTTAAGGAGAATCAACCGCTTGTTATTATGATTTAGTGATTTTTCGTCCCTATAGCATACTGGAAAGGGTGGGAGTCTTTCTCCGCTGCGCTTCGAAAGCGACCTGAAGGTCGATGGCGAACCCTGTGTGTTCGAATCTGCAGCGCCTGACACGTAAAATGAAAAAAGAAGCCCACAAGGGACTTCTTTTTCATTTTGCGGAAAGGGAGGGATTCGAACCCACGGTACGCAAAGCGTACAACGGTTTTCGAGACCGCCCCGATCGACCACTCCGGCACCTTTCCAGTCAAGCTAACGGTTTTCTCTCCGAAAGCGGGTGCAAAATTACGGCAAATATTTCACCCGACAAAATTTTTTCACGTTTTTTTCCTATACACCATGTTTTCAAGGGTTTTCACTGGTGCTTAATCCAATGATTACAGGGCCTTGAGGCCTGCTATGGTTTTGATGGGGTCCTGGGCACCAAAAACGTAGCTGCCGGCGACAAGAATATCAGCACCCGCCTCAGCGAGTTGGGCTCCGGTAACGTCATTGACGCCGCCGTCAATCTCGATGACGGCATTGGAGCCGTTGAGGGCGATGAGCTGGCGCAGCTCGCGCACCTTGTTGAGCGTCTGGACGATGAACTTTTGGCCGCCGAAGCCGGGGTTAACCGACATGAGCAGCACGAGGTCCACGTCGCAGATGATGTCGCGCAGCATCATCACGGGAGTGGCGGGGTTGAGGGCTACGCCTGCCTGCATGCCGGCGTCGTGAATCTGCTGCACGACCCTATTCAAGTGGATGCAGGCTTCTTGATGCACGGTCATGATGTGTGCGCCACAGTCACGCACCTGGGAGATGAACTTCTGGGGCTCGACAATCATCAGGTGGGCGTCAAGAGGCTTGTTGCACAGGCTCTGCACGTGCTTGATGACGGGGAAACCGAAGGAAATGTTGGGGACGAACACGCCGTCCATCACGTCGAGGTGCAACAGGTCGGCATCGCTGCGGTTGATCATGTCGATGTCGCGGGCGAGGTTGCCAAAGTCGGCTGACAGCAATGAGGGGGATACTTTCATAGCAATGAGAAGTTAGGAGTGAGAAGTTAGGAGTTGGTTGGGCGCTTGCGGATGGCCTGGTAGGCGAGGAAGAGGACGATGAAGATGGCCAGTGCATAGCCTGCCCACGAGAGGTAGCGGTTGTAGTGCTCGAGCTGGGCGAGCAACTCCTGCTCGGGGAAGTGCTGGCTGAGCCAGTAGCCTAGCGTGGCGAGCACGATGTTCCAGATGCCGGCACCCAGCGAAGTGAACAATACAAAGGTGCCGAAGTTCATGCGCGACAGTCCGGCAGGGATGGAGATGAGCTGGCGGATGGCGGGGATAAGGCGGCCCAGGAAGGTGGAGATGGCACCATGACGGTCAAAGTAGGCCTCGGCCTTCTGCACCTTCGGGGCATCGATGAGGCACATGTGGCCGATGCGGCTGTTGGCAAAGGCATAGACCACTGGTCGCCCGATGAGCAGCGAGAGGACGTAGTTGATGACTGCGCCGATGAGGGCGCCCAGTGTGGCAATGACGACTATCATGATGATGTTCATGTCGCCGTTGCGCGCGGCAAAATAGGCTGCCGGGGGTATAACGACCTCGCTGGGAAACGGGATGAACGAACTCTCGATGGCCATGAGCAGCAGGATGGTGCCATAGGTCAGGTGCTCCTTGTACCAATTATAAATAGTTACAATGTCGTGAGGCATATACATGACAATGGCCACCACGACAGCAAGCAGCAGCAATAAAATAATAATGAGTTGAATGGTGTCTTTTTTCATATCAGGGGCAAAGATAGTGAATTTTCACGATTGCATGGCAAAACGACTATTTATTTAAGTGGATTTTATTTTTTGCTATTATTTTTTGTAAAAAATAGATATTTTTCTTACATTTGCAGCGAAATGGTTGAAGAGCCATACACAAAATGCATAAACTTTACATTTGATGACGATTTAACTTATTTAACCACAATTATTTAATAACTTTTATTAACCAAATTTTCTCATTTATGAAAAAATTATCATTACTATTGGCGGCATTAACCATGGCGTTTGCCGCATCGGCAATTACGCCGATTCACAGTAGCAACATGACCGAGTTGAAGTCCAAGAAACAGGTCCGCAGCTTGGTTAAGCAAGAGACCCCGCGCATGGCTGGCGTTGTTACCGATCAGCCCGAGGGCACGCTGGTAGTGCTGCAGCGTGGCTCAACGGGTGGCTGCATCTACGTTAGCAATGGCAACCTCTACAACGGCTATCAGTCAGGTAATGTGATGGCTGTCATCTCGGACGACGGCAAGACCATGTGGATCAAAGACATCATCTCGAGCCTTGCTTTTGATTCTTGGGTATATGGCGAGCTGAGCGAGGATGGCACTACGCTGACCGTTCCCATGGGACAGCCCGTTTATGTACAAAATGGAACTGAGATTCTGTTAGGCTGGACTCAGAGCCAAGTTGTCTATGACGAAGATGGTAACGCTGATCTTGAAGTTGCCCTCATCGAGCGCGAGACCGAGGCCGTATTCGCCATCGATGGCGACGTGCTGACGCTGCTCAACAGCCAGGGCGCTACCGAGATTACCGGTCAGGACCTCAGTGAGTATGAGGCTACTGGTCTGGGTGTGTATGACATGGCGAGCGGTGAGCCCTATGCCTATGCTTACATCGACTGGAACACCACCTTCACCAACAAGGGCCCCATCAATGTTCTGCCCGTTATCACCGAGCAGCCCGAGGGCGAGCTGGTAACCTACGTTCGCGGCGGTAACTCGCTGTATCTGGAATCAGTTCTGTGGTTCACGTTCGTTTCTGTAGGCGAGCAGAGCGGTAAGGTTGATGTAGTTTATGCTCCCGACGGCAAGACCGTTTACATCAAGGACATCATGTACGGTTATGAAATCAACACTTGGGTAAAGGGTGAACTTGACGAGCAAGGCTTGATTCATGTTCCCGCTGGCCAGTGCATCTACTGGAGCGACCAATACATGGGTGGCGTAGTCCTGACCATGGGCACAATTGGTGCTATGATCGACGCCGAGGGCTTTGAGATTGCTGAGCCCATCGACGACGAGATTTTATTCCAGGTTGACGGTGAGACCATCACCCTGGTAGGCTCAAGCGCCGATGTTGATGATGATTACTACTATGTAATTGGTTTGACCGGTTTCTGGACCGATGACGACAGCAACCTGGGTAGCATCGACTGGAACACCACCTTGAATGAGTTGCACATTGAGCCCGCTGTTCCCGCCAATCCCACTGCTAACGACTGGGATGACAAGGGTAATGAGAATGGTAACAACCGCTTCTACTTCACCATCAATCTGGAGGATGTTGACGGCAACCCGCTGGATGCTGACTATGTATATTACAGCATCTACACCGACAATGACCAGATCTTCACCTTCGATGCTGCAACCTATGGCTATAGCGGCCTCACCGAGGACATGACCGAGGTTCCCTACAGCATCCAGAACTACGACCTGCATCCCGAGAGCGGTTATGTTTACTTCTACCGCACCAATGCTGATGGTTATGAGACCTTCTTCAACGAGCGCATCGGTATCCAGGTTCACTACATCGTTGACGGCGTTAAGAACTCTTCGGACATCGTTTACTGGTACAAGCCCATCGCTGTTCCCGCTGTTCCCGCTAACCCCACCGCCGACGATTGGTATGACTGCGGTAGCGAGGGCGGTTACAGCCGCTTCTACTTCACCATCGACCTGCATGATGTTGACGGCAATGCTCTGGTTAAGGACAACGTTTACTACAGCATCTACACCGACAATGATGAGATCTTCACCTTCGATGCTGCAACCTATGGCTCGAGCGGCCTCACCGAGAACATGACCGAGGTTCCCTACAGCATCCAGAACTACGACCTGCACCCCGAGAGCGGTTACATTTACTTCTACCGCACCAACAAGGGCGACAATCCGTTCTTCAACGAGCGCATTGGTATCCAGGTACACTACATCGTTGACGGTATCGACAATGCAAGCGACATCGTTTACTGGTATCTGCCCCAGGCTCCTGAGGAAGCTGCTACTCCCGCCGATCCCGTTGCTGTTGATTGGTATGACAGTGGCGATGTAGAGGGTTACAGCTACTTCCAGTTCGAGCTTCCCACGGTTGACACCGAGGGCAATCCTCTGGTTCAGGAATACTTGAGCTACAGCATCTACACTGATAACGATGAGCTCTTCGTCTTCGACGCTAATACTTATTATAGCGACCTCGACGAAGACATGGAGGCTATTCCTTACGAAATCTGGAGCAACGGTTGGGACTTCTACAGCGGCCGTGTATACTTCTACTACACCAACGAGGGCGACAATCCCCTGTTCAACAACCGCATTGGTATCCAGGTACACTACACCACTGGTGAGGGTGTCTTCTCGTCGAACATCGTTTACTTGGATGTTGACCACACCGCTGTTAATGAGCTCAACGCTGGCAAGACTGTTGCTAACGTACGCTACTTCAACATCGCCGGTCAGGAGATGGCTCAGCCCGAGGGCATGACCATCCAGGTTACCACCTACACCGATGGTACCACCAGCACCAGCAAGGTTGTGAAGTAAATGATTAGGCTTTAGCTATTAGCAGTTAGCTTTTAGCACATAGCGAAATTAAGGTGGAGACGCAAAATTTTGCGTCTCCACTTTTTTTATTGGTCCAAATGGTGTAACTTTGCAATATGGACAAGAATGCAACTTATCAACTGCTCGCCAAGCAGGTCGAGAGCCTGATTGAGGGCGAGAACAACCCTGTGGGGCAGCTGGCCAACGCAGTGGCCATCCTTCACGAGACAATGGGCTGGTGGTGGACGGGGTTCTACATGGTCAAGGACGACTCGCTGCAGCTGGGCGTGTTCCAGGGGCCCGTGGCATGCTACAACATCAAGAAGGGCCGCGGCGTGTGCGGCACGGCCTGGCAACAGGACCGCACCATCGTCGTCCCCGACGTGGAGCAATTCCCAGGCCACATCGCTTGCAGCAGCGAGTCGCGCAGCGAGATTGTGGTTCCGATGCATGACGAGGGCGGCGAGGTCATCGGCGTGCTAGACATCGACAGCAGGGAGTTGGCAACATTTGACGATGTTGACGCCCGCTGGCTGGAGGAAATCGTGCGCGTCATCGAGCGTCATGTCATGATGTCCCCACGCTAAGGCGTTAAGTATTTTCCCAAAAAGACAGACAATAGATATCACCATATCATCACTATGAGTTACGAACCACTTGCTGAACGGTTGAGGCCACGGTCGCTCGATGACTACATCGGGCAGCGCCACCTCGTGGGCGAGGGAGCAGTCATCCGCCGGATGATAGAGAGCGGCAACATCTCTTCCTTCATTCTATGGGGACCTCCAGGCGTGGGCAAGACCACGTTGGCCCGCATCATCGCCGAGCAGACACAAGTGCCGTTCTACACCTTGAGCGCTGTGACATCGGGCGTGAAAGATGTGCGCGAGGTGCTGGACCGCTGCCAGGCCGACGCACGGAGCGTGTTTGCCAAGGGCCGTCCCGTGCTGTTCATCGACGAGATTCACCGTTTCAACAAGTCCCAGCAGGACTCCCTGCTGGGAGCCGTGGAACGTGGCACGGTGACCCTCATCGGCGCTACGACCGAGAACCCCTCGTTTGAGGTCATCCGTCCCCTACTCTCCCGTGCCCAGGTCTATGTGCTCAACCCGCTCGACAGTGAAGACCTGCTGCAGCTGCTCGACCACGCGATCAAGAGAGACAAAGCCTTTCAGGGGCGCGAGGTGCGCGTCGAGGAGACCGAAGCGCTGTTGCGTTTCTCTGGCGGCGATGCGCGCAAACTGCTTAATATCCTGGACCTGATTCTGCAGTCATTGACTGACAATGAGCCTGTTGTCATTAATGATGACATCGTCACGAACTTGCTGCAGCAGAACCCGCTCGCGTTTGACAAGGGCGGCGAGATGCACTACGACATCATCTCGGCGTTCATCAAGAGTATCCGTGGCAGCGACCCTGACGCAGCGGTCTATTGGCTGGCACGCCTCATCGCTGGCGGTGAAGACCCCAAATTCATCGCCCGCCGCCTGTGTATCCTTGCCGCCGAGGACATCGGCCTCGCCAATCCCAATGCCCTGTTGCTGGCCAACACCACGTTTGACATCATCAACAAAATCGGGTGGCCCGAAGGCCGCATCCCGCTCAGCGAGTGTGCCATCTACCTGGCCACAAGCGCCAAGAGCAACAGCGCCTACCTCGCCATCGACGATGCCCTGGCCCTGGTAAATCAAACGGGCAACGCTGCAGTACCACTACATCTGCGCAATGCCCCGACTGAACTGATGAAGCAACTGGGTTACGGCAAGGATTACCGCTATGCCCACGACTACCCCGGACATTTCGTCAATCAGCAGTATATGCCCGAGGAGCTAAACCATCCGCAGCTGTGGCACCCCCAGGACAATCCCGCCGAGAACCAGATGACAGCACGCCAACAAGCCCGTTGGGGCGACCAAGCGGGGCACGGACCTAAGAAAGATTAAACCATCACTTGAATATCGACATCACAAAACACTATGGCAAAGACTAATGTCATTGGAAAAGCAGGAGAAAATGCCGCTTGTGAATTCCTCATCAGCAAGGGCTATGTCGTGCGTGATATCAACTGGCGCCTAGGGCATCTTGAGATAGATATTGTTGCACAAGAGGTGAATGCCAATCGCTTGCACATCGTTGAGGTCAAAACACGCACCAATACTGAACATTTTGACCCGATGCAGGCCATCAACCGCAGGAAAATCAGCAATCTGGTCAATGCTGCCAACGGTTATATCCAATACCACAACCTGCAGATGTATGTTCAGTTTGACGTGATGATTCTCACGGGTCAAGCGCCCGACTTCGAGATTCAATACGTGCCCAATGCCTTTGACCCGTCATTAAAGACCATACACTGATAAAATATAAATAATCACTTTAAATACAATAAATCAATACACTATATATAAATAGATTACGCATCTTGATAAACCTCTAAATACTATAACATGATGGAAACATTGAATGACTTTTTCGCTACAATGAGCGACTACTTGTGGGGCTGGCCGATGATCATTCTGCTGCTGGGAACCCACATATATTTGACTTTTAGATTGGGTGTGCCACAGCGCAAGCTGCTGACTGCAATCCGTCTGTCAGTAAGCCGCGACAAGGGCTCGTCGGGCGACGTGTCGCAGTTCGGCGCCCTGGCCACTGCCCTGGCTGCTACCATCGGCACCGGCAACATCGTTGGTGTCGCCACTGCCGTTGCACTGGGTGGCCCTGGAGCCGTGCTTTGGTGCTGGTTGTCAGGCGTTTTTGGCATAGCCACGAAATATAGCGAAGGTCTTCTTGCCATCAAATATCGCGTCAAGGCCAAGGACGGCCGCATGCTGGGTGGACCCATGTATGCCCTGGAACGCGGCTTGGGCTGGAAATGGCTTGCCGTGCTGTTCGCCGTGTTCACCGCACTGGCGTCATTCGGTATCGGCAATACGGTTCAGGCCAATGCCATCTCAACCATCGCCAACGAATCCTACGGCATTCCCGCCTGGCTCACAGGCGGCGGTGTGTGCCTGCTGACGGCCCTGGTGCTGCTGGGCGGCATCAAGAGCATCGCCCGCGTGTGTGGCGCACTGGTTCCTTTCATGGCATTCTTCTACGTCATCGGCTGCATCTATATCCTGTTTGCCAACGGCCAATATGTGTGGCCCGCCATCAAGCTCATCTGTGAGTCGGCATTCACACCTCAGGCGGCCGGCGGCGGTTTTGTGGGCACGACGGTCATCATCGCCGCACGCATGGGTATCGCCCGCGGCCTGTTCAGCAACGAGTCCGGTCTGGGTTCAGCGCCCATCGTCGCTGCCGCCGCCAAGACGCGTAACCCTGTGCGCCAGGCGCTGGTTTCCTCGACGGGCACATTCTGGGACACGGTCGTCATCTGCGCCTTCACGGGTCTGGTCATTGTCAGTTCCATCATCGCCCACCCCGACATCAGCGCCAGCGACGGAGCAGCGCTCACCAAGGCCGCCTTCTCCAAAATTCCCTATGTGGGCAAGCCGCTGTTGACCTTCGGGTTACTGACCTTCGCTTTCACCACCATTCTGGGATGGTGCTATTACGGTGAGCGAGCCGTGGAATACCTCAAGGGCAAGCGCTGGATGCTGGCCTACCGCATCCTGTTTGTGGCCATGGTGTTTGTTGGCAGTATCGTCAGCCTTGACATCGTGTGGAACGCCGCCGACTGCATGAATGCACTGATGGCCATTCCCAACCTTGTGGCTCTGTTGCTGTTAAGTGGCGTCATTGCCCGCGAGACAAAGCATTACCTGTATGGCGGACGACTTGACGACCATGCACCCATCGACCCCGAAGAGGAAAAGGCCGAGAACTAAACAACCATTGTTGTCCGGTAAAAGAGTCCCGTTAGGGACGCAAGGTCATAGGCAGGGATGAAGTGAGGCGTAGCCGAACGGAATCCCTGTACAATACGGCTATCCACAAACATTATAGCCCCGTCGGGGCGGTACTAATTCCTTGAAATACAATCTGTCGCCCCGATGGGGCTATGTTATTGGATGTTATGTAAACAGGGGTTACGCTTCGCTCCACCCCTGCCCCTTTTTTGAGAAATCACAATTATAGCATTGAAACTTAATGATTTGTGCTTGCTGTATCTCTTTTTAGCGGACACTATTGCTAAACAACTGTTATTAGCATCTGCTAAAAAGGCCATAGGCCTGACAATAATCCCATCCTCTAGCGGGTTGCTTCGATTGCCTGGAGTTTCTGCGCTTCGCCCAGCTTGTAATAGATGTCACGCAGGGCATTAATCAGGTCCTGGTTGTTGGGATTGATGGCATAGGATTTTTCCAGGTAAGGCAAAGCCTCACGGTACATGGGATTGACCAGGTTGGCAAGCTGCCGGCCGTAAAGACGGCTGTTGCGGCGTGTTTCCTGTGCCTTATTGTAGAAATAGCGTCCCACGTTGAACAGTCCCAGCGCGTTGCTGTCGTTCAACTCGATGCAACGCTGGTAGTAAGGAAATGCCTCGAAGATATCATTCTGGTTCTCGATAATCAGCCCCTTGAGGTTGTAGAGTTCGTCATCGAGGGAATCGGTTACCATTGCATCGTCAATCAGGTCGTTGGCGCCCGAGTAGTCCTCGCGGCTGATATAGTCGTTGATAAGGATGCGGATGTATTGCGGGTCACTCGTTCCGAACTTGAGGAAAGCCTCCCACGCCAGTTTCACCACCTCGGCATCATTGCCCAAATCGCTCAGACACACCAGTGCATAATCGTAGGCCTCCTTGTGGTTATATCCCATGTGGCGAGCCGTGCTGAAGAGACGAATGGCATCGATCGTATCGGCCTTCTGCCATGCAGCGATACCCTGATAGTAGCGCACCTCGCCCACCAGGCTGTCAGGCACACGCCATCTCGAGTCATCGGTGCGTGCAGCCATCCGGCAATAGTAATCCCATGCCTTGTAAGCGCCGTCCCAGTCCTTAATGTTATAAAGTTCGCTGCCCACGATGCGGTAATTGTCGTGGTGCTCGACCAGACGGTTGACCACATCCTTGCTGTACTTAGTCCTCACCTTGGGTCGCTTGGTCTTCTTGTCGATGACAGGTTCACCCTTCTTGTCAAGGATGTGGATAGTGTCGAGTTTGAGGGCATTCAGGCTGTAGTCATAGGCATCCAGCAGTGTGTGGCCCATCACCTTGGCGTCAATCTTCTTGCCCACACGGCGGTTATCCATGTATTTGTCATACTGCTCAATTTTGATGCGGTTGGCGAGTGCCCAGGTCTCAGCACGGTTACGCGTCTCGTCGTTGGTGAGCGCCGGTTGGAGCTTGTTGAAGGCCTTGTTGTAGCTGTCCACAGTCATCGTCAGACCGGTAATCGCTTTCTTGGCCTGGTCCACAAGCAGTTGCTGTGCCGCAGCATCAGTAGCCAGCGACACAACGGCAAGAAATATGATGACAATCTTTTTCACAATCTTTATTACCTAATGAGGCGGCAAAATTAGTCATTATTTGCCGATTACACAACACCCGAGGGCGGTAGAAAAAATAGCGGGCAGTGGAAAATCCACTGTCCGCTATAATTATCTCAAATAAATGATTAGATCTTGACACCCATCATCTCAAACTTGTAGAGGATGTCATCAAGCACGCTCTGGGGCTTGGTGTTGCTGGGATCCAGTTCGATGGCCTTCTTCAGGAAAGGAATGGCCTCGTCGTAGATGGGTTTCAGCTTAGGAACAAGGTCCTTGGTGGTTGCGCTGGGATTATCATCGATAATCTTCTGAGCCTGCAGGTAGAGGCAACGGCCGACGTCAAACTGAGCGTTGGCATAGGTAGGATCAACCTCGGTAGCATGACGGTAGAACGGCAGTGCAGCGTCAATGCCATCCTTGAGCTCAACGGTGAAGCCCATGATGTCGTGCAGCGTAGCGTTGGCAGGATCACTCTTGAGAGCGTTCTCGATGAAGTTCTTGGCCTTGTCAAACTGGTTCTGGTCAAGCATAGTCTGAACCATATTGGCGAGAGATGAGGTCTGGAACTCAACAATCTGATTCTCGGTATAACCCATCTTGCGAGCCTTGGTGAAGTTCTCGTAGGCGCTAGCAAAGTCCTGAATCTGGTACTGCGAATAGGCCTGGAAGAAACGCACCTGACTCAGCACGCTGTCGGCAGGAGACACTTCATTTGCGATAGCGAACGGTGAACGTGCAATCTCGGCATAGTTACCAAAAGCATCAGCAGCATTCTTCCAATCGCTGGCTTGGAGGTATTCGTTACCTGCATTGGCAACGTCACCCATGTGCGATACGAGAGCGCCGATGATTTCCTTGCTGTATTTGGTCTTGATTTTCTTGCTGCCGTCCTTGTTGAGCTTGGGAGCACCATTCTTGTCCACCTCAACTACACTGTCAAGGGGCAATGCGGTCTGATAGAACATGTAGGCAGCGTTCAAAGCCTCATTCATCGCCTCTTTGTCAACGGCATCGGGCTGAATGAGTTTCATCTTGAACATCTCGTCATAGAGACCGAAGGCGGCCTTACCGGCGGTGTACCATGTGAGCACGTCGTTAGCCGACTCGGGGTTGGTAAGAGCGGGCTCAATGGCCTGCAATGCTTCGGCCAAAGCCTGAGGATTGCCGGAGGCAACCTTCTTGGCGAGGTCTTTCACGAGGCTCATCTGAGCCGATGCGCCGAACGCCATGATGGCGGCTGCGGCAAAAAGAATCATCTTTTTCATTTTTCTTAACAATTTAAGCTAGTTTATAATGTTTATTCGTTCTCGTTTTGTTGTTCCTCGGTGGTCTCGGGATTCTCGGAGTTCTCAGGGGTCTCAGAGATCTCGGGAGCATCGGGAGTATTTTCATTGAACGCGTCGCGAACGCTCTCCTCGTCGGTCGTCTCGGGCTCGGTATCCACCTTGCAAACGCTGGCTATCTCGTCGTTCTTCTTCTCCAGGTTGATGAGCCTTACGCCCTGAGTGGCGCGGCCCACAACACGCAGCGAGCTGACGCGGAGCCTGATAGCGATACCGCTCTTGTTGATGATAACAAGGTCGTTGTCGTCGTTCACATTCTTAATAGCAATAAGCTTGCCAGTCTTGGGAGTAATGTTAATAGTTTTAACACCCTTGCCGCCACGGTTGGTCACGCGGTAGTCCTCAAGGGCACTGCGCTTGCCCATACCCAGCTCTGAAACGACGAGCACGTCGTCGCGGGTACCGGCTCGCATGCAAATCATGCCGATGACCTCGTCACCCTCGGTCAGGGTCATACCCTTAACACCGGTTGCGGTGCGGCCCATAGCGCGAACCTTGGTCTCAGCAAAGCGGATTGCGTAGCCCTTGCTGTTGGCCAGGATGACCTCGCTGTTGCCCTCGGTAAGGATAGCGCCCACGAGCTGGTCGTCCTCGGCAATGTTCAAGGCGCGCACGCCGTTGGCGCGGGGACGTGAGTAGGCACTCAGACTCGTGCGCTTAACAATTCCCTTCTTGGTGGCAAATACAATATAATGTGACTGGTTGTACTCGGGATCGGTAAGAGCCGTTGCACGGACAAATGCCATGATGCGGTTCTCGCTGTCCAGATTCAGCAGGTTCTGGATAGCACGTCCCTTGCTGTTCTTGGTGCCCTCAGGAATCTCGAACACACGCAGCCAGAAGCAACGTCCGGTTGCGGTAAAGAACAGCATATAATTGTGGTTGGTAGCCTCATAGACATACTCGATGAAGTCCTCATCGCGTGTGTCGCTGCCCTTGGCGCCCACGCCGCCTCGTGCCTGAGCACGGTACTCCTTGAGCGGGGTGCGCTTGATATAACCGAAGTGGGAGATGGTAATAATCATGGGATCGTCGCTGTAGAAGTCTTCAGCATTCATCTCCTCACTGGAATAAACGATTTGGGTGCGGCGCTCGTCGCCGAATTTCTCCTTGACCTCGAGCAGTTCCTGCTCGATAACCTTGCGGCACTCGGCGGGGTCGTCGAGGATGGCCTGCAGGTGCTCGATGGTCTTGCGCACCTCGGCCAACTCGTTGTGCAGTTTCTCCTGCTCCAAGCCGGTGAGCTGACGCAGACGCATCTCGACGATGGCACGGGCCTGAACCTCGGTGAGGTTGAAGCGCTCGCACAGGCGCTGGATGGCATGGTCGGTCGAGTCACTGCTCTTAATGATGGCGATGACCTCGTCAATGTTGTCGCTGGCAATAATCAGACCTTCCAGGATGTGGGCACGCTCCTTGGCCTTCTTGAGGTCATACTGGGTGCGGCGGATAACCACCTCGTGGCGGTGCTCCAGGAAGTAGTGCAACAACTCCTTGAGGTTGAGCAACATGGGACGGCCGTTAACCAGACACACGTTGTTCACGCTGAAGGAAGACTGCAGCTCAGTCATCTTGTAGAGCTTGTTGAGCAGCACGTTGGGGTTGAAGTCCTTCTTCACGTCAATGACGATGCGCATACCATGGCGGTCGCTCTCGTCGTTGATGTCGGCAATGCCTTCAATCTTCTTCTCCTCGACCAGACGGGCGATGTTCTCGATAAGGTCCTTCTTGTTGACGTTGTAAGGAATCTCGTTAACGACGATGCGCTCGTGGTTGTGCTCAGTCTCAATCTCGGCCTTGGCACGCACGACGATGCGTCCGCGTCCAGTCTCGAAGGCGTCTTTCACGCCCTGATAGCCGTAGATGATACCTCCCGTGGGGAAGTCAGGAGCCTTGATGTAGTTCATCAGGTCGCTTACCTCCATCTCGGGGTCCTCAAGCAGTGCCAGGCATCCATCGATGCACTCACCCAGATTATGGGGAGCCATGTTGGTTGCCATACCGACAGCGATACCCGTGGCACCATTCACCAGCAGGTTAGGGATGCGGGTGGGCAGCACCGAGGGTTCCTCGAGGGTGTTGTCGAAGTTGGGCACGAAATCAACGGTATCCTTATCCATGTCCTCCATCATGCTCTCGCCCATCTTGTCGAGACGCACCTCGGTGTAACGCATGGCAGCAGGGCTGTCACCGTCGACCGAGCCGAAGTTACCCTGTCCGTCAACCAGCGGATAACGCATTGCCCACTCCTGGGCCAGACGGACCATGGCAAAGTAAACCGACGAATCGCCGTGGGGATGGTACTTACCCAGCACGTCACCCACGATACGTGCCGATTTCTTGTAGGGGGCATTGGAGTAGTTGCGCAACTTGTCCATGCCATAGAGAACCCTGCGGTGCACCGGCTTGAAGCCGTCGCGCACATCGGGTAGCGCACGAGCGACGATGACCGACATCGAATAATCGATGTAACTGGTCTTCATCTCGTTCTCAATGTTGATCTCTAGAATTCGATCGTTGTCCATTTGTATTTTTACAATTTTAAATCTGTTCCGGGCACCGCACCGCAGGCAAAACTCCGCCCCAGGCTAGCACGAGAGCCACGATATTAGGTTTAACTTACAAAAATACGCATAATTTCTCATACGGCAAGGCGTTTTGAGCCACTTTTTGACTGAAATGTCAATAAAATGTTTAATTGGCAAGGAAAAATCTATTTTACTAGCGGTTTTTAGGGGGATAAGTAGTACTTTTGCTGCTAATTAGGACACCAAAATCAGAAATGGATAACTTTGCCGCCATAGACTTCGAGACCGCCAACAGCGAACGCACCAGCGTGTGTGCCGTCGGCGTGGTCGTCGTGCGCAACGGCAGGATTGCCGACACGTTCTACTCCCTCATCCAACCCGAGCCCAACTATTACAACTACTGGTGCCAGCAGGTGCATGGACTGGGGCATGAAGACACCGACAATGCGCCCGTGTTCCCCGACGTGTGGGCACAGATTGAGCCGCTCATCGAGGGGCTGCCACTGGTTGCCCACAACAAGGCGTTTGACGAGAGCTGTCTGAAAGCGGTCTTCCGCTGCTATCAGATGGATTATCCCGATTATGAGTTCTATTGCACCTGCCAGACGGCCAAACGCCTGCTCAAGTTCTTACCCAACCATCAGTTGCAGACCGTTGCCGCCTACTGCGGCTATGACCTGCTGCGCCACCACCACGCCCTTGCCGACGCCGAAGCCTGCGCCCACATCGCTTTGCAAATTCTTTAGTTAGAAGTTAGGGGTTAGGAGTTAGGAGTTAGGAGTTAGGAGTTAGGAGTTAGGAATTAGGAGTTAGGAGTCAGGAGTTGGGAGTGCAGACGGTGCAGATGAAACGGGGATAAATGGTGGTCTGGAAATGGTAGTCGGCGACATTGGCAAGCATTGAACGGATGTCTTCGTCCTTATATTTTCCCGTAAGCTTATAGAGGCTTTCCTTCATGGTCCACAGGCGGGTAAATTCCACCTCTGGGCACTGCGATGCAGCAATGCGTGCACACTCCTCGTAGCTCATGATTGCGGATGCCACCTCGGGGTCATATCGGTCTAAACTCTCCACGTCAATGCCTATCGGTGAGGTACCGACGGCACACGCCACTGCCATGTTGCAATGACTCAGGCTGAAGTGAATTTCGGGATGACCCTCAAGATGCGGTTTTCCATTGGTTTCACGGATGATTGGCGGTACCTCGTTCATGCCAAACTCAATCGACAACGCCCGCTTTAACAGTAGGAACGCAGCGACACTGAGGCGCTGGTCACGCTCATGACGGTAACGCAGGGCATAGGCACGACGCTCTGGACTGACGGCAGCCAGAGCTGCCGTCAGGTCAAAATCGTCGATATGGTCATCAATGTAAATCACTGCTGCTTGAGTTCAAAGCGTACATGGGTGGCCCGGTGCAGCACAAAGATGGCGATGGCCTCGATGAGATAAGCGATGAGATAGCTGTACCATAGCCAGTCAGGCAGGGTGCGTGCCATGAGCCACAGCACGGGAATTACGGTCAGCGACAAGGCGAAGGAGATAAACAGCGCCATGTGGTGATGACCGTAAAGCTTATAGACTATCATCAGCACATAGATATAGCAGAAGGGGATGAAACTCAAAGCAAAAACACGCAAGGCCGGTATGCTCTGAGTCAACATATCGGGTTCATCACAGCCGAACAGACGAGCGATGCCCTGGGGGTATAGCCACACCAGCAGACATGTGGCAATCATAGCCATAGTGATGAAACGGAAACCCCGCTTGATGACCATGCGCACACCATAGTTATCCTTCTTGCCCACCTGGATGGCACCAAGCGACTGCAACGTTTGGCAAGTGCCTGACAGGAACAGGTTATATACCTGCAACAGATTCATACACAAGGCAAACACAAACATACCCGTGCGTCCTGTGGTCGATAGCACGATTCTGTTGGCACTAAAAAGCAGCAATGTCAAGCAAATCGACGCCACGGCAAGCGGCGCACCCTGATTGATGATGCGTTGCAGCGAGACGAGCAAGCCGTCACCGGTAAAGACAGGCACAAGGCGACGGTTCTCGGGTTTGCGCCAATGGGTAAGCAGGATGGCTATTCCCACGAGGTGCCCCACAACCGTCGCTGCCGACGAGCCCGTAATGCCCCAGTCAAACCACTGGATGAACACGATATCAAGCAACAGGTTGACAACGTTGTCAACAATGACCGCCAGCGATACCAAACGCGGGCTGCCGTCAACGCCCACCATGGTCGAGAGTCCCCACATCAGGATAAATGCAGGATTGCCGATGAGTAGTACTTGGATGTAGTCCTGGGCTAACGGCAGAATCCTCTCGTTGTCGCACATGAGGCGCGCTGTCTGGTTGGGGAACATCAATCCCCCCACCAGAGCAAGCAGCAAACCAAGCCCCACGCTCAACGACAGTGCTCGTGTGAAGAAGCGGCGTGCATCGTCAATCTTCTTTTGTCCTATCGCATAGGCTACCAGCATACCCGCACCTGCGTTGATGAGCAGGTGCATGGTGAAGATAAACTGGTTGATGGGCTTCGCCAGGGCAATGGCGCTCACGCCATCCTCACTGATGAGGTTGCCCACGATAATACCGTCCACCACGTTGCCAAGGCAACCCGAGAGGGCCACCAGGATATAAGCCCACAGGTAGCGGTAGAATTGAACGGTGATGTCACCGTCTTGCGGTCGCTTGTCCATCATTATAACATATCAAAGAAGCCCAACGAGCCGATTGCAGACAACATGCGCTCCACATAGTCCCATGACGTGGGCGACCAGGCGAAATCCAAACGGTAGAGCACCTGGGTGGTGTAGTCATTGTCGCGCTTCACGTCGGCGGTCTTTTGTCCGTGTGCCATATCCTGATAGGCCAGCAGCGAAGACATCGCCTTGGCCTTGGCGGGGTCGTTCTTGGCCTCGTCCATCTTTTGCTGGAATTCTTCCTGCTCAACAAACTTCACGCCATCACCCACAGACAGCAGTCCCATGAGCACATCGCCCAGGAACTGACCATGGATGTTATAGGGGTGGAAGACGGTGCATTCACGCGGCGTGGAGCTCAGCAGCACGATGGCATGAGCCACCTCGTTGATGGGCGAGAACTCAACCTGCTTGTTGCGCACGCTGTGGGGACAGCAACCCAGCATGTTATAGACCTTGATGCGGCCCATGAACGAGTTGGTGGCAAAGTTGGCCTGAAACTCGCCGTCGGTAGAACGGGCAGCCAGGTTGCCCACACGCATAATCTTGGCATTCAATCCCTTGCGCGCTACAGCATCGAGAATCAGGCGCTCGGCCATAAACTTGGAGTAGATGTACTTGTTGCCCAGGAACTGGCCCATATACAGGCGCTGCTCGGTGAAGATGTCACCCTTGATTTCACCTGCCCACAGACCGCGCGTGCTGGCGGTCGAGATGTGGACGAGTTTTGCACCGGTCTTGAGGCAGTAGTCCACGCAACGCTGTGCGCCGCCGATGTTCACATCCTCAATCTCGGTGCCCTCGCTGAAGTGTTTCACGATAGCGGCACAATTGAAAACGGTGTCCACCTGCAGCCCCTCGCCAAAGTCGCCTGTCACATCGCCAAGGACGATGTGCAGACGCTGGCCAAACAGGTCCTTGAAGGCATCGGAGAAGTAGTAGAACAACAGGGTGCGCAAGCGACTCTCGGCGGCCTCAAGGCTCTTGCCGCGCACGAGGCAGTAGATGTTCTGTGCATCCGAGTCGATGAGTTCGCGCAGGATGTGTATGCCCAGGTATCCCGTAGCACCCGTCAGCAGGACGTTGCCCAACTGCTGTCGCTCACCGTTGCGGAAACTGTCGAGCGTATTGTGCTGCAACAGTTCATTGATGGCACTGTAGTCAAATGCCGTCACCTCGTCATTGCCCTCGTCGTCGCTCTCGCCCGTGATGAGGCGTGCCAGCTTGCGCGGCGTCGGGTTGGCGAACACGTCACCATAAGCAACATGCAAGCCGGCCTTGTCGGCCTCGATGATGACGCGGGTCACGACGAGTGAAGTGCCGCCCAACTCAAAGAAGTTGTCGGTAGCGCCCACCTTGTCCATCTGCAGGATGTCGGCAAAGATGCTGCAGAAGGTGCGTTCCGTGTCGTTGGCAGGCTCCACATAGGCCGAACTGATGGCCAGTTCGGGCTCGGGCAGAGCCTTGACATCGGTCTTGCCGTTAGGCGTCATGGGCATCTCCTTCAACTGCAGGTAGGCCGTCGGCACCATGTACTGGGTCAGGCTCTTGGAAATCTCGGCCTTGAGCGCATCGGGTGCAATCTCGCGGTCGGCAGTATAATAAGCACACAGGTGCTCCTTGTCATTGATTTTGCGGATGAGGATGACGACTTTCTTCAGTCCCTCGACCTTGAGGATGACGTTCTCAATCTCGCCCAACTCGATGCGCAGGCCGCGCAACTTGATTTGGTGGTCGGTACGTCCCAGGATGACGACATCGCCGTCAGGCAGCCACTTGGCATAGTCACCCGACTTGTAGATGCGCGTCCCGTGGTAATCGACAAAGCGCTCGCGAGTCATCTCGTCCAGGTTGTTGTAACCGTGTGCCACGCCGCGGCCACCAATGTACAGTTCACCGACAACGCCAACAGGCAGTTCGTTACCATCCTGGTCAACGATGTACTCGATAACGTTCAGCTGGGGCTTACCCACCGTCACGACGTCGGCATGAGTCAGTTCCTTGTTATTGGAAGCCACGGTAATCTCGGTGGGGCCATAGCAGTTGAAGATGCGCGCCTTGGTCACCTTCCTGAGCTGGTCAAGCAACTGGTCGGAGAATTTCTCACCACCGGCACGCACGATATTGATGCGGCTGATGGCGTCGCAGAAGTCTTCGCTCGTGAGCCAGGTCATCCAGCGCGACGGGGTGCCCGATACCATATTGATTTGCTCAGTGTTGATGAGTTGGGCCAGGTCAAGCGGGTTGTTGGCCTGTTCCTCGGTCGCCACGATGAGCGTCTTGCCGTTGAAGTAAGCGGTACCGATGTCCTGCAGGGCGGCGTCAAACGAGATGGTCGTCACACTCAGGATGCGACGGGCATCGGTCATCACACCGTTGGCGAACACATTGGCGGGATGCCCGTACAGGTAGTTGCAGATGCCGCGATGGTGGAGCATCACACCCTTGGGACGACCCGTCGAGCCGCTGGTGTAAATCAGGTAAGCCAAGTCATCGGGCGTGATATCGGTCACGATGGTGCCATCGTTGTCGTCATTGATGAGGTCTTCCACATCGATCGCCTTGCCTGCGGGAACGGTGTCCATACGGTCGGCAGTGGTGATGATATAACGGGCCTCGCTATCCTCGAGAATCAGCTTCACACGGTCGGCGGGATACTCGGGGTCGCAGGGGATATAGGCAGCGCCTGACTTGAGCACACCGAACAGGGCAAGAATCAAGCGGCTTGTGCGCGGCAGCAGCAGGGCCACACGGTCACGTTCCTGCACACCGCGTTTCCTTAATGCGGCGGCAATGCGGCTGGTGATTTCGTCCATCTGCTTATAGGTGAATCTGCCATCAATGGCGACAATCGCCTCGTGGTCGGGCTGCGACTGGGCAAAGTGGCCGATACACTCATGGAACAGGGAGAAGGGCGCGTCGCCCGTTGCCGTCTGGCGCAAGTGGCGCAATTCTGTCTCCTGATTCTCGCTCACGATGGACAGTTGGCGCAATTTGGCCTTCGGCTCAGCCATCATCCTGTTGGCGACAGCAACGATGCTCTCGGCCATGCCGCGTCCCACGCGCTCACTGTAAACCGAATCGTCATATTGAACCACGACACCGCGTGACTCGATTTTGATATTGATTTTGAACTTGGGCACATTCAGCTCCAGCAGTTCCTGACCGATGGACTTGCCGTCAACGGTGTACTGCGAAAGCACACCCACCTGATAAGCATAGGCGATGGCAGGACGGAAGCCATAGTCGGTAGCGATGCGGGCAAAGGGGTAATCCTCATGCCTGAGCGTCTGGTCAAACGTGTCGCTGGTCTGTTTCAGGAACTCGCTCACGGTCACATCGTCAATGCTCATGCCCAGGGCGAGCGTGTTGACAAACATGCCCACGGTGTCAGCAATCTTGAGGTTGCTGCGGCCGCTGCTCACGGTACACAGATAAACGTCGCGGTTGTTGGTGTAGCGCGATACGACGTATGACGTGGCAGCAAGGAACAGATGGGCAGGAGTGATTTCCTGCTGGCGGCAGAAGTCCGTTGCCTTGTCCAGGTCAGCCGGACAAACAGCCTCGCCAATGAAGCCCTGCTCATCGTTCTTGGGCAGGTCGGCCGGAATCTCGCTGGCCCCCTCGCAGGTCTGCAGTTTCTCGGCAAAGAACTGCTGAGCCTCCTTGAAGGTGTCGGTTTCCTCGGCAGCCTGCTGGTCGGCAACGAAGTCCAGGTAATTGTAGGATTCCTTCTCTACCGCCTTGCCCTCGAGTGCCGCATTGAGTTGGCGAATGAGCAAATCGGCCGAGCCACCGTCAAACAACAGGTGGTGAACATCCATCAGCAAATACACGCCGCCAGGGGTCTTAACGACCTCAAAGCGGTAAAGCGGCGCCTTCTGCAGATTGAAGGGACGCACAAACTCGTTCTTGTATTTCGCCAGTTCATCCTCACTCATCTCGGTGATGGGCACCTCGACAGGCACGCTGTCCTCAAGGGTCTGGAGGATGGTGTCGCCCTCGGTCGTGAAGTGGACACTCAACTCAGGATGCGCCTCAACGACGTGCTTAACGGTGTCGGCAAGGCGATTGGCATCGGTTCCATTGGGATAAGAGAGCAGGTACGGGATGTTATAGATAGTCGATGCGGGATTCTTCAGGCAGTCGAAATAAACACCCGTCTGGGCATAGGACAGCGGGGCGCTGGTGCGTGTTTCCCGGGTGGGAGATGCAATTTTTTGCGTCTCTACCAATTCTCCGCTAAGCATCGATTTCAGGATTTCGTTCTCGATGGTCTGGATGGTGCCTGTCTTGACCAGACTGCGGGAGTCGAGGGCCACGCCATAGCGTTTGTTGACCTGCACAGCCAACTTGATGGCCGAGATGGAGGTCAAGCCCGCATAACCCAGCAAGGTGGTCACGCCAAAGTCGGTGTTGTTGACAATGTCGGCGACAATCTGGTGCAATTCCTGCTCCAGCACGTTCATCGGCACGTTGACAGCCTCGGTTGCGGCAGCCTTTTTCTCGGGCTTGGGCAGGGCACGTTTGTTCACCTTCTGGTTCTGGTTCAGGGGGATGGCATCAATCTGCATCGTCACGGCGGGCACCATATAGGGCGGTTTCTCCTCCATGATGAAGTTGTTCAGCGCCTCGATATCCACTGGGTTGTCGCTCACGATGTAGGCAGCGATGAACTTGCCGCCGCCTTCCTCGTCAAAGGCTTGTACCGTTGCGTCCTTGATGCCGGGGAACTCGCGGATGATGCCCTCGACCTCCTTGAGCTCGATGCGGAAACCGCGAATCTTCACCTGACCGTCGCGGCGTCCCACAAACTGGATATCTCCCGAAGGCAGGTAGCGAACGATGTCGCCCGTGCGATAGATGCGGGCATATTTCTCCTCGTCGGTAAAGGGGTTGGTGATATAGACCTCGGCTGTCTTCTCGGGGCGATTCAGGTAGCCGCGGCTCACCTGCGGACCAGCCACCCAGAGTTCACCGGCGGCGCCAACGGGCAAGCGATGGCCCTGCGGGTCAACGATGTACAACCGCATGTTGTCCAGCGGTTTGCCGATTGGTATTTCCTTCATCTTCTTGTCAACCAGATAGGTAGTGGTGAAGATGGTGCATTCGGTGGGACCATATCCGTTATAGAAACGGAAGCCTTGAGGCGGAGTGAGCGATGCCAGTTTCTCACCTCCCGTCGAGAGGTGCTGCAGCGAGTGGTTCTCGATGCTGGTAGCGAACTGGTAGCCCACCTGGGTCGTCATAAACGAGTGGGTGATGCCATTCTGCTCAAAGTATTCGTTCAAGGCGATAAGGTCCAGACGCAGTTCCTCGGGGACGATGTGGAGGGTAGCACCGCAAGTCAATGCGGGGTACATATCCATCATGCAGGCATCAAAGCCGTAGCTGGCATAGGCAGCCACCTTGTGCTCGGGTTTGAGGTCATAGTAACGATGGTACCAGTGGATGAAGGCCACAAGATTGCCGTGAATCAACTGGCAACCCTTGGGCACTCCTGTCGAGCCCGACGTATAGAGCAGGATGAAAAGCTGATCAGGGGTAATGGTCAACTCGGGAGCCGATGCTGCGGGCAATGACATGATATCCTTGGTAAGCAGCACGTCGCCCTGATATTCGTCAACGATGGGGCGCAGTTCCTCGTCAGCGATAAGCAACTTGGCACTGGCGTCCTGCATCATGAAGTTGAGGCGCTCCTTGGGGTAACTCGGGTCAAGCGGCTGATAGGCGCAGCCGGCCTTCAACACACCCAGCGAGGCGATGGGCATCCACTCGCAGCGAGGGATGAGAACCGAGACGACATCCTCGGCACCGAGGCCTTTACTGGCCACATAGGCTGCGATGCGGTTGCTGATTTCATCCACCTGAACATAGGTAAATCGCTTGTCCATATAGACGACCGCAAGCGCATCGGGAGTGCTTTTCACCTGCTGCTGGAACAGCGAGACGATGGTCTGGCTTGCGTCATAATCCAATTCAGCAGGATTGAAGCCGTCGAGGGTCGCGACCTGGCCAGCCGTCGCGATATTGATGTCACGCAGGTATTCCAGGGTCAGGAAACCCTCCAGCACAGCCTCATAGCTCTCCAAAATCTGTGCAATGAACTCGCGGGAGTATTCGTTGGAATTGTATTCGGCCTTGGCCTGCACCTTATCATCTTGGATAAAGACTTTCATGTAGAAAGAGGCATCCAGCGTGCTGTTTCCCAATCTGATGGTCTTCATGGGCTTGTCACCCATCGTTGCGTTGTCAAACAGTAGGCCGTGCCATGCGAACATCGAGTTGCTCTGCAGATTCAGGTCGGTGGCGATGTCACTATAGCTGTAAATCTCATGCTTGCGGCATCCGCTCATCTGCTCCTGTCCATTCTGTAACAATTCCAGCACCGTGTTCTCGGGGGTGAATTTGGTATAGACGGGCAACGTCTTTACCGTCATGCCCACCGAATGGTCATAGCGCTTGTCAGAGCGGCCATTATAGACCGTGGTGAACAGCGACTCCTGCTCGTTGTTGAATTTTGCCAGCAGAAAGGCATAGGCGGCGGTAAACACGGTGCTCTTGAAAACGCCGTTCCGCTTGCAGAATTCATCCACACGGTTCAGGTCCAGCGAGAGGGTACGCAGCAAGTTGTCCTCGCTGTGTTCGGGCTCTTCCAGGTAGGGCATGAACTGGGTAAAGGTATCGCTGCAATCAAAATTCCGGGCATACCACTGTTTGGCCTCGTCAAATGCGGGAGACTCGCGGCGGGCAGCCTCGGCGATGGCTATATCCATGAGGGTCAGTTCCTCGGGTGCGATTGCCTCGCCATGATAGGCCTTGTCGATATCCTTGAGCATGATTTGCATCGAGGTGCCGTCCACAATGATGTGGTGATAGTCGAGGAACAGGTAAAAGTGTTCCCTATCACGCAACACATTGACGTGGAAGAGGCGATCGCCATAGATGTTGAACGGCCGCACCAGACGCTGTTTTTCCTGCTCAATGTCCTGAATATCCTCAATGGCGAGTGACCACTGTTCATTATCCATGTCGATGGTCTGGACAGGTTCACCGTCGTCGGCAAGTTCAATGCGGGTAAACAGTGTGGGATGGGCCTTGAATGCCGTCTCGACGGCAGCAAGCAACCTATTGCCGTCAAGGCTATCGTCGAGCACATAAATGTATGGAAGATTATAATAGGGTTCACCGTTGTGGCTTACACTTTCCACATAAATCCCGTATTGGGATTTTGTTAGGGGTGCTGAACGTTTCATATCATTGCTTTGGGCTAAATTGCTTTACCATTTTGTTGAAAAGATGCGAGGATTCACGCTCACCGAGAGCCAACCCCAACGCATCTGGTTGTTATTACTTGTACGCTTGAGCAGTTCCATGGTTTCGCTGCCTTTCATCCATGAGAAACCAGCCGAAACATCCACGTCGCGGCTTAAGGCATAATGGGCATCCAATTCCACCTCATGACCCAAAGGCGTGCCCATGCCTTCGAGCTTGGTGGCAGTTGCCAGATAATGATAGCTGGCGTTGAGCGTAAGCTTATCTATAGGCTTATAAGTAGCTCCGACGTAAGCATTCTGTAAACCAGGCGTGAAGCCGTTCAGGTAGGCACTCACGTAGAAGAAATCCATAGCGCCGTAGAACTTGTGATGGGAGCCATAGACGGTACTGAAGCCCTTGATGACCTCATGCCGCATCATGCCGATGCCATCTTTAGGGGGAACGGCAAATTTCTTGTCACCGCTCAGATAGTCATAACCAACAGTGAAGGCATAATTACTGGCGGGCCTGAAACTGGCCTTGGCACTCGCCATCCAAGCGTCGATCTTCATGCCCAACTCACTCTTGCCGAACTGGTGGTAATAGGAGAATTCGGTCTTCCATCGACGTGGCGAGAACGACACATAACCACCCAGCAGATGCTGGAACCACGTGTGTAGCGGCTCATCGGGGTCACTCTGCATACCGATGTTCATAAAAAGCAAGGAAGCACCCAGCGGGATGTTGCTGAAGTCGTAATGGTACCACAGGTCCTGCATCGTCTTGTAGGGCTGTCCCCCGTCCTGATAATAGGTATCTCCTGTCCAGACCACATCGGAATTCTGATTATAAGCCAGAATCACGTGCGCCTTGTGGCCGTGGCCTTCATAGCCCACTCGCAGCACATCGTGCGACGATGAGGCCATTGCCCAATCATCCGAGCCGATGATGCGCTCGTCATCATAGGAAAGCGCTACCCTGCCGACTTGAGCAAACAGGCCGAAAGGAGCTGTCAGTTTGGCCCACGTTTCATACAGGTTGAAGGCACCCTTTCCCGACTGTCCCCACACGCCCGTGTGCTGTGGAGTGACACGGGCAGCGAGCCAATCTCTCTTGTAATTGATGGCCAAGCGGGAGCGACCTTGGATGAAGCTGTATTTGGCCTCATTCTCTTCTTCCTCGCCTGCAAAAGGCTGCACTTGTTTCAGACCTCCGTAGCGTGACTCGCCACGAGCCAGAAACTGAAAATCTACCGTCAGCTCATTCTCTTTAGAAGGGATGCTGTCGGTGGCAGCAGGCTGGGCAGCAAGTATCGGCTGCGACAACATAAAGGCTACGAATATCCACAGCCTGATGTCTTTAAGAAAACCCATGCGCGTGTTGCTCAAATCACTCTACTTCGAACAGATTGATTAACCCAGTCATCTTAAAGACGTTCTTGATATCGTCATTCATGTTGCGCAGGGTCACCTTGTTACCGCCAGCCTTGGCGCTCTTGAGGATGCCCAACAGGATACGCAAGCCACTGGATGCGATATACTCCAGCCCTTTGCACTCAATGATGATGTCACGGCCATTGCTGTTATACAGGGGCTGCATTTCCTTTTCCACCTGCAATGCTGCAGCGGTATCCAGTTCACCTTCGAGGGTGGCAACAATCTTGCCTTCCAGTTCTTCAATACTTGTTTTCATTTATTTTCCAGTCATTTATGATTTATACTCTTTTTTAATGTCAATATATTCTTGCCATCAATGCGTTCGTAATTGATGGAATCCATCAATTCCCTTACAAGAAAGATGCCAAGTCCGCCGATAGGCCTTTCCTCGGCCGGCAAGGTGGTGTCCACCCTACCCCCCTCGGTCGGGTCAAAGGGCTTACCCATGTCGGTGATGACGAATTTCAAGAAAGTCCCGTCGGTAGCGGCATCGACAGTAATTTCTCCTTGTGTCCCAACAGGATAAGCATAATCAATCACGTTAACCACGGCTTCCTCTACAGCCAGCTTGATTTGGCCGCCAAGAGTCGTATCAACCTTCATGCGGCTCAAGAACGACATCACAAAATTGTTGAGAACAGGTACCTGGCTCAAGTCGTTCTTCAACGTAATGGACTCTTGAGACACAAGGGTCTCCCCCTTGGGGGTGTAACGTATCGCGAGCAGCGTCAGGTCATCGCTCTGCTCGGCACCGTCAACAAAGACATCCACATCATCGCGCACCGTTGCCAGCATCTGCTCCAACGAGTAGTCTTCCTTCTCGCAATAGATTTGCAAGGCATCGTTGGCACGCTGCAGTCTGTACTGTTCATGATTCTCGTCCATGGCCTCGGTCAATCCGTCGGTATAGAGGAACAGTGACGTGTTGGGTTCAAGGATGGTTTCCTGACCTTCATACATAAAGTCATCAATAATGCCGAGCGGGAGGTTGGGCTCGACAGGAAGCATCGAAATCTGCTTACCGATAATCATGGGGGCATCATGACCCGCATTGCAGTAACGCAGGCGACCTGTGGGCAAGTCCAGCACACCGATGAAGAAGGTGACAAACATGTTGCGGTCGTTGTTGCGGGATGCCGTCTCGTTGAGGGTGCGCATGATGAGTGCAGGATTGCTCTCGTGGCTTGACGTGGAGAAGAACAGCGCATGGGCAATCGACATCACCAATGCCGAAGGAACGCCCTTGCCGCTCACGTCGCCGATGCAGAAGAACAGTTTCTCGTCACGGATGAAGAAGTCGTACAGGTCACCACCCACCTCCCTGGCAGGCATCAGCAAACCATGCACGTCGATATCGGTGCGTTCGGGGAAAGCCGGATATTTCACTGGCAGCATCGACATCTGCAGCTCGCGGGCGATGCGCAACTCGCCACCGATGCGTTCCTGCTCGACAGCCGCGGCTCTCAAGCGTCGTTCGCTGCGTGCAAACCTGAGTATAATGAGCCCCAGCAATCCCATCGCTACCAGCATCGACAGCATGAGAAGGTTGCGCAAACGCTTGAGGGAACCATAGGCTTCCTTCTCATAGCACACTGCGGCCAGTTGCCAGTGGGGCTTGCCCCTCATGTTGGCGTAGAAGATGTAGCCCTTTTCTCCATCATGAACAGACCGGAAATCGACGATGGTGGAACGGCCGCTGTGACTCTTGCGCCTAGCCACCGTACTGTCATTAATCAATTGATGGACCAGTTCAACATCAGTGGCATTGACATGAGAGGCCCTGGGTTTGCAGACCAGTTTCCCACCTTCGGTCAGCAGCAGGTCAAACGACGAGGGATAGGCATGGCGGGCATTGAGCGTGTCGCTAAGCCAATCCAACGAGAGATCGATGGCAAACACGCCCGCCATCTTGCCGCTCGGGTCATAGATGGGCATGCTATGGGTGGTAATGAGGGTATCCTCTTGGTTAAAACTGGCAATATCAACATAGGGGTCAGTCCAGCATGGCTCTCCCATCTTGACGGCCAGATTGTAGAATTCCATTTGGGTATAGTTATGAGAAGCACTGCCAAGCTGACGGCACGTTAGCTTTCCATCTTCCAGTTTGGAAAACGGTTCATACCAATAGCCCTTAGAGGGGTAATAATTGGGCACGAATGCCATTCCGGTGCTGAGAACTTCGGGGTTATTCTTCACCAGCAGGCTCAACTCGCTAGCCACCGAGTCAGGATCACCTATGGCATCAATAATGTTCCATGAATAGTCACGCAGCATCTGTCGGGTCTTGTTAAGCGTGCCCTTGATTATGATGGCCTTGAGTGTCAACTCGGTCTCAGCACGATGCTCCAGTTCTTTCTCCAGCACACTGTGCGTGTACAAGTACTGCCCAGTTGCGATTATTTCCAGCAACACTGCTGCAGTAATAATAAACGCAAGTCCACTCCTCAGTTTGGGTGACTTAAGAACACTATTGAGCCATTTATTCATCGTAGCTTTTCTGTTGTAGGCCAAATATATAATGTGCAAAATTACAATTTAAATCTCTAACAACAATCATTTTGTGCAAAATCTTAATATTCTTTATCATAATGGGCCCAGGCACTGCTAACATCGTGACAGGCAGCTGAGTTTTATCATTCATCCCGCTAGGTGATATTGAAGAAAAATCATTACCTTTGCAGCATCAACAAGAACCTCATGAGACAACCAAATATGAGCCAACATCCACTTCCACATCCTGCCGTCGCGATGATACCCGTCGTGGTGCTCATCGGCCTGTTGGGCATTGTCATTGCCCTGTTTGGCAGCGACGCACTGAATGGAGGCAGCCAAATTGCCCTGCTGCTGGGCCTTGCCGTGTGCGTCATGATTTCGATGACGGTGTATCACGTGCCATGGAAGACGTTTGAACAGCAGATGTGCAAGACCATCGGCGACGTGTCAGTCACGCTGCTCATCCTGTTGACGGTGGGCATGCTGTCAGGATCCTGGATGATCAGCGGCGTGGTGCCCACGCTCATCTATTACGGTATCCAAGTGCTCTCGCCGCAGTTCTTCCTTGTGAGTGCCTGCTTCATTTGTGCTCTAGTCTCACTGCTGTCTGGCAGTTCCTGGACAACGATTGCCACCATTGGCGTGGCCCTGCTGGGCATCGGCAATGCATTGGGCGTCTCAGAAGCATGGACGGCGGGCGCCATCATCTCGGGAGCTTACTTCGGCGACAAGATGTCGCCCCTGAGCGACACGACCATCCTGGCCTCGTCGTCGGTGCGTGTGGATATCTTTGCCCACATCCGCTACATGATGTTCACGACCATGCCGTCAATCATCATTTCGTTAATCATCTTTCTCATTGCCGGATTTGGGAACGGCAGCGAAGGGGCAATGCAGGTGGAACAGTACACCCAGGGGTTGAACTCGACTTTCAACATCTCGGCATGGACCTTACTGGTGCCCGTCATCACCGGTGTACTGATTGCCAAGAAGGTGCCATCACTGATTGTGCTTTTTGCCTCGTCGATTCTGGCAGGTATCACAGCCTTGATACTCCAACCGCACATCTTGACGCAGATTGCCGGCGATGCCTCTTTGACGACGGCCGCTGCGCTGGCCAAGGGGTTGGCTATCACTTTTTCGGGTGCCACGGCCATTGAAACGGGATTTGAGTCGCTTAATGACCTGGTTTCGACGGGTGGCATGGCGGGGATGCTGAACACCATCTGGCTGATTCTCTGTGCCATGTGCTTTGGCGCCGCAATGGTTGCCAGCCGCATGATTGAGAGCATCACCAGCGTCATCATCAGGTTTGTGCGCACCCGCACCACCCTTGTCAGCTCTACCGTCGGCACAGGCATTTTCCTGAATCTCACAACGGGCGACCAATTCATCAGCATCGTCCTCACCGCCGACATGTTCCGCGAGGTATTTGACAAGGAGGGCTACGAGGCACGCTTGCTGAGCCGCACCACCGAGGATGCCGCCACGGTGACGTCGGTACTCATCCCGTGGAACACCTGCGGCATGACACAGGCCACGGTGCTGGGTGTCCCCACCCTCACTTATCTGCCCTACTGCTTCTTTAACATTATCAGTCCACTGATGTCCATCGCCGTCGCCGCAACAGGGTGGAAAATCGTTCGAAGAGTGAGGAGTGAGGAGTGAGGAGTGTAGGGCCTCGCCTTGGCGTGGCCGTATGGATGGATATAGGAGTGAAAAATAAAGTGTCTAGAGTGGTTAGCCATTCTAGACACTTGTTTTATGAATGCTTAAAGTATGAAATCTCCTTACTGGGTGAGGCTGGCGGTAATCGCCGCTACCTCGCGCGAGAAGTCTTTCTCGATGGACATGCGCTGTTCAATCTGCGTGCAGGCATGAAGAACAGTTGCATGCGTGCGGTCCAGCTTGGCGCCGATGCTGGTCGATGACATCTGGGCCTCTTTCTTGGCCAGATACATGACGAGCTGACGGGCGTCGCTGATTTCACGCTTGCGTGATTTACCGTAAATCAGGTCGGTAGGCATGTTGTAGTAGTCGGCTACCGTCTCGGTAATGGATTCAAAAGTCACCTGCTTTGGCGTCACCTTAACAGTGTTGCCGATGACACTGCGTGCCAGGTCGATGGTGATGTCCTGTCCCAGCATCGTGGCATGGGCAAGCAGGGCCACCATGACGCCCTCGAGCTCACGCACACTCTCTGTTACATTAGTAGCGATGAAGTCGAGCACATCGTCGGTGATACTGAGGCCGTCTTGAGCCGCCTTCATAGCAAGGAAGTTACGGCGCAGCTCGAAATCGGGCTTCTCCAACTCAACCGTCATACCCCACTTGAATCGGGAAATGAGCCTGGGTTCCATACCGTCGAGGTCGCTCGGGCGGCAGTCGCTGGACATCACCAGCTGGCGCTGGTGCTGGTGCAGGTGGTTGAAGATGTGGA
The DNA here is from genome assembly GCA_902782465.1 of uncultured Bacteroidales bacterium. Classification (GTDB taxonomy): domain Bacteria; phylum Bacteroidota; class Bacteroidia; order Bacteroidales; family Muribaculaceae; genus Sodaliphilus. Next base: position 129,077 of record CACZNH010000006.1, read on the forward strand.
AGAATGTATTCTGTGTGGCCGTCTTGCCCGCAAGGAACTGGATGTCATCGAGCAAGAGTACGTCTATACTCTGGTAGAAATTAATGAAGTCGTTGACTTTCTTGTGAATCACAGCAGTGGTGTACTGGCTCTCAAAGACTCTGGAGGATACATACAGCACTCTCATGCGCGGGTTGTTCTCCTTGAGTTTGATACCGATGGCCTGCAGCAGATGGGTCTTGCCCACACCTGTCGTACCGAATACGAACAAGGGATTGTAGGTCTTCACCTCGGGGTGGTCGGCAATTGCCTGACCGATGCTCACAGCGAGCTTGTTGCTCATGCTGCTGCAATAGTTCTCGAAGGTGTATCGCGGGTTGAGCTGCGGGTCAATATCCTCGAGCGTGTCTTCACGCTCAAATGGGTTAGCCACACGCGGCTTGCGTATCTTGAGGTCGTGCTGGAGCTTTACGCTGGAGTGGTCCTCGGTCTGCTCAACGGCACTGGCGTCATCACCGCTCACCACATTATATTTATAAGTGAGCTTGACGTTATCGCCAAATACCTTCTTCATGGCGGCCGACAAGAGGGGCAGGTAGCGGCCCTCAATCTGCTCAACAAAGAACTGAGAGGGTACTCGAAGCGTCACACGGCTGTTTTCATGGTCATAGTCAACGGCAACAATGGGAGCGAACCAAGCATCAAACTGCTCGGCCGGCAAGTTGGCCTTGATGGCGTCAAGGCAACGGTTCCACTGTTGTGCAACGTTATACATTCTATAAATAAGTCGTTTAGTTTTTAGTCATCAGCCGCCAGTCGACAGTATTCTCTAGTTATTCGACCCTAGTAGGTATTCCGCTAGCTTTGCTCTTGCTAAAAAGCTAATCGCTAACAGCTGATTCCTAAAATAATTCTTCTAGTAATGGATGTTTTTTCAGTGCTTTTTGCTGTACAAATTTCGGTCAATATTTTCTTATAAAAAAGTGTCGAAAAAATTTGGAAATCTCATTCTAATTGTAACGTTATTGAAAAACAACAGGTTACACCATTATTGCACTTTTTTTACAAATTCTGCCTCCCCACTTTACCATTTAATCTAATTGTCAGCACTTTAGCGATATGTGAATATTTATCTATTCCATATGTCAAACTCGCAAATGGCTGTTATTGCAAGGGTTTGATTTTGCAAATCCCGAAAACAATAAAAAGAAAAAAAATCTCTATTTGGAACGAGTCCAAATAGAGATTTTGACGTTTTCAAGAGGTGATTTTTTGTCTCAAAAATTGATGTGCATCTATATGATTTCAGGTTCATCATCATTTAGAACACTTTCACGTTGATGTACCTCTTGGGGTGAGCCTTGACATCGGTCAGCAACGAGTCGAGGCTGGCGATGGCATGGTTAGCGTTGTCATAGAGTTCACGGTCGCTCATCAGCTTGCCCAGAGTCGAGTTCTTGTCATTGAGCTGCTCACTGAGCGCCTGCAGATTGGCAAGCGTGGTGTTGACCTTGTTGAGGGTCTCGTCGAGGGGCAACTGCTTCAGATTCTCGGACAGGTCAGAGATGTTGCTCGACGCACCCGTCAGGTTGCTGGTGATACCGTTCACATTGTTCATCACACCGGGAACACTGCGGTTAAGACCGCTCATCAGCTGCGTGAGCTGCTGCGCGCTGGCCTGCAGCTGACGCGTGATGGCGTCCAGTCTCGTCAACGATGCTGAGAGGGCGGGGTCGGCAGTCAGCATGTTGACATTGCTGACGATAGAATCCACCTTGGGAAGCATGCCGCTCACCACGGGCATGACGTTATCGGTTACATTATCCATAAGACTGGGGACATCGGTGGTGGGAATCATGCTACCCATGGGCAAGGGGGCACCACCGCCCAGATTGAGCACGAGCGATGTGCCACCGATGAGACCCGACACCATATTGATAGTACTGCCTGCGGGCACCTTCATCTCCTTGTTCAAGGCGAGCATGACGGAAATCTTGTTCTTCTCGTAGTCATATTTGATTTCCCTGACCTGACCCACCTGGAAGCCATTGACCGTGACGGGAGTTGCCTCCAACAGGCCGTCAGCGCTAGTCACTTCGGTGTAGTAATGGTTGGCAGGAGTAAACAGGTTGACTCCTTTCAGGTAATTGATACCCCAATAGAGCAGCGCGAGTCCCAACAGGACTGTAAGCGCTATTTTTACGTTTTTAGTGAAAAACTTCATCTTCTGTTTTTTTGATTTCAAACGGCAAAGTTACACAAAAAATTGTCAACATCAGCCAATAGTTGCAATAATTGTACCAATTTATAGCTATATTTGCAATCTCAAACCAATTGTTAACACTTGAACAAGATGAAAAAACTGATATTTGTACTCCTGACAGTAGTAGGATGCATGACGGCAGCCGCAGTCAACAACGGACTGACCGAGTGGGTAAATCCGACCATCGGCACGGGTGGTCACGGCCATGTGTTCCTGGGTGCCAATGTGCCCTTCGGCTATGTGCAGCTGGGACCTACCGAGCACACGCGCGGTTGGGACTGGTGCTCGGGCTACCACACGAGCGACTCGGTGCTTATCGGCTTCGGCCATCAGCACCTGAGCGGCACAGGCATCGGCGACCTGGGCGACGTGGCATTGCTGCCCGTCACTAGCCGTGACCAGCGTGAGGTGATATTCAGCCACAACGACGAGACGGTGCGCCCCGGCTACTATGCGGTGACGCTGCGTGAGGGCGACGCTCCCTACGTCAAAGTGGAACTGACAGCCACCCAGCGCACAGGTATGCACCGCTACACCTTCAATTCTGGAGAGGAGACTTTGCAGCTGATTCTTGACCTGGGTCAGGGTATCGGTTGGGACTCTCCCGAGATGGTGCGTGCCATGAGGGTAACGCCCCGCACGATTGAGGGCTTCCGCATCTCCAAGGGTTGGGCACAGCGGCAATACAGTTTCTTTGTCATGGAGTTCAATCAGGATGTCAGAATCGAGCACCTGAACGGTGACACCACCACACTCATCACCACCAAGAACACCGGCCAGCCGCTGCTGGTCAAGGTTGGCTTGAGTCCTTTGAACATCCTGAATGCTAGGAAGAACCTGAAACAGGAAAATCCTGGTTGGGACTTTGACAAAGTAGCCCGTGATGCTGATGCCGCTTGGGAAAAGGAATTGGGCAAAATCGCCATCACTACCGACAACGAAGATGATAAAACGGTGTTCTATACCGCCCTGTACCACACGATGGTAGCTCCATCGGTATTCTGTGACGTTAACGGTGAGTACCTGGGTGCTGACGGCAAGTCACACCGTGGAGATTTCATCAACTACACTACCCTATCGCTGTGGGACACCTATCGCGCCGCCCATCCGCTGCAGACGCTTATCCACCGCGAGAAACAACGCGACATGGCGCAGACTTTCCTGCACATCTTTGAGCAGCAGGGCAAACTGCCCGTGTGGCACCTAATGGGCAATGAGACCGACTGCATGGTGGGCAATCCCGGCGTGCCCGTGCTGGCCGACCTGGTGCTGAAAGGCTTTGACGTGGACAAGGAAGCGGCCCTCAAGGCGATGGTTGCCAGCGCAATGCTCGACGAGCGCTCGATGGGCCTGCTGAAACAGTACGGCTACATCCCCTACGACCTGGAGGAGGACAAGGAGACCGTGGCTCGCGGCTTGGAATATGCCCTTGCCGACTGGTGCATTGCCCAAGTGGCTAAGCAGGTGGGCGACAAGGAGAACTTCAACTATTTCGACAAGCGCAGCAGGTCCTATCAGCACTATTTTGACAAGCAGTCGCGTTTCATGCGCGGCAAGGACTCGAAGGGCAACTTCCGCGACCTCAAAGAGTTTGACCCATTATCGACCAAGCACCGCAACGACGACTATTGCGAGGGCAACGCCTGGCAATATACCTGGCTTGTACCCCACGATGTGCATGGGCTGGTGGACTTGTTCGGCAGTGAGAAAGCCTTTGTTTCCAAACTCGACTCGCTGTTCATCGTCGAGGGCGATATGGGCGAAGAAGCATCACCCGACGTGTCGGGCCTCATTGGCCAGTATGCCCACGGCAACGAGCCCAGCCACCATATTATATATATGTATAACTACGTGGGGCAACCGTGGAAGGCGGCACAACTCGTGCGCCGCGTGCTGCGCGAACAGTACCGCAACGACCTGGACGGCCTGTCGGGCAACGAGGACGTGGGTCAGATGTCGGCATGGTACATCCTGTCGTCCATCGGCCTGTATCAGGAGGAACCTGCGGGCGGCAAGTATATTATCGGCTCGCCACTGTTTAACGAGGCCCGCATCAATGTGGGCGACCGCAAGACGTTCACCGTCAAGGCCATGAACAACAGCGACAAGAACATCTACGTCCAGAGCGCCAAGCTCAATGGCAAGCGCTACGACAAGAGCTATATCGACTACCGCGACATCATCGCCGGCGGCACCCTGGAACTCACCATGGGCCCCAAACCCAGCAAATGGGGCACCAACAAGAAAAACCGCCCTTAATGTGAATTTTTAGGCCAAAAATTCACCGATAATGTGATTTTGCAGTAAATTTGCAGGTTAAACGTAATGATGTAGACCCTAATGACGACTGGAAACTGGATACGTTTTGCGTGCATCCTGCTGCTATGGCTGGGATTGTGCTGGCTGCTGCTGACGCGGGCAGCTCGCATCGACTTCATGGTGATTTTCACCATCGTGGCGTCGGGCATCATCATTTTTGTCCCTCTCTACAAGAAATATGTGAGAAAAAAAGACTGACCATGACAACAAAACCATATATAAAAGAACACTGCCCGCTGCTGGCGCAAATCGACACGCCTGCAGACCTTAGGAAACTGGACATCGACCAGTTGCCACAGGTGTGCGACGAGCTGCGGCAATACATGATACACGAGCTGTCGAGTAATCCCGGACACTTCGCTTCGAGCATGGGTGCCGTGGAAATCATTGTGGCTCTGCACTACGTTTTCAACACGCCCGATGACCGTCTGGTGTGGGACGTGGGACATCAAGCATACGCCCACAAGATATTGACGGGCCGTCGCGACCAGTTTGACGACAACCGCAAGCTGGATGGCCTAAGCGGTTTCCCCAACCCCGCCGAGAGCGAATATGACACCTTCACGGCAGGCCATGCCTCCAACTCCATCTCGGCAGCCCTGGGCATGGCGATTGCCGCTGAACTGCAGGACAACAAGGACCGCAAAGTGGTCGCCGTCATCGGTGACGCAAGCATCAGCGGCGGCTTGGCGTTTGAAGGCATCAACAACGCCACCACCAACCCCAACAACCTGATTATCGTCCTCAACGACAACGATATGGCAATTGACGCCAATGTGGGAGCCTTGAGCCACTACATGAGCGACCTGCACACGTCGCGCCGCTACAACAAGCTGCGCTACAAGACCTACCAGTTCCTGCGTCGCCACAAGGTCATCAACGACAACCGCAAGGGCTTGATTATGCGTTTCAGCAATGCGTTGAAGTCGCTCTTCTCGGGTCAGCAGAACATCTTCGAGGGCCTGAATATCCGCTACTTCGGGCTGTATGACGGCCATGACGTGAAACGTCTGGTGAAGGTGTTCCGAGAGATTAAGGACATGACCGGTCCCAAGCTGGTGCATGTGCGTACCGTCAAGGGCAAGGGCTTTGCCGCTGCCGAGGCTGACCCCGCCGTATGGCATGCCCCGGGCAAGTTTGACGAGGAGACCGGTGAACGCGCCAAGGGCGGCAAGGGCGGTCCCATCAAGTATCAGGACGTTTTCGGCAAGACCCTTGTGGAACTTGCCGAGAAGAACGATAAGATTGTGGGCATCACTGCAGCCATGCCCAGCGGCACCTCGATGTCGCTGATGCTGGCAGCTATGCCCCGGCGCGCCTTTGACGTGGGCATCAGCGAGGGCCACGCCGTGACCTTTGCCGGCGGCCTTGCCAAGGACGGTATGCGCCCCTACTGCGCCATCTACAGCACCTTCCTGCAGCGCGGCTACGACTCCATCATCCATGACGTTGCCATCCAGGGACTGCCGGTGACCTTCTGCATCGACCGCGGCGGCATCGTCGGTGAGGACGGTGTGACACATCACGGCCTGTTTGACCTCGCCTACCTGCGTTGCATCCCCGGCATGACGGTGGCCTCGCCGCTCAACGAGCACGACCTGCGCAACCTCATGTACACCGCCCAAATGGACGACATGGGCCCCTTTGCCATCCGCTATCCGCGCGGCAAGGGCGTCATTGCCGACTGGCAAAACGAAATGAAGGTTTTGCCCGTGGGCAAGGGACGACGGCTGACCGAGGGCGAAGGCGTGGCAGTGCTGAGCATCGGCCACATCGGTAACGAGGTCATCGACGTGGTGAACCGCCTGGCCGAACGCGGCATCAAGGTGGGCCACTACGACATGATTTACCTCAAGCCCATCGATGAGCAGATTCTTGAGGAAGCCACCACCCGATACCACAGCATCATCACCATCGAGGACGGTACCGTGGTGGGCGGCCTGGGCTCGGCAGTCGCCGAGTGGATGTCGCGCCACGACAAGACCAACCGCCTGAGGATGCTGGGTGTGCAGGACGAGTTCGTGCATCAGGGCACTGTGGCCGAGCTTTATGAGCGGTGCGGCATGGATGCCCAGTCGCTGGAAAAGACAATACTTCTGGAGTTAGGAGTTAGGGGTTAAACCATAAACTGAAATAATATTTAACAATGAAAATCGTTATTGCCGGTGCCGGAGAAGTCGGAACCCATCTAGCCAAGATGCTCAGCAATGAGGAGCAAGACATCATCGTCATGGACGTTGATAACAAGAAACTCGAGCCTCTCGAGAACTACAACCTGCTCACCCATCAGGGCAGTGCCATCTCGTTCAGTGACCTGAATGCCATCAAGACGGGGGCCTGTGACCTGTTCATTGCTGTGACCAAAAGCGAGGCGCGCAACATCTTAGCGAGTTCAATGGCCAAACGCCTGGGCGCCAAGAAGACTGTTGCCCGTGTTGACAATGACGAGTTCTTCAACCCCAAGTGGCGCGAACACATCAGCCAACTGGGCATCGACCACCTCATCTATCCCGAGATGCTCGCTGCCAAGGAAATTGCCAGTGCGCTGAAACGCACTTGGGCGAGAAACTGGTTCGAGCTGTTTGACGGAGAGCTGATTGTGGTGGGCGTGAAGATCCGCTCCAATGCCCGCATCGTGAACCAGATGCTCAAGGATGTGTCCAACATCAGCCACTTCCTGCACGTGTCGGCCATCAAGCGCAACCGTGAAATCATCATCCCGCGTGGCGATGACCGCGTGCTGGAGAACGATATCATCTACGTGGCCACCACACTCGACCACATCGACGAGGTGCGCGACGTGTGCGGCAAGACGCAGACGCCAGTTGATAACGTCCTCGTTGTGGGCGGCAACGACATTGCCGAGCAGTTGATTAAAAAGCTGGGCAAGAGCGTTGACATCAAGATTATTGAGAATGACATGCAACGCTGTGATGAACTGTCGCAACGCTACCCCAACTGCAAAATTGTACAAGGCGACTTCCGCGACACGGAACTGAGCGAGGAAGAGAGTGTGAGCTACTATGACGCCTTTGTCGCGCTGGGTGATAACAGCGCCGTGAACATGATGTCGTGCCTGATTGCCAAAACCAATGGTGTTCCCAAGACCATTGCCCAGGTCGAGGACATCCAGTTCATCAACGAGGCCGAAGCGCTCAACATCGGCACCATCGTCAACAAGAAGCTGCTGGCATCGAGCCGCATCTATCAGATTATGATTGACGCCGACGAGGACAACGCACGTTGCCTCGCCCTGGCCGATGCTGAGGTTGCCGAAATCATCGTCGAGGAAGGTGACCGCGTGACCAAGTCCGATGTCAAAGACCTGAAACTGAGCCGCGACTTTACCATTGCAGGACTAGTCCGCAACGGCAAGGGACAACTGGTTGACGGCAACACACGCATCATGGCGGGTGACCATGTAGTAGTCTTCTGCCTGCAAGGAGCACTCCACAAACTAGACAAGTATTTCTCGTGATGAGTAAACGGGCAAACCAACATATCAACTTCCCTATTGTACTGCGATTCCAGGGCTGGCTGCTGCTCATCGAGGCGGCATTCATGCTGCTGCCCCTTGCTGTATCTTGGTGGTTTGACGAATCAATGGCGTTGCGTTCCTTCATCTTCAGCACATTAATTACTGCCGCTGCTGGTGCCGGCATGGCATTCGGCATCAAGCCACGCAGTACGTCTATGCACAAGCGTGAAGGTCTGATGCTCACCGCCATCATCTGGGTATTCTTCTCAATTTTCGGCATGTTGCCCTATCTGTTCAGCGGGACATTAAATAATGTGACCGACGCATTCTTTGAGACGATGGCGGGCTTCACGACAACCGGTTCGAGCGTCATTCCCAATGTCGAAGATATTCCGCGAGGTGTCCTGTTCTGGCGCGCGATGACACAATGGATTGGCGGTATGGGAATCATCCTGTTCACCCTTGCCGTCATTCCCATGTTGAATCAGAAAGGCGGTATCGCGCTGTTCAATGCCGAGGTTACAGGCATTACCCATGAGCGTTTACGCCCCCGTATCAGCCAAACAGCCAAGGACTTGTGGCTCATCTACATCGCCCTGACCGCATTATTGACAGTATTGCTTTATATCGGCCCGATGAACTGGTTTGACGCGGTGTGCCATGCGATGACAACCACCTCGACAGGTGGTTATTCCACCAAGAACATCGGACTGGACTACTGGCAGTCGCCTTACGTGTTTATCGTGGTCATCATCTTCATGTTCATCGGCGGTATCAGTTTCTCGCTTATCGCTGCCACGATGCGCGGGAACTTCAAACGAATCAGGCACAACAACACCCTGCGCTGGTATTGCATGACAACGCTGATTACAACCATTGCCATCTTCCTCTATATGATTTATATGGGGTTCCTTGACAACAATCAAGAGAGATTCATTTATGGCGCTTTTGACACCTTGTCGGCGATTACCTCGACCGGTTTCTCGACTTTTGACTACGAGAACAGCGGTGAGTTTGTTACCGTCATCCTGATGGTGATGATGTTCTTCGGCGGCATGGCGGGCTCCACCTCGGGCGGTGCCAAGATGGACCGCCTCATCGTGCTGCTCAAGCACACCTCCAACGAGTTCTACCGTGTGCTGCACACCAACTCGGTGCGCGCCGTGCACATCGACGGCAAGCCCGTTCCCAATCACGTTGTGAGCAAGGTAAACACCTTTTTTACCGTATATGTCGGTCTTATCCTGGTCGTGGCACTGTACCTCACCTTCTATGGTGTGCCGGTATTTGACGCAATGTATACGTCGATGTCGGCCATCAGCAACGTGGGCATCGGCCATGGTGTAACAGGTGCCAATGGCTCATGGGTATCGTTGCATCCCGGTGCCAAGTGGGTGCTGGCATTCGAGATGATGATTGGACGTCTGGAACTGTTCACCGTTCTGGTCATCTTCACGCGCTCCTTCTGGAAAAAGGACTGATTCTAGTCCAATCCAGCCCAGTTGGCACCCGACCATTCCAACTTTTTAGACACTTACCAACAAATATACTTAATATGACGAAAAACAGAATGAGCTACAGTCTGATAGCCCTTTCAGCTATATGCATCATCGCACTGCTGGCAGGATGCACCCAGTCTGTCGACATCGAAAAACGGGTAGATGAACTCTATGGCAAAATGTCTCAAGAAGAGCGCATTGCCCAGTTGAAGAGCATGTATATGGACGAGTTGTTCAACGAACAGGGACAGCTTGATACGGCAAAATGCCGTGAACTGATTCCAAACGGCATCGGACATTTCTCACAGTTTGCCATGCAGGAGCCACGTGACCCCAACGTGTTGCGCGACCGGGTCGCCGCAATTCAAGACTGGCTGATGCATCACACCCCCAACGGCATTCCCGCCTTGTGTCACGAGGAAGCGCTAACAGGTATCAACACCCTGGGCGCAACCATCTATCCGCAGCAAATCGGACAAGCCTGCTCGTTCAACCCCGTCCTGGCCGAGCTGAAGACCCGTCAGACAGGCACTGCCATGCGTAAGATGGGCGCTGTGCTGGCGCTGTCACCGATGGTGGATGTGTGCCGCAATCCCAGTTTCAACCGTCTGGAAGAATCCTACGGTGAGGACGGCTATCTGTCGGCCGTGATGGGTACAGCGTTTGTCAAGGGCATGCAACAGAGCGACCTCAAGAAAGGTGTCGGTGCCTGCTCAAAGCATTACCTGGGCTACGGTGGCGGTGGCGACGCCAACGAGAAGGAGTTGATGGAGGAGATTCTGCTGCCTCATGAAGCCATTATCCGCCTTGCAGGCAGTCACGTGATTATGCCTGGCTATCATGCGATTCATGGCACCAACTGCGTGGCCAACAGCGAGATACTGCAGGACATCCTGCATGGCTATCTCGGTTTTGACGGCATGGTGGTCAGCGACTATAGTTCCATCGACCAGATTCCGGAATTGACTGACGACGTCCACAAGGCCGCTGCAGCCATCAACGCTGGTAATGATGTGGACTTCCCCACAGGCAACTGCTACCAGCACCTGCAAGATGCCATCGACCAAGGCCTGGTGCACCCCGACACGCTGGAACGGGCAGTAAAAAACGTGCTGCGCCACAAGATGCTTGCAGGCCTTTTTGACAAGAATCCATACCTATATACCAAGGAACAAATCACCCTCGACACACCCGAGGAGCGTCAGACGGCCTATGACATTGCCACACAATCGGTTGTACTGCTGGAAAACAACGGAGTCTTGCCGCTCAAGGAGGCCAAGAACATCCTCGTGACAGGACCTAACGCCAACACCATGTGGGCCCTGTGCGGCGACTACTCCTTCCCCGCTATGTCCTATTTCTGGAAAAAGATGGAAAGCGGCTATGAGCACCCCCACATGGTCACCCTGCTCGAGGGCATGCAAAACCGCAAGGCCGAGGGCGTAAATATCCTCTATTCGCGCGGCTGCGACTGGACCGAGGAGATTGAGACCAAATATGACAAGAACGGTGACCCGCGTTCGTGGGAATACGGGCTGTTGCACCGCAAGGTGGATGCCGGCGAGAAGATTGACAAATCCGAAGCCCTGGATATGGCAAAACGATGCGATGTCATTGTTGCCGCCGTCGGTGAGAACGTGATGCTGTGCGGCGAGAACCGCGACCGTCAAGGGCTGCGCCTGCCGGGCAAGCAGGAGCAGTATGTTGAAGAGTTGCTGGCAACAGGCAAACCCGTCGTGCTGGTGGTCTTCGGCGGACGCGCTCAGGTCATCTCAGGCCTTGCCGAGCGTTGCGCGGCAGTCATCCAAGCCTGGTATCCTGGCGAGGAGGGCGGCAATGCCGTTGCCGACATTCTTTACGGCAAAGTGTCTCCATCGGCCAAATTATCAGTCAGTTATCCCAATACCGAGGTTTACGAACCCCTGTGTTATAACTATAGCGCTGAGAAAGACCCGCGAGTACAGTGGCCCTTTGGCTACGGCCTGAGTTACACCACATTTGAATATGGCAACCTGAAAGTTGAGGGAGAGCACACTACCGCATCGCCGAGCTTCGACCTCACATTCACGGTAAAGAATACAGGCAAAATGGCTGCTGACGAGATTGCCCAAATTTACCTCTCGCCCACTTCCAGCAACCAGCACATCCGTCCCATCCAGTTGCAGGGTTTTGCGCGCGTGTCACTCCAGCCTGGGGAGGAAAAGACCGTCAAAGTCAAGCTCTATACCGAACAGTTTGGCTATTACAGCCACGATGGACAGCGCCAGTGGAATATCGCTCCCGGCAAGTTCATTGTGAAAGTAGGGGCTTCATCGACCGACATCAGGCTGCAAGAGCAGGTTGAGCTGAAAGGTGAGCAGATAATCAAGCCCCTAAGAGAGCATTATCTTTCAGAGAGCACCATCCAATAACCGCAAGTTCTTGAAAGTCAAGCGAGTTTAAGTCTCAGCACTCTGATGGGCCTATCCTTGCCTTGATACTGGTTCTCGTCGATACAGGTCTCTCCTGTAGGGATAAATCCGCATTTCTCCATCACGCGACCCGATGCAGGATTGTCGATGAAATGTCCGCTGATGAGTGAAGGAATATCGGTCGTCTGGCAGATGTAATCAAGCATCAGTCGGAGGGCCTCGGTGCAGATGCCTTGGTTCCAATAGGGCTTGGCAATCCAATAGCCCACAATGGGTTCTGCCTCACGGGCAGGCAGGTTGCAGTCACACGAGGGGCCGTAGCCGATAGCCCCGACAGCTTCGCCCGTTTCCTTGAGTTCGATAGCCCATGTCGTATCGTTATGGAATACCGTACGAATGATTTCCAGGCTCTCTTCCACGCTCTTGTGTGGCGGCCAGCCGGCACGAGACCCGACATCGGGGTCTGAGGCATACTTGAAAAGCACCTCGGCATCAGTGTCATGCCAGGGACGCAACAGGATTCTATCCGTTTCCATCTGCTTTGTATATAATTGCCCAAATTTCAGATTCTTAAGCGCATCGGGATTGTTACGGATAATCATTCCCAGTTTATCACACGACTCCATCTCGCTGCAGACGCCGCAAGTATCAAAGCCTTTGCCCTTAACACACTGCCGAATCGGGCACAGTGATTCGCAGAATGGCGTTTTCACCCCGTCAATCCTGCATCCTGTACAATTAATCATCCCGGGAGTTATCTCCACGCCATTCAACTGCGACCAATGCTCGGCCACTTGCTTTCTCAATGCGTTGTCATCATTGATAGTAGCCAATCGTGCCTCACATAGCTCACAATCCAACCCACAACAGGCGATAAAATCTTTCATATTCTAATGTATATTTCGGTTTACTGGTGCAAATTTAGGCATTATATTCTAATGCACCACATTTTTGGGATCATCTGCAGTTGAATGTGACGTATTACATGTCCAAAGCAGTATTTTCTCCCATTTTTAGGGCAAATGCGGGAAACGGAGAGAATGTGAAAAAAGGGGTGAAAAATTTTTTTTAGAAAAAAACGATGGATTTGCGTTTGTAAATCAATTTTATTTTGTAATTTTACACCCTCAAATTTTATCGATAGCAAACAACACAAGAATCCAACCAACGACCAATATGAAAACTAAAGATAATCAGGACTTTTTCCACCCTGACATTAGCGGTGTCCAGAAATCTGAGGACTACCGCAAACGGCAAGAAGTCGAGCAGGCCATCGACAAGGAGAACGTGACCAAGTGGCAACGTTTCCTGGCGTTTTTCCAGAACGGACGCCTGCGTTTTGTCACGGGCATCCTGATGCTGATGACAGGCATCTACCTGCTCATCTCGTTCCTGTCGTTCTTCCTGTCGGCGGGAATGAGTGACCAGAACCGCATCACCAACTACTCGATGATAGAAAATGCACAGGTGCCGGACCAAATCCGAAACGCCGGTGCTGCCGTTGGCGCGTCGTTGAGCGACTTCTTCATCGCCAGCGGCGTGGGTGTTGCCACATTCATCATCGTGGCATGGTTCCTGACGTTGGGCATGAGACTTGTCCGGAAAGGCAAGAAAGCGCATTTCTTCCAGTACACGTTTGTGTGTCTGTTCAGCATCCTCACCTTCTCAATGATGGTGGGCGCCGCAACCTATTTCATGAAGCCCATCACCTTCTTCCCGCTGGGTGGATATTTCGGTTTTTATGCCAACAAGTGGTTGCTGGGATTGTTGGGACTCTACGGAATGATTGCCGTCAACCTGGCGTTGTTCATGCTGTGGTGCTTCCTCACCTATCAGACGTTCAACGCCTTATACCAGCAGATACAGAAAGGTCTTGACAAGAAGCGCTCACGCAACAAGGAAGATGCCGAGAAGGTGGTCAGCCAACCCGGCCAACCCACATTTTTGGGCGAAGAGCAGAGAATTGCCGAAGAATCCCCCAAAACAGACTCAGAGACAAAGGTATCGCCCGTGAACAGAATTAGACGTTCCAGAAACAGGAGTCAGCAGACAGATGTCACCAAGGGTGAAACGGCCCACCTGAAACCCATCGCCGCGAGTACCGACGTGAGCAATCCTCATGACCCGACAGGCGAATACCGTCACTACCGCTTCCCCTCCCTAGACCTGTTGCAGGACATCCGCATGAACCCCAACAGCGTGGACAAGCAGGAGCAAGACGAGAACAAGGAACGCATCCGCGACACCTTGAGCAAATATGGCATCGAAATCAAGGAGATTATGGTCCACGTAGGCCCCACGGTCACCCTGTTTGAGATTGTGCCGCAGGATGGTGTGCGCGTGAATAAAATCCGTGGACTGGAAGATGACATCGCCTTGAGCCTTGCGGCACTGGGCATCCGCATCATCGCGCCCATGCCCGGCAAGGGCACTATCGGCATCGAGGTTCCCAACCGCGACCCGCAAGTGGTTCCCATGCGTGAGGTGCTGGGGTCCAGGGCATTCCAGGAAAGCCGCGCCAAACTGCCCATGTGCCTGGGTTGCACTGTGAGCAATGAAGTGTTTATCGCAGACCTGACCAAGATGCCGCACTTGCTGGTTGCCGGTGCCACCGGTAAAGGTAAATCTGTCGGTCTGAACGCCATCATCACCTCGCTGTTGTACAAGAAAGGTCCGTCGGAGCTGAAGTTTGTCCTTGTGGACCCCAAGCGCGTGGAATTCAGCGTATATGCCGACCTGGAGAAATACTACTTCGCCAAGGCTCCCGGCGAGGAGAAAGCCATCATCACCGACACCGACCGCGTTATCAAGACGCTGAACTGCCTGGTGCAGGAAATGGAAGACCGTTATCGCGTGTTTGAGGATGTGAGAGTGCGCAACGTCGCCGACTACAATGAGATGTGGCGCCGCGAGTTGCGAGAGGTGCGCGACGAGCATGGTGAGAAGAAATACCACTACATGCCCTACATTGTGGGTATCATCGACGAGTTCAGCGACATGATTATGACCGCTGGCAAGGAGGTCGAGACCCCGCTGGTTCGCATTGCCCAAAAGGCCCGTGCCGTGGGAATCCACATGATTATCGCAACCCAACGTCCGTCGTCCAAGGTCATCACCGGCCTGATTAAGGGTAATTTCCCCGGCCGCATCGCATTTGCCGTGGCACAGCGCATCGACAGTCAGATCATCATCGACCGCACGGGTGCCCAGCAGCTCATCGGCCGCGGTGACATGCTCTTCCAGATTGACGGCGAATTGACACGCCTGCAGTGCCCGTTCGTTGACACGCCCGACATCGTGCGCATCTGCGACTTCATCAAGGACCAGGAGGACAAGGACCGCGACATCAGCCATGAGGAGCCTTACATGCTGCCCGAGTACGTCGGCAAGGACGAGGGTGGCGGCAGTGACGCCAATGTGGGCAATGTCAAGGACCGCGACCCGTTGTTTGAGGAAGCTGTGAAATTTGTCGTCATGAGCAACACCGCCAGCACATCGTCGTTGCAACGCCGCTACGAAATCGGCTACAACCGTGCCGGACGACTGATGGACCAAATGGAACACGCCGGCATCGTGGGACCGGCCCAGGGCAGCAAGCCGCGCCAGGTACTTGTCAGCCCAATGGACATCGACCAATTATTCACTTAAAAAGAATAGACATCTACAAGAGTGCCACCCTTGACTTCACAAGTTGGCACTCTTTTTGCACTACAATATCAGAGATAACATAACACAAACATGACTACAATGAAAAGATACTTCATCCTCATACTGTCTTATGTGGCAATGATGACCGCCGTGGCGCAGACTCCTGCTGCCGCCCTCGACAAATGTGCAGCCGCCATCAATGCCAGTGGCGGTGTTACCGCCAGTTACAGCATCACGTCATCACAGGGCAACAGCAAGGGAACCATCGCCATGCAGGGCAATAAGTTCCGCATCAGTGCCAATGATGTCAAGTGCTGGTTTGACGGCAAGTCGCAATGGTCATGGTCTCCCCTCACTGGTGAGGTGAATATCACCACGCCCACACCCGAAGAGTTGCAGATGACCAACCCCATCGCCGCTGTGCAGCACTTCAAGGCCGCCTTCAATATGAAGAAAGCCAAAGCCAAAACCGCCAACACCCTGGCGCTGAAGCTCACACCCAAGAAGAAGGACAGCATCAAGACGCTGTGGCTGTACTTTGACACCAAGACGTCGCTGCTGCGCACAGCCCGTTTTGAGATGAGTGACAAGTCGGTCTATGTCGTGCACATTACCGACTACAAGCACAAGGCACTGCCCGCCTCGACGTTCACCTTTGACAAGTCGCAGGTTCCCGCTGGCACTCAGGTTGTTGACCTGAGATAACCAATTTATACATTTAGACTTAGCATTCATCATAATGTACCACTATTTTGTAGGTCCTCTCGTCGGTGCCGCCATTGGTTTCTTCACCAATTACATCGCCATCCGCATGTTGTTCAGGCCCCACCAACCCAAATACCTGATGGGATTTCACATTCCCTTCACCCCTGGCATCATCCCCAAGGAGAAGAGCCGTATCGCTTCATCCATCGGCAAGGCCGTGAGTGAGAACCTCATGAATCGTGAGGTGCTGGAAAAGAGCCTGTTGAGCGAAGAGATGCTCACCAAGATGAATGCTGCTATCGACGAGTTTGTCGCCACTCAGAGCCAAAACGACGAAACCATCGAGCAGTTTGCCCGCCACTACCTGAATGAGGAAGACATTGACGCCATGCGCCACGATGTGACCAGCGGTATTGTCAAGATGATTACAGGCAAATTGCAGGACAGCCGCATGGGCGACAACATCGCCCACATGGCGACCGAGCATGCGCTGGAAAAAACGCGCAACTCACTTGCCGGACGCCTGGGTGCCGACTTGCTGATACAGCCTCTCGCCCAGCCCATTGAGAAACTCATGGCCAAGCACATCAATGAGATTCTGCAAAACAACTCGCAGCAGATGATACAAAACCTCGTCAACGAGGAATCGGGCCACCTGATGGGCATGACGATGAGCCAAGTGGTCACCAGCCACTCCGAGCAGTTGGAAAAGGTCAAAAACAGCATCTTCAATGCCTACCGGGTCATCATCACCGAGCATCTGCCCCGAATCCTGCAGGACATCGATATCAGTGCCATCATCGAACAGAGAATCAACGAGATGGACATGGCCGAAGCCGAAGCCATCATCCTTGATGTGATGAAAAAGGAACTGCGTGCCATCGTTTGGCTGGGAGGGTTGTTGGGCGGCATTATGGGAATACTGTCGGTGCTGGCTTAACGGATATGGAATTACGACCTCGGCAGGATAACGACCTTGTTTAATAATTTTTTTGATATTTTTTTCTCAAAAAAAAGTTCATATTAAAAAAATATAGTAATTTTGCAGAATAAAATATTTGTCAAATGTTTTAATGGTTTGATTTTCATTTCGATACATGGAAATAACAGAATTCAAGAACAAGCATGTTCAAGAGATTGCGGTTTCAGGTGGATTTCGGTAATGAAAAGAGAATAAAAAAACAGACATAAAAGCGATTGAATTATTAACTTTATTATTTTCTAATTTTTTGTTTTATTATGAAGAAATTACTTTCTATTCTTGCAACTGCATTTGTAGCTGTTTCGGCTTGGGCTTGGGAAATTCCCGAGACCGGTTTTTGGCTGTGCATCTGGGACCAGTATGGTGTCGAGCACGACATGCAGCTGTTCATGGGTGCTGACGGTAACTACGTTACTACCCTCACGCTGACCTACAACCCTTGGGGTGAGTTCTACTGGGATCCCAACAAGAGCGATGCCGAGAACGAGGCTAACCGTCCCCAGGTGCCCTACTGCTTCGTTGTAGACGGAGTTCGTTATGGTGCTCCCGTTAACCTGCAGCCGACTCTGATGGGTGAGGCTCACAACACCACTTCGAATCCCCTCATTTCGGGTGACAACCTGTACACTGTTCCCGTTGGCTTTGCCTACGTACTCGGTGTTTACATGGGCGGCTCCGAGGAGTGGGGCGGTGAGAACGGTTTCTATGTTTACTGCGCTCAGGCCGTTATGACCACTGGCATCGATGAGATGAACGCCAACAAGACTGTAGCTAACGTACGCTACTTCAACATGGCTGGCCAGGAGATGCAGCAGGCTGATGGCATGACCATCGTTGTTACCACCTACACCGACGGTACCACCAACGCCGTTAAGGTTGTGAAGTAATCATCACTACAAGACACAATCCCTCAACGGGATTGAATCTTGGAGACGCAACAATGTTGCGTCTCTTTTTTTTCATTATAGCCCGCCAAGAGCCCCCTATTGTTTTTTGGCACTTTTTTTTGTTAACATGACATAAAAAATCTTTTGATTTTGGTTTGTTCTTTGTGATATTTTATTTATCTTTGCAGCGTTGACAATTTCGGATTGTCACAAGAACCGTGTTTACGCAAACATCATTGATAGAGTCAGACCCAAAGCCCTTCAACAATCACAATTGACTATTCATATTACAGTATTTATTAACCATAAACTTTAACAAACATGAAGAAATTATTATCTTTACTTCTAACATTGACATTGGCAACATCAGCCTTTGCCGAATGTGCTTTCTACATGGATGACTTTGTGGTGAATAGGGACCAAATCGGAAACAATACCGAGATTACCCTTCCCATCAAAGCCACGTTCTCCGGCCGTCTGAACGGTTGGGAACTGAAATTTGTGTATCCGGAGCACCTGATTCCTACTTACATTGAGCCAGGAGCTGACATGACGGTAACCTACTACAATGCCCGTGGTAAAGAGCAGACGCTGGATGCCCCGCTTTCTGGTGCAAGAGAGCCTTGGGATCACCTCCTGTGTGCAATTGCCACCCAGGGTTTCTATCAGGATCCCAACGGTGAAGACCCCACCGCATGGGTATCCTATGGTGCCGTGAAATGGGAAGGTGGAGTCTATGAGGAGATGCTTCTGCTCAGCTTCATTGTCGAGGAAGGCTTTGAAGGTGGCGACATCATCATCAAGACCTGCTGTGGTTCTGGCCTTGACCCGCGTGAAGGCGGTTCAATCTATAATAACGGTGACCACAAGCAGTGGTTTGAAAGAACTGTTCACGCTAGCCTGCAGGCCATCACCGAGGCTCCCGAAATCACCTATACCATGGATGAGGACGAGGCCATCGTCACCGCTACCGGTAATGGCGAGGTTCTGCTCTATGTGAACGGCGAACTCGTTACCAACCCCTACACCATCGCTCGTGGTGCCGAGGATGTTGAGTACACCATCACTGCTACCGCTCAGGGCGAGGGTGAGGTTATCAGCGAACCCGCTGAGCTCAAGCTGCTCGTTCCCGCCAAGCCCGAGGCCGTCTATGGCTTTGGCTTGAGGAAAGTTTGGTCAGTGGATTTGCCCGCTCAGATGCCTGAGGGTCTTGTTACCAATGATATGCGTCAGGGCTTCGGTATGAACGGCAAGTTCTACGTTAACAGCAAGAAGTCTGTTCTTGACTCTGCAACGATGACCTACACTACCGTTCCCACCGTCTATGTATTTGACCAGACCGGTCGTGTTGAGAAGACCTATCCCGGCGGTCTGAACTGCGGTATCACCCGCGACGAAGCCGGCAACCTGGTAATCAGCGACGCCCAGTTCCCCAACAACTGGAACGAGACCGCTACTATCAAGGTTATCAACCCCGAGACCGACGTTACTAAGGTTTACACCGTTCCCACTGAATGTGGTATCGCTGGCCGCTGCGACTTCATTGGCTTCGCTAAGGGCGACCTCATGCAGGACGGTCAACTCTATCTCGTTAGCAACACCTCTGGCACCGGTGTTTCGATTATGACTATCACCGACGGTGAGGTAAACACCGACGAGAGCTATCTTGCTAACTGCGACGGCGTGACCCCCACGACCAACACGGTTGTCAACTATTACAAGAATCTGGCTGGCGAGGATGCTATGCTGTATGTAACCCGCAACGCAGCTCCCGTCATCATGCAATTTGATGGCAGCGACCTGGTTGGTCAAGCCATCACTCTGCCCAACAAGGGTGCTTGCAACGGTGTATTCCCCTTCATTTATGACGGTAAGGAGTATTTCCTCTATCCTACTCTGCCCAACTATCTTGACGGCTTTGCAATTGCCGAGGCTGGTGTAAAGGATCCCTATGTCACAAACGATCCCAACTACAAAACCAACCCCAACGGCATCCAAGCCAACTGGCTCAATGCCGAGGTTGACGATGAAGGCGTAACCATCTATCAGTATGTTCCCGGTGGACATGTAGCTGTTTACCGCCTTGGTGACGGCGAGCGCACTCAGATGCCTGTAATTACCTACGAGACCAATGACGAGGCCGTTGTTATCACTGCTACTGGCAGCGCCAACGTGAAGATGTATGTTGACGGTGTTCTGGTTGACAATCCCTACACCATCGCTCGTGGCGAGGAGGATGTTACCGTTACCGTTACCGCTACCGCTCAGAAAGACGGCAAGATCATCAGCGAGACCGCTGAGGAGCAGATTCTGATTCCCGCTCTGCCCGCTAAGACTGCAATGCCCGTTATCACCTTCAACACCACCGACGAGGCTGTTGAAATCACCGCTACCGGTGATGGTGAGGTTCTGCTCTATGTCAACGGTGAGTTGGTTGACAATCCTTACACCATCGCTCGTGGCGAAGAGGATGTAACCATTTCCATTGTAGCTACCGCTCAGGAAGAGGGCAAGCGCATCAGCGATCCTGCTGAGCTCGAGCTCGTAATTCCCAAATACATCCCGCAGACCGAGATGCCTGTCATCACCTTCAACACCACCGACGATGCCGTTATCATCACTGCCGAGGGTGAGGGTGAGGTTCTGCTCTACGTGAACGGTGAACTCGTTGAGAATCCCTACACCATCATGCGTGGTGAGGAGGATGTAACCGTTACCGTTACCGCCACCGCTCAGGGTGAGGGCAAGCGCATCAGCGATGTTGCTACTCAGGAGCTGGTAATTCCCGCTCTGCCTGCTAAGACCGAGATGCCCGTCATCACGTTCGAGACCCTCGACGACGCTGTTGTCATCACCGCTACCGGTGAGGGCGAGGTTCTGCTCTATGTGAACGGCGAACTCGTTGAGAATCCCTACACCATCGCTCGTGGTGAGGAGGATGTAACCGTTACCATTGTAGCTACCGCTCAGGAAGAGGGCAAGCGCATCAGCGATGCTGCCGAGATGACTCTCGTCATCCCCGCTTATCAGGTTACCGCTACTCCCACTATCAGTGTTGAGGTTACCGATGACTATGTTATCATTACCGCTACCGGTGATGGCGACGTTCAGCTCTATGTAAACGGTGAGCCCGTTGAGAATCCTTACACCATCGTTCGCGGTGAGGAGGATGTTGACATCGAGGTTTATGCTACCGCTAAGGAGGATGGCAAGATCATGAGCACCACCGAGGTTACCGTGGTTACCATTCCCAAGCACAGTGGCATCGACGAGCTGATTGGCAACAAGACCGTTGCTAACGTTCGCTACTTCAACATGGCTGGTCAGGAGATGACCGAGGTGAACGGTGCTACCATCATCGTTACCACCTACACTGACGGCACCCGCAGCACTGTTAAGGTGATCAAGTAAAGAAGTAAAGCCTTGTGATGTGCGGCCAGTGCCGCACATCACTCTATACAACAAACAGGCGGCCTCGACATTGAGGCCGCCTGTTTAGTTATTGCGGTTGAGGGATTGTCCCCCATCTGTAGCAGGACTATGGTTTACTCCACATTCCAGGTGTCACCAGCCATGATGACGTCGTGCAGGCAGGTGAAGCCGTGCTTGGCGCAAGCCTCGTCGACCTGTTCGGCAACGGCGGTTTCATAAGTGGGAGCCTCCACGGCGCGGATGACGCCGAGAGCCACGGGCAAGTCGGTGCCGTCCATCATCGCCAGCATCTGGTGCAGGAATGAGCTCTGGCAGTGGGCGTCATGGACGAGCACATCGTCGATGGTGTAGCCGTCCTCACCGATGGTCACGGCCTTGAGGCCGAAACCGTCCTGAACCAGACCGCGGTTCATATCCTTGCCGAAAATCATCTTCTCGCCATGCACGAGGTGGATGGTGCGGTCGGCGCGATGCTCACGGTCGGTGATATAGTTGTGGATTCCGTTGTTGAAAATCATGCAGTTCTGCAGAATCTCAACCACCGAGCAGCCCTTGTGCTTGGCAGCTGCCATCATCACCTCCTGGCTGATGTTCAACTCAACGTCCAGGCTGCGGGCAAAGAAGGTGCCACGGGCGCCAAACGCCAGTTCGGCGGGCACGAAGGGGTCCTCGGTCGTGCCATAAGGCGACGACTTGGACTTGAAACCGCGTGCACTGGTGGGCGAGAACTGACCCTTAGTCAAACCGTAGATGCGGTTGTTGAGCAACAGCAGGTTGAGGTCGACATTGCGGCGCACCTCGTGGATGAAGTGGTTACCGCCGATGGCAAGGCAGTCACCGTCGCCCGAAATCTGCCAAACGGTCATGTCGGGGTTGGCGGTCTTGAAACCCGTTGCCACAGCACCGCCACGGCCATGGATGGTGTGGAAGGCGTAGGTGCGGGTGTAATAAGGCAGACGTGAACTGCAACCGATACCCGAAATCACACAGATCTTCTCGGGCGGGATGCCCAGTTGCGCCATGGCCTTGAGCAGGACATTGAGCACAGCGTGGTCACCGCAACCGGGGCACCAACGCACGGGCTGGTTATTCTTGTAATCGAGTGGCTTGTGGGCTACGGGCTGGATATTTTCGTTCTTTTCCATTACAATTCCTCCTCCATCATGATGTTCTTAACTCCGTCAACAATCTCCTGAACCAGGAACGGCTGTCCCTGTACCTTGTTAATGTGGCAGATGTTCAGGTTAGGAATCTTGCTCTGCAGATAAGCGGCAAGCTGTCCGGTGTTCAACTCGGCGACAATCACCGTCTTGAAGCGGCTGAGCAGTTCGGCGGTGTTCTTGGGCAGCGGGCTGATATAGCGGATGTGGGTCATCGCAATCCTGATGCCCTCGGCATTCAGGCGGTTGACGGCATCCAGGATGTGGCCGTAGGTACTACCCCATCCCAGGATAATGGTGTCGGCACCCGAATCGCCCTTGAGCTTGAGCTCGGGGATGTCGTTGGCGACATTGGCAATCTTCATGCGGCGGGTCTCCACCATGTGGGCATGGTTGATGGGATCATTGCTGAGCACACCCAGGTTGTAGTCCTTCTCCAGACCACCAACGACGTGCTCGAGTCCGGGAGTGCCGGGAATAGCCCAGTAGCGGATGCCCAGCGCATTGCGCATGAACGGCGTCCAGGTGGGTTTCAGGGCCTCGGGGACATAGTTGGGCTTAATGACGGGATATTCACCCTCCTCGGGGACGCGCCATGCCGACGAACCGTTGGCAATGAAGGCGTCGGTGAGCAGGATGACGGGGGTCATGTGCTCGATGGCGAGGCGTGCTGCCTGGAAGGCCATCTTGAAGCAGTCGGTGGGCGATGCTGCGGCGAGCACTACCAGAGGGCTCTCGCCACTGCGGCCGTACAGTGCCTGATTCAAGTCGGTCTGCTCAGTCTTGGTGGGCAGGCCGGTCGAGGGACCGCCACGCTGCACGTCAACCAGCACGAGAGGCAACTCGGCCATGACGGCAAGTCCCAGAGCCTCACTCTTGAGGGCGAGACCGGGTCCTGAGGTCGTGGTTACTGCCAGATGTCCGGCATAAGCGGCACCGATAGCCGAGCAGATGCCGCCAATCTCATCCTCCATCTGGATGGCCTTGACACCGAGGTCACGGCGCTTGGCGAGTTCGTGCAGGATGTCGGTTGCTGGAGTGATGGGATAGGAACCGAGGAACAGGGGGCGCCCGCTCATCTCGGATGCCATAATCAGACCCCAAGCCGTGGCCTTGTTGCCACTGACGTCGGTATAAACACCAGGTCGCACATCGTCGCTCTGGATTCGGTAGGTCGAAACCGTGGCGTGGATATTGTGGCCATAGTTGTAACCGCCCTTGATAACCAACTCATTGGCTGCATAGACCTCGGGCTTCTCGGCAAACTTGGCCTTGAGGAACTTCAACGGTGCCTCCATGGGACGGTTGAACAGCCAGCACACCAGACCCAGGGCGAACATGTTGCGGCACTTGAGCTGTGCCTTCAGGTCCATGCCTGTGTCCTTGAGGGCTTCCTTGACCATCGTGGTGATGGGAGCCTCGATGACCTGTGCCTTGAGGTTCAACTCCTCGTAGGGGTCATCGGTGGTGTAGAGCGCCTTGTCAAGGCCTGCCTGGGTAAAGGTGTCGATGTCAACAATCGCGGCACCGCCCTTGCGCAGGAACTGAGCGTTCATCTTGAGGGCTGCGGGATTCATTGCCACGAGAACGTCGCACTCGTCACCGGGCGTGTGTACACCGTGACCGATGTGAACCTGGAAACCGGAAACGCCACCCAGCGAACCCTGCGGTGCGCGCACTTCGGCGGGATAATCAGGGAATGTGGAAATGCGGTCTCCCAACCCTGCACTCACATTAGAGAAAATGTTGCCAGCCAACTGCATACCATCGCCGCTGTCGCCTGAAAAGCGCACGACGATGCTCTGACGAAACTGGACTTTTGCTTTTTCTGCCATGTCTTAAAAAATCTCTATTCTTTAGTTGAATTTGAAATCCGCTGCAAAATTACTACTTATTTTATGTATGCCGAATGAACTTCAGAATATAATTGCACACTTATTTGCTTTTAGCCCTCTACAATGGGCCACAACAGGGAAAAATCAGCGTTTTGACGTGCTATAGGTGTCATCATCGAGATGCTCGACAAAACCCTCGTCAACGAGGAACGAGAGCATGGAAATCACCTCATCGTGAGGGAAGGACAACGTGTTGAGGAATTCTTCGAGACGGCGAGGACGCAAGCCTGCCATGTAGAGGATACCCTGCTGCACATCGGCTGGCTCATGGTCTTGACGCTTGCGGCGGTCAATGCACAAGTCGCAATGGCAACAGTCATCGGCGGCAGTCTCCCCGAAATAGCCCAGAAGCATCCGCTCGCGGCATCCGGCATCACAGTAGGCATAGTTAATCATGGCCTCGATGCGGTCGGTCATGCGCTGGCGCAGGTCCTGATAGACTGCCTTGGGAATCAGGACATGCTTGGGTTCTTCGCGAGAAGTGGTATATATAATATAAGGTGTGCGTTTGCGCGGCACATAGTGCAGGATGTGCATCCTTGTGAGTTCCAGCAATGACTTGTAGATGGTTTCCTGGTCCAGTCCTGTTCGGAAGGCGATGACGTCCTCGTTGATAAAGACATAGTCGGCAAACAGGCCCGTGTAGAGGCGCAGGATGGCCTGCAGCACCTGATCGGCGCCCGGCGTAGTCGTATCCAGGTCATACAGTTCCTCCTTGCGGGCAAGAATCATCACGCGCGACTGGGTCTCTATCTCCTCTACAAACTCGATATAGCCCGACTGGGTGAGAATCCTCAAGGCGTTGTGGGTGGGCAGCACAGGCAGATCAAATGTGCGGCAGAACAGATTAAAATTGAAATCAAACATCTGTTGGAAGCCCTCGCCGACACTCACACCCAAGAAGTTACCCACACGTTCATAGACCTTGCGGATGAAGTCCTTTTCGGGGAAGGCTTCGGTCACATGGCGGCGCAGGATGCGTTGGTCGGTGTGCTTGACCAGCAACACCGCATAGGAGCGCTTGCCGTCACGGCCTGCCCTACCCGCCTCCTGATAATACTCCTCGAGCGAGTTGGGAACATCCACATGCACCACAAGCCGCACATCAGGCTTGTCGATGCCCATGCCGAAGGCGTTAGTTGCCACCATCACGCGGCACTCATCGTTGGTCCACTTATCCTGCTTGTCCTCCTTGTCCTCGACATACAGGCCTGCATGATAAAAGTCAGCGCTGATGCCCGCCCTGTTGAGTTCGTCACTGATCTGCTTGGTGCGCTGTCGGGAACGCACATAGACAATCGCTGTGCCCGGTACAGAACGCAGGATGTGAATCAGTTCAGAGACTTTTTCTTCAGTATGACGCACAACGTAGGACAAATTGCCGCGGGCAAAGCTCATCGAGAGCACGTTGGGAGCCCTGAAATTGAGGCAACGCTGGATATCCTCGACCACAATGGGTGTTGCAGTAGCGGTCAATGCCAGCACCGGTACGTCAGGGAAAAGTTTGCGCACCTGGACGATTCGCAGGAATGAAGGTCTGAAATCATATCCCCATTGGGAGATACAGTGCGCCTCATCGACAACAATGAGCCTCACGGGCATCTGCCGCAGGCGCTCCAGGAAGGACCGCGACTGCAGCCTCTCTGGCGACACATACAGGAACTTGCAGTTGCCATAAAGGCACTTCTCATAGGTTCGATTCACCTCAGCTCGCGTCAGTCCGGCATAAAGGTATGTCGCCTTGATATGCAAGGCATTAAGCCGGTCCACCTGGTCCTTCATCAGCGAGATGATGGGCGTGACGACAAGAGCCATGCCGTCGATGGCCAGAGTAGGTACCTGAAAAGTGATGGATTTGCCTCCGCCCGTAGGCATCAGCCCCAGGGTATCCCTGCCGTCAAGCACACTCTCGATGATGTCTTGCTGCAAGGGCCTGAAGGCGTCATACCCCCAATATTTCTTGAGGATGTCAAGAATCGGCTTGGGCTGGCTCGGCATCATCATGCAGTTTTATCGCTTTCACCATGAGCTGAACCGAGGTTGTCATGCGGTGGCGGGTTTCCTCGATGGTATAGCAGATATCCACCGGTTTACCAGCCTTGAGCGCATCGTTGAATCCCGCCATGCCAAAGGCGATGGCGTTAGTGACCGTGTTGCCCTCCTCGTCCTTAAGGTCGAGTTTGATGTGCTCCATCTTCTTGCCGACCACTTTGCTCGAGCCCGCATCATAAACCTTGCGGGTTACGAACAACGGCTTGCTGTTGCCAGGTCCGTAGGGATTAAGCATACGCAGATATCGCAGCAAGGCGCCATTGATTTCACTGAACTTAATTTCGCAATCCACATCCATGGCAGGCGTAACCTGCTCATCGTGAATGTGTTCCTCGACATATTCAGTCAGGCGACGACGGAACTCGGGAATATTCTCTTCCTTGATGGAGAGGCCCACCGCATTGGTGTGGCCGCCGAAGGTTTCCAACAGGTCACGGCAGGACTTGATGGCGGTATAAACATCAAAACCGCGAACCGACCTCGATGAACCGGTAGCGATGCCATCGGCATAATAGGTCAGCACCACCGAGGGACGGAAGTACAACTCGGCCAGACGTGCAGCAACGATACCGATGACTCCCTTGTGCCAGTTGCGGTCATAGATGACAATCGGCTTCTTGCCGTCGAGCACCTGTGCATGGCGGTCAATGATTTCGTTGGCCTCGACAGTCACCTGGCTGTCAAGCTCCTTGCGGTTGCTGTTATACTGGTCGATGCGCTTGGATATCTCCATGGCGCTCTGCATGTTGCGGGATACCAGCAGCTCAACGGACTCCTGTCCCGACTCCATGCGGCCCGATGCGTTGATGCGCGGTCCGATTTTAAAGATGATGTCGTTGATGGTCAGTTCATGACGATTCAGGCCACAGGTGCGGATGATGCTGCGCAGACCCACGTTGGGGTTATTGTTCAGACGGCGCAGGCCGTAGAACATCATCACCCTGTTCTCGCCGGTCAGCGGCACGATGTCGGCAGCAATGCTCACCGCCACCAGGTCCAGCATAGCCTCCAGATTGTACATCGTCCCAAGGCCATTGCTCTTGGAGAATGCCTGCATGAACTTGAATCCCACACCGCAGCCCGACAACCCCTTGTAAGGATAGGTGTCGTCGACCAGCTTGGGATTAAGGATAGCGGCAGCATCAGGCAAGACATCATCGGGGACATGATGGTCACACACGATGAAATCTATGCCCTTCTCCTTGGCATACGCGATTTCGTCAACTGCCTTGATACCGCAGTCGAGCACTATGACTAGACTCACTCCGATTGATGCAGCATAATCTATGCTTTGCAATGAGATGCCATATCCGTCGTCATCACGCGTCGGGATATAGTACACCAAATCGGAGTAAATGTTCTGAAGATACTTATACACGAGCGCTACGGCCGTGGTTCCATCCACGTCGTAGTCCCCGTAAATCATGATCTTCTCTTTTGCCCCTAACGCCTGGTTCAGCCTTGCCACGGCAGTATCCATGTTCTTCATCAAGAACGGATCGTGCAGTTGCTGGAGCGACGGGTACAGAAAGTCGTGGACCTCGTCCGCGGTCTTCAAGCCCCTGAGCACCAACAACCGAGCGATCGCGGGGCAGTTGGGGAACTGGGCCGCCAGCTGCTCCTCGGCAATGCGTTCTTCGGATGTTAGAGGTAAGTAATTCCATTTACTTATCATTTATGTTAGTTTTTTTAATATACAATGACAGGGGCTCATTACCGCAGAGCAATGAGCTAGTGGAGAAAATATAATATTCGGTTGAGGTTCAATAAGTTAAAGACTCGGTTTTCAAGAAGCTCCGTCGATAGGCAGCCACCAATGTCTTCTTACCCCACCATTTTGTGCCACAAAATTACTCTTTATTATCAATTTTTCAAAGAAACGCAGCGACAAAAAAACAGTGTTTTCATGCTTTTTATGTTATTTTAACAACTTATCCCGCCTAATCCGTGACACAATGCTAAATGAGCAATCATCGGCATCGTTAAAGTATCACTTGAACTTTTGCCGCGTTGCACGAAAAAAAATCGCCAACCATGCGGTTGACGATTCATTTGCTGGAGGTCGCTAGCGGACTCGAACCGCTGTGCCCGGTTTTGCAGACCGGTGACTAAACCACTCATCCAAGCGACCATTTTTGCGAAATGCGGTGCAAAATTAGTGCGATTATTTGACCTGTGCAACTTTATCGGCACATTTTTTAGCAGAATTTTTCTCCGGCTTTTGACAAACGTCCTTCAATTTACATGAGCCACAGGCTGTTAGCGCAGTTTTCTTGTTCTGTGCAGCCCGAGCCAAAGCCCTTACAGTATAGACCCCGGCAGCCGCCACGATGAGCACTACAAGCACATATTGAAAGATATCATACATCACTGATCTGAGGGCTTAAAGTTCTTTTTTACCATTTTAGACAGTTTAGCGGGCGTCAAATCGGCAGGATACTCGCTAAAGGGCAGCACGGTGTGGCATCCGCTCCTGAACTCGCTGCAACCGAATGCCGTTTTGCCTTTCACCAGATGGCCCTTGCCACAGACCGGGCACGGGATATCCTCAATGCTCTTGAGGCGTGGGGCACGTGGTTTCCTGGGCTTCTCCTCCCCTGCTGCCGCCGTTGGCGACTTGGGTTTTGCAGGCTTTCCCTGCTCTATAGCGATGCTGCCGCTGCTGTTGTCCCTGAGAACGTTCAGCACAATCTCACCAATCATCGTTTTGATTTCCTCAATGAATTGAGCGGCACTATACTCTCCTCGTTCTATTTCACGCAACTTTTTCTCCCACAGACCAGTCAACGATGCACTTTTAAGTAAAGGTTCATGTATAGTATCAATCAACTGGATACCCGCCAGCGTGGGCGAAATGCTTTTGCGTTCCTTGCGGATGTAACGGCGCTTGAACAGGGTCTCGATGATGGCGGCACGTGTCGAGGGACGTCCGATGCCGTTTTCCTTCATAGCGTCACGCAACTCCTCGTCGTCGACGGTCTTACCGGCGGTTTCCATGGCGCGCAACAGGGTGCCCTCGGTGTAAGGTTTAGGCGGCTGCGTTGTGCGTTTGAGCACCGAAGGTTCGTGGGGTCCGCTCTCCCCTTTCTCGAAGTGCGGCATCACGCCATTATCCTCATCTTCAGCCTTTTCCTTGCCGTCATCATCATTATTCCTGTCGCCGGGCTTGTTGAACAAATCACGCCATCCAGGCTTGAGAATTTCCTTACCCGTTGCCTTGAAGCCATATTCTCCCACTTGAGCCATCACGGTCGTAGTATTGAACTCACAATCAGGGTAAAACGCGGCGATAAAGCGCATGGCGATGAGATGATAGACGCGTTTCTCGTCGGGGCTCATCGCCACAGTGGCAGGGTTGACATTGGTGGGGATAATCGCATGGTGGTCAGTCACTTTGCTATTGTCAAAGACCTTCTTGGTCTTGGGCAGCTTGCTCAGGGCGAGTAACGGCGCTGTCATGTTGGCATAGGGCACCATCGCCTTGAGGATGCCGGGCACCTGGGGGTAAATATCGTCGCTCAAGAAGGTGGTGTCAACACGCGGATAAGTCGTCGCCTTCTTCTCGTAAAGCGACTGGATGGTCTTCAGCGCTTCGTCGGCCGACATGCCGAACTTCTTGTTACACTCCACCTGCAGGCTCGTCAAGTCGAACAGACGTGGTGGCGCCTCACGGCCTTTCTTGGTTTCAACAGCAATCACCTCAAGCGGCAACTGCTTGATATTCTCAACGATAGCACTTGCCTCTCCCTCGGTCTTGAACTTGCCGCGTGTGCTGTTGAAAGTCACACCACGGTACTTGGTCTTCAACTCCCAATAATCCTCGGGGACGAAATTCTCGATTTCGCGGTAACGGGCGACAATCATCGCCAGCGTGGGCGTCTGGACCCTGCCCACTGAGAGGACGTCACGCGAACGCGAGTATTTTAATGTGTAAAGGCGCGTTGCGTTCATCCCAAGCACCCAATCTCCGATGGCCCGGCAAAGTCCTGCAAAGTACAGGTTATCAAACTCTTTAGAGTCTTTCAGCTCTTGAAAACCTTTGCGGATGCTCTCGTCGGTCAATGAGGAAATCCACAGTCGCTTGACCGGCTTGTTGCATTCCGCCTTCTGATACACCCAGCGCTGAATGAGCTCTCCCTCCTGTCCGGCATCACCGCAGTTGATGACCTCATCGGCGCCAGCAATCAGGCTCTGAATCACCTTAAACTGTTGCTCGATACCTTTATCGTTTTTCAGCTTAATACCAAATCGTTGCGGTATCATGGGGAGTTGGCCGAGGCTCCACCATTTCCACTGATCGGTGTAGTCATTCGGCTCCTTGAGCTCGCACAGGTGTCCGAAGGTCCACGTCACCTGATAACCATTGCCCTCAAAATAGCCCTCATGCCTGTCGTTGGCACCGAGCAATCGGGCAATATCACGTGCCACACTGGGTTTCTCTGTTACGCAGACCTTCATTTTTATTTAGAAGTTATATATTAGGTGTTAGGAGTTGATTATCTAAAGTGATACTTTAAATCGTTATTCGCCTAAATGTTGCGCTTTGGCTTCGTTCCAGAGTTCATCCATTTCGGCAAGGGTCAACTCATTGACATGGCGACCCTGCTCGTTGGCTTTTTGCTCAATGTAGTTGAAGCGGGCGATAAATTTGCGGTTGGTACGTTCAAGGGCGTTGTCGGGGCGCACGTCATAGAGACGAGCGGCATTGATGAGTGAGAAAAACAGATCACCGAATTCCTTCTCGCGGTCCACGTCACTACCTTTCTTCAACTCGGCCTCCACTTCGTTGAATTCCTCGCGCACCTTGTCCCATACGTCCTCGCGCTTTTGCCAGTCAAAGCCCACGTTAGCGGCTTTTTCCTGAACTCGTTCGGCCTTGATGAGCGACGGCAGGCTGCGGGGCACCCCGCTGAGAACCATCTTGTTACCATCTTTCTCGCTCATCTTGAGCACTTCCCAGTTTTGGAGCACCTGGGCTGCGGTTTCGGCCTTTTCCTCACCGAAGACGTGCGGATGACGGTAAACCAGCTTGTCACACAGCGCGTCGCACACGTCGGCGATGTCAAACTTGCCTTTTTCGTCACCGATTTTGGCATAGAAGACGATGTGCAACAGCACGTCACCCAGTTCCTTGCGGATGGTATCGTCGTCATCAGCCATGATGGCGTCGGCAAGTTCCATGGTTTCCTCGATGGTGTTGGGGCGCAGGCTCTCGTTGGTCTGCTTGCGGTCCCACGGGCACTTCACGCGCAGCTCATCCAGGATGTCGAGCAATCGTCCGAATGCCTCCAGTTTCTTTTCTCTGCTGTTGTTAGGCATGATTATTTTGATAATATAGATGTTTTGTCTTTAAAGGTGCAAAGGTAATGATTTTTCGGGAGTCTTTGTACTAATATTGGAAAATGGTGTTATTTTGCTGCCGATTTTAAAGTAGTTGATAGCTGCAGAACCGGCGCCCACTGGACTGATCCCCAGAACAGAAAAAGTGGATTTAATAATTATTATTAATTATTATTTCACTATTCGGGGAAATTACACTACCTTTGTGGGTAGATTATAGAAACATGATGAAATACCTGAGTCTGCCTGACCACGCGACACGCATTCTTCCGTTCTATCTAGCAATGGAAGAGTTTGCTGCACGTATTATTGAAGAGGATGACATCTTCTTCATGTGGCAGGTGGATCCCACGGTCATCTTCGGAAGAAATCAGCTGATTGCCAACGAGGTGAACGTGGACTATTGTCGTGAGCACGGTATTGCGTTCTATCGTCGCCGCAGCGGTGGCGGCTGTGTGTATGCCGACCGCGACAACATCATGTTCAGCTACATCACGCGTAGCGACGAGGTGCAGACGACTTTCACCCGTTACACCAGCGCTGTAGCTGATATGTTGCGCGGATTGGGGCTGAACGCCAGCGCCAGCGACCGCAACGACGTGCACATCGACGGCCGCAAGGTGAGCGGTAACGCGTTCTATCACATCCCCGGGCGCAGCATCGTTCACGGCACCATGCTGTTTGACACCAACATGGAGCACATGCTCAATGCCATCACGCCATCACGCGAGAAGCTGACGAGCAAGGGCGTGGAGTCGGTGCGCAGCCACATTACCACATTGCGTGAGCACCTGGCGATGGATATCGAAGACTTCAAGCGCCATGTGCGCGAGACGCTGTGTGACGGCGAGATACAGCTCACTGCCGATGATGTTGCCGAGATTGAGCGCATCACGCAGGCCTACCTTGAGCCGTCATTCCTGTGGGGCAACGACCCGCAGTGCGAAGTCAAGCGTGGGGGTCGCATCGAGGGCGTGGGCAGCATCTACATCAATGTAGCGCTCAATCACGACACAATCCAGGACCTGCACCTGATGGGCGACTTCTTGCCGTTGTGCAACGATGTGGGCGAAAAGCTGCTCGACACGTTGCGAGGTGCGAAACTCGAAGCCAATGACCTGCACAAAGCCCTTGATGGCTGCGATGCGGGACAATGGATACTGAATTTAACAAACGAACAATTAATAGAGCTTTTAGCAATTAGCCATTAGCTTTTAGCAATTAGAATCATTTTTGAACTTAAATATTAACTGCTTTTAAACCATTTTAAACCGTGAGTGAAGAAATCAAAGTAACCTGTCTGCACGACAGGCACGTAGCGCAAGGCGCTCTCATGTCACCCTTTGCCGGTTACGACATGCCCATCCAGTATGTAGATATTACCACCGAGCACAACGCCGTTCGCAATAAGGTGGGTGTTTTTGACGTATCGCACATGGGCGAGGTGGAAATCACCGGTCCTGACGCCGCCAAGTTCACCAACTACATCTTTACCAATGACATCAACACCATCAAGGCCGGCCAGATTCTGTACGGCATGATGCTGTACCCCGACGGCGGCACTGTTGACGACCTGCTGGTTTACCGCGTTGACGACAACGACTTTTTCCTGGTCATCAATGCTGCCAACATCGACAAGGACGTGGCTTGGATTATGGAGCAGGCCAAGAACTTTGACGTGAAGGTTGACCACCAGAGCGCACTGTACGGCCAGATTGCCGTCCAGGGTCCCGAGGCCGAGAAGACCATGGGAGAGGTGCTGGGCATCGACACCACCGACCTGACGTTCTATACCTTCAAGAAAATGGAATATGACGGCAAGACCATCATCGTGAGCCGCACCGGTTACACCGGCGAGGACGGCTTTGAGGTATATGCCGACCCCGCTATCATCTGCAAGATGTGGGATATGCTCATGAAGGCCGGCGTACAGCCCTGCGGCCTGGGTTGCCGTGACACCCTGCGCTTTGAGGCTGGTCTGCCCCTGTACGGCGACGAGCTGACTGCCGAGATTTCACCCATCGCTGCCACCTTTGGCATGTTTGTGAAACTCGACAAGGAAGGCGGCTTCATCGGTCGCGATGCCTGCGCCCAGCAGAAGGCTGAAGGCACCCCCAAGAAACTTGTGGGTCTGGAGCTTGAAGGCAAGGCTATCCCCCGCCACGGCTATGAGGTGCTCGACGGCGAGAACGTCGTGGGTTACATCACCACCGGCTACCACAGCATCACGCTGGACAAGAGCGTAGCATTTGCCCTGGTTGACCGTGCCGTGGGCGCCCTGGGCAACACCCTGAACGTGCGCATCCGCAAGAAAGTGTTCCCCGCTGTTGTGGTGAAGAAACGTTTCTATACTCCCAATTACAAGAAATAATGCACCTATAGAAGCTATAGATACAATAGATGCTATAGGTTTTTCTATTCATGATTTTTAAAAGCAAACAAAATATTAACTAATTAATTTTTTATAAAACAATGAGTAAGATTATCGACGGACTCTATTACAGCGAGTCACATGAGTATGTAAAGGTAGAAGGCGACTTCGGTTTCATTGGTATCACCGACTATGCACAGCACGAGCTGGGCAACGTGGTTTATGTTGACATGCCCGAGGTTGACGATGAGGTAACCGCAGGTGAGGACTTTGGCGCCGTTGAGAGCGTGAAGGCCGCCAGCGACCTGATGTCACCCGTGAGCGGCACCGTTGTCGAGGTTAACGAAGCCCTCGAGGACGAGCCCGGCCTGATCAACAAGGACGCCTTTGAGAACTGGATCATCAAGGTTGAGCTGAGCGACAAGAGCGAACTCGACAACCTGATGGACGCTGCTGCCTACAAGGCCATGATCGGCGAGTAATTTAGAGTTAGGAGTTAAAAGTTAGAAGTTAAGCATTAACCGACAACTGTATACTGATTAACAATGAGTTATAAATTTTTTCCGCACACCAGTGACGAATTGCAGGCCATGTTGAACACGGCAGGCGTCAAGTCGCTGGACGACCTCTATCAGGACGTGCCTCAGGAGCTGCAGCTCAAGAAGGAGTATGAGCTTCCCGAGTCGATGAGCGAGATTGAAGTGCGCCGCTTCTTTGACCAGCTGGGCATGGGCAACATCACCATGCGCACCTTCCTGGG
This sequence comes from uncultured Bacteroidales bacterium, assembly GCA_902782465.1. Taxonomy (GTDB): domain Bacteria; phylum Bacteroidota; class Bacteroidia; order Bacteroidales; family Muribaculaceae; genus Sodaliphilus. The sequence goes on from CACZNH010000006.1 coordinate 164,258, forward strand.
TGCCGGTTACTATGACCACTACAGCCCCGCCGTTGTTCAAGACATCCTGAAGCGCAGCGAGTTCTTGACCGCTTACACACCCTACCAGGCCGAGATTTCACAGGGTACCCTGCAATACATCTTTGAATACCAGAGCATGATGGCCGAGCTGACCGGCATGGAAGTGTCCAACGCTTCGATGTACGACGGCACGACCGCCACTGCCGAGGCCATGATGATGGCTGTCTCTAACGCCAAGAAGCGCAACCGCGTGCTGGTAAGCGAGACCATCAGCCCCTATGTACTGCGCGTGTTGAATACCTACGCCAAGTACCAGGGCATCCAGATTGACATGGTTCCCGCCAAGGGTGGCGTGATGGACCATGAGGCCCTAAAGGTGGAGCTGGAGAAGGACGATGTGGCCGGCGTTATCGTTGCCACGCCCAACTTCTACGGTATCCTCGAGGACTATAGCGGTGTTGCCGACATGTGCCACGAGCACAAGGCCCTGCTGATTATGAACTGCGTTGCCACCGCCCTGAGCGTTGTCAAGACTCCCGCCGAGTGGGGTGCCGACATCGCTTGTGGTGACGGCCAGAGCCTGGGTATTCCCCTGAACTATGGCGGTCCCTATGTGGGCTTCCTGTGCACGACCAAGAAGCTGATCCGCAAGATGCCGGGCCGCATCGTTGGTGCCACCAAGGATGCTGACGGCAAGCGCGCCTTTGTTCTCACCCTGCAAGCCCGCGAGCAGCACATCCGCCGCGAGAAGGCCACGAGCAACATCTGCTCCAACCAGAGCCTGATGGCGCTGTATGTGACCATCTACATGGGTCTGATGGGTGCCAAGGGTCTGAAGGAGGTCAACTCCATTAGCTACAGCAATGCCCACTACCTGGCCGAGAGCCTGGTGAAGACCTGTCTGTTCGAGATGGCTTATCCCGACAAGCCCTTCCTCAACGAGTTTGCCGTGAAGACCAAACTCAACATCGACGAGTTGCAGGAGTACTGCGGTGACGAATACCTGCAGTGCGGTCTCAAGATTGCCGACGACACGTTGCTGATCGCCGTGACCGAGACCTACAGCCGTGAGGATTGTGACGACCTTGTTGACGCATGTGTAACCTTTAACGAAGAAAAGGAGGGCAAGTAAGTTATGAATAACACTTTTTACGGTAAACTCATATTTGAGTTGTCACAGAATGGCCGTCAGGGTTATTCCCTGCCCGAGAACAGGTGTGCCGAGTACAAGATGAGCGATCTGCCCAAGGGTCTGATGCGTGAAAACGCACCGCTGCTGCCCGAGGTCGATGAGCTGAGCGTTGTGCGCCACTACACCAACATGAGCAACAACAACTTCGGTGTGGACACGGGCTTCTATCCCCTGGGTTCCTGCACCATGAAGTACAATCCCAAAATCAACGAGGAAATCGCTGCCCACCGTGAGTTCACGGGCCTGCACCCCCTGCAGAACCCCGAGACCACCCAGGGTGCCCTCGCCGTTTACTACTTCCTGCAGACCAGCCTCGCCGAGATTTCGGGCCTGAAGGAGTTCACCCTGAACCCCTATGCCGGTGCCCATGGTGAGTTAACAGGCCTGATGATCATGCGCGGCTACCACATGGAGCGCGGCGACATGAAGCGCACCAAGGTGATTATCCCCGACAGCGCCCATGGCACCAACCCAGCCAGCTCGGCAGTCTGCGGCATGGATGTTGTGGTTGTCAAGAGCCGTCCCGACGGCACCGTCGATGTGGACGACCTGCGTCCCCTGCTCGACGACACCGTTGCCGGCATGATGATGACCAACCCCAACACGCTGGGTATCTTTGAGCAGAACATCGCTGTGATTGCCAAGGCTGTGCACGACTGCGGCGGTCTGATGTACTATGACGGCGCCAACCTCAACCCCATGCTGGGTAAGGTGCGTCCCGGTGACATCGGCTTCGACATTATGCACATCAACCTGCACAAGACCTTCTCAACGCCTCACGGCGGTGGTGGTCCTGGCAGTGGTCCCGTCGGCGTGCGTGAGGGTCTGGAGCACCTGCTCCCCAACCCCCGCGTCGTGAAAGTCGAGGAGGAGGACTACGACTACTTCAAGGTAGAGTGCAGCGACAAGTCCATCGGCAGCATCAGCGGTCATCTGGGCAACTTTGGCGTGATGATGCGCGCCCTTGCCTACATCCTGACCCTGGGCCGTGACCAGCTCAAGTGGGTCGGCCCGCTGGCAACCCTCAACGCCAACTACATCAAGGAGTCGTTGAAGGATGTCTATGAACTGCCCATCGGCGGTGTGTGCAAGCACGAGTTCGTGTATGACGGTCTGAAGGACAAGTCCACCGGCGTGACCACGCTCGACGTTGCCAAGCGCCTGCTGGACTACGGTTTCCATGCTCCCACCATCTACTTCCCCTTGCTGTTCCACGAGGCCCTCATGGTAGAGCCCACCGAGAACGAGAGCAAGCAGACGCTGGACGAGTTCATCCGCATCATGCGCATCATTGCCCAGGAGGCTAAAGATGACCCCGAGATGGTAAAGACCGCTCCGCACAACACGCCCGTACGTCGTCTCGACGACACCCAGGCCGCCTTGCATCCCATCGTGACCTGGCGCGAGCTTGTTGCTGATAGTCAAGTTGCTGAATAATCAGCAACTTTCCTGATTAGTGATTAGAGATGAGAGATTAGCGAGGTGACACCTCCAGCCAATCAACTAATCTCTAATCACTAATCTCTAATCGTTAATCACTAATCTTTTATCTAGTATGTTTGACATTATTATAATAGGTGCTGGTCCTGGCGGCTATGAGACCGCTGCCGATGCTGCTGCACATGGACTGAACGTTGCCATCGTGGAACGTGACCAGATGGGCGGTACCTGCCTGAACCGCGGTTGCATCCCCACCAAGGCCCTGTGCCGCAATGCCGAGGTCATCAACCTGATGCGTGAGGCCGAGGTCTGGGGCGTGAAGACCGGTGAGATGGCATTTGACTATGCGCCTGTGTTTGAGCGCAAAGAGGCTGTCGTCAAGCAGTTGCGCGAGGGTGTTGAGTCGCTTATGGGCGCTCCCGGCATCACCGCCATCAAGGGCGAGGCCAGCCTCAAGGACGCCAACACCGTAGTGGTCAACGGCGAGGAGTACCAAGCCAAGAACATCATCATTGCCACCGGTTCCGCTCCGCGCGGCCTGCCCATCGAGGGCGCCGACCTGGCAATGACCAGCGACGATATCCTGGCGATGGAAACGCTGCCCAAGAGCCTGTGCATCGTGGGCGGTGGCGTCATCGGTATGGAATTTGCCGCCGTGTTCAGCACGTTTGGCGTCGAGGTGACCGTCATCGAGTACTGCAAGGAAATCCTGCCGCCGTTTGACAAGGACGTGGCCAAGCGCCTGAAGACCGTACTGAGCAAGCGCGGTATCAAGATTATCACCAGCGCCGCCGTCAACGGCATCAGCCAGGGCGAGGACGGCATGACCGTGACCTATGAGCTCAAGAGCAAGCCCCAGAGCGTAACCTGCGAGAAGGTGCTCATGTCCGTTGGTCGCCAGCCCGTTTTGCCGCAGGGTCTTGACGCTGTGGGCGTTACCGTAGGCCGCCGTGGCATCGAGGTGGACGATAACATGATGACCAACGTGCCTGGTGTATATGCCATCGGTGACGTGAACGGTCGCATGATGCTCGCCCATGCCGCCAGCGCACAGGGACAGCGTGCCCTGCATGCCATCCTGGGCAAGGCCGACGACATCAAGCTCGACATCGTGCCCAGTGCCGTATTCACCGTGCCCGAGCTGGCCATGGTGGGCCTCACCGAGGAACAGTGTGCCGAGCGTGGCCTTGACGTGACCGTGAAGAAGGCATTCTTCCGCAGCAACGGCAAGGCAGTCGCCATGAACGAGACCGACGGTCTGCTGAAGATGATTGTTGACAATGCAACGCGCCAGATTGTGGGTTGCCACATCTGCGGTGCCCATGCTGCCGACCTCATCCAAGAAGTTGTCACCGCCATGAACGCCGGTGCCACCGTCGACCTGCTGGCCCGCAGCATCCACGGCCACCCCACCCTGAGCGAGGTGATGCTGACCGCAGCACGCCAGTTCTAACGAATCAGTTGTCAGTTTTCAGTTGTCAGTCTTCAGCATCATCCGCATCCATCTGACAACTGAAAACTGAAAACTTCACATTAGCCAATGAGTGATTTCTACAAAACCGTGAAGGGCGTCTCGCAGGGAATCTACCGCGAGAAGATGTCCCGTTTCCTGGCGTTTGCCGAACCCGTGTCGAGCGCCGAGGAGGCACGTGCCGTCATCAAGCGATATGCCAACGAGTACCATGATGCCCGTCACTGCTGCTGGGCCTACATGATAGGGACCGAGCGTAATGAGTACCTGAGCAGCGACAACGGCGAGCCCAGCGGTACTGCCGGCAAGCCCATCTTGGGGCAAATCAACTCATTTGAGCTGACCAATATCGTCATCGTGGTCATCCGCTACTTTGGCGGTATTAAACTGGGGACTTCGGGGCTGATTGTCGCCTATCGTGAAGCCGCCAAACTCGCCATCGAGGCAGGCGAAATCCTCGAGTGTCATGAGCAGGCACGGCTGTCGTTCACTTTCCCCTACCTGAGCATGAACGACGTGATGAAAGTCGTGAAAAAGAGTGACTTGAAGGTGATTGAGCAGTCGTTTGACAACGTATGCTCGATGACCATCGAGGCCGATGCCGATAAAGTGCCAGGACTGCGTGAGCAGTTCGCGGGTATCGACGGCACCAGCATCATCGACTGATTTCTCAGACAACTTGGACAATCTTCATTGACAAATAAGACCACTAGAAATATTAATGCTAATTGTTTGTATGTCAAATAATTAGCATTAATATATTTATGACAAGTCTCTATTATTCGTACATGTCAAGTTCTTCTACATCATTATAGAAATCCTTGTCGATGTAAACATCAGGCTTAAAATACAGCGCGAACAGTTCTACGATAATAAAGAAACTAAAGGCACAAATTGCACCGCCGATTTCATCATCTTTGATTGCATCAATAGCGATAAGCGGGAGAAGAGTCAACAGGAAACAGCCCCATTGTATCGTTTTTATGTATCGTTTCGCTGCCTGATATTGTTGTGACGCACTATAAGCATTTTTCATTTTTTTGAGAAAATGCTTTAACAACAGGACAACAATAAATGTAAATAATACTATAATGAGTGTTTCTATGGCAAAAACCGTCCAATCTGTCTCAATCCATTTAATCCAGTGATTCAAGACCGGGAAGACAAAAACCAAAACAATAACCACCAGAGAAGCCAAGACTCCCTCAAAACTTGACACAAACCAAGTCTTTATCATTTTCTCGGCTCTTGTATTGACCCGCATTCTCAAATCCTTCACATTCACCTCTTTGTGTTGTTGCAGTTCTTCTTCCATAAAATCTCCACATTAATCTTATTTGTCTATTAGACGCAGCAAGCCTGGCAAAAACTACACAAAAACAACAAAAATATAATGTTGTATTTGTTGTTTTCCTTTTAGGGTTGGCGTTCTTGCCAGTGGAAGCGGGCACGGACGTGGTCGTTGCCGTCAACGGTGACGCTCATGTTGGTAATCATCGCATCAGCATCGTCGATGACTAACTGGGCAGTCTCGCCGTAACGGGTCTCTTTGATGAAGGATATTTCCATGCGACGGATGAAGAAGTGGTCATAGCAGTCCATGTCGAAGATGTTCATCAGGTGCGAGAGGTAGCGCACGGTGTTGACATGGCGATTGAAGTCGCAATCCATATATCCAAAGACGTAGTCCACGGCATGGCCGTCCTCGATGGGACGCAGACGACTCATCGGCTCGATGGGGCAAGGCAGGTCTGAGACATTTTTGCCAATGTAGTCCAACTGGGAAATATCGACACTTGCCCTCGTTTTCATGTCAATCACCATCCAGATGGTGCGGACATAACCCAAAGGATTGCCGTTACCATCGTCGAGCCGCATGTTGCGCTGCGAGAAGTGGCGGTTGTAGTCCTCAATCCATGTGGTAAGGGTATAGTTCTCGTTGACCTTGGGATAATGGTCCAGTTCGATAGTCACACGTGAGAGCACCCACACCTGGTTGTCCTGGATAAGGCGGGCATAGCCTGCACCCCACGCATTGGCATGGAAAGTGGCGACCTCGATGATGCGGGTCATCAACAGCGTCAAGGGCATTTCGCCCTGAGGATTGCACTCGCCCGCAGCGAGGTAGTAAGTCTTGGAAAACTGTTTAAGGTTCTTATCAGAGCACATTGGTTTTCTTTATCAAGTAGTTATCTAATATCACAAGTGCCGCCATAGCCTCAACGATGGGCAAGGCTCGCGGCAACACGCATGCATCGTGACGGCCACGGGGGTGCAAAGTCACAGGGTTGCCACTACGGTCAACCGTGGGTAAATCACGCATGAGGGTAGGCACAGGCTTAAAAGCGATGCGCATGACGATGTCCTCACCATTGCTGATACCGCCCTGGATGCCGCCGGAATGGTTGGTTGCGGTGCCGATGGTGCCGTCCTTGCGCTTAACGAAGAGATCCATCACCTCGCTGCCGCGCTTGGATGCCATCTCGAAGCCGTCACCGTACTCAAAACCGTGTACCGACGGAATGCTCATCATGGCAGCCGCCAGCTGGGCATGGAGTTTGCCGAAGAGCGGTTCGCCCAGTCCAGCGGGCACGCCCTTGACCATACACTCGATGATGCCGCCCAGGGTATCGCCATCCTTTGCGGCCTCTTGGATTTCGGCCACGCCAAGGCGAGGTCCTACGATAGACGACTCAATGGTGATTCCTAAATGATTCAGTGCCTGCAGGGCGATGCCGCCAGCAATGACGCGGGCCACGGTCTCGCGAGCCGAGGCACGTCCGCCGCCTCGCGGGTCACGGATGCCGTATTTAGCCTCCCAGGTGTAATCGGCGTGGTTGGGACGGTAACAACGGGCGATTTCCTCATAATCCTCGCTACGGGCATCGGTATTACGCACAATGAAGCCGATGGGCGTGCCCAGCGTCTTGCCTTGCCAGATGCCCGAAAGCACCTCTACCCTATCCCGCTCGTCGCGCTGGCTGCTGCCCATGGCCTGCCCCGTGCGACGCTGGTCCACAAAGCGCTGCAAGGCGTCCAAATCGATGTCCACGCCTGCGGGTATACCATCCAGCACACCGCCCATAGCGGGGCCGTGCGATTCACCGAAGGTGGTGAGTGTCAATATCTTGCCTATAGTATTCATTCGGTTTTCTCAGCAATCAGGTCAACAGTCTCGGCTCCCACAAACTCAACAAGTGTTTCGGGATTAATCTTGAACTGTAGTCCGCGCACCCCCGCGCTGACATAGATGTAGTCATACAAGATGCAGGACTCGTCGATAAAGGTGGGAAACGGCTTTTTCATGCCCACGGGCGAGCAGCCTCCGCGGATGTAGCCCGTGGTTGCCAGCAGTTCCTTCATGGGAATGAGGTCCACCTTCTTGTTACCCGATACCTTGGCAGCCTTTTTCAGGTCCACCGCCTCGGCACCAGGGATGACGCAGACAAAATGCCCCGTCTTGTCGCCCTGTAGCACCAGCGTCTTGAACACCTGCTCGATGTTCTCGCCCAACTGGTCAGCAATGTGCTGCGCACCGAGGTCGGTCTCATCGACCTCATAGGGTATCAGTTCATACTCTACTGATGCGGCATCCAAGAGGCGCGCAGCATTGGTTTTTTGGATTTTTTTCATCGTTTCTTGTCTTAATTGCGCAAAGATAGCTATATTTGCCGAGAATTAGACGTATAAACACCAATTAAATAAGATATACAAAAAATGAAAAAGCTTATTCTCGCTGCAACCATCGCTATCGCAGGATGGCTTAACCTGCAAGCACAGTCGATGCCAACACCCGAAAGGTATAACGCATTTCTTGAGCAAGTCGCAAAACTGGAACAGACGCATGCTGAATTCCTGATGACAGCGACAATGGAAACTCTCGCCAAAGACCCCAAAGGCTACCGCCAGATGATGGAACTCGCAGAACGCCGCTTCAGCGATGCCGCCGACTCGTTGCACAACGAGGGCCTGTACATGGCAGTGCTCAAACATGCCACCGAGAAATTTGTGCTGAGTGGCAGCGAGAAAGAAAAACAGCGTCTGTTGCTGGAAGGCGCCAAGAAAAACATGATTGGCACTGTCGCAGCCGACTTTGACTACGTCACCCCCAACGACAAGACCGTTCACCGTTTGAGTGAACTCAATGCCGATTATATCCTCGTTTATTTCAACAACCCCGACTGTGAGTCGTGCGAGAGAGTCAAGGAGCGCCTCGCCACCAACGAGACCATCAACCGGATGGTGAAGGATAAACAACTCGTTGTGCTCGGCATCTATCCCTATAACGACGGCAAACTGTGGAAAAAGACCAAATATCCGTCGATGATGATTAACGGCTGGAACCAGAGCGGACAGATTGAATATGCCGAGTTATATGACCTGCCCACCCTGCCCTGTTTCTATCTGCTCGACAAGAGCCACACGGTGCTCATGAAGAACGAGGGCAGCCTCAACAAGGTGGAAGCTGCGTTGAACAACCCCGAAACATTGCAAACCGCCGGTCCGATGCCTGACCTCGATGAAATCAAGACCATCAAGCCCAGTAAGCCTCAGGCACCTACAAAAATTATCGCATCGCCCACCGAAAAGAACGTCATAATAAGCGAGCTGATTTTCAAGTACATTCTTGAAAACAAGAGCAAAGAGTTGTATGATAATCTTGCCGATAACATCAAGTCGCAGACCACTGTCGAAACGTTCGATAACATCCTGACCCAGCTGGAGAGCCAGGCTGGCAAATACATTGACCACGGGCCCTGGGAGAAACAGCAGATCCAAGGCATGGATGCTTATATGTCGGTCATGAACTTTGAAAAACAACCGTTGAGGCTGATGATTGTTTATGGCAAGGACGGTAAGATTGCAGGTTTCAACTTCTCACCTATACAGCCAGTTCCTCAAAAAGACTAACGGGTCATACGTTTCAGGACATTGTAACTCGGGAGGATACCTAATTCTCCCGCTTTGCTCAGGTCGTTGATGCCCGATGTCTTGTTACCCAATCTCAAATACATCAAGCCACGGTTGTAATAGGCTTCAGCCAGGTCGGGCTTCAGTTCGATTGCTGTCGTGTAGCAGCTGATGGCGCTGGTATAGTCCCCTTGCAGCATATAGACATTGCCCTTATTGAAATGGGCATATACGTTCTTGGGCGACAGCTTGATCGCCTGGTCCAGGTCTTTCCTCACCAGGTCCAGCATCATCTCATCCATGTGCTGGCGAGCCTTGGCATCAAGTTCATTGCCGCTCGCGCTATTCTTGTCACGGGCCTGTGCCATGCGGTACTGCATGTAATGCGCATCGGCACGCAACAAGAACGCCAACATGAAGTTCGGACTCAAGACAATCGCCGAATCGGCATCCTCGATGGCTGACTCAGGATTCTTGACCAACAGATAATCCAGTCCACGGGCAAAAAGGTCGATGCTGCGCGGCTTGGCGGAGCCCAACAACGAATTATAATACTCGATGTCATTGAAATGGCGTTGAATCTCCTCGGCCTGCAACTGCGGGACACCAGGAATGATAGTCAATGTTCCAGGCAGCAATTTCAAGTCGTTGATATCCCCCAATTCACGGATGTAGTGTGTCTTGCCGTTCAGTTTATTGTCCTGAGCGTAGTAGGACAACGAGAACATGGGCATCGGCTCCACCTCGATGTTGTCGTTCTGGACGTGACCACGTTGACGGTTAGCATACTCGGGCTTCACCGGGTCATTGTCGTTCACGGTGAGCAGGGTGTTGAAGCGGTTGATGATTTCCTCGGCGGTTTCGGGCTCGTCAACGCCACCCTCGAGGGCGCGTTGCTCAGCCTTCTTGATGGCTGCCGTGGCCTCAATCTCGGCAGGATTAAAAGTCGAGACGTGTGTCTTGTTGCGGCGGAAAATCGACATGGCCTTCTCCATGTCGGCCTCGCTGCCGCGGATGTCACCCATGCGGCGTTTGGCCTCGCCACGCGCCATGTATCCCGCCTCAAACTCCGGGTATTTCTTCAAGATGGCCGTAAAGTCATTGACAGCATTACGGAATTGCCCTGTGCGCATGTGCAACAGCGCGCGGTTGTAGAGCGCCATGAAGTTGGAGGGGTTGCTCTTGAGCACGAAATCAAAGTCACTGATGGCCTTGTTGTTGTCACCGACCTCGGCACGCAACAGTCCGCGGTTGAAGTGAGCCTCCTGACTGGCAGGGTCCAAACCGATGGCATAGTCATAGTCGGCCATCGCACCGAAATAGTCGTCGAGGTTGTACTTCATGTAGGCACGGTTGATGAAAAATCCTGAATAGTGCGGTTCCAACATGATGGCACTGTCCATATCGGCAAGGGCGCGCTCAAAGTCATGATGGCTGCGTGTGTAAATTTCGGATCGCATGACATAGGCACTCGCATTCTTTTTACTCAGCGCTATGCCACGGTTCAGGTTATCAAGAGCTGCGGTCGTATCCTTGCGGGCCAGGTTCATCTGAGCCAGGCCGATGTAGGCGCGGTCGTTGCGACGGTCAAGTTGCATCAGGCGGTCGAACGATTCCTGAGCCTCGTCATAGTTCTTAAGAGCCGTCTGGCATACGGCACGGTTGAGCAGCATATTCTTGTCCTCGGGCATGAGCTTGAGGCCCTCGTTATAATCCTCGACAGCGCCCTTGAAGTTTCCCATATTTTGACGTGAAACGCCACGCACCTGATAGGCATCGACGATGAACGGGTTACGCTCAATCGCCATGCCCGCGTCCTGTTCAGCGCCGCGATAGTCCTCCAGGCTGATCTTTGCCACCGAGCGATAGAAATAGGGCTCAGCCAAGAACGGCTTAGCCTTAATCGCCTGGTTAAAATACTGGATGGCCAGGATATAGTCCTCAAAGTACAAGGCATTACGCCCGATGGTCACCACCTGGTCAGTGTTGATTTGGGCAAAACACCCCATCGAGGTACAAAACACAGCCAATGCCAGCACCATGCGTCGATATATCGCACTAAATCTCATCATTGTCAATCCAGGAAGCGCTGGTTGAGGTCGGCATAGTGGTCGATGCGGCGGTCGCGCAGGAAGGGCCACCAGCGGCGTACCTGCTCGCTGCGCTGCATGTCGATGTCGATGACCTGCAGGTCCTCGGCATCGTTGGGGGCACGGTAAATGAGTTCGCCTTGGGGGCCGGCGACGAAGCTGCTGCCCCAGAACTGGATGCCGCGAGTCTGTCCCGAGGGGTCAGGCTCGTGCCCTACCCTGTTGACGGTGATGACGGGCAGGCCGTTGGCAACGGCATGACCGCGCTGCACGGTGGTCCATGCCTCGCGCTGGCGTTCCTGTTCGTCGGGGGTGTCGCTGCTCTCGTAGCCGATGGCCGTGGGATAAATCAGCATTTGTGCCCCGCGCATCGCCATAAGGCGTGCGCCCTCGGGGTACCACTGGTCCCAGCACACCATCACGCCAAGGCGTCCCAGCGAGGTGTCGATAGGAATAAAACCCTGGTCACCCGGGGTGAAATAGAATTTCTCGTAATAGGCGGGGTCGTCGGGGATGTGCATCTTGCGGTACTGGCCTGCCACGCTGCCGTCGGTGTCATAGACCACTGCGGTGTTGTGGTAGAGACCCGTGGCGCGTTTCTCGAACATCGAGGTAACGAGTACGATGCCGCACTCGCGGGCCACGGCGGCATACTCTGCAGTCTCGCTGCCGGGGATTTCCACGGCGAGGTCGAAGTTGTCCACGCTCTCCACCTGGCAGAAGTAGAGCGAGTCGTGCAGCTCTGGCAGGACGACGAGTTGCGCGCCCATGGCTGCGAGCTGCTTGATTTTATTGATGAGCGACTGGCGGTTGCCCTTGACGTCGCTGGTGTTGCGTTGTTGTATGATACCGATTTTCATTTCAGTTTTCAGTTTTCAGTTTTCAGTTAGGGAACCCGTGGGGAGTTGCATGGTAGCGCAGTGCAGGGAGCCATGCTGGCAGATGAGGGCGCGGCAATCGACAGCGACCACCTTGCGTCCAGGGAAGGCTTGACCAATGAGTTCACATGCCTTGACGTCATTCTCGGGCTGACCATAGACGGGCACCAGCACCTGATGATTGGTAATCAGGAAGTTGGCGTAGGTTGCCGGCAGGCGGGAGATTTCGTCATAGATGGCATCGGGTAGCGGCAGCTTGATGAGGTGGTAATGGTTGCCGTCCACGTCGGTGAATTGCTTGAGTTGCTCTTCCATCTTCATCAGCGGCTCGAAATGCTCATCGCTGGGGTCATCGCATCCCGTGTAGAGGATAACGCCTCCAGGGGCAAAACGCGCCAGCGTGTCGATGTGGCCGTCTGTGTCGTCACCGGCCAGACTGCCGTGATCCAGCCACAGCATCTTGAGGCATCCCAGGCGGGACAGCAACACTTGCTCGAGCTGTTCGCGCGTCAGGGCATCGTTGCGGTTGGGCGCCGTCAGGCAGCAAGTGGTCGTCATGACGGTGCCGTTGCCGTCGGTCTCGATGGCACCACCTTCCAGCACCAGGTCGCGGCTGTTGATCAGCGGCAGCTTGAAGACGCCTTGCTCGTTCAGGCGTGAGGTGACGAGGTTGTCGCAGTCGGCGGCGAACTTCATGCCCCAAGCGTTGAAGGTGAAATCAGAAAGCGACAACTTGCCATCATAATAGACGGTAATGGGGCCATAGTCGCGCACCCAGGTGTCGTTAGTGGGCAGCTCGATGATGTCGATGCGGTTCCAATCCACATCCTGCCCCAGTGCAGTGCGCACGTCATCAGCATCGCTGGCAACAATGACCAGCCGCTCGTCATCATTGAGGATTGCCCGTGCCATCTCAACGTAACACGCCGTCACCTCGTCGAGCATATAGGCCCAATCGGTGCCGGCATGAGGCCAAGAAATGATTACGCCGTCTTGCTTGTCCCATTCAGCAGCAAAACTGCGGTTGCGTTTTGTGGATTGCATCAATAATTTAATCTATATGTGTGATTCAGTAATTCCAGATTTAAATATTGTTACCAAACTCCTGATAGTTGTCCCAATAGGAGTCTTGAGACTCGATAATCTCATTGATAAAATCGCGATAACCGTCCTTGACGTTGTAACCGTTCTCCTCGCACCAGATGGCATAATCCTTACTAAACTCCTCGTCGGTGCGCACCACACGGTCAAACTCCTCGTCCAGTTCAGGCGTGTTACTGAAACGGTCCAGCAGCTCACGCAAATAATCTGAAATATCGTTCATATCTTGTTTTTCAATTAGTTACAAAACTCCATTGCCGAGTTCTGATGGTTTATACTTGTTTCTATGGTTTTGATGTTCAAATTTAGCACTATTTTTTGACATAACACACAATCAAAAGTTAAAAAAACTATATACTATTATTATTGGTGGTGGGCGTTCGGCTTTAGGCATTAGGGAGTGAGAATATTATAAGGTGTTAAAATATTGATGGACTTTGAAACGTTTATCTCATAAAGAAGTATTACCTTTGCGTCACAATTAGGGGGAACACGCATTCCCCTGCCAATAAACAACTGACAGCATCAAAAAAGAAAACCTCACAACCATGCAGATTGAGACATTGAAAAAATGGTTGAAAAACGTGCTGATGGCGTTCATCCTGCTACACCTTGTGGGATGTAGCAGCGACAGCCTGGAGAAAATGATTCCTGCCGACGCCACTGGCGTCGTGTGCATCGACATGCCCGGAATCCTGAAGCATGCCGGCATGCTGGACGACGGCAAAATCGTGTTGCCCCAGTCGTTGAAGCAAGCCATTGACGAGAACGACACGTCACCCCTGTGCGTGCTGCTCGCCGACCTGCCGCAGCTGGGTCTCGACACCGATAGTAAGGCCTACGCCTACTTCACCTCCAAGACCTTTGGCCGCGTGCTGCTGACGCAGCTCGACGACCCCGCCAAGGCCCGCAAGACGCTGGCCATACGCGTGGGCGGCGACTTTGAGAAGGTCGAGGGTCTGGACTGCATGTACGTGGGCGACAACCTGTATGCCATCGAGGGCGATGTACTGCTCGTGGGCACGGTGAACAAGGCCATGGAAATTGCCCGTGCCGCCAAGGCTGCCAAGAACATCCTCAACAAGACCGCTGCCAGCATCGTTGACAACAAGGCCGTCAAGGAGGTGCTGCACAACGATGATGCCGAGGTGAGCGCCTGGATTCAGGGCAAGGGCCTGAAGTATATCCTCAACAAGAGTGAGGTCTATCGGGAACTGTCGCGCAAGATGCCGCTCATCGAGATTTTCACCGAGAGCGACATCGATGCCGTGACCTGCCATATTGACCTGGAGAAGGACGAGGTGAATATGGACTCGCGCATCCTTGCTGCCGAGAATAGCGAGTATGCCCAGCTGCTCAACTCCACCCTGGGCAAACCCAGCGACGACGTCCTAAAGGCCATTCCCAACTCGATGGACTACATCTTCACGATGAGCGTCAAAGGTGACAACTTCGTGAAACTCAAGCAAATCCAGCAGTTGCTGAACATGTTCGGCAAGATACCTTATATCGGGCGCATCGACCTGGCGAGCATCCTTGCCACCGTTGACGGTCCGTTCACCATCGGCCTCGCCCGCGACCCGCACCTGGAGGGTGAGTGGAACATGGTGCTGGCCACACGTTCCAATGACCCCGACGGCGTGGTGAAGCAAATCAGCACCTTTGCCAACGCGATGGGCCAGGCACCTGAGTTGTATGACGGCGAGTACATCTACCAGTACGAAAACAAGATGATACGCATCGGCGTGATCGACGGCATCCTGTACATGAAGATGCTGGATTATGAGCAGACCGAGGGCTATGCTTACGAGATGAAACCCGTGCGCGAGTTCTTTGACAACGCCTTAATCGGTATCTTTGCCCAGACCCTCAACGATAGCGTGCAAGGCTTCTTTGACTTCGGTCTGGAGAGCATCTTCGACGGCAAGGGCCATTTCTACACCAGCCAGCCCAAAGCCAACGCCACGCTGGAACTGCTGCGTGCCCTGTGCTCCATCAAGACGCACGACACCTTTGGCAACGAGACCGAGGACGACAACGGCATCTCGTCGTTCGTCTCAGGCGCTATCGACAAACTCCAACCGATGTAAATCGCTTTTAAGCGCTGCACAAGGGATAATGGTTAATGTTTAAGGAGGGCATCCGCATACTTTACCCCACGCCAAGGCGCTAAGGCGCAAAGTTTTTTAAGGTCGCACTAAAGCGCGAGAAATTAAGAAAAAATCAAGCATGACAACAAAAACACATCCGCGTCGCTGTGGCGCGGATGTGTTTTAACTCATCGGCTTAACGTTGGGGCAGCTGTCAGAAATATCAGAATTCTCTGCTGTTCTTTCTTTTAGGGGTCGAATCAGAACTTGTAGTTCAGGCCGAGGCCGATGACACCCTGGTCCACCTTGCGGATGATGGTGTGGCGGTACTCAAGGTTCACGCCCCAGTGGTCGGAGATTTCATATTCAACGCCGGCACCCAGGTTGAGGCCAATGTGGTTCTTCTCGACACCCTCGAACTTGGCCATCGTGTAATTGAGACCGGCAAGAGGATAAATGAAGAAGTTCTCATTGAACAGGTTGACGAGGTAGTGGGCGTTGATGTTCACATCCCACCAGGAGGTGTGGTTGTGCTCAAAGAAGTAGTTGAAGCCCACCTCGCCGCGCAGATGGTCGATGATGCCATACTGGAAGCGTGCTCCGAGGCCCAGGCTCTCAATCTCACTGCCGTAAACCAGGTTAACACCCACGGCGGTCTCACCTTGACCCACTTGTGCCTGTGAAACGCCAATGCCGAGCATGAGGGCACAGACGAGCGTAAAAATCTTTTTCATTGTAGTTCTCAGTTTAAATTGTTTATTGATAAAAGTTATTGCCGCAATTATTCAAGTTGTAAAATTACAACAATTTTTCTAAACCCACAACATTTGGGCGTATTTTCGACAAAAAAAGCTGCCCTTGTGAGGCAGCCCTAATCTTTTTATCCATCATGTAATGCTCCCGTTTAGCCCAAATAGGCCTTGAGGAGCTTGCTTTTTTGGCCCTTGAGACGGCGGATGGCCTTCTCCTTGATTTGACGCACGCGCTCGCGCGTGAGGTCGAACTTGGCGCCGATTTCCTCCAGCGTCATCTCCTGGCAACCGATACCGAAGAACATCTTCAGGATATCACGCTCACGCGGATTGAGCTGGTCCAGGGCACGGTTCACCTCCTTGGCCAGCGACTCCTGGTTCAAGGTCGAGTCCGCCATGGGCGAATCATTGTTGGGCAAGACATCGAGCAGACTGTTGTCCTCACCCTCGACAAACGGTGCATCGACCGAGACGTGACGACCCGACACCTTCATGGTGTCGCTGATCTTGTCCACGGGGATGTCGAGGCGCTCGGCGAGTTCCTCGGCCGAGGGACGACGCTCGTGCTCTTGCTCAAACCGCGACTGCGCCTTGCTGATCTTGTTGATGGAGCCCACCTGGTTCAGCGGCAGCCTGACGATGCGGGACTGCTCGGCCAGGGCTTGGAGGATGGATTGACGAATCCACCAAACGGCATAGGAGATAAACTTGAAGCCACGCGTCTCGTCGAACTTCTGCGCTGCCTTGATGAGGCCCAGATTACCCTCGTCGATCAAGTCGGGCAGACTCAATCCCTGGTTCTGGTACTGTTTTGCGACAGAAACGACAAAGCGCAAGTTGGCACTGACAAGTTTGTCAAGAGCCGCTTGATCGCCCTGGCGAATGCGCTGAGCCAACTCGACTTCCTCATCGACCGTAATCAATTCCTTGCGGCCGATTTCCTGAAGATATTTGTCAAGTGACGCGCTTTCGCGGTTAGTAATGGATTTTGTAATTTTAAGTTGTCTCATCTAACTTATGTAGAGTTTAAGCGTGCAAAATTACTACATTTTTTTCGTTATTCCAAAGAAACAAGCAAAAATCGCACCAAAAACAGTCAAATCATCAAAAAAGAAGGGAAAAAGCGTTAAAAATGCCCACCCGATCCCTCATGTGGGAAAAATATTACTGACAAAGGGGCTGTTGCATGGTGTTTCCCGTTGAAGTCGGCTCAACGAGCCACCAGCCGCCATCGATGCAACACTTGCGTGTCCCATTAAAAAGAACAGGAGGAATGACAAATGTTTTCTATGGTATGATATATATCTTCTTGTCGGGAACGATTTTGTTAAAAGTGTCCCTGACGTGGCTGTGGTGTCCTGAAAAGAAATGGTGGCAGTGACAGATTGTCACCACCACCATTACGATTATGAAAAATCGCTATCGCATGTGCGTGTGCCGATTTAGTCCTCGTCGTCGCTCAGGTCAACGGCATAGTAAACCTTCTTGCCCGTGGGATAGAAGCCGGTGATGAACATCACCTTGTCGCTGTCGCCACTGCGCATAATCTGGTTGTAGATGCTCTCCACATCATCGCGCGAGTCAACGGGCATGTTGTTGATGTCGGTGATGATGAAGCCGTCGCGGATGCCTGCGTTCTTGAACTTGCCGGCCTTGATGCCGACCACCTTCAGACCCTTGGAGATGGCCAGGTCTTCCTTCTCGTCAGCACTCAGCTCGGTGAAGGCGCAGCCCAGTGACATGACATCGCTCTGCTTGGTCATCTTGGTGTTACCCTGGTCGTTCTTGAAGGTGACGGTGGTGCGCTTGAGCTTGTTGTCACGGTAGTACTCAATCTCGGCCTTGTCGCCAGGACGCAGCTTGTTCATCTCCTCCTGCATCTCGCCGCTGTCCTTGACGCGGGCGCCATTGAGCTTGACGATGACGTCGCCCTCCTGCAGACCTGCCTCCTTGGCAGCACCGCGGTCGGTCACCTTGGCCACATAGAGGCCCTCGTTGGTAGCGGTAATCTTCTCTTCCTTGGCCTTCTCGGCGGTCAGTTCACTGTACTGGATGCCGAGCACAGCACGCTGCACGGTACCATACTGCTTGATGTCGGTAATCACCTTCTTGACGGTGTTGCTGGGCACGGCGAACGAGCAGCCACTGTAGTTACCCGTCTGGGAATAAATCATGGTGTTGATGCCTATGAGCTCGCCGGCGGTGTTCACGAGCGCGCCACCCGAGTTGCCAGGGTTAACGGCGGCGTCATGCTGGATAAACGCCTTGATGCCACTGTTGTCGCTGGTGTTCATGCCACGAGCCTTGGCACTGATGATGCCGGCGGTGACGGTGGAGTTGAAACCGAAGGGGTTGCCCACGGCCACACACCACTGCCCCACTTTGACAGCGTCGCTGTTGCCGAAGGTGATGGTGTGCAGGTCCTTGGCGTTGATCTTGATGAGGGCGATATCGGTCTTCTCGTCGGCACCAACAACTGTTGCGTTAAAGGTGCGGTTGTCGTTGAGGGTCACCTCAAGCTTCTCGGCACCATCGATGACGTGATTGTTGGTCACGATGTAGCCGTCAGGGCTGATAATAACGCCCGAGCCCATGCCACGGGGTTGGGGCTCACTCTTCTGTTGCTGCTGCTGTTGCTGCTTGCGGCCACGCTGACCGCTGCCATAACCGGGGCCAAAGAAGAACTCGAACGGGTCGAAGAAGTCGCCCCCGTACATGCTCTGCTGCGGTGTGGCGTAACTCTTGATGCTCACGACGGTGTTGATGGTGTTCTCGGCGACATCGGTGAAGTCGCGGCTCATGTCCACCGTGCGGGTCGATGTGCGCACAAAGCCGTCGCTGGAGGGCTCACACTCCTGATTCAGCACATAACCGTCAGTAATGACGCCTATTTTCTGTAACTCGGTTGTTGTCATCATGGTTGCTGCCGAGCCCATGACCGACGCAGCCACTAACATCAAAGCTAATTTCAAATTCTTTTTCATGTGTCTTTTGAATGTTAATTTATTGTTGTTTTTAAATTTTTCAAATGTTAAATTTAACGATTTCAAATCTTGTGCCAAATGTACAACGAAAAATGACAATGGCAATAATTGTGCCATAGTTTTTAAAAATAATTAATAGCGATGACGTGGGTTTTTAATTTGTTTTACATTGGAAGCCCATCTTATAACAATTTATGACACACTGTCGCCCGTACTGGCCATAATGGCAGGACCCGCACAACAAATCCCGCCCGACAACAAAGCGAGTCGTCGGGCGGGATTGCTGTATCGCGACGGCATCAATCGAGCCGATCCTCTCCGTAACCTAATGCCTTGAGCAGTTCGGCAAGCACATACATGCTGCCGCCCACATAGATGAGGTCATCGGGGGCAGCATCGGCACGTGCCGCTTCCAGGGCCTCCTTTACGTTGGCGAATGCCTTGGCCTGCTTGATACCCGCCTGAACGGCAAGTTCCATTACCTTGTCGGCAGTCATGCTGCGCGAGGTTGAAGCCTGGGTGAAATAGAAGGCAGCGTCCAGGGGCAACAAATCCAGGATTCCAGCCACATTCTTGTCGGCCATGAAGCCCATCACCATGCGCAGCTTGTTGCGGCGCAGCAATCGTAGCTGCCTGACCACGACCTGGAATCCCGGCACGTTATGCGCCGAGTCACAGATGGTCATGGGATTGTCGTCCAGCTTCATCCACCGTCCCATCAGTCCAGTATTCTCGGTAACGTGGGCGAATCCCTCACACAGGGCATCAATTTTGATACGGTATTTGAGGCGCTTGAGGATATTCATGGAGGTGAGAACCGTGTTGACGTTCTCGACCTGGTAATCTCCTGTCAGTTCACAATCGATGACGCCGTAGTTGTTTGTCGTCATCCTCAATACATTGCCCACGTGCTTTGCCGAGAGCACCTCGGGCTTGTCTTGGGCAAAACGGATTTCGGAATAGAGTCGCTTGGCCTCGCTTTCCAGCACGTCACGCACCACGCCTTCGGCACGACCCACAACCACGGGCTTTCCATGCTTGATGATGCCGGCCTTCTCCCTGGTGATGTCCTCGAGCGTGTCTCCCAAGAACTGCTGATGCTCCAGGCCGATGTTGGTGATGATGCTCAACTCGGGAGTGACGATATTGGAACTGTCCAGCCTGCCGCCCAGCCCTGTCTCGATGACGGCCACATTGACATTGCGCGTGGCGAAATAGTCAAATGCCATTGTCGAAACCAACTCAAAGAACGACGGCTCATAGACATAGTCGTCAAAGTCACGCTTCTGGTAGTCTGCCACCCATTGCATCACAAAGTTGCGGCTCACCATCTTGCCATCGACACGGATGCGCTCCCTGAAGTCCACCAGGTGGGGCGAGGTGAACAGGCCCACCTTATAGCCGCAGCACTGCAGGCACGAAGCCAGCATGTGGGCTACCGACCCCTTGCCATTGGTTCCAGCGATGTGAATGATTCGATAGCGACGGTGCGGGTCATTGTACAGTTTGCTGAGGGCTATACTGGTATCAAGGCCAGGCTTGTATCCTGATGCACCCTGGCGCTCAAAAGCAGGACGCTGATTGAACAGGTAATCTTGTGTACGCTCCCACAATCGAGCCAGTTCTTCTTTTCTTGCCATAATATCGGTCTTTCGGTTATGAATGCATGTCACCAAAGTGACTCTTGACGACATCAATTTTTTTTTAAAAAAAGCAGTATGGCTATAAGCCGGGTTTTGTGCCTGCCACAAGTGGCAGGTGCCTGTCATTTATCTGTCCGACGCATTGCTGCGCCGGTATAGCGTTCTACCCCCCGGCAATGGACGAGCAGCCCTTGAATGCCGGTATACATGAACTTGCAACTCACAGGTGGTGCGGCACACCGTGTCGCCACGGCGCCCGGTGGGCTCTTACCCCACCTTTTCACCCTTACCGCTCACGCGGCGGTTATTCTCTGTCACCTTAACCCTACGGTCACCCGTAGCTTCCCGTTAAGAAATGTGATGCTCTGCGTTGCCCGGACTTTCCTCTCGCAACCATTAGACGTTAACGAGCGACAAGCCGCCATACTGCACGTTTTTGCGGGCACAAAATTACAATGAATTATCAAAGTGTGCAATTTTTTTTATAGTTTTACACTACCTTTCTATTAATTTTAGTGTTTTTATAGAGAAAAAACCAATAATAATGAATACCGCATGGATGTTGCAATTTTTTGCACATCTTTCCGTTAAAAACATAGCACACCTATCAATTCCCAATTGTACAAGTTATGGCTATACTCAAAAAGTTGTCTCTCAGCGGTCTGGTCGAGCGTTTCGGCCAAAGTTTCAGACGTTTTCCGTTGGCAATGCTGCTCATGGTGTTCCTGGCGTGTTTTCTCATCTACCTGAACCACGGCGGCAAACCAGGAGCCAAATGGGAGTTTTTCCTCATTTTCTACCCAGCGACGAGCGCCTTGCTGGCAGTAGCCCTCTCGCTGCTCACCGAGGACTTCAAGAGCCGCCTGCTGGCGATTGCGACCCAAGTGGTCGTGCATGGCATGTGGCTGGCAGCATCACTCTACCTGTCGCAATTCGACCGTTTTTCCATACCACAGCTGTTAGCAGTAAGTGCCACGGTGGTTGCCATCGGCCTTGCCGTCTTCCTCATCTGTTTCTACCGCAATGGCTATGACTTGAGATTCTGGAATTTCTCAATCCGCACGGTGTTGTCGGTGGCGGCATCTGTGGCCATCGGCGGCATCCTGACGCTGGGCCTGTTTGCCCTGGTTGAGTCCTTGAAACTGCTGTTCAGCCTTCACATCCCAGACACGGTTTTTGCCGACATCGCCTCGGTGTGCATGGTAATGCTGGCACCAGCGCTATTTATGAACCTGATTCCCAAAGGCGAAGACAAATACCTTGATGCAGCACCCGAGTTCTCGGGATTCAGCAAGGGTGTCGTCCAATACCTGTTCCTGCCATTGTTGGGCTTGTATATGATTACCCTCTATGCCTACGCGGCCAAGATTCTGATGGAGTGGTCGCTACCCGTGGGCGGTGTGAGCTACCTGGTGACAGGCAGCATGGTGCTGATGGTATTGCTTATCTACATCACCTACCCTATCCAGCACCAAGAGGGCAACAAACTGTTCAAGCTGGTGACCTGTTTGGCTCCGGTATTGATGTTACCGCTACTGGCGCTGATGACTGTTGCCATCCAGCGCCGTCTGGGCGATTACGGCATCACAGTGAGCCGCCTCTACCTGCTGGTGTTCAACCTGTGGTGCTATGCGGTGTGCCTGTGGCTGATTTTCACCCGCAACAAGCGCATCTGGCTCATCCCCGCCTCATTTGCCGCCATCCTGCTGTTCATCTCTGTCGGGCCACAGAGCATCGCCAATGTGACCCAACGCCAACTGCTGAAAGAGGCCCGCACCGCCTTTGAATCATCGGGCATCAAGCGATTTCCGCTATCGGGCGAGCAGTATGACCAATGGCTCAAGAAAGCCGACCCCAAAACGGCTGCTGCCATTGACTCCAAACTGGATTACCTGCAAACGGATTTCGGTTTCAACAGCATTAGGAACCTAGTGGGCAAGGATGTCATCACGGGCACCTATGTCAAAACGGGGCAGGGGGATATCATTGTAACAACCAACAGCAACTTCTTTAATAGTGAATTAATCCATGACGTTGAGATGCCTCAGGGTTATCACAAGATGTCCTTAGTCGACTTCTATATTGAGGGTGTAATGGCTAATCATTCCATGGTACCTATCCATTTCAAGGTCGCAAACCGAGTTGAACCCAATGAGGCCATCGAGAACGACGACCCCGTGGTGTCCCCTCTTGATGCGGTAGAGTACCAGTTTGAGGTGGCAGCCAAAGAGTTGATTGAACGGGACGAGGAGCGTAATCCCGGCGTCAACGTCCAGCCCCTGCTGGTTGAAAACGGCCAGGCGATGCTGATGATTGACCGCTATTCATTCCATCTATGGCATGACAGATCCCGTTATGACCTTAGCGTCAGCGGTATTTTGTTTACCAAATAGACGTCACCGTGGCTGTCGCTAAGCGACGGCACAGGGAACCTGGCAATAGCACTTATCAACACCTCCAATCGGGATTGGGGGTGTTGATAACTTTTTTCTAGCCAATATGGGTTTTGTTATAGTAAATGGCAGTACCTTTGTACCATTAAATTATTAATGTGCAAATGAACCGTTTTTTCTCGATTTTCTCTTTGGCCATTATGGCCTTTTTATCGTTGCAGGCAGGCGAAGTGACGTTTGACTTCTCGACTGCCGAGGGTATTACAGCTATGGGCTACGCCCTGCCTGAGCCGAGTGCAGGAACCAACCTGACCCAAGCAGGTCCCAAGACTGTGGACGGAGTGACCCTGTCGGCTACCGACGGAGCCACCCAGACCCGCATCTGGAACTCGCAGGGCAGTTACACGCTACGCATCTACGTTGACGGCTCCATCACCCTGAGTGTTGCCGAGGGTAGCATCACGGGCATCACCGTCAATGCCGCCAATGTCAACAACTTTGACCTGATTGCTGACGTGGGCGACTACACTGCCGACGGCACTGTGGGTACATGGACAGGCAGCGAGACCTCGGTGACCCTGACTCATGTGGGCAGCAAGAACGCCCAAGTGGCCAGCCTAGTGGTGACCACCAGCAGCGAGGGTCCCGTCAATCCTGACCCTGACGGCCCCATCGACCCCAACATCCACAAACTCGACTCATTGCAGCACCTGGCCGATTTGGAGGATGGCACCGCCTTCCAATTCACCAGCGACGTGTATGTCAACTACCAGTGGAATGACCACCTGTGGGTGATGCAGCTTGACGAGGAAGGCTACGCCTACGCAGCCCTAATCTATGGCGACACGGGCAAGGAATACCGCCTGGGTTCAGTCATCCCCGCTGGGTGGACCGCCGTGAAACAGACCTATAAAGGACAGGTCGAAGCTGCCGAACCCGCCCACTTTGCCAACGCCAAGAACATCCTTGAAGAGGATATGTACTCTGCATTTGACTGCACGGGCTATATGCACTCTGTTGCCGACCCCGAGTTGGGTTGGGACAACTACAAAGTCCATTTCGAGGGCGTGAGACTGAGTGACATCACCGAGCGCGGCAATTTCACGATGACCTGCAACGAGACCGATGAAGACGGTAACATGATCGAAGCCAGTCTGGTAGGCTTCAACAAGTTCGGCATCGAACTTCCCGAGGAAGACCCCACCGAACTCTATAACGTCGAGGGCATGATGGTCATCTACAGCGACATCATGGAACTCTACCCCATCAGCATCACCAACAACCCCGGCACCCGCTTGTGGAAAGCAATGTATGAAGGTGAGGACGGCATGCAATGCAAAATCATCGACACGCTGTATGTGGCAGCTGCCATCGATGCCGGTGACCGCAAACTGGTCTTTGTTACCGACAACGTTGACGAGATTTACTATGACACCTACGCCGAATGGGGCTATGCCTTGTGGGTGGATTGGTATCCTGACTGGATTGCCCTGGACTGCGCTGGTGACGAGGAACTGTTCAACACCATCGCCGGTATGGAAGTGCTCAAGCCCTGCACCGTCAAGGGTACGGTGCAAGACCTGCAGACCAATCCGCGCCTGGTGCTCAACAGCGTTCCCGCTGCGCTTGAGGACGCCGAACTGCCCGCGCTGACGATGTTCAAATATGACCTGAATGACCTGGACGATGAAACCTGGCACAGCCTCACGGCCCGCGGCAATGAGGTTGGTCAGGCTGTAGGCCATTTCTTCTATAAGGACGGCGTACCCAGCCTGTGCAGTGAACCTGACAGCATTGCGGTAAAGCTCAACTTTGACTACGCTCCCGCCCTGGAGGCCGAGATGGCCGCTCATGAAGGATTCAATTACGGTCTGCTGTGCGTGTTCACATTGAACGAGCCGTGGGTGGATGACGACATTGATGGTGCTCCGCGTCACATCAGCCTCTACGATGAGTACTACTACACTAACTACACTATCTATCCGCTGGCCATCCTGTCAAGTTCATCGGTTGATGAGGTCAAGACGGGCAAGCAGGTGGTTGACGTGAAGTATGTCAGCCCCGCCGGTGTAGTGAGCGAGCAGCCGCAGGACGGCGTGAACATCGTCGTCACAACTCACAGCGACGGTTCACGCACTGCCGTGAAGCGCATGAAGAAATAACACATAATCACAACATACATGAAGAAACGCACCCTGCCGATGATTGGCACGGTGCGTTTCGTTTTAGGGGTGAAATAATCAGTCAGATTGCCGCAGATTGATGCGCTGCAGCATGATAACAATGTTGCCCTTGTTGTCAAGCAGGGCCATCTCATACTGATTGATGCGCTTGCAGGACTCGGTGCGTTCCAGCGCCAGCAACAGGGCCGTTTCATATTCAATGGATTCGCACTGATGCTCGGTGGAAACGAGGTCCTCGAACTGAATGGCCATGTCCTTGGTCGGGTCCAGGGAAATGACACCGTTAATGATGTTGCAACCCGTATCGCCATGGATGGTCTGCATCACAGCGTCAATGACCATGCGCATATTGTACTGGCCCACGTTCTCGCTGTCGATTTCCTTGACGAGCCAGGCGCCGTTCATGGCATCCAGGTTGTGGCGCTTGAGCACCATGAGCACAGTCCCCTTGGCATTCATCAGATTCAGGTACTGGGCATTGTACTGCGCCTGCAGGGTGAAGCTGCGCACCTCGGCCAGGGTGTGCATGATGGTCTTCTCGTTGGTGACATTGCGGCAGGATTCACTCGTCGAGATGAAATCAGTGAATCTGATGTCATTTCCACTCAACTGGAAGGCACCATTAATGGTATTGCAGCCATTGCAGCCATAGACTTTGTTTCCTCCGGCAAAATCCAGGTACAGATAGGCGCGTTCCATGGTATAAACCTGTTTCTTGCGCACTACCACGATGTCCCATTCGCCATAGAGCTGTTGAGCGGGATTGATGACTTCGACATCGCGCATAGGTTGCTCTACGTTGGCTACTACGTTCTCGACATTCACGCCACGTTTCTCCATTTTCTTGTCCTTCTTCTTGCGGGCGTCCATGGTGGCTGGTGCCATCAACATCGCCATCAAGAGGGTCATGACAACATATTTTCTCATCGTTTCTGTCTGATAATTAGCTTTTTACTCTACTTGTTCTCAATTTCACTTGACATCAATCCTGATGCTTGATTTCATACCCGTATCGCGATCCTTAACGGTGAGCGTCATGACACCAGGCTGCTTGCCGGCCTGACAGACGACAACCAGCTGGCCATGGAACAGGCTCATGCGGGGCTGCGTGAACGGCTCCAGCGAGGTGGCATCGCCGTTGCAGGCAGCCTTGTAGGTACCGGCTCCTGTCACGGTAAATTCCAGTCTGTTGGCTGCATCGGGACACAAGGTACCGTTCTTGTCCACAAGGCTGATGGTGACAAAGGCGAGGTCATTGCCGTCGGCCTTGATGGTCTTGCGTTCGGGTTCCAGCAGGATGCGCTTGGGCTTGCCTGCTGTGCGGACAACCTGCTGCCCTGCCCTGTTGCCCTGCTCGTCAAAGACCACGACCTTCAGTTCACCCGGCTGATAAACGACGTCACGCCAGCGCAAGCGGTAACGGTCCAGACGTGCCGTGTCGCTCTTGGTAATGCGTCCCTGGCTCTTGCCGTTAACGAAGAGCTCGGCCGTGGGATAATCGGTGTAGCAATAGACGGGAGTCACCTTACCCACGCGGTCGGGCCACGTCCAGTGCGGCAACAGGTGGATGGTGTGTTCCTGCTTGTTCCAGTGGCTGCGGTACAGGTAGTAACGGTCCTTGGGCAGGCCTGCAAGGTCACAGATGCCAAAATAGCTGCTGCGCGAGGGCCAGTATTCGTCATAAGGGGTGGGTTCGCCCAGATAGTCATAGCCTGTCCACACGAACTCGCCCACGGTCCAGTCAAAGTCGTCCTGCATCTTCCAGTCATCATCGGGCAGGTTGCTCCACCAGCAGTATTCCACGTCATAGCTGGAGCACTGGCCGTCGGGCCATGCCTTGTTGGTAGCAACAGTGTCGGGGAAATGATACACGCCACGGCTGCTGACGGTGGAGGCCGTCTCGCTGCCCAGGATAAAGCCCTGGGGCAGGCGCTTAATCATATCCTCGTATTTGTGAACGCGGTAGTTATAACCGGGCACGTCGGCCACCTGTGCAAAACCGCACCAGATGGTGCCGTCGGGCTGGTCCATGCCGCAGGTCACCATGCGCGAGGGGTCATACTTGTGGCACAAGGCAATGAGGTCCTTATAGCGTTGAGCGCCCTCGGGCTTCCACTGCTCAGGGATTTCGTTGCCCACACTCCACATGATGATGCTGGGGTGGTTGCGGTGGTTGAGCACCAGGTTGCGGATGTCCTGCTGCCACCACTCGTCCCAGTAGCGGCCATAGCCGTTGCGCACCTTGGGCTCTTTCCAGCCGTCAAAGCTCTCGGCCATGACCATCATGCCCAGGCTGTCGCAGACCTCCATCTGCATCGTCGAGGGCATATTGTGGCTGGTGCGGATGGCATCGGCGCCCATTTCCTTCATCATCTTGATCTGGCGGATGAGGGCGGACTTGTTGACGGCAGCGCCCAGCGGGCCCAAGTCATGGTGCAAGCACACGCCCTTAATCTTGCGGCGCTCGCCGTTAAGCTGGAAACCGCCCTCCTTGCTGAACGTGACGGTGCGGATGCCCACTTTTTGCTCCTGACGGTCGATTTCCTCATTGTCACATTTCAGGACGGCAATGATATTGTAAAGATAGGGATGCTCGGGAGACCACAACTGGGGATTCTCGACATGCAACGTCATGGCATAATGACAAACACCATCAGGCTTGGACCAGTTTCTTGCCACTTCGCGGCCAGTGGCATCCTTGAGCGAAATCTCCAATACATAATTACACTCATACCCCTTTAACGGCCATGAATCATGCTCTACTTTCAGATGCGCAAAGCCATACTCATCCATTGTCTCAAGAGTCTGCACAAAAAGCCCCCAGGTTTGCAATGCATTCTCTCCACGCGACATCACTAGTTTCACGGGGCGGTAAATACCGCCACCGGGATACCAGCGGTTGCTCTCTTCTTTATTTTCCAGGCTTACTTCCAAAGTGTTCGGAGTACCATCGTTCTCTAAATTGGACACATTGACGATAAAGGCGTTGTATCCGTAGGCCCAATGCCCCGCCTCGCGACCGTTGACATATACATGAGCATCGGCCATCGCACCATCAAAGACCAATTCGGCATGTTTGTATTCCTCGGGCACTGTAAAAGTGGTTCTATAGTAGCCTTTGCCAATCCAAGGCAGCGCACCGGAGCGGCCCGATTTCTCGGTGGCAACGATCTCGCCGTTCTCTTTGATAGCAACGACTTGCAGGTCCCATTTCTTGTCAAACGGGCCGCTGATAGCCCAGTCGTGGGGCACAGTAACGGGCTGCCACGTGATGGAGTCGCGCGAGAATTCCCAACCCTCGTCGAGGAAGACCTCGCGGTGACTCTGCGCCAGGGCGGTCACGGCAATCATGGTTGCCATCAGGAGGATAAACGTCTTTTTCATTTCTTGCAGTGATTTCACTATAGAAGCTATAGATAATATAGTTAGCTATAGAGTTTGTTATTGGTTGGATTTCAATTGCTTGTTGATGTCGTCGATGTAGCTGAGCAGTTCGTCGCGGCCACGGGCGTCCTCACTCGACGTCATGAAGATGGGAGGCAATTCTTCCCAGGTCTTGCGTAGCACTTTCTTGTAATCCTCGACTGCAGCGGGGCCAGCTACCTTGCCCAGCTTGTCCATCTTGGTGAACACGATGGAGAACGGCACGCCATGCTCTCCCAGCCACTCCATGAACTCGAGGTCAATCTTCTGGGGCTTGATGCGGCTATCGACCAGGACAAACAGGTTGGTCATCTGCTCACGTCCCATGACATAGCCCTGAATCATGCGCCACAGCTTTTCGCGGTCCTCCTTGCTGCGCTTGGCAAAGCCGTATCCAGGCAAATCGACGATGTACCACTCGCCATTGATGAGGAAGTGGTTGATGAGCATGGTCTTGCCTGGGGTGGCACTGGTCTTGGCCAGCGCCTTGCGCCCTGTGAGCATATTGATGAGCGACGACTTGCCGACGTTGCTGCGGCCAATGAAGGCATACTCGGGCAAGTTGGATTCAGGACACTTGCGGTAGTCGCTGTTGCTGATTTTGAATTCGGCGGAATTGATTTTCATTATCTTCAGTTGTCAGTTGTCAGTTTTCAGTTGTTGTGAGGGTTTCAATATAGAACGAGAGGGGTCGGAAGCCGTCGTTGCAGGAAATCATGGCTGAATGGGGGTTCTTCATCCATCCGTCATAGAAATTGCCCTCGCCTCTTGCCAAGGCCTCGACAAAAGTTCGCATCGACTCCCATGCACTCTCGCACATGCCCTCAGGGCGCTTACCGTCGGTCGAGATGAAGGTCTGGCCGACGCTGATGTCACACGTGTGCTCGATGGGGTTCTCAAATTTCTCCATCAGGTCACGATAGACGGTCTGCCGCATGGCGGTGATGCGCACCGGTTTCAACTTCTTGTTTTCCAAGTTCTCGTTCATAGCGCAAAGTTACATAAAATCCCCGAATGAGACAAATCCCTAACCAACAGAAGTCATCTTGCATCAGCAAATGAGACGAGGCCGTGTCATAATTCAATTGCAAGGATTATAACCGCCCTGCGGGCGGGAAATTAAGCAAATTGATTATAAAATTTTTATTATTATACATATAATGTGCGAAAGCACGGTTATATTACCATGTAGCAATTATGACACAGCGTCGTTCCCTTATTTTCCAGAATCATCAGGTCATTCTAGCTCCAGAATGATGGCAATGAGGCGGTTGAGGTCAGCAATAGTCACTCTCAAGTCCCAGTCGAGATCGCCTGTGTCAATATAGGTTCCGGCTATGATCATTTCAATCACCAGGTTGACGTCGGTAATGTTGACACAGCCGTCACGGTTCACGTCGCCGTCTTCAGGGACTATAGGTCCCACTTTCGAGCCCTGCTTGAACTTGTAATCTATATAGGCACCAGGATACTCAAAGCGGATAACAGCCTCGCGATACGCCACGACTATGGGCAGCGGCTTGGCGGTAACAACAGCATTCACAATACCGTTGAACTCGCCCTGCTCCATCTGGTCTTCCAGGTCGATGGTCAGCCAATCGGGAACGTCCCCGCCATCGCAGGTTACATGCCATGCATCGTCAGCGCTGGATTCCCAGGACCTGAACTCAATGCTGCGACAAGTGTGGTCGCCGAATGTCTTCTCCATCACTCCACCCTCTCTGGGGAAATTGTACTCACCATTCTCTCCTTCATCATCGTACAAGAAGCTCAGGTAAGGCAACTCGGTGCTCAGGAAGATGGTCAGACCGGTCTTCATTGCCATGGGACCAGAGAAGAAATTGTTCAGACCAGTCCAGACATAGCGGTCCAGATTGCCGTCCTCATCGGGGATTCCGAACTTGAGGTAAGCCAACTCACCGAAGCCCTCGTCAACATCCCAGTCGCTGCTAATCATGGCCGAGAAGTTGATCAGGTTCCGCATCTCGGGCTCGTTGTAACCGTCGATGGCAACCAGGATGGCGCAATCGATGGTCGGGGTGATGTCAAACTCCAGGCCGTCCTCCTCTTCGTAGAGATTGAAGAACACCAGACCACCAGTGGTAGCCTCGGTCTCAGGTGTTACGATAGCCCGTCCCCTGGCGATGAGTTCACCCGGTTCGTCGGGCAGCGTAACGCTCACGGTGTCATTATATGCCGGAATCTTGTCGAGCTTGTAAATCTTACAGGTCATTTCAACCTGAGCATCCACAGCCACCTCGAGAAAAGCGCAATCCATAACCACCTGGTTAAGCAGGTAGGGAGCAGTAGGCTTCTCAAAGGCCTGTGCGATACCGTCTATGCGATAACAGTCACCTGCGCCACCGTTCTTGCCGAACCAGTAACCATCCTCATTGTCACCATAAGACTCAGCACCGCTGTAGTACGTCATGGGATAGAATTTGTCACCATTGCGTCCACCGTAGCAGAAGTTCTTACTCGACTTGAGGATATCGTAGCCCCAAAAGTGCATCGTATTGGGCATAGAAAGGATATAGCTAGGGTGCTCGGCAACGATAACGGGCTTATAGGATGTGCCGCCCATCTCGTAGCCGCTGAGTGCCCAACTGTAGAAATCTTCACCGTCATCCAACAATAATCTAGGAACCTCGGCAACCTCTATACCCCATTTCATCGTGAGATCCATCCCACTTTCTCCAGTACCTGGGAAAGTCTGCCACACTTTTTCTTCCACGCCATCTTCATTGACTATCCAATGTTCAACATCCCACTCGCAGACGGCATTCTCGCCCAGTCCAGTTGCAAAAGCGTTGAAGGTGTACCAGGTATAGGGCTTTACGGTAATGTAAGGAGCATATATCATACCTGCGTTAGTGCCATTTTCAACCACAAGGCTTGCTGGGAATGCGCCGGCGGGCCGACGATACCACATGAAGAAATTATCGGCTTTCTTGGGGGCTTGCATCACAGGGAAACATGAAGTGTGCATCTGCGCAACCTCTTTCTTAGCCTCAGGCCTGACGGTCTGAATGGCGTTGTTCGCCGACACCAGGGTGCTTGGTGGGCGCAAGAATTGCGCATTGGCAGACGTCAGCATCAAAGCGGCTGCCAGCAGTAGTAAGATTCTTTTCATCATAATGATAAATAATAAAAGTGAAACTAAAACTCTTCCATTTAATTATACTCACAGATTTTTTAACTATGGAGTTAAATACATAGCTCATAAAACCTGTAATATTTTCCAATAAACTGCAAAATTAACCATAACCCATGAAAATAGCAAATCTGTATTCTAAAATATTGGTATATAGGTCAAAATATTGCTACAATAAAAAAGATGAGACGGAAAACCTTCAATCAGGTTCCCCGTCTCCACAGGTAATAGATGATATGTTAAGAAACTGTTATTTCTCTTTTAATCATCAACTCATCCTTACTTCAGGATGATGGCAATGATGGCGTTGATGTCACCAATGTTGACAGCACCGTCTTCGTTCACGTCACCAGCGGAAGCAAAGCGGCCACCAAGGATCATGTCGATAACCTCGTTGATGTCAGCGATGTTCACGCTGCCGTCACCGTTCACGTCGCCGCGCAGAGGCTTGGGTCCCTTCTCACCCTGAGTGAACGTGTAGTCAACGTAAGCACCGGGGAACTCGAAGCGAACAACAGCATCGCGATACGTCAGACCCTCGGGCAGAGGCTCTGCAGTAACCGAAGCAAATACGATACCGGTGAATGCACCCTGCTCGTTATTGTAGTCTTCCAACTCAATATTCAGCCATTCGGGAACTTCATCATCGTTGCAGGTTACGTACCAAGCGTCATCGGCGCTAGCCTCCCAAGAATCGAATACGATCTCGTTGAAGGTTTCGCCCTCGAAGGTCTTCTCAAACTGACCGCCCTCCTTGGGGAACTCATACTCACCATTCTCATCATCAAAGTAGAACTTCAGATAAGGATTCTCGGTGCTCAGGAAGATGGTCAGACCCGTCTTCATAGCGCCACTCGAGAAGAAGTTGTTCAGACCAGCCCAAACGTAGTGGTCCAGATTGCCGTCCTCATCGGGGATACCGAACTTGAGGTATGCCAGCTCACCGAAGCCCTCGTCAACATCCATATCGCTGCTGACCATGGCCGAGAAGTTAGTCAGGTTCTCCATCTCGGGGTCGTTGTAACCGTCGATGACAACCAGGATAGCGCAGTCGATGGTCGGGGTGATGTCATACTGCAGACCATCCTCCTCACCGAAGAGGGTGAAGAATACCAGACCACCAGTGGTAGCCTCGGTCTCAGAGTTGATGGTAGCGCGACCCATAGCGATGAGTTCGCCGGGCTCGTCGGGCAGGACAGCCTCAGCCGTGTCATTGTAAGCGGGGATACCGTCGAGCTTGTAGATCTTACAGGTCATGTCAACCTGCTCACCTTCAGCAACCTCGAGAACAGCGCAGTCCATAACCACCTGGCTCAGCATATAGGGAGCAGTGGGCTTCTCAAAGGCCTGTGCAATACCGTCAATGCGATAGTTGCCGGTACCGGCATTCTTACCGAACCAGTAACCATCCTCATTGTCACCATAAGGCTCAGCACCGCTATAGTAAGTCATGGGATAACGCTGGTCACCATTGCGGCCACCATAGCAGAAGTTCTTACTTGACTTGAGGAAGTCGGTGTCCCAGATCAGCATCGTGCTGGGAACAGAGAGGATTGAACTGTTGTGCTCGGCAACGATAGTCGGCTTATCAGAAGTACCGCCCATCTCGTAGCCATGGAGGCACCACATGAAGAAGTCTTCAGCGTCCATGCAATAGAATACGGGCACGTCGTCGGTCTCATAAGCCCAACTCCACGTCAGGTCAATGCCGGGAACGGTGTACCACTTTGCTTCTTCGGCCTCTTCATCGTCCATATCCCAAGCCTGAACGTCCCACTCATAGGTGGCAGCGTCGCTCTGGCCAAGAGCATGGCCCTTGAACGTGTAAGCAGTGTAAGGCGTTACAGCGATGTAGGGAGCATACAGCAAGCCGGAATATGCACCATCCTCAACCACGAGGCTTGCGGGGAATGCACCAGCAGGACGGTCATACCAAATGTCAACATTGGCAGCCTTCTTGGGGGCCTTTACCACGGGGGTGCCAGGGGTGCGCATCTGGGCTACTTCCTTCTTTGCCTCAGGCATGTAAGTCTGAATGTTGGGGCGAGCAGGTGCTTCCATGCGGTGTGAACGCAAGGCTTGTGCGTTGACAGAAGTCACCATCAGTGCAGCTGCAGCCAAAAGTAAAATCTTTTTCATAAATCGATAATAAAAATAGTTATGTTAATAAAAATTTGTGAATTGCCTATTTTATAGAAGGGCTGGGGCAATTGCCCAGGGGGTTATGCCCCAGCCCGGATATTAGCGGATTAAAGCTTCCAATAGGTGTAGTTAGCAGTGTTACCGCTGTCGCTGAGCTTCATTTCAACAGGAGCCAACAGAGAGGGAGAGGTCATGTTCAAGGTTCCACCCAAGAGCTCGACAAACGTCTTCATTGAAGGACACTTCTCGGCGTAGATGACACCAGCGGCATCGGCCTCACCTGTGTATTTGAGCTTAATCTGTTCACCGCCAACCTGCTCGAGATCAACGTAGAACGTGGGATTGAAGGTGTTCTTACCCTTCTTGCAGCTGAAGGTAACCTGATACTTCTGCGTGGTCTTGGCATCGAATGAAATCTGAATGCCAATGAGGGTACGCTTCTCATAGTCGTTCAGCTCGCTCTTGATAGCACGCATCTTGTCGAAGAATGTACCACCAATCTGAGTGGTATCAGCCTTCCAAGCAAAGGTCTTGATAGCGAACACATTGGACAGAAGGTCGGCAGTCATCGTGGTCTCGTTGTCGTCACGGCACAGCAGCGAACCATCGGCCTGACGGATGAAGTTCTTGATTACATAACCGTCGAGGGTAATGGGATTCATGAACGACAGACCATCGTGGGTAATGATGATGTTGTGGTACTCGGAAGTCGAGATTTCGTCATCACCCTCACGGAACATCTTGAGGATGCTGGATGCACCGTCCTTAACAATCCAGCGGATACCGTTCGGCAGGTTGATATAGACCTGAGGAATACGGGCGTTGAAGAAGAGGGTCTTCATCGAGTCCACCTCGTTCATATAGGTCTCGTCATTCACACCGGCATCGACGCGGGTCATAATCATGTCCAGACCGTACTTCTTACCAGTGACATAGAGCGTATCGCCAGAGTACTTCATCAGGTCGAACTCGTAGTCGCCCTCGTGGCCGTAACCGGTCTCGTCGGGGTCCTCGTCGCTCAAACTGGGAATATCCTCAGGATTGGCAAACAGGTGGAAAAACTTGTTGTAAGAGTTGAGTGAGAGCACGGGACCGTTGTCGGTAATCACATCCCACAGCGAAGTCTCAGAGCCAAAGGTGGAAATGCTCAGGGACTCGCCCATGGCACGACCAATCCACTCATTCTTGCCAGCGATGGTCACAGAACCGTCCTTCTTGAAGGTCATCAGATAGATATAGCCAGGCTCATTGCTATTGGCATAATACTCCAGCTGCCACTTGCCGCCCTTGTCGGTAAGGATATCGTAATACTCCTTTTGGGCCTTCTCGAGACGGGCAACGGCATCATCATCGAAGATTTCATCTACCTCGTTCTTGCAGGAACCCAACGTGAGCGCTGAGAGTGCAACGAGCGATAAAAGAGAAATATTTAAAAACTTCTTCATTTTCTTTTCAGCTTGTTAATTGTGAAACATGAATCTTATCACAGTCCGTACTGACTGCGCAGGTCAGCGATGTTGTAACTCTTCTGACGGTCCTGAACCTCCTGACGGAGTTCGTCGAGGTCAACATTCCAAGCGGTCTTGAGCCACTCGCGGGCAATCTGGACCTTCTGGTTGATAGCATCTACACCATCGATACCGTCCTTATCCTCTACGTCATAGACCACAATGCTGCGGTTGCTGCGCAGGTAGTGGTGAACCACGCCTTCCTCATCGGTCTCGTCGATAACCTCATACATGTAGGCATACTTCATGTCTTGGGTAGCGTCGTTGTCGGGATAGTAGTAGTAGCAGAAGAATTCACTGGCCACGTCATCCTCGTCACCCGAGACCCAACCGCGACGTGCAAGGTCCATGATTCTTGCCCACTGCGATTCATTCATGGTGATGTAGTTGGCGATAGTCTCGGCGAAGTCCTCACGGAACTCACTCGAAGCATAGGTCGTCAAGAATCCAAGCGAAGCCACCTGACCCTCGCTGCGGTCCTGCCAGTTGTTACCGTCATAGTGACCGATCGAAATGGTATTGAACTCATTGGGATAGGTCTTGGTCTGGTGCAGGATGTGAGCGAACTCATGGTGCATGGTCTTGAAGTAGTACTCGTTCATCATCTCGGGATTGTTGAAGAAACGGTTCAGGTCATTCACCTTGAACAGCGACACCTTGATACCACCCTCGGCAAGACCGACGATCTCGGTACCAGAGGTGGGGTTGTAGGCGGGCGAACCAATCAAGAGGATGATGCGGGGACCGTAAGCCTTCAGGAACTCGGGACCTGCAATCTTGTCATATACGTCGAACCACAAGTATTTGCAGAGAACAGCAAGATCCTTGGAGTTCTCATAGGTTGCGGGCACCAGGTTGTAGTTCATGTTGGTGCTCACATCCGGCATCTTGTAGAGGAACGTCAAGTTGTACTTATCCAGATAATTCTCCTTGAGGAATTTATCCAGATCATAGGTATAGGAATTGGGGTCGAGATCATCACTCACCTCGGGGAAGATGGTGGGGCCCAATTTGTCCTCGCTGCATGACGAGAGTGACATGGAAGCCACTGCCAAGAGCAGCAATGCTGAAATATAATATTGAATCTTTTTCATAATGAATGATCTGATCAGTTTAGTCGGTTACACGAACATTCTCGTTGCTGGCAACAACATAGCTGCTCTCAGCGGTATTGGTCGGCTTGTTGGCACGGTAGTTAGCCTCGAGACCGGCACCGATAACCTCGTTAGGAATCTGGATGGCATAACGCGGGTCAAGCTTCTCAAGGGTATAGACATCGCTGATGCCCATGGCATGCTGGATGGTGAAGCCGAAGCGCTTGATGTCGAACCAGCGGTTACCCATGTGTACGAGCTGGATGCGGCGGAAGTGCTGTACGCACTGCAGATAAGGCTCGATAGCGTCGGTGACTTTGTACTCACTGGGACAAACCTCATCGATGTTGAACTTCATCACGATGCCGTAACCCGGATCCTTGCGGGCGGGGTCATCATAGCAACCGTAGAAGGAGATAATCTGGTCCTTGGTGAGCGATACGTGATTGTAACGGTCGCTCTCGTTGGGCGACATGTGGCCCTCATTCCAGAT
The DNA here is from genome assembly GCA_902782465.1 of uncultured Bacteroidales bacterium. GTDB lineage: Bacteria > Bacteroidota > Bacteroidia > Bacteroidales > Muribaculaceae > Sodaliphilus. The sequence goes on from CACZNH010000006.1 coordinate 201,200, forward strand.
GTACAGATCCTCGAAGGCAGCGTCGATGTTGCCCAGGAACAGGTTAGCCTCGGCACGAACCAGCAGCGTTTCCTCGACAGTGAACTCGGGACGGATCTCGTGGCAGTAGCCGATGCCCGAAATCTTGTCGGTGTACTCGAACTGCTCAAAGCAGTTGCCGGCGAAGTATGCACCATACTCCTGACCGCCTGCACTACCGCAGACACCGTTGAAGCAAGGCATCATAGCGAATTTCTCCTTGGTCTTGGTGTTCTGGTACTGGCAACGTGACCAGGACGGACCGGGACCCTGGATAGTAGCGCGCTTGGCCTCACGGTTACAGGTAAAGCGGTAACCCAGGAAGCGGCGCCACCAGGTGCTGTAGTTGGTGAACAGCTGGAAGTTGCCGGGACGCTCGATGCTGGTGAAGTAGCGGCCGATATCGCTGATGTAGTAGAAGTCTTCCTGCCACCAGCCATCGTTGAGCATACCACTGGGGTCATTGCCCTTGAAGGCCTTGGTAGCATAGTCCACAACTTTCTGATACTCGCGCTTCATCAGATAGAAGCGTGCAGCGAAAGCATTGGACGAAGCGATATTGAAGTGGTACTTGGGTACCTGATAGAAATCCTCGGTGATGAGGGGCAGACCCTCGAGCAGGTCCTTCTCAATCTTCTGATAGGTCTCGAGCAGCGTGCCACGGTCATACTTGGGGTCGAGCGTGGTCTCGGGGTCGGTGGCATAAGGAATGCCGGGATACTGAGCACTCAACTGCTCACCACGGTAAGGCATACAGAAGATTTCGGCGAGGATGAAGTGATGGTAGGCACGAATCATCAGGGCCTCACCCTTGATGGCGTTCATGCGTTCACGCTGAGAGGTGGTGATTTCCTCACCCTCAATCATACCGGTCTCTTCAAACTCGGCAATTCTCTCCAGAACAGCATTGGCAGCTGCGATAGCGCCATAGCAAGAGTTCCACACGCCCGAGGGGGTGTCACTGCTGCTGATGTCGAGATCCACATCATCCCAAGCGAAGACCTGTTCGTCGGCCTGGGAGTAGAACGAGAGGTGATAACGCACACCCTCGGAGCCCTTCATCTTGCTGGGAGAGTTGTTATCGATTACGTTGTCGCTCGAGAGCTCACCCACGAGCGCATAGTTGGAATCCATGTATCCGGTCACGAGCAGCTGCTGCAACTGGTCAAGGTTCACCAGATAGACGCGGGTGTCGGGCACCTTGTCAAGGAAGTCCTTGCAAGAACTGAGGCCGATAAGCGCCACTATCATGAATAAGATTTTATATCGCAATTTCATAATCTTAGAATCTATCTAATATATTATATATAATGTGTCACAATGATTACATACCCAGACGCAGGGTGAGGGTGAACTGCTTGGGGTTGGGCGAAGCCACACCACCACTGTTGAAGAACTCGGGATCCTGTCCGTTGAGTTTCTTGTCAGCATACAGCAAGCAGATGTTGGTAGCAGCAAACTTGATAGAAGCGGTGTTGAGACGCAGGTGCGAAATCACCGTTCTGGGAATGTCATAGGTGAGCGAAACCTCTTTCAGACGGATAAAGTCACCCTTGGCAATGCGTGCAGTGCTGTAGTTGTAAGCATTGTAAGCCATGCTCAGGTAAGTGTTGGAGTAAACCTGACGGCGCGATGCGATGGCGGGGATGTCGGTGTAGGCCTCGTCACCGGGGAGTGCCCAACGGTTCTTGAAGTCCTTGGTAAACGAGGTCAGGTCACTGTAACCAGCGCTGAAGACGGGATCCAGACGCAGCTTGTTACCAAACGAGTAGGTCATGAAGACGTTCAGGTGGAATCCCTTGAAGTCAAACAAGTTACCAAAACCGCCAGTGTAGGGAGGATCAACGGGACCCTCATACTTGAGGAAGCCGAGGTTCTCATACTCCTGGAAGTTCACACCCACGTTGGAGATATTGCCGGTCTCGTCAACAACCAGAGGCAGACCGTGGCTGTCGAGTCCTGCGAAGGGAATCGAGAAGATGGCACGGTGGGGATAACCCTGCAAGGGGAAACCGTTACCGGTCACCAGGTCGATGACGCGTGAACGTGACTGCAGCTTGGTAATCTCGGTTACAGCATAGGAGAAGGTCAAGTCGGTGCTCCATGCGAAGTCGCCAGGACGCTTGGCCTCGATATTGCGAGAAGAAATGGTGAACTCAACACCGTGAGACTTCATCTCTGCCACGTTACCGTACTTGGTGGTGAAACCGCCGACGCCCTGAGTGCGGATCAGACCGATCAGGTCGAAGTTGTTGCGGAAGTACCAGTCAAACACGAGGTTGATGCGGTTGTAGAGGAAACCGAGGTCAACACCAAGGTCGAACTCATGCTTCTTCTCGTAGGTCAGGTCGCTGTTACCCAGACCAGCCAGGTACAGACCCATCTCCATTGCGTCAGTCTCCTGGCGCCAGGGGCGAGTGGGATAATAGAGTGCCTCGGCGTTGGCATAGCCCGAAGGACCACTCTCACCGGTCAGTGAGTAGCTCAGACGCAGCTTGGCGTGCGTGAGAATACCCTTCTGATAGAGGTGGCTGTTCTGGAAGAACGGCTCGTCATAGACGTTCCATGCTGCCGAAATGTTCCAGGTGGGGAGCCAGCGGCTCTGCTCGGTCTTACCCATGAGGTTAGAACCCTCGTAGCGGATGGTTCCGTTCAAGACGTAACGGCCCAGGAGCGCATAGTTGGCGTTGGCAAAGTAAGCCATGTTGCGGCGATGGGTGTTGCCGATGCTGTAGTAAGCACCATTCTCTTCCTGCATCTGCTTGAAGAGCTTGTAGTTGAGCGAGGGCAGGTTACCGTTGTCATAAACGAGACCCCATGCCTCGAAGGTCTGGTAGAAGCGGTCAACGCGGCTGGCCTCCATACCTGCATATAAATTAAGGAGGTGCCTGCCGTTGTTGAAGTCCTTCATGTATTGACCAGTGGCACGGAAGTCAAAGGTCTTGAGGCTGTTCTTGGAGAAGAACAGCATACCACCTTCCTTCATCACCGACTCGGGCAGTGCGTTGGGCACGTCGATGTCGGTGTAGAGGTAGGTGTTGGATGCACGGATGCTGGCGTTCTCGGGGATGATACCGGCGCGGTATGCGTTGGCCTGGTTACTGTTCTCGAGAACGTAGTGGTTCTGCTCGGAATTTACCGAACGCATTGAACCGAGGAAGATGAACTCCAGCGACTGGTCCTGCTTGATGATGGGCTTGATGTTCAACTCGCCCTGGAACTTCAGGTCAGTCACCTCGACGTCGATGTAGTTGGACTGCAACTCGTCAAAGATGTTGAAGTTGGTGTAGTTACGGATATAGCGACGCTCGGGGTCCAAGGTACGCGCGGTATTCAGCGCGAAGCTGTAGGGGTTGATATCGAAGTCACGCTTCACCTCACCATAAACGACATCCACGTTCTGGCTCAGTGTACCGGGGGCCTTCTGGTCACGGTAGCTGTTGCTGTTCAACAGCTTGATACGAATCTTGTCGGTAAGGTTGTAGATGGCGTTGGCGTTAAAGGTGTAGCGCTCAACACGGCTGCTCTTGTACCATCCCGGGTCGGTCATTACCGATGCCGAGGTGTAGAACGAACCCTTGTCGGTACCACCCGAAACGCTGACAGCGTGGTTCTGCATGATGTTGCTGTTAAACAACAGGTCGAACCAGTCGGTGTTACGCATCTCAGCCTCACGCAGATAGTTGTTGCGTGCGCTCTGGGTATTGGGCAGAGCGTAGCCGTTAGTTTCAGGATAAGCAATCGGATCATAGGTGTCCATCAAGTTGTACATCTGGCCATAGATACCGGATGTGGTGCTGTTCACCAGGTTGGCATACTCGAGCCAGCCCTTCTGCTCCATCTCGCGCAAGATACTCATCTGCTCCTGAGAGTTGCAGATGTTGAAGTCGCGGTAGTTGGGCTTCAGGCGGTAGGTGAACTCACCGGTGTAGTTGATGGAAGTGGAGCCTTTGCGACCAGTCTTGGTGGTGATAACGATCACACCTGCGTTGGCCTTGGCACCATAGATAGAAGTTGCGGAACCGTCCTTCAGAATCTGGAAGCTCTCGATATCGTCGGCGTTCAGACCGGCAACAGCCGAGGCAATCAGCGTGGTAGCGTCACCCGATGACAGGTCATCGGCGCTGATGTCCACGTTGTCCTCCAGAATCACACCGTCAACAACCCACAGGGGCTTGGAGCTACCGTAGATAGAGGTAGCACCGCGCACGCGGATCTTGGGTGCGGTACCGAAGGTACCTGACACGTTCTGCACCTGCACACCCGAAACGCGGCCCTCAAGACCACGGCTGACGTCGGCAACACCCGAGAGTTTGGTCTTCTCGGCATCGACGCTCTGGGTAGCACCGGTGAAGAGTCGCTTGTCGACCTTCTGGTAACCAGTTACAACGACTTCGCTAAGCATCTCACCTTTGGGCTTCAGAGTGATGGTCATGCCAGCCTTGGCGGGACCAACAAAATCCTCATAACCCACATAGGTGACTTTAATCTTCGTGCCTGCCGGCACATTCAATGTGAAATGACCGTCAAAGTCGGTGGCAACGCCGTTCTTGGGATTGCTCTGCTGAACGACAGACGCACCGATGACCGGTTCGTTGTTCTCGTCAAACACTGTACCACTCACTTGAGCCGAAACTCCAAGCGCGGCAAGTGCCATGACAAGGAACAAGAGTAAATGTTTAAGACTCATAAATTTTTGTTTAATTAATTAATTTATTAAATGTTTTAAAAGTTTACATAATAGTCTGGGCCGTCTTTAAGAATAATCCAATGCATCGTTTCTAAACTCCAAAACACTATCTGCTTGACGCCATGCCATCCAAAAAACATGACACCCAGCAGAATAGGCACAATCATATCATTAGATTGACCTTTATAGCCTCCTTCGTTCTTAACATTACATCTATATAATTAAAGATAGGCTTGCAAAGTTAATGTTATTTTTTTAATATTTTGACAAATAGATAAAAAGATTTTGATTTTTTTTATCAAAATGTCAAATTACACTATTCAAAGCGCTAGTAGCCAGCCATTTAAGCCTCGAAGTGTGCAAGTATTCCATATCTACCTGATTTTCAATTAATTACGGTTAAATTTGCTTTTTTTTTGATTTCCGCCCCTATTTTTCGGCTTATTTCATCGGTATTGATGTAACTTTGCAGTGCCGTCTCCAATACCTGACGGCACTGACGCATCATGGAAGTAGTTTACGACGACAACCACCTGATTATCGTCAACAAGCGTGCCGGCGAGCTGGTGCAGGGCGACCGTACAGGCGACCCGACGCTGATTGACTCGGTAAAGGCGTGGATTAAAGAGAAATACGACAAACCCGGGAATGTGTTCCTGGGGGTGACCCACCGCATCGACCGCCCGACCTGCGGCCTGGTGGTAATGGCCAAAACCAGCAAGGGACTGTCGCGGATGAACGAGCTCTTCCGCAAGGGTGAGGTCCACAAGACCTACTGGGCAGTGGTGGGCAACCAGCCCCCAAAAGAGGAGGACACGCTGACCCACTACCTGAAAAGCGTCGAGAGCAATAACAAGACCCACGTGAGCATCGTGCCGCGCGAGGGGCACCAGAAGGCGGTGCTCAACTATCGCGTCATCGCGGCCAGCCAGCGCTACTGGCTGCTTGAGGTGGACCTGATTACGGGCCGCAAGCACCAGATCAGGGCCCAGTTGTCGGCCATCGGCTGTCCCATCAAGGGCGACCTCAAGTACGGGGCCCCGCGCAGCAATCCCGACGGCGGCATCTCGCTGCAGGCCCACCGCATCCGGTTCACGCATCCCGTGAGCGGCAAGGAAATCGACATCTGCGCACCCCTGCCCGACGACTTCCGCCGATTGGGCTTTGACATGTGAATATTTTTCGCTAACTTTGCGCCAGCAAAACAAACTTTCACCAAATAACACAAAAACGAATTATGGCAAACAACCCTGAATTCCGCTATGCGCCCATGTTCCAATTGGGCAAAGATGACACCGAATACTACAAGCTGACCAGCGACTATGTGTCGGTTGGCGAGTTTGAAGGCAAACCCATCCTGAAAATCGAGCCCGAGGCACTGACAATGCTTGCCCAGCAGGCCTTCCGCGACGTGAACTTCCTGCTGCGCCGCTCCCACAACGAGCAGGTGGCCAAGATTTTGCGTGACCCCGATGCCAGTGACAACGACAAGTATGTGGCCCTGACCTTCCTGCGCAACGCCGAGGTAGCCGCCAAGGGCCAGTTGCCCCTGTGCCAGGACACCGGCACCGCCATCATCCACGGCGAGAAGGGCCAGCAGGTGTGGACGGGTTTCTGCGACGAGGAAGCCCTCGCCCGCGGCGTCTACAACACCTACACCCAGGAGAACCTGCGCTACTCGCAGAACGCCCCGTTGAGCATGTATGAGGAGGTGAATACCCGCTGCAACCTGCCCGCCCAGATTGACCTGGAGTGCGCCGAGGGCATGGAATACCACTTCCTGTGCGTCACCAAGGGCGGTGGCAGCGCCAACAAGACCTACCTGTACCAGATGACCAAGGCCGTCCTGAATCCCGGCACACTGGTACCCTTCCTGGTGGACAAGATGCGCTCGCTGGGCACGGCAGCCTGCCCGCCCTATCACATCGCCTTCGTTATTGGCGGCACCAGCGCCGAGAAGAACCTGCTGACCGTGAAGCTGGCTTCGACCCACTACTACGACAACCTGCCCACCACGGGCGACGAGACGGGCCGTGCCTTCCGCGACGTGGAGTTGGAAAAACAGGTGTTTGAGGAAGCTTGCAAAATCGGCCTGGGAGCCCAGTTCGGCGGCAAGTATATGGCTCATGACATCCGCATCGTTCGCCTGCCGCGTCATGGCGCATCCTGTCCCATCGGCCTGGGCGTGAGCTGCAGCGCCGACCGCAACATCAAGGCCAAAATCAATAAGGACGGCGTGTGGATTGAGAAACTCGACGACAAGCCCACCGAGCTGATTCCTGAAGAATTGCGTCAGGCTGGCGAAGGCGACGGCATCAAGATTGACCTGGACCGTCCCATGAGCGAGACGCTCGCCATCCTCGACAAATATCCCGTTTCGACCCGCCTGTCGCTTAGCGGCACCATCATCGTTGGCCGCGACATCGCCCATGCCAAGTGGAAAGAGCGTTATGACCGCGGTGAGGGTATTCCCCAGTACATCAAGGACCATCCCGTATTGTATGCCGGCCCCGCCAAGACGCCTAAGGGCATGCCCTGCGGCTCAATGGGCCCGACGACCGCCAACCGCATGGACCCCTACGTGGACCTGTTCCAGAGCATGGGCGGCAGCATGGTGATGATTGCCAAGGGCAACCGCAGCCAGGAAGTGACCGACGCCTGCAAGAAGCACGGCGGTTTCTACCTGGGCAGCATCGGCGGCCCCGCTGCCATCCTGTCGCAGGAGAGCATCAAGAGCATCGAGTGCGTAGAATATCCCGAGCTGGGCATGGAAGCCGTGTGGAAAATCCGCGTCGTGGACTTCCCCGCCTTCATCCTCGTGGACAACAAGGGCAACGATTTCTTCAAGAAAATCGGCCTCTGATTAGTCACGCCTCGATAAAAGAAACATTATTCGCCCGTTGCGGAATGGCTTTTTGCACCCGCAACGGGTGCTTTTTTTGCACAAAACCCTACCGTTTATAGTAAAAGTATGTTAAAAAACACATTTTTCCAGCCTTTTTGCTTGACACGTCAAGAAAAAGCAGTACTTTTGCACTCGCAAATTGCGGGATGGAGCAGTGGCAGCTCGTTGGGCTCATAACCCAAAGGTCGTCAGTTCGAGTCTGGCTCCCGCTACTAGACGAGGTCAAGCAACATGCTTGGCCTCGATTTTTTTGTGCTATTTTGTGAGGAAATCGGAGTTGCATCTTGCACAGTTGTCAAAAGTGATGTAAATTTGCTAGACAAAAATAAACCATCCGACTATGAAACAGATAGCAGTACTCTTTGAGGGCGACATCAACCGACGTCTGGGCGTATTCAATGCCGTCATCAGCCGCGTGAAATATTTGCAGCAAATCGCTGATTACAAGATTGATGTACACATGCTTCAGGTCTATGACGGCTGGCTGATGCGCCGCGTGCGCCACACCAAGCGCGTAGCCTTCCGCCCTGATGAAATCGAAGCCGATGGCGTAAAAGTCCACGTCACCTGGTTCCGCCGCCGCTGGTGCGATTCTATCATGCACCGCGTCTTCCACAAGCCGCCGCGCGCCTTCATGCGCCGCCTGCACCGCCTGGGTTGGGAGATGCGCGGCCACGATCTGGTAAGCGCCCACGACCGCATCATGGGCCATGCCGCAGTATTTGCCGGCGAGAAGCTGCACATCCCCAGTTTCATCACATGGCACGGCGCCAGCATCTATACTGACCCACCCCGTGACGCGATGATTAAAGAACAGACCATCAAGCTGTTGAAGAGCGCTACCTGCAATTTCTTCGTCAGCCAGGGACTGCTTGACAAAGCCCATGCCGAACTGGCTGACGGATTCCCCGCCGAGGTGCTGCTTAACGGCGCCAGTGACCAGTTCCAGCGATACAGCGACGCGAAACGCGCAGCATTGAGGGAGAAATACAAGGTCGATGGCAGCCGCAAGGTGGTCGCATTTGTCGGGCGGTTCGAACCCGTGAAGAATGTGACGATGCTGCCCGATATCTATGCCGAAATCGAACGCAAATACGGCAAACCGCTGACGTTCTGGGCAATAGGCGATGGCGTACAACTTAACGAGACTTGTCAATTGATGCATGCCAAGGGTGTGCAATGCCTCTTTACCGGCAAGGTGCCGCCCGAGGAAATTCCCGACCTGCTCAACTGCGTCGACCTGCTCGTGCTGCCCAGCAGCCTTGAAGGACTGCCCCTGGTTGTCATCGAGGCGTTGTCCTGCGGGGCACACGTTGTCGCCACCAATGTCATCGGCACCGCCGAAGCCGTCGGTCGAGAAAATGCCATCGATTTGGGAGACCGGTTTGTGGATAGATTCACTGACCGCGCTGTGCAACTCCTGCAGGGCGACATCGACCAGAAACTGCCTCCCGAGGTGAGCTGGAGCGCCACCGCCGACAAGGAAAACCGCATCTACCATCAGTATCTTGATGAATGATAATTATATTTCTAAACAACAATATATTATATCATATTTTTTAAAGTAATTATTTAAATTATATGGTTTGTTGTCTATTGTTTGAGATAATCATTTTATAATTTACTGAATACTAATAAATAGACAGTATAAAATTAAAGTAAATATTTAGAATAGATAATATATGCCCAAATTTGTAGAAACCTTGCTGCCGTTAGCCCTTCCCGGCACCTACACCTACCGCATTCCCGAGGGGATAAAACTCTCGATCGGGATGCGCGTTTTGGTGCCCTTTGGCCGCAAGAAAATCTACACAGCCATCGTGGTGAACCTGCACGACAGGGAGCCAAAAGGCTATGAGGTAAAGGAAATTTTGGGCACCCTTGACGACAGACCCATCCTGCGGCATCCGCAATTGGATTTCTGGCAGTGGATTGCCGACTATTACCTGTGCTCAGTGGGTGAAGTATATAAAGCAGCTCTGCCCTCAGGACTGAAGGTGGAGAGTGAGACTACTATCAGTGTAAATCCTGATTTTGAGGAGAGTGAGCCCGGGCAATTGACCGACCGCGAGCGCGTCATCCTTGACTTTACTGCCCAACGTGGACGCGTTCAGATTGCAGAAATTGCACACGCTACAGGATTTAAGACCGTAGAACGAAATGTCAGCCACTTGTTGGACCTGGATGCGTTGCACGTGAGCGAGCGTGTCATTGACAATTACCGCCCCAAGACCGAGGCATGCGTGCGCTTGACCATTGCACGCGATGACGAGCAGTCCCTACACCAATTCTTTGACCAGCTCAAGCGAGCGCCTAAACAGGAGGCACTGCTGCTCGCCTATCTGGACATGTCGCGCTGGCTACAGAGCGGCGAGGTCAAGGAAGTGAGCAAGGACAACCTGCTGAAACGTGCCGGCGTGAGCGGTGCAGTGTTGCACGAGGCCGTGAAACGCGGCATGCTGGAGATATACAAGAAGGAAATCAACCGCTTTGCCGACCTGGGGAGCGTGCTGGAAGAACCGCCCACGCTGAGCGACGAGCAAAAGCGAGCCTACGACGAGATTCACCAGTCGATGCGGCAACATGCCATCACATTGTTGCATGGTGTGACCAGCAGCGGCAAGACTTCGGTCTATATGCATCTCATTGCCGATGCGCTGCGGCTGGGCAAACAGGTGCTCTATCTCGTGCCCGAGATTGCGCTAACGACGCAACTGACGCGCCGCTTGAGACGCGTTTTCGGTGACAAACTGCTCATCTATCACTCCAAGTTCAGCGACAATGAGCGCGTGGACATCTGGAAACGGCTGCTGGACAGCAATGAGCCGTGTGTGGTTATCGGTGTGCGTTCATCAGTTTTCCTCCCCTACTCTAACCTGGGACTGGTCATTGTCGATGAGGAACATGACAGCAGCTACAAGCAGCAGGACCCCGCCCCACGCTACAACGGGCGCAATGCCGCATTGGTTCTTGCACAGATGCATGGTGCCAAAACCCTGCTCGGCTCGGCCACACCCGCCGTCGAGGTCTATCATCTTGCCCAGGAGGGCCGTTATGGTCTTGTGAAGCTGATGACGCGCTATGGCGACATCCAGATGCCCGAAGTCAAGGTCATCGACACCATCGATGCCCGCAAACGGCGCGAAATGAGTCACATGTTCAGCAACGAACTTATCGCCAACTGCCGCAAGGCGTTGCAGAATGGCGAGCAGGTCATCCTGTTCCAGAACCGCCGCGGCTATGCTCCGATGGTGCGCTGCAAGGAATGCGGCAGCGTGCCCAAGTGCGAACACTGTGACGTGTCGCTCACCTATCACAAACACAGCCGCAGCCTTGTGTGCCACTACTGCGGCTACACCATCTCATTGCCCGACCTGTGCCCAGCCTGCCAGTTGCCAGGTCTGGAAATCGTCGGATATGGCACCGAGCGCATCGAGGACGACATCGACGCCCTGTTCCCGGGCGAGAAGATTTCCCGCATGGACCTGGACACTACCCGCAGCAAGAACAGCTATGACCGCATCATCGACGAGTTCTCCAACCACCGCACCAATATCCTTGTGGGAACCCAAATGGTGACCAAGGGGCTGGATTTTGATGCCGTGAGCATCGTGGGCATCCTCAATGCCGACACGATGATCAATTTCCCTGATTTCCGCAGCCACGAACGTGCCTTCGACATGTTGGAGCAGGTGTCGGGGCGCGCCGGCCGTGCCCACAAGCAGGGTCAGGTCATCATCCAGACCAGCCAGCCCGACCACGACGTGATCAAGTTTGTCCAAGCCCACGATTACGAGGGCTTTTACCAGCACGAACTGGCTGACCGCCAACAATTTGGCTACCCGCCGTTCACCAAGGTCATCAACATCTACCTCAAGCACCGCGAGGACACGACCGTGGGTGAACTGGCCGTGCGTTACAGCAGCCTGCTCAGGCAGGTATTCGGCACGCGCGTGTTAGGCCCCATGGCCCCCTTCGTGTCAAAGGTCCAGAACCTCTACATCCGCCAGATCACCCTCAAGATGGAGACAGCCGCCTCGATGACCAAGGTCAAGACCATCCTGCGCAGCCTCTACGAGCAGATGCTTGCCGCCGACAGCCGCATGAAGGCCGTGCGTCTCTACTACGACGTCGACCCCGTGTAAACTGACAACGGCAATGCCACCGCACACGGGACAACAGCACCCAACACTCAATGACAACGGCAATGCTGCCCACGGGACAACACCATACATTCCAGAGCACCTCACTTTGCCCAAACATGAGTCTTGAAACATGCTATTCCATAAAAAAATGAACGGATTGGGTGAGAATTGGAAATTTTGGAGTAATTTTGTGCCCGATTTCAAGAAAAGCTATTAAAACGACTAATAAAACAGAGATAGCATGAAACTAATAGACGGAAAAATGACTGCTGCAGCCATTAAAGAAGAAATTAAGGCTGAGGTGGACCAGATGATAGCAGCGGGCATGAAGCGCCCGCATCTTGCCGCCGTGCTCGTCGGTCATGACGGAGGCTCGGAAGCATACGTGAAAAATAAAGTTATCGCCTGTGAGAAGTGTGGCTTCAAGTCATCGCTCATCCGCATGGACGAGGACACGACCGAGGAGCAGCTCCTGGATTGCATCAAGAAGCTGAACGAGGATGACGATGTCGACGGCTTCATCGTGCAACTGCCGTTGCCCAAGCACATCGACGAGCAGCATGTGATCAACACCATCGACTACCGCAAGGACGTGGACGGCATCCACCCGATGAACGCTGGCCGCATGGCGCTGGGTCTTCCCTGCTTTATCTCGGCAACGCCGCTGGGTATCATCACCCTGCTCAAGCGTTACAATATCCCGACGTCGGGCAAGAAATGCGTGGTGCTGGGCCGCAGTAACATCGTGGGCAAACCCATGGCACAGCTCATGCTCCAGAAACAGCACGGCGATGCCACGGTAACTGTGTGCCACAGCCATTCGGCTACCCTGCAGGATGAATGCCGCCAGGCCGATATCATCATTGCCGCCATCGGACGCCCCGACTTCGTTACCGCTGACATGGTCAAGGAAGGCGCCATCGTCATTGACGTGGGCACGACGCGCGTTGAGGATCCCGAGAGCAAGACGGGCTACCGCCTGAACGGAGACGTGAAATTTGACGAGGTGGCTCCCAAGTGCGAGTACATTACGCCCGTACCCGGTGGCGTTGGCCCAATGACCATCTGCTCGCTGATGAAGAACACGCTCGCAGCCGCGAAACGAGAGTTTTATCCTGACTGAGAATCATTGAGGTAATAGATAAAGAATCGCCACGGGCATTGCGCTCGTGGCGATTCTTTATAGATGCTATAGAAGTAAAAGATGCTATAGATTACTATCTAAATTAATCGAAGAGTCCTTCGGTGGCTTCGTCATTGCCGCCACTGGATTCTCCACTGGCTTCGCCGCCGCCACCGCCGCCACTGTACCAGTTGCCTCCGCCTGAGCCGGCATAGCCGCCCAGTTCGTCGCCACAGGCATTGAAGTTCTTGGGGAATTCAAACTTGGTGCTCTGCTTGTAGGGCAAGTTCTTGTCGTCATACAGCCACTTCATGAAATAGCCCAGGATGGGAAGTGCAGCCTCGGCACCCTGACCCATTGCCATGCTGTTGAAGTGGATATAGCGTTCCTCGCCACCGACCCAAACGCCGGTGACCAGTTCAGGCGTGAAGCCCATGAACCAACCGTCGCTGTGGAAGTTGGTGGTACCGGTCTTACCGCCCATATCGGCAGAGATGCCGTAAGCATAACGCAACCTGGCACCCGTACCGCTGTCCACTACCTCGAGCAGCATCGAGAGCATCTTCAGGTAGGTGTCCTCGCTCATGATTTCGGTCTGGTTGCCAGTGAACTCGGCCAGCACATTGCCACGGTTGTCGGTGATGCGGGAAACGTAAACCGGCTCAACGCGCATACCGCCATTGGCAAATGCCGAATAGGCGGCCACCATCTCACGCAAGGTGATTTCGCAAGCGCCCAGACTCAAGGCGGGCACGGGGTCGAGATAGCTCGTGATGCCAAAGCTGTGCATCCACTTTGCCAACTCGTCGGGCGTCATGGTGTAATAGCCGTTGCGCTCAATCCAGTTCTCGCGGGTGCCGCGCATGAAGCCTGCCGAAATCCAGTTCTTGGAGTAGGTCAAAGCCTGCTTGAGCGACATCGCGCCGCCACTGCCCTCGTTGGCGGGATTGTAAACCTCGTTGTTCCAAATGATGTTGGGAGCACCACCAGGACGCGTCGAGCAGGGAGTCAAACCACCAAATTCGATGGCTTGGGAATAAACGAAGGGTTTTACCGTAGAACCAATCTGGCGACGGCCTGTCGATACCATGTCATACTTGAAGAAGCGGAAGTTGGGACCACCGACGTAGGCCTTGACATAACCGGTGACGGGGTCCATCGACATCATGGCGCAACGCAGGAACGACTTGGTGTACAGCAACGAGTCGAGCGGCGTCATCTGCGCGTCAAAACCACCATCATAGTTGAACAGGTGCATCTGTACCGGCTTCTTGAAGTTATCCATAATCTGGGCATCGCTCAGACCCTGGTTCTTGAGGACGCGGTAACGCTCGCTGTGACGGATAGCAGCATTGATGAGCGCCTGCTTACCGGCACTGGACAGCTCCTGCTTGTTGTTGGTATAGGGATTCTTGGTACCGCCACGCTCACGCAGGAATGCAGGCTGCAGCGTCTTGCTCATGTGCTTGTGCACAGCCTTCTCGGCATATTCCTGCATACGGGAATCGATGGTGGTGTAAATCTTGAGACCGTCGGTATAGATATCATAATGTGAGCCGTCGGGCTTGGTGTTCTTGTTGCACCAGCCATAGAGAGGATTGACAGCCCATGCCACCGAGTCGTCGATGAAGGCCTGCTGGTTCCATGACGGATAGTCCTTGCGGTTGGGCTTCTTGGCGCTCATCACACGGCGCAACTCCTCGCGGAAGTAGGGAGCGGGGCCGTCGTTGTGGTCGAGTTTCTTGAACTTGACAACCAGGGGCAAGGTCTTGAGCTGTTCACATTCGGCCTCGCTCAGGTAGCCCGACTTGACCATCTGTTCAAACACCACATTGCGGCGCTGGCGCGTACGCTCGGGATGACGCACAGGATTGTAATAGGACGGATTCTTGCACATACCCACCAGTGTTGCGGCTTCCTGGATGTTCAGGTCCTTGGGGTCTTTGTCAAAATAGACCTCGGACGCCATCTTGATGCCCACGGCATTGTTGAGGAAGTCGAACTGGTTAAAGTACATCTTGATGATTTCGTCCTTGGTGTAATAGCGCTCGAGTTTGACGGCGATGACCCACTCGACAGGCTTTTTCAGCGCACGCTCAAAGATGTTGTGCGACTCGGGCGAATACAACTGCTTGGCGAGCTGCTGGGTGATGGTACTGCCTCCACCGGCACTCTTTTGACCCATGATGATGCGCTTGATGATGGCACGACCGATGGCCTTGACGTCGATACCCGAATGCTCGTCAAATCGGGCGTCCTCGGTAGCGATAAGGGCGTCGGTCAGGTGGGGCGACATCTCGTCAAAGTCCACATAGATGCGGTTGCTGCGGCTGCGGTAATAACGGCCCATTTCCACACCATCGGCACTGTAGATCGTCGAAGCGAACTTGTCGGTTGGATTCTTCAACTGGTCGATGGGGGGCATATAACCGATTACGCCATTGTAAATCAACACGAACATCAGGGCCACCAATCCCACCAGGATGGCAAACCAAGTCCACATTTTGCGGACGATGCTGCGACGCTTGTTCTTTTTCTTTCCAGTAGTCTTTTCGCTCATATCTTGTTTAGTTTATTTTTACTTTAATCAATTATCATTCAACCCATTGAACGGATTCAATAGGGGAAATCAGTAATATTCAACTTGCAAATGTAGTAAATAGTTTTCAGTTTTGAATCGTCAGTTTTCAGTTTTTGACAAAAAAACGGTTAAGAAAGAAGTAAAAATAGTAATTTTGTGCCCATGCAATACATCGGTGAACTGATTTCGATAGGCGTGGCCTTCTCGTGGACGGCAACAGCGCTGCTGAGCGAGTTCGGGAGCAAGCGCTTGGGCAACCTGACGCTTAACCTGATGCGTATGGTCATCACGCTTGTCTTCTCAGGCATCCTGTTCTGGGTGATGACAGGTTCTCCCCTGCCCGCATCGGCCAGCAACGAGGCCTACATGTGGATGATACTTTCGGGCCTGGTGGGCTACGTCATCGGTGACTTCTGCCTGTTCCAGTGCTACATCATTATCGGTTCCAAGTTCGGCCAGCTGTTTATGACGCTGGCGCCCATTGCTGCTGCCATCACCGCATGGTTCACGTTAGGACAGCAGATACGGCCTCAGGCCCTGCTTGCGATGGCGGTCACCCTAGCCGGTATCGCCATCAGTGTGCTTGGACGTGGCGATGGCCACAAACTGTCGCTGAAATTACCGCTGGCAGGCGTATTGTTTGCCATCGGAGCCGCTGTGTGTCAAGGCGTTGGACTGGTGCTGAGTAAAATCGGCATGAACCACTACGAGGCCTCACTCACCACCGATTTGGCAGGCTGGATGTTGCCATTCCATGCTAACTTCTTCCGCTGCGTGGCTGGAACTTTAGGTTTCACCATATTGATGGCGCTGCGCGAGGGGTTTGCCCCGTTACGCAAAGGCGTTACAGACCGCAAAGGTGTGACCGTTGCTGTTCTCACAACCATTTTCGGGCCGTTTTTCGGTGTGGGTGCCTCTCTGCTGGCAGTTCAATATACTGCTGCCGGCATTGCCAGTACCTTGATGGCACTGACGCCCATTATCATCATCCTGCCAGCCTACTGGTTGTTCAAGCAACCCATCACTGCCAAGAGCATCCTGGGTGCCTTTATCTCAGTCATCGGCGTGTCGCTGTTCTTCCTGCTGTAACGGGATACCGGAGCAATACAAGCCGAAGGCTTGCATTACCTCAACCACACATCAATCATTTTACTTTACTGGAAACCAGCCATCTACTGGTTGTTATCGAGGAGCAGGCGCTTAAGGGCGGTGAAGCCATTGGGCATCTTGGTGACGTGGAGATCGCTGCTCACAAAACGCGCCAATTGGGCAGGCAGGATTAGCGGCTCATCGATGATGCGCTCCATGAGGGTTTTCAGTTTGGCGGGATGGGCCGTGGCGAGCACGATGCCGGTTTCGCCGGGCTGCAGGTCTTCGGCAAGAGCACGATAGGCAACCGCTGTGTGCGGATCGAGCAGATAACCGTCGTTGGCATAGGTCTGGCGAATGGTTTCGATTATCTGGTTATCGTAGTAGCTGTAGGCATGAACATGGCGGCAGATGTTTTCATGACTGCCCAGCAATGCCTCGATGCGTCCGAAGTTGTTGGGACATCCGGCATCAAGTGCCGGTGCGATGCTGTATTGTGTGGGCTTTGGTGTGAAGACGCCCGTCCTGACGTAATTATAGAAGATGTTATTCTGATTCTCGACACTGACGAAACGTCTGACAGGCAGCCCCATCGCCTGAGCCATCAAGCCGCTTGCGAGATTGCCCAGATTGGAACAGGGCACGAAAAACACCAGTTTGTCCACATCGACATGACGGCCCACGAGCTGCGTATAAGCCCAGAAGTAATAGACCATTTGGGGAATGATGCGGGCATAGTTGATGGACATGGCGCTGGTGAGGCGCATTGCCTGGTTGAGTTCCACATCCATGAAAACTTCCTCGACCAGCGACTTGCAGTCGTCAAACGAGCCGTTGACCTCGATGGCGGTCACGTTGTTACCCAATGATGCAAACTGCGCCTTCTGAATCTTGTTGACGACTCCACGGGGATACAGGACATAGACCTTGACACCCGGCATGCGCCAAAAACTGTTGGCCACAGCACTGCCCGTGTCACCGCTGGTGGGCACCAAGACATTGAGCGTGCTCCACTCGGGATGCCGCGTGCGGTAGAAATTGAGCAGGCGTGCCATGAAACGCGTTCCCACATCCTTAAACGCCATGGTGGGGCCATGAAACAGTTCCAGCACAAAGTTGCGCGGCGCCGTTTTCACCAGAGGGATGTCAAAATCAAAAGCATCATACACGATATCGTGCAACGCATCGGCAGGCACATCACCCTGCAGGGCAAATGACGCTATGGCATAAGCCATTTCCTGCAACGACATGGCACTCATGTTGCGCAGGAAGGCCTTTGGCAATCGCGGCAGTTTTTTGGGCAAGTACAATCCACCATCGGGAGCAAGTCCCTTAGTGACCGCCTGCTCCAAGCTGGCAGTTACTTGATGATTATTAGTACTGTAATAATTCATCTTTTAACTAAATGATGACTGTTCCGGGGGCTGAGGGATTGAAGGTGTTCTTGACCCAAACGGGAATTTTTTTCATCGCCACGGGGGCAATGGTGGGCGGATAAATGACCTTGGCACCGGCATCACACATCACCTGGGCCTGTTGATAGCTCATCTGGGGGATGACGGTGGCATCAGGATGGGTGCGCGGGTCTGCCGTCATGAAGCCGTCCACGTCGGTCCAGATTTCCAACGCTTCGGCATCCAGCAGTGTGGCGAGGATGGCAGCGGTGTAGTCACTGCCTCCGCGCCCCAGATTGGTCACGTCGCCTGTATCCTTATCTCGGGAGATAAAGCCCTGCACCACATGAATGCCTTGAGTCAGGTCGGCAAAGTCCTCCTTGACAAGCCGTTCGGTCTCTTCCCAGTCCAGGACACGACCAGTTGCATCAGGCACAGTGCGCATGTAGTTGAGCGACAAGTGCGGCACACCATCCTCAAACATTCCCGTAACTATCGCCGATGACAGGATTTCACCGTGTGCCACAATAGCGTCACACACACGCCCGATTTCTTCCACGGGCATGTGGGGATTGGTTGCCAGGGCAAGGTAATAGGGTTTTAAGCTCTCGTCGATGAAGCGGTCGATGGTCGCATGGACCTCGTCACGCATCGACTCCACAACGACACCGTCGATGGCGCCGTGGTGACGCTTGCGCGCCTGCTCGAGCGTATCAAGACACGAAATGTCACGCTGCTGAGCCTGCTCACACATCGCCAGCAGTTGATTGGTGAAGCCACCCATTGCCGAAACCACCACGATAACGGGCCTCTCCTCGGCTTTAACTATATCTCTAAGGTTGCGCAGGCTCTCGATGCTACCGACCGAGGTGCCGCCGAATTTCATCACTTTCATTGCTATCGGTATTATTCAAGTCAATATAATATAACGTAAAAACAGGAGATTTATTGGCTCAAAAAACACTTGTAATACAAATTTCACTTTTTTTGTCTATGGCGAAGGTAGGCGGCGCCTCGGAAGAAAAAAAGAATAAATTCTTTTTGTTCTTCGCTCGGCTTGCACGACTTTGCCTCGCGGCGAAGGTAGGCGGCGCCTCGGAAGAAAAAAAGAATAAATTCTTTTTGTTCTTCGCTCGGCTTGCACTACCTTTGCAACATGAACGACTGGGACCAGGACATATACCATCTTAATGACGAGCAACCGCAGCCCCGTCGCGGTTCCCTGCTGGTGGCCAAACCCACTGTTGGCGACTTTTTCTTTAAACGCTCGCTGGTGCTCATCGTGGACCCTGACGAGGGCGAGGGAGCCATGGGCGTCGTCGTGAACCATTACACCGGCTACAACCTGCGAGACATCATGCCCGACATCGAGAGTGTGGAGGAAATCCCCCTGTACCTGGGTGGTCCTGTAGGGTCACAGATGATGTTCTATATGCATACCCTGGGACCTGAGGTTGTGCCCGAATCCATCGAAGTGGGCGACGGCGTGTGGTTTGGCGGCAACTTTGACGCCATCAAGCGGTATGTTGAACTGGGTGCCCCTGTTGAGGGACGCATCAAGTTCATCGTGGGTTACAGCGGTTGGGAGAAAGACCAGCTTTCCAGCGAACTCAAGCGACACGATTGGGCCGTGCTTCATGATGGGGGCCGTGACCTGATGATGGGTGAAGGCGATGACAACCAGTGGCGCGATGCCGTGGCCCGTTTCGGCGACCGTTACCGCCTGTGGCTCAACCTGCCCAGCGACCCGAGTTGCAATTAGTGATTAGTGAAGACAAACGGCTAACAAGAATATATGGGATTAGTAATTGGCATTGACGTGGGTGGCAGCACCACCAAGATTGTGGGAGTCGAGAACGGCACCCACATCAAAGCGCCCATCAGCATTACGGGCAGTGACCCCATCTCGTCGTTGTTCGGTGCCTTCGGCAAATACACCCACGACAACGGCATCACTCTTGATAACATTGAGCACGTGATGCTCACCGGTGTGGGGTCCAGCGAAGTGGATACACCCATCTATGACCTGCCCACCACTCATGTGGATGAGTTTCAGGCCGACGGCCTTGGAGCACGTTTTGACAGCGGCCTCGAGCAGCTTGTAGTGGTCTCGATGGGTACCGGTACAACGCTGGTGCGCGTTGACGGTGATACCATCAGCCACATCGGCGGCATCTCTATGGGCGGCGGCACGTTGCAGGGCCTATCCCATCTGTTGCTCAAGACCACCAATGTCGGTGAGGTCATCGAAATGGCATCTCACGGCGACATATCTCATATCAACCTGCAAATCAAGGACATTTGCAAGAAAGATATCGAGGGACTGCCGATGTATGCCACCGCATCGCTTTTTGGCAAAGCCATCAGCAGCAATGCCACCCCCAATGACATCGCCAAGGGCCTCATCTGTATGGTTCTTGAGACCATTGGCTCCTGCGCCGTTTTGTCACAGGTAAACGAGGGCATCAAGGACTTTGTGCTTATCGGCAACCTGACTAAACTGCCTGAATGCGGTTATATTTTCCCGATGATGGAGAACCTGTACGGCGTACGCTTCCATATCCCCGAATTTGCCTGCTACCGCACTGCCATTGGCGCCGCGTTGTCTTATCAACTCAAGAAAAACGACTAAAGCCACAAACAATATGGAGTTGACCGTTGTCATCGTCAATTATCGCGTCAAATACCTGCTGGAGCAGACTCTGCGCTCGGTGGAAGAAGCCATGCAGGGCATGACAGGAGAAGTCATCGTGGTCGATAACCTGTCGGGCGACGACAGCATTGCCTTCTCCCGCGAACGGCATCCACAGGTCACCTACATCGAGAATCAGGAGAACGTGGGATTTGCCCGCGCCAACAACCAGGCCATCATGCAGGCGCGCGGCGAGTACACGCTCATCCTCAACCCCGACACTATCATCACCCCTCACTGCCTGCAAGAGGGCATCGCATGGATGCAGTCTCACCCCAAGTGCGGTGCCATCGGTGCCCGCATGATGGACGGCAATGGTGTGTTCCTTCCCGAAAGCAAGCGTGCATTCCCCACCCCGTGGGTATCCTTCTGCAAAATCTTCGGCCTTTCAAAGCTTTTCCCTCGCTCGCCATGGTTTGCCAAGTACCACCTGCGCTACCTGAGCGATGAGGAACCACAATGCATCGACATTCTGTCAGGTGCCTATATGCTGTGCCGTACCGCTGTGCTGCAGCAACTGGGCGGCTTTGACGAGGACTTCTTCATGTACGGCGAGGACATCGACCTGAGTTACCGCATCGTCAAGGCAGGTTACGAAAACTGGATGCTGCCAACGTCGATGGTGCATTATAAGGGCGAGAGCACGCACAAGGACTCGATGCGCTATGTGCGTGTGTTCTATGACGCGATGCTCATCTTCTACCGCAAGCATTTCCCGCGATTTAACGTCATCTTCTACCCTATCGTCAAGTTGGGAGTGTTTGTCAGGGCCGGACTTGCGATGGCCAAGCGCCTCATCAAGCGCATTTTGCCCACCAGCGGCAAGCCTGCCAGCGAAACCTGGCCATGGGTCATCATCAGCGACAATGCAAGCAATGTTGCCCAAACAGCAGCCATCAACTTTTTCTATGACAGCACCCCCGCTAAGGGGAATTACAACGTGCTCATCGATGACGGTTGCCACAGCTATGCCCAGATAGTGGACTACATCCGCCTCTACGGCAGCAAGGAGCGCTTGGCATTCCACATCTTTGCCGCCCGGCACGGAATCATCATTTCACCCAAGATGTCATGAGCCAACTACTGAGCAACAATACCATTACGCTAAGGCCGCTGGAACCCACCGACCTCGATACCCTTTATAACTGGGAGAATGATAGTGCGTTATGGGCTGTCAGCGACACCACAGCCCCCTATTCCCGCAAGGCCCTGTGGGACTATCTTGAGGCATACACCGGCGACATCTATGCCCAGCGCCAGCTGCGACTGATGATTACCCTGACCGATGACGGCACCCCTGCCGGCACCATTGACTTTTTGAACTTCGACCCGCTGAACAACCGGGCTGAGCTAGGATTGTTCATCGCTGCTGAGCACCGAGGCAAGGGTCTAGGACGCCAAGCCCTGGAGCGGCTCACGGCTTATGCCCGCGAGCACTTGGGGCTGAGGCAATTATATGTTTTCATCGCACTCGACAATACGGTATGCCTCAATATGTTTGAGGATTTCGGCTACCGACGCGTGGGGGTGATTCAATCATGGATAAAAAGAGGCAACATCTATCGCGACGTCGCCCTGCTGCAAATGATCCTGTAAATAAAGAAAAAAGGTTGTCACTTCATAGAAATCAGCTTCATGGAATTGGGGTCGATACCAATGATACGTCCCTCATCATCAAGCAGGAAGGAATGGTAACCTTCTTCAAGACGCCAACTCTTGATAATTGACTCTCTAACCTCGGTCGAGGAGTGGAAATGGGTCGAGCGGTCCAAATCATCAACCTCGAGAATAGCATTGTAAACGCTCTCGCTACGGTCCAGGTTGACCGAGACATGAACGACACGATCAATATTGCGGACCAAACGGTCGTAATACAGATTTCTCAAACGGGATTCGGGATCGTCCGACGACCAGAATGACAAAAGCACATTCTCGCCACGTTGCTGTTGCAGCGGTGACAGGTCATTATTCTTGTCACCCAATACCAGAGATGGTGCCTTGTAGCCAATGCGGCTGTCGGCAGGAGCCGAATAATAGGCCGATGTGAACAAGGTCAGCAATCCCAGTACAGCAAGTATCAATAACGTTTTATTCATTCTTTGTCTTATTCCAAATTGTGGATAACGCACTAACGGCATCCAATAGTGGGTGCAAAAGTAATCAAAAAAGTTATCGACAAACACGAATATTTTTATTTTTTGTCAGAAATTCACATATTTTCACGCTTAAGGCGGAAGGCATCATCCAAGAAATGACTAAAAAATGATTCACAAAACATTATTTTTTTACTAAAATATGCCATCGTAAAACAAAAAAAGCATTAACTTTGCGCAATTTTATAACCCAAATGAGAATAATGAAAACCATTCAGAAATTATCCGTTTTATTGGTATGCCTCACGTTTGGGCTCATGTCGATGGAATGTGACCGCAGTCCAGAGCCAGATCATGTTAAGTTCATATCTTATCAAGTATCGGCAGAGCTGAACGACGAGACCTATGCCGGACCTAAGGATCTTGCATCAGAGATTAACAAATGGATTGAGAACAATGAGGTGTACTATGACCTGAAGTACGAGTATCAGACGGGTGCAGCCTCAGAGTTTACCAAGTTTGACACTGAAGCGCTCACAAAGTACGAACCCTTCAAGACCAAATTCACGCAGTATCTGGATGGCCTCAAGGGACGTATTGCTAAAGGTGATTTTAGCATCAAGGATGGCAAAGTGAGTGCTTCCTTCCGCGTATTCTGCGAGCGTGGCCAGGGTCAAGACAGGGTGCTCAAGGAGGAAACCATCAACTTCTCTTACCCCTAAATTCAGGGAATGGCAAAGCTAACAATCAGTGACGATTGGTGGACAGCGCCTGCCGAGGGAGACAACGGCAGGCTTATTCTTGTCACTGGACGCCGGGGCCTGGAAAACGTCATGGCCACGGGTTTTTACCGCTATCGTGTTGAGGTGACATGGCAATATGAGGAAGACGCTAAAGGACTTCCCGCCTATGCCGACAGCAAAATCATGGAAGAGGTCACCGATGCACTCAACGGGTGCTTCAATCGTGACCCTGTTGCCGTCTTGACAGGAATCTACACCGGTGACGGTGAACGCAACTGGGTGTTCTATACCCGCAGCCTGCACATCTTCCAGCGCAAGTTCAACGAGGTGATGACACCGTTTCCCACCCTACCCCTACAGTTTGAAGCCGAGGAAGACCCCGACTGGCAGGAATACCATGAGATGTGCCAGTGTGAGGTCGCTGAAGGCGACGAATAACATCTGTGGCATTAACAAAACACAGGGATTCGACCCTAAACAACGGGTTGAATCCCTGCTTTTTTTCAGAACAATCCTCTCACAAAACTACTGCTTGAGCAGATAGTCAATCAGGTCTGTAATATCGCCGATAGTGGCCGGATTACCAGTGTAATACAGGATACCTTCATTCAGCAGGAGGTCAATCAAGTCGGCGACATCGGCAATACCGATAACACCGTCGCGATTAACATCAAAATACAGGTATGCCGGCTTATTAGGTGTACATAGAACCACCCGCTGCTCGGTGCTGTAGTCATGATTGCCGGGATTGAGTGCCAAGGTCTCAAAATAACCGTTGTAGTCACCGCCCCAGCCCCAATTGAGATGGAAACGCCCCTCGGCATCATAACCGTCGATGACAAACGCATGAGAACCGCTGCCTTTGCCCGTGTAATACATGGGACGGCCCGCATCCACCTCGCTGCGAATCAATTCGTCCCAATTGCCATACCAATAATTATCGCGTTCGATGTAATTGACCGAATAATCAAAATAATCCCTGAATGAATTGTACACGTTGCTGATAAAGGCACCGCTGCCGAAGTCACAACTTGCATATTGCATCTTGAGGGTAATACCCAGGTCGCTCATCAACTTGGCGACAGCGTTGCCATAGGTATTGTTGACATCGGGCACCGTGTCCCCGTTCTCGTCAATGACCTTGATGTAGATATGCATGTTTTCGTCAAAATAGCCGTAATTATTCTTGTCCTTATACAGATACTGATCCTTCATCAGGTTCCACTGGTATTCCGATTGGGACAAGTCAGTGCTTAGTGTCATCATGTCGGTGACGAGTTCACCAGTTTCGGGGTCATAATACTTGACAGTACAGTCATAGCTATAGGAGCCGGAACCTTTCTTGGGCCACTCGTGATACTTCATAATCTGAGCCATAGCCGCGGCAGCGCAACCAGTGCAAGCCCTGCCACCATAGATGAAGTACTTGTCGTTGGCTGACGGCGCCTCAGGGCACATATCGTTGAATGGGCGGCACTGATCCCATTGTGTCGACATCAGCGGGCCGACGCCACCGTTCAGCTTAACCCTGCTGCGCGGCTGAACATCAGGATGCTCACGCAGGAACTGCATCTGACGTTGATACTCGCCGAACCACCACCTGACGTTCTCGGGCAATTTGGCGTAATCGAACGTGCCATGGTCGCAATAGCCCCAAACCGGTTGCACACGGTCCTCACCGCTGACGATAATGAAACCTCCGTCAATGCCACGAGTAAAAACATAATAATCGGGGTTTCCGGCCACGGAGCGAGCCTCGTGTGCCAACTTCAATGCGCCGCCATGACCTGAACGGAATTTGCCGGAGCCTTGATTAACAAACTGTTGTGCAATGTTCAAGGCTTGGGACACCGTAACCTCGGCGCCATGGGCCGATACAGCCATCATCATGGCCATCATCAAAAACTGAATCTGTTTCCTCATTTGCTAGGTATTACTCTAAATTGATTAATAAAGCATCAGTTACATTCTAAAGACAGGACAAAATTAGCCTATTCCACAGACATGTACAAGCAAAATACAATATATATACAATACGAGGCTGCACCGTAATAGGGCGCAGCCTCGTATCATAGTTATGAGGTTGACAGTTCCGAACGGGATTATTGGGCTCCGTTCAGGATAAAATCAATCAGTCTGGTGATATCTCCGATGACTGCTTGCTGACCCGTGTAACACAGTATGCCTCCGTTAAGTACCATGTCAATCAGTTGGGTGACATCCAAGACGTTAATCACTCCATCCTGGTTGACGTCATAATACAGAACAGCATTGGCTTCACCAACCAACGTGAACTTCACAGGCTCATAATTGCCACCAGCGCTCAGTATCAACTGAGCCGTATGCTGTCCTCCGGCAGTGGGACGATAGTAAACATTGAGCGCATACGGATTATCATAGTCCAGAGATTCAATAGGCAATGAGTTGACAGTGTGGAACATGGCGGCATCAGCGCCTGTGATGGTCACCGTCACATCCTGATCTGTATATCGTCCATAAACCTCTATCATCTTGGCTATCTCGTTCTCGCCATTGGGCACCTGGACAGTGCCGAAGTCGATGGTCGCGTTTTCACTGGGCACCGTCAGGAACGGCCGGTTGGGCTCGCTGGCAATAACCTCCTGATAAGAGTTATAGCCGTTGCCGTTGCCATCGGGGTCAAGTGCCAGTGACTCGAAATAGCCGTTATAACTGCCTCCCCAGCCCCAGTTGACATGGAAACGTCCCTGGTTGTCATAGCCGTCGAGGACAAAGGCGTGACCGCCACTGCCGTGACCGCTGAAGTAAAGCGGGTAATGGTAATCCAGCCAGCCGCGCATCAACTCGTCAAAGTCGCCATCGTAGTCGTCGCGGTAGGCATATCCCACCTGATAGTTGAAATGGTCCAGCAGGGCATAGTAAGCATCATAGGTATAGGCACCACTGCCGTTGTAGCCATACATCATCTCGCAGGCGATGCCCACGTCGCTGAGCAGCTTGGCCACAGCAGCGCTGTGCACACCGTTGGGGTCGGTAATCGTGTCGCCGTTCTCGTCAATGACCTTGATATAGACATGCCACTGATCATCGAAATAACCATAGTAGTTCTTATCCATGTACAGGTATTCGTCCTTCATCAGGTCCCACTGATAAGTTGACTGGCTGAAATCGCAGCTCAACGTCATCGGCACATTGCCTTCCTGGGTCGTCAAGTCAAAATCATAGGTCTTGCTGCCAACGCCCCTAGCCGGCCATTTATAATAATACATAATCTGCGATAAAGCGGTAGCAACACAGCCGGAGCAGGCATGGCCGCCGTAAATCATATAGGTATCATCATCATCGGCAGCCGCGGGACACAAGTCGTTGTAGGGCTTGCACTGGTTCCACTTGCTGGTGAGCAGCGGAGCGACACTGGTCGTCAGGTTGACCGCCTTGCGGGGCTTGGCCTGGGGATGGTCGCGCAAGTACTGCATCTGGCGCTGGTACTCGCTGAACCACCACTTGACATTGTCGGGCAACTTAGCGTATTCAAACTTGCCTCTCTCACAATAGCCCCACACGGGCTGGACGCGGTCCTCGCCACTGACAACGACAAAGCCGTCGCCCTCGCCACGGTTAAACACATAGTAGTCAGCCTTGCCGCTGGCCGAGGTTGCGGAATGAGCCAGTGTCAACTTGCTGTTGGGCACTGCTTTCATCTTGGCCGTTCCGGCGCTGACAAATCGCTGAGCGATGTCCAGCGCCTGACTTTCGGTCACCTCAGCTGCCTGAGCCGATGCTGCCATCAAGGCCACAGTCATCAATAACAGAATGGTCTTTTTCATCATCTTCTAATAATTAGTTATGTTATAAAAAGGATTTTCTGCAAATTTACACATATTTTCCCAATTTAAACGTTTTCATGTTCAGAAAAACGCTTTTTATTCATCATGAATATCTCATAATTAATTCAATCAGCTTATTCAAGTCCGTGACGTTGACCACGCCGTCGTTGTTTATGTCTGCCTTGCGGTAGACATCGTCACTCACCTTGTCACCCAGGATGATTCCGATAACGATATTCAAATAGTAGAAGGGTGGTTCCGGTGGGTCAATGGGACCAATCTCACCCTGGATGAACTTGTAGTCCTGATAGGCTCCGGGATACTCAAATCGGACAACAGCCTCGCGATAATGCACACCCCCGGGCAATGGTTCGGCAGTCACCGTAGCATTGACTATGCCAGTGAACTCATCAAACTCCATCTGGTCCTCAAGTTTGATGGTGAGCCAATCGGGCACGTCATCACTATTGCAATGTACCCACCAGTAGTCATCAGCACTCGGCTCCCACGACAAGAACTCGATGCCACAGACCGTGTAATCACCAAAGTGTTTCTCCATCAGGCCGCCTTCGTTGGGGAATCTGTACACACCGTCCTCTTCTTCACGGTTGAAGGTCAAGTAAGGCAGCTCAGTGCTCAAGAAAATGGTCAAACCGGTCTTCATTTCATCTCCCTTGAAGAAGTTGTTCAGACCTACCCATTCATAGTGATCCACATGACCTTCCACATCCTTGACACCGTACTTGAGGTAAGCCAGCTCGCCGAAGCCCTCGTCGGTGTGAATATCACTGCTGATCATAGCCGAAAAATCGACCAACTCATTCATCTCAGGGTCGTTGTAACCGTCGATAGCTACCAGAATCGGGAAGTCGATGGTCGGGGTAATTTCATACTCCAGACCGTCTTCCTCACCGTAGAGGGTGAAAAACACCAGTCCTCCGGTCTTATCATTAGTCTCAGGGTCGATGATTGCGCGTCCCCTGGCAATGAGTTCACCGGGCTGTTCAGGAAGCACTGCTACATCGGTATCACTGTAAGGCGGGATAGCGTCAAGTTTGTATATCTTGCAAGTCATCTGTGTCTGGGCTTTCACCTCAAGGAAGGCACATTCCAGAACCACTTGATTGAGCAGGTAGGGAGCAGTGGGTTTCTCAAAGGCCTGAGCAATGCCGTCGATACATTGCCCATGGGTCGTACCACCGTTCTTACCGAACCAGTAGCCTTTCTCATTGTCACCTGAAGGCACAGCACCAGAGTAATAGGTCATCGGATAGAAATAGTCACCATTACGGCCACCAGGATAGAAGCCCTTACTTGACTTGAGGTAGTCGTCTCCCCAAAAGTGCATGGTGCTGGGAAGAGAGTAGATATAGCCTTTGCGCTCATTAATGACTGTTGGAGCATCGGGGGTACCACCCATTTCATAGCCATGAAGGGCCCACGAGTAAAAATCGTCACCATCCATCACGTAGAGGATTGGAGCTTCAAAGACCCCCAAGCCCCATTTAAAGGCCAGGTCTTCACCTGAGACTGTAACCCACTTAGATTCGTATCCAGAATCGGTTTCTTCGCCTGTCTGGACATCCCATTCGCAGGTGGCATCAGGCCCCGCACCTTCTACAATGCTTTTAAAAGTGTAAAAAGTGTAAGGCTTTACCGCGAGGATAGAAGTAATTGCCATACCACAATTTATTCCATCCTCTACAATAGTGTTACAATAGAATGCGCCAGCAGGACGTCGATAGTACATTCGGGTAGGTGGCGTTGCTTTGCGCTGAGCCTTGACAACAGGAGTTCCTGGCTCACGCATCTGCATGACCTCCACCTTGGCTTGAGGACGTGATTGAAGTGTGTTCACCGGTTGCGGCTGTACACCCCTCACTCCATGCCGATTTAACTGGGCACTAGCGCTCATCACCATGAACGCTGCAAATAATAAAAGTAAAGATTTCCTCATAACTTTTAGATTTTAAATAATGATAGATACTCTAAATAAAGGAATACAATTTCCCACTTGCAAAAATAATCAATCTCCTCCAAATTTCAAAACATTAATGACTTTTTTACACATTTTTTGCCAAAACTATTACATTCCGCCAAATCCAACAGGCTCAAAAAAAAAGCGGGCAATGCCCGCTTAAACATAACCCGGCGGCGAATCCCGCCTCTATCCTCACTCCACTCTCCACTCTCCACAGCGGGCAACGCCCGCTTTAAAACTACATGTTCATGCCGCCATCAACCTGGATGACCTGGCCGGTGACGTAACTCGACATGTCGCTGGCGAGGAAGGTAGCCACGTTGGCGATGTCCTCGACAGTGCCACCACGACGCAGGGGGATGCGCTGGCACCATTCCTTGCGCACGTCCTCGGGCAAGGCCTGAGTCATCGCGGTGTCGATAAAGCCGGGAGCGATGGCATTGGCACGGATGCCACGGCTACCCATCTCCTGGGCGATACTCTTGGCCAGGGCGATAAGGCCGGCCTTGCTGGCAGCGTAGTTGGCCTGTCCGGCGTTACCGTGAACACCCACTACCGATGCCATGTTGATGATGGAACCATTGCGCTGGCGCATCATGATGGGCACCAGGGCATGGATAAAGTTGAACGCACTCTTGAGGTTAACGGCGATGACGGCGTCCCACTGCTGCTCGGTCATGCGCAGCATGATACCGTCCTTGGTGATGCCTGCGTTGTTGACCAGAATGTCGATGTGGCCGAAGTCCTCGTGAATCTGCCTCACGACAGCCTCGGTCTCCTCAAAGTTGGCAGCGTTGCTGGCATAACCCTTGGCCTTGACGCCCAGGGCAGCAATTTCCTGCTCGGTCTGCTTGCCGTTGTCGTCAATGACGAGGTCGGTGAATGCGATGTCGGCACCCTCGGCAGCAAACTTCAGGGCGATGGCCTTGCCGATGCCCCTGGCGGCTCCGGTAATGAGCGCCACTTTTCCTTTTAACATTTTCATTGTTTTCATTTCAGTTTATGGTTATTAATGTTTTTTTCTTCAAATGAACTGCAAAGGTAGTTATATTTGTCGAGATGACCAAATCTCACACTAAGCCACTATGTCTTTTAACGACTTATCACGCGAATTCTGCGAAGGCGTCCGCACCCCCACGAGAGGAATGCGGACGCTTAGCTTCTATCTCCTAATCCCTAATAAGTCCTCATCGGCCACACGCCGTTGAGCAGGTAGTCGATGAGTGCCGTCACGTCGCCGATGCTCGCTTTGCCGTCGAGGTCAGTGTCGGCCGATGTGACGGTGACACCAGGAGAGGCACCGTTGAGCAGGAAGTCAATCAAGGACGTAACATCACCGATACCCACGTTGCCGTCACCGTCCACGTCGCCACGCAGGAAGTCAACCTTATCGGTGAAATAGCCCGGATTGCTGGGGCCGCCGTCGATGTGGGCGTAGGTCTTATCAATGTAGTTGGCATTGTAGGTCGTGCCCTGGCCACCCACCAGGCTGGTGCAGTCATAGAACATCCATGTAGAGGACGTCACAGTCGCAGTGCTCCAGCCATTGCCCACATAGATGGTCCGCAGATTAATGCATCTATTAAACATGCTAGTCATATCGGTCACCTGGGACGTGTTGAAACTGCTCAAGTCAAGGCTTGTCAAGCTACTGCAGAGAATGAACATGCCCCACATGTTGGTCACATTGGAGGTGTTGAAATTGCTCAAGTCAAGGTTCGTCAATTCTGTACATCCACTAAACATCCAACCCATATGGGTGACCTCGCTGGTGTTCAGGTAGTTCATGCCCATGATAGATTGAAGATTGCTCATGTTATAAAACCAATCGCAGGTGGTCGTTGGGCGGGCACCAGCGAATGAGGGGTCAAAGACCACTTTGGTTACATTGGCATTGGTGCCGTCGGTGTCCCAACCGGTATCGTTGTTACCCGTGTTCAGGTCGTAGGTCGTGCCTGGGCGGCTGCTGCGCAGGCCGTCGTAGTAGAACGTCAGCGTCGTGTTCGACTCGGTATAGCAGGCGTAGGCCTCGGGGTTCGCGCTGAAGTAGCCCGGGTTGCTGGAGCCGCCGTCGATGTGGGCATAGGTCTTATCCGTCGGATTCGAGGCATTGTATGTCGTGCCTAGGGCACCCACCAGACTGGTGCAGCCATCGAACATATCTTTGGAGTACGTCACAGCCGCAGTGCTCCAGTCATCACCCACATAGACGGTCCGCAGATTGCTGCAGCCACGGAACATAGAACCCATATCGGTCACCTGGGACGTATTGAAACTGCTCAAGTCAAGGTTTGTCAAGCTGCTGCAGTCATAGAACATGGAAATCATGCGGGTCACCTGGGATGTGTTGAAACTGCTCAAGTCAAGACTTGTCAGGCTACTGCAGCCAAAGAATATGCCCCACATACTGGTCACCTGAGACGTATTGAAACTGCTCAAGTCAAGGCTCGTCAATTTTGTACATTTACAAAACATCGAACCCATATTGGTGACATCGCCGGTGTTCAGGTAGTTCATGCCCGTGATGGATTGAAGGTTTTCCATATAATAAAACCATGCGTAGGTAGTCATCGGGCGGGCATCAGCAAACGAGGAGTCAAAGACCACTTTGGTCACATTGGCATTGGTGCCGTCGTTCTCCCAATCGGTCACGTTGTTACCCGTGTTCAGGTCATAGGTCGTGCCCGGGCGGCTGCTGCGCAATTTGTCGCAGTAGAAGGTCAGCGTCGTGTTCGTCTCGGTGTAGCAGGCATAAGCCTCTGGGGCATTGGGATCTCTGGTAAAAAAGCCCGGGTAGCTGGGACCGCCGTCGATATGGGCATAGGTCTTGTCCATCGGGTACCAGGAATTGTAGGTCGTGCCCTGGCCGCCCACCAAGCTGGTGCAGTTATAGAACATATTATATGAGTTTGTCACGGCCGCAGTGCTCCAGCCATTGCCCACATAGATAGTTCGCAGATTGCTGCAGACATAGAACATAAAACTCATTTCGGTCACCTGGGACGTGTTGAAACTGCTCAGGTCAAGGCTCGTCAGGTTATCACAGTAAGCGAACATGGCACCCATATCGGTCACCTTGGACGTGTTGAAATGGCTCAAATCACATATAACCCATCTTAGTCACCTCGCTGGTGTTCAGGTATTCCATGCCCGTGATGTACTGAAGATTGGTCATGAAATAAAACCAATAGTAGGTAGTCGTTGGGTGAGCATCAACGAATGAGGGGTCAAAGACCACCTTGGTCACTTCGGCATTGGTGCTGTCGGTGTGCCAGCCGGTATCATGGGTTCCCGTGTTCAGGTCGTAAGTCGTGCCTGGGCGGCTGTTGCGCTGTTTGTCGTAGTAGAACGTCAGCGTCGTGTT
>CACZNH010000007.1 GCA_902782465.1 uncultured Bacteroidales bacterium
ATACTCACCGGCCAGGTCGTCCTGAGTCAGAGTCAGGTAGGACTCGTTGGTCGTTCCCAGCGTGCTCTCGTCGAACTCACCGAAGAAGAAACCACTGTCAGCCAGTGCTGTGCCTGCCATCAGCAGGGCAGCAAGAGTAAATAAAAATTTCTTCATAACTGATAAATGTTTTTTAAATGTTAATAAATTAAAGTTAATATAAAAGTAACAATTCGTTTAACTTGAATTAGGCATTAAGTCGGGTCAACATCTATTTCTTTTTCATCTCAGAGTTCCGGAATAACTACATCGTTTTTGGTTTATAATACTTATTAAATCACAACATTTCAGCTTCATAGGGGGGCGAAAGTCATTGGGACAGATAGAACGATAACGAAGAAGTCCTCACGCAGCTGTTGCTAACATGAAAACACGTCCTTTCAAGGTCTAAGCGTCTCATTTCCCTTCAATTTCAATAATAGATTTTCAAGTGATATCACTATTTGGTATCGGCAAAATTATAACAAATCCCCGACATAGCAAAAAGAGGGGCAAAAAAAATTCTTAAAAAAAGTTAATGCGTAGCCACGGACCTTCATTTTCCCTCACGCTAAGACGCAAAGCCGTAAAATCGTTTTTTTAATGGCGTCGGTCAAAAGGCCGAGGGGCACTGGGCCGTGGCTACACATTATAATATATAAATGAATCAGAAGGGAGGTCTGCCACCGGGAGGAGGTCCACTGGGGCGACCGCCGCCAGAGCCACCGCCCCAACGGCCTGGGCCGCGGAAGTCCTCGTTGCGGTCCTTGGGCTGCTCACCCTTCTTGAAGGTGTTGAAGCGGTAGGTGAAAGTCAACATGCCGTAGCGCCCCAGGGAGTTGTAGATGACGTCCTCCATATAGTTGGCGGTGACGTTGCGATAGACGTTCTTGCGCTGTCCCAGGATGTCATAGACCGACAGGGTTACCGCAGCCTGCTTCTCGCTCAGGAACTGATAGGCGAGAGAGCCGTTCCACAACCACTGGCTGGTGTTGTAACCGGCGCTGTAGCCGCTGGTGGTGCTGTAGCTGAGGTCGGTGCTGATGACCAGGCCGAAGGGTGCCGAATAGGTGCCGTTGAACATACCGCCCCAAGTGTTGACGTTGCGGTTGTTGGCAACGGTGACGGTGTTGGTGGTATTCTGGAAACCGTAGCGGGGTCGAATCTCCAGGTCAAAGACGCTGTTGCGGAATGCCAGACCAGGCGAATAGTTGATATTGAACGTGTTGCTGCGGTTCTCGATACCATTGTTGATACCCTTGGTGACCGAGTAGCGCATAAACAAGTGACTGGAGAAATACCAGACCTTGCTGGCACCGAAGGGGAAGCTCAACATGTTCATCGCCATGGCGTTCCACACGCCGTTCACGTTGGTGTAGCTGGTGATGCGTCCACCGGTGATCTCGTCATAGTTGGTGGTCGAGACGATGCTGTTCTGGGCAAAATCGACGTTCATCATCGCCATGATGCTGCGCTGGGCTCCCTGTGCGAAGTCGCCGAAGCGCAGGTTGATGTTGTGGTTGAAAGTGGGCTTCAACTCGGGGTTACCGATGACGATGTTCAGCGGGTTGCTCTCGTCGGCAACGGGCTGCAGCTGGGTGATGCTGGGCTGCTGGGCGCGCATGAAGTAGTTAAAGTTGAGGTTGCGCGTCTCAGTGAACTTGTAGCGGAAACGGGCGTAGGGAGCCACCGACCAGGCCCAACGTTCCCTGATGTCGCGGGCGCTGTTGATGAGGTCCTTGCTCTTGGACATGGCGCCGTTGACCGTCATACCCACATTGAGGTTATAGGCCTTGCGCACCTGACGGAATCCCGCGCTGAACTGCTGGTTGTAGAACGTGTTGCGGAAGCTGTTGGACAAACTTTCGTTCCACTCCTGATCAGTAACCGTGCCGCTGGGCCAGACGCCGCTGCGGTCGTTATCATAGACCATCTTGTCGCTGGTGGTATAGCGGTAGTTGCCACGATAGGAGAACTCCAGGAAGCGGGCGTTCTTGACATCGCCAATGGGCTCGGTCCACGAGATGCGTCCCGTGATGCTGTGCGTCTTGCGGCGGTTGTTGGCCGTCTGGTCGATGAGCTGGTTGTTGTCCTGCAGCAGGTAGTAGGTGTTGTCGGTGTAGGTGTCGGCATCCTCACGCACGTTGCTGTAGTTGTAGTTGAGCATCAGGCTCTGGCTGCGGCCCGGGTGGCTGGCGACCTTGTGGTTGTAAATCAGGCGTGTGCCCCACTCAAAGCTCTTGCCGTCGTTGAAGAAGTTGCTCAAACTGCGGTTCACGAGCGACTGGGCCGTGTCACCGGCACGGGTGAGCGACGAGTCGCCGCGCTCGCTCTTGTTGAAGTTGAACGAGAAGTTGGGACGGATGTCGATGGTGTTGTTGCTGTCCACCTCCCACTTGATGCGGAAGTCACCACGCAGGTTGTGGCTCTTGTCGCGGGCGGCAGTGTTGGCGTCGTAGTAGCTGGTGGAGTCCTCAAACAGGTACTGGCGGGCGGTGCGAGTGCGGGTGTCGCGGTCGCTGTGGCTGTACATCACGTCACCACCGACACGGAAGTGGTCATCCTCCTTGCTGCCGATGTTGAAGTTGATGCCGGCATACTGCGACTTGGTGACGCCACGGTCGCCGCCGAAGCGCTGAAACCTGCCCGAAGCGCCGTCGCCGAATCCCAGATTGTTGACGTTGTTGCCGCCGCCCAGGATGGTGAACTGGTTACCGTCGCGGAAGTGATTGATCATCACGTTGCCGGCATAGCGCTCATCTGTGCCATAGCCCGCGTTGACGGTGCCGAACCAGCCGTTGTTCATGCCTTTTTTCACCGTCAGGTTGATGACTGTCTCGTCATCGCCGTCGTCAACGCCCGTGAGGCGTGCCAGATCGCTCTTGCGGTCGATGACCTGGAGCTTGTTGATCATCTCGGCGGGAATGTTCTTGCTGGCCACCGTGGGGTCGTCGCTGAAGAACTCCTTGCCGTCGATAAGGATTTTCTTTACCTCCTTGCCGTTGGCGGTAATCTTACCGTCACTGCCCACTTCCACGCCAGGCAGGCGCTTGAGCAGGTCCTCGACCACGGCATTGGCCTGGGTCTTGTAGGTGTCGGCATTGAACTCGATGGTGTCCTCCTTGACGACGATGGGGCTCTTGACACCCATGACCACCGTCTCCTTGAGCATGATGGTGTTGGGGTCCATGGAAACCACGCCGATGTTGACATCGCGGCCATCCTCACCGACGGTCACATGCTTGATGACATCGTTATAGCCCAGATAGGAGAAGCGCAGCAGGTATCGTCCCGGCTTGACGCCCTTGATGTTGAACACACCGTTCATATCGGTCGTCGTACCCTTGACCATCGTGCTGTCCTTGTTGGCCATTAACAGCTTGACCGTGGCCTCGATGAGCTCGGTCGTGTCTTGTGAGTCAACCAGGACACCATTGATGACCGTAGCACGCAGGCTGAGCGGCACCAGGCAGCCCAGGACACAGATTATCGAAAAAAAATTCTTCATTTCGTTATAGCTTTTATCTTGTCATGTGGTGTTTGATGGCGCAAAATTACTAGTAAGTTGAGATATAACGCAAAAATATTCGATGTTTACACCTTTTTTATCGACCAAATACAGTTAGATTGCACCGTTACGGCATTTTATGCCTCATAATTTGCAACAATCAAGAAAATAACAGTAACTTTGCCCACAAATCAACAATTTGACTTAGAGAACTATGAGTAAAGTCATTATCATCGGATGCGGTGGCGTCGGCACCGTGTGCGCCCATAAATGTGCACAGAATCCTGACGTGTTTAACGAAATCGTGATTGCCTCACGCAACCGCGCCAAGTGTGATGCCGTAGCACGTGCCATCGGCAAGGACAACATCACCACCGACCAGGTGGATGCCGACGACGTGGACCAGCTGGTCGCCCTGTTCGAGCGCCACAAGCCTGACATGGTCATCAATCTGGCTCTGCCTTATCAGGACCTGACGATCATGGATGCTTGCCTGCGTTGCGGCGTGCACTATCTGGACACAGCCAACTACGAGCCCAAGGACGAGGCACACTTTGAGTACAGTTGGCAGTGGGCCTACCGCGAGCGCTTTGAGCAGGCTGGCCTGACCGCCATCCTGGGCTGCGGCTTTGACCCGGGCGTGAGCGGCGTCTATACGGCATACGCCGCCAAGCACCACTTCGGCGAGATGCACACCCTCGATATCGTGGACTGCAATGCCGGCAACCACGGCAAAGCGTTTGCCACCAACTTCAACCCTGAAATCAACATCCGCGAGATTACCCAGAAGGGCCGCTACTGGGAGAACGGCAAGTGGGTGGAAACCGGTGCGCTGGAAATCCACAAGCCCCTCACCTACCCCATGATTGGCCCGCGTGAGAGCTACCTGATGTACCACGAGGAGCTGGAGTCGCTGGTCATCAACTTCCCCACCCTGAGGCGTGCGAGGTTCTGGATGACCTTCGGCGAGGAGTACCTGACCCACCTGCGCGTGATTCAGGACATCGGCATGGCCAGCATCGAGCCCATCAACTACCAGGGCATGGAAATCGTGCCGCTGCAGTTCCTCAAAGCCGTGCTGCCCAACCCGCAAGACCTGGGCGAGAACTACACCGGTGAGACGAGCATCGGCTGCCGCATCAGCGGTACCGACAAGGAGGGCAAGCCGTTGACCTACTACATCTACAACAACTGCGACCACCACAAGGCCTACGAGGAGACCGGCATGCAGGCTGTGAGCTATACCACCGGTGTTCCCGCCATGACGGGTGCGATGATGTTCCTCAAGGGACTGTGGCGCAAACCCGGCGTGCACAACGTCGAGGAGTTCGACCCCGACCCGTTCCTGGAAGTGCTCAACAAGCAGGGCCTGCCCTGGCACGAGCAGTTCAACATCGACCTGGAAGCATAAGGTTTATCTGGGGAAGAGAGCGATGAGGCGCTCGTCGGCCGCACACCAGGGCAGCGACGGCAGTTCGTCCCATGGCAGCCAGCGGCTGGCGGCGTGTTCGCGCATGGTGAAGACCGTGGTGCCTGCCGTGCAGCGATAGGCTGCCAGGGTGATGGTGAAATCGGGATAATCGTGTGTGACCGTGGCCAGCAGCTCGTGTACCTCGACGTCGAGGTCCATTTCCTCCATGAGTTCGCGGTGCAGCGCCTGTTCAGGCGTCTCGTCCAGCTCAATCTTTCCTCCTGGAAACTCCCACAGGTGACTCGTGTAGCTGTAGCGCGTCACACCGCGCTGCATGCACAGCACCTTGCCGTCAACCTCGATGACGGCAGCGACCACATGATAATGCTTGCGTGGGGTCATTTCACCAGCGTCTTGCCTGCATCCTGCCACGACATCACACCGCCTGCCAGATTGGTTACTTCATAACCCTCTGCAGCCAGGAGGCTGGCGGCACGCGCACTGCGGCGTCCGCTGCGGCAATAGACGGCGACAGGTCGACTAGTGTCAAGTTTAGCCTTGCATTGCTCGACAAAGGTACTGTCGTTCACATCAACCAAAAGCGCTCCGGCAATGTGTCCCTCGTCAAATTCGTCCTGGGCACGCACGTCGAGCAGCTGCACCACGGGGTTGGCAATATAGGTCTGGAACTCGTCCACGCCCACGTTGGCATAGTTAGCCAGAGCCATCTTGTTACCCGCCTGCCTGGAGAAAACCTTGGCGCACGATACGGCAATCACGGTCACTATCGCCACCAGCACCAGCGACTTGATATTAATCATCAATAGTGTCACCATTTCCTTTTCTGTTTTTAAGTATGGGGGCAAAGGTAGTGCAAGTCGGGCGAAATCCAAGAAAAAAAAGAAAAATTTCTTTATTGTGTACTCGACTTCCATTACCTTTGCATCACAAAATTTATGATAAATCCTACATAATTATTATTATTAATATGGATTCAATACAACGTCTAATCACCTCCTTGTTGCTGGGGTTTGCCATCAGTACCGCCATGGCGCAGTACTACAGCGGCGACCACACGTTTGACGGGGAACACAAGAACGAAGCCTCGCTATCGTTGACCACCGGCAAGAACGTCATCACCGGTCCCGCTATCGGCAACACTTTGCACTACAAACACTACTTCAACAAGCACTGGAGCATCGATGGTGGAGTCAACACGCAGTACACCAAGCAGCAGTATGGCTTCAAGATTAAAGGCGAGTATCACCTCAAGGTTAAGGCTTTCCACCTGTTTGCCTCGGGCGAATACATGTTCAACCACTACAACAGGTTCAACACCAACGAGAACGTGGAAAACATCTCAGTCCGCTTTGAACGCGGTTATTGGGACATCACCCTGGGCGGTTCATTCATCGGTTACAACATGATGGGTGACCACTATGGCGAGCCCATAACGCTCACCTTCGGTGCCCATGCCACATTGAGACCGCGCACCAACGATTGGAATGTGGGCTTGCTGTTCCGCAACTATGACGACTTCTACTACGAGAACTGGAACATTAACTGGGGTCTGGACTTCTACTACCGTTTAAACCCCAAGGTGAAACTGTTCGGCGAGTTCAACATCCGCCCCGCCGGCTCGATGAGTCAGCTGGCAAGCAAATATGAGACAACAGGCAAATTAGGACTTATTTATCGATGGTAATAACTATGAAAACGTCAATAACATATACCCTTATCACCGCCGCCTTGCTGATTGCAGGCGCGATACTCATCTCGTGTGAGAAAGTGAGCCCCCAGGGTGTGCTCATGGGCAACACCAGCGTTGATGACCGCGTGCAACAGTCAATGATCAACAATTCCTACTTTGGGATGAGTTGGGACAAGACGCTCGCAGACACTATCGAGGAGTATTCGTTCCTCGTGGGCAGTGACAGCCACATCACCATTGACCCGGGACGACTCGAAGAGATGTTGGATATCGGCATGGAAAACGAAGACCTCTTCTTTTGCCACTTGGGCGACCTTGCCGACACCAAGCCCGAGTATTATTATAATACCGAACTGGCGCTCTCCAAAGCCTCCCAAAAATGGTTTCACAAATACCTCGTTCCCCTTACCGACACCCTCGGGAACGTGTACACCGATACAACTCTGTTTATCGACCAGAGAACCAATACCATATATCGTGAAGATGCTTTTGATTTCTTGTGGCCCTCCTCCTTGCCGTTCTATCCTGTCGTGGGCAACCATGACATTACCCACAACGGGTGGGGGTTGTACAGCCGGCTGTTCAAGACCACGTTCTATGAATTTAAAGTCAGCACCATCATTGATGGTGATACGGTCCACGACCGGTTCATCTTTCTCGACTCGGCCAACGGCACACTGGGCAAATACCAAATTGAACAAATCGACAATGATGTCTTCAATCTCCTCGGGGAACAGAAGTTGATCCGCCACACCTTTGTCTTCACCCACACCAATATCTTCCGTCCCTCGCTCAACGAGTTCGCATCGACCTACTGCCGAGAGGAGTTGTACTACATTCTGGACAAACTGGCTGACTGGAACACGACCATCGCATTCTGGGGGCATGTCCATGCGTGGGATGAGCGTGATTTTGGCGGTGTGCACCACATCACCATGCCCTCGATGAACTTTGTGGATCACCCCAACGGCGGTGATGACCTGCTCGTCAGGGTTACCGTCAAGAAGGACGGCTCCTGCAAAATAGACCGCGTGGGACTGTACAGCAAGGAGCGCAGCCGTACGGAACTGGACAAATTGGGCTACTATACCAAAGCCAAGTAATTGTCAAGGACGCCTGATTTCATTCCAAACGCGGCATTGAATCCTGGAGGCAAAAAGATAATTTAAAAAAAATGGTGTTTTTCTGAAACTTTTTCAGGGGGTCGTGCGTCTAATACACAAAAGAGCAAGTTAAAACATCATTAAAACAGAAGTACAACAATGAAGAAGTATCTGACATTAAGCCTCTTGGCTCTGGTTGTCATGACGATGACGTCATGCCTGCATGTGAAAATCGGCGACAAGGACTGGTCTTTTGGTGGCGTACACTCCAACAACACGCCCACCCAGGTGCATCAGGTGGATCAGTTAACGACAATGGCTGACTTTGACGCGCTGAATGTGGCTGGTCCGTTCAATGTCATCTATGAGCAGGGCGAGGCCAATACGGTTCTCGTCAAGGGGACGACCGAGCAACTCGAGAAGATGACTATCTATGTCAAGGATGGAGAACTATACATTGACCAACGCGAGTCGAAGTGGTCGGGAAACGATTTCAAGGGCTTGCAGGTGTTTGTCACCGCGCCTTCGATTAAAGGGATAGACCTTGCAGGCTCGGGCTTGGTTACCGCGCCCAAGGCAGTGACTGTCAATGACCTGAGTCTTGAGTTAGCCGGGTCGGGTGAAATCACCATGGCACAACTGACGTGTAAGGACCTGAACAACGAGATTGCCGGTTCAGGCAAGGTAATCCTGGGCATTGTTCAAGCCAACGAGGTCAAAAACGAGATTGCCGGTTCAGGCGACATCGACATTGCCAGCCTGACCTGCAAGCAGGTTAAGAACGATATCGCCGGCTCGGGTGACATCGTGCTTAAAAACCTCAACGTGGATGTGGTCAAGAGTGACATCGCCGGCAGTGGCGACATCATCCTGAAGGGTAGAATCGGCAGCCACAGCGAGGACATCGCCGGTAGCGGCAAGGTGAAGATTAATGAGGAGTGATAATAGTTAGGAATTAGGAGTTAGAGCGGATACCAACAACTTCTAACTCCTAACTTACTTTTATCGGACACCAATAGCTTACTTTCTGATTCCTAGCTGAATAAGCATCTCGGCGGTGGTGCTGTGACGCACACCGTTGAGATCCCAAAGATAGGCGTTCACGTCGGTGGGCGCCATTTTTCGCGCGTTATTGAAACGCTCGGGACGCGTGATGCGGGTAAACACCACACGCTGGATGGCGGTCTTGTGGCAACGGCCCATGCCGTAGCCCATCTGCTCGGGGTGTTTGCCAGGGCCGTTGCTGGACCAATAAGTCACGGTATCGCCCTCACAACCCATGAAGATGACGCTGTGCCCTGCCTCCTGGTCGGCATCACGGTCGTCGTTGCAGCCGATGATGGCACCGCTATCGCTGCCACGGCTCTCGTTGCGGTTCCAGAAGATTTTCATCAGGTCGCCAGGAACGGCACGTTGCCAGATGTCGAGGGCACACCACTCGTCATCGGTGAGGTAACGCTCGTCGGGTGCCTCACGGTTGCGCTGGCTTTTGGCTCCACGATAAGCGGTGAAACTATAGCCCGCACCCAGTTCCCGCACCAGCACACCCAAGCCGGGGCCGTTGGCGTTGGCACGCCCCCAGAATCCCACGCCGTCATCCTGCCCTACTCCATCAGGATTGAACTCGTCGGCAATGCCCACGCGCGGTTTCATGTTAACCCACGCCTCGCGCTTGATACGGTGTTTCGTGTCCCAGATAAGAAGCGCCTTGATGAGCACGCCGTAAGTCGCACTGGAGCAGAACGACGGCTGTGCCTGCTGCGGGTCAAAACGCGGGCGCTCATCGTCCATAGTCATCTGATAG
The DNA here is from genome assembly GCA_902782465.1 of uncultured Bacteroidales bacterium. Classification (GTDB taxonomy): domain Bacteria; phylum Bacteroidota; class Bacteroidia; order Bacteroidales; family Muribaculaceae; genus Sodaliphilus. The sequence goes on from CACZNH010000007.1 coordinate 9,556, forward strand.
GCATCATGCAGGCCCCGCCAGGTCGTCTTGGCAAACAGGTCGTTGGGCTTGCTTCCCGTGTAGTAACCTCCCCGCTCGGGAAACGAGTCGATGGCGGCAAGGACAGACCGCTGCCAACTCTGGTTCACCTTATCGCCAGCGGTGGCGGTATTGGCCAGGCACAGCAGCAGTAAAAATGCAAAAAAGGACGATTTCATCGAAGATTTCGGCTATTTTCTGTAGCGCTCTGCTACCACGTCCCAATTGATAATCTGCCACAGGGCAGCCAGATGGTCGGGACGGCGGTTCTGGTAATCCAGGTAGTAGGCATGCTCCCACACGTCCATTGTCATCAGCGGACGCAGGTTGCGACGCATGGGGTTAGAGGCATTGGCCTCCTGGGTGATGACTAGATTGTCCTTATCATCAGCGGCAAGCCAAACCCATCCCGAGCCGAATAAAGCCGCTCCTGTCTTGGTAAAAATCTCCTTAAAAGCCTCGAATGAGCCAAACTCGGCCTCAATGGCTTCGGCCAGCCGTCCCGTGGGTGCATTGTCGGCCTTGGGAGGCATGAACTGCGAGAAATACAGGTTGTGGTTCAGAATCTGTCCGGCGTTGTTGAAAAATGTGCCATCACCCACGTTCATAAACACATCCTCGAGTGCCATATTCTCCAAACCCGTGCCCGGCAGTGCAGCATTCAGGTTGTTCACATAGGCTGCCAAGTGCTTGCCGTGGTGAAAACCCAACGTCTCGGCACTAATCACCGGCTCCAGCGCATCAGGCGCATAGGGCAGCGCCATCAATTCAAACTTTCCCTCTACGGGCAATGTCTTATCCATAATAATCTCTATATTTAGTTATTGTTATACTTCGTTTTACAAAGGTAATGCAAAAAAACTTTCACCACAATCAAGTGCCACATTTTTTTGAAAAACTGCAAAAACAGCACCTTTTAGACCCCAAAAAACTGCAAAAAGTGTAATTTTGCCCCCTCAAATGGGTGGTAAAGGACATAACAGGACACTGTATGTGAGCGATTTGGACGGGACGTTGCTGGGCAACGACTCGCAGTTGTCGCGTGGTACGATTGACACGTTGAACCGCATCATCGGCGAGTTGGGCGGACTATTCTCTATTGCTACGGCCCGCACACCGGCCACCGTGGTGCCGCTGATGCAGGAGGTACACGCCACGCTGCCGTTCATCGTCATTGGCGGCTCGGCCATGTGGAACCCCGTCACAAGCAGCTACGAGCATACCCGAGGCATCGACGACACGACGGTCAACGCCGTTGCCGACGTGTTTGACCGCCACGGCGCACGCCCGTTTATCTACCGTCGCCATGGAAACATGCTTCACGCCCATCATGATGGTCCCATGTCGGCCCAGGAGGAGAGCTTTGTCGCCTCGCGCCAGCATCTGCCCCTCAAGCGGTTCATGCTCGATGACCATTGCTATCGTCACAGCGATGACGAGGCGTTGCTCATCTTCGCCATGAACAAGTATGCCGTGCTCAAGGAGATTGCCCAGGACCTGCGCCACGATGTCGCCACCTGTTCGGTGATGCTCTACCACGACATCTTTGACGAGAGCGAGGGCTATCTGGAGATTTTCACCGCCGGCACGAGCAAGGCGGGAGCCATCCGCAAGCTGGCACAGGAGGTGGGCGCCACGAGGGTGGTTGTCTTCGGCGACAACCGCAACGACATCGCCATGATGCAGGACTCCGACCACAGCGTCGCCGTTGGCAACGCCTTCCCCGAGGTGCAAGCTGCCGCCAGCGAGGTCATCGGTCCCAATACCGCCGACAGCGTCACCCGCTGGATAGAAAACGACCTCTTGCTTAACAACTGAAAATTTTGGTATGCATCCGCACTACTTTGGCCTTACGCTAAGGCGCGAAGTCGCTAAGATTTATTAAGTTGCAGGCACATCATTTGTTCAATTCACAGGAATACTGTACCTTTGCCATTCGTTATTCCACAAGACCTGACTCGCATGGCCAATTTGCGCAACATATATGACTCACGACGCATCTGGAAGGTGGTGTTCATCGCCATCTCGCTGGTGCTGGTGGCACTGTTCCTGTACATTTCCAATAATCTGGTAAAAGACCTTGCCGAACAAGAGCGCGAGCGTATGGAGATATGGGCCGACGCGACGCGTGAGCTGACAATGGGCAGCGGCGGCGAGGAGGGCGGCACCGACGTGGACTTCCTGCTGCGCATCATCGAGGCCAACCACAACATCCCCGTGCTGCTGGTCGACAGCAAAGACAATATCCTGGACCATCGCAACTTCCGCTTGCCCGAAGCGGTGGAGAACCCCTTTGACATCTCGCCGACCAATATGGAATACCTGAACAAGAAGTTGCGCCGCCTCAAAAACAGCGAGAACAAGATTGAAATCAATATCGACAAGACAACGAAGCAGTATCTCTACTACGAGGACTCGACGCTGCTGCGACGCCTCGCCTATTTCCCCTATATCCAGCTGGCGGTGCTCATCCTGTTCTTTGCCATCGCCTACTTTGCCCTGATGAGCATTAAGCGTGCCGAGCAGAACAAGGTGTGGGTGGGTCTTTCGAAGGAGACCGCGCACCAGCTGGGAACGCCCATCTCGTCACTGATGGCCTGGACGCAGCTGCTGGATTCGATGGGCGTGGACAAGAGCATCGTCACCGACATGGACAAGGACGTGAAGCGCCTGTCGACCATCGCCGACCGCTTCTCCAAAATCGGCTCCATGCCCGACAAGGAACTTGTATCCATCAACGAGGCAGTCACCAGCAGCCTGGAATACATGCGCGCCCGCATCCCCAAGCGCGTGAGCCTCAACATCCACACCAACGAGCAGACCAACAACGGCGTGATGTTGAGCCAGACGCTGTTTGCCTGGGTGATGGAGAACCTCACCAAGAACGCCGTGGATGCCATGGACGGTGAGGGACGCCTCGACATCACCGTCGAGGACAGCCCCAACAATGTCGTCATCCTGGTCAAGGACACCGGCAAGGGCATCGCACGCAAGAACTTCAAGAACGTCTTTACCCCTGGCTTTACTACCAAAAAGCGCGGTTGGGGTTTGGGACTGACGCTCGTCAAGCGCATCATCGAGGAATACCACAACGGACAAATCTATATCAAGGAATCAGAGGTTGGCAAGGGTACCACCTTCGGCATCGAGCTACCTAAAGTCAAGTCATAGAGTCATGAGCAACAGCAACACATCACGCGTCACCATGTTGGGCACCGGCAACGCCATGTGCGTCAACAGCTACAACACCTGTTTCTACCTGCGCACGCCAGGCGGAGGAATGCTCGTGGACGGTGGAGGCGGCAACGGCATCCTGCGACAGCTCATCAATGCCCGAATCCCCTTTGAGAACATCCGGCACATGTTCGTGACACATTGCCACACCGACCACATCATGGGCGCCATCTGGATGATACGCAAAATCTCGCCCATGATTTTCAAGAACAAGCACAAGGGGCCGTTCACCATCTACTGCAACGATATGGTCAAGCAGGCGCTGCTCACGATGTGCAACCTGATGATTCCCAGCAAAATCACCAATTCCATCGGCTCAACGGTATTCTTGAGGGAAGTGCGTGATGGCGAGGAGGTGGACATCGACGACATGAAGGTGACCTTCTTTGACATCGGCTCCACCAACTTCAAGCAATATGGATTCAGCGCCGTGCTGCCCGACAGGCAACGGCTGGTGTGCCTGGGCGACGAGCCTTACAGTATGCAGTGCGAGCCCTTCGCCCGCAACTGCGACTGGCTGATGTGCGAGGCCTTCTGCCTCTACAAGGACAGGTTCGTATTCAACCCCTACGAGAAGAACCACAGCACCGCCCTCGACGCTGGCATGCTAGCACAGGAACTGGGCGTGAAGCATCTGGTTCTCTACCACACCGAGGACACCCACCTCGAAACCCGCTCCACCACCTTCACTGCCGAGGCGGCACAATACTACAAGGGCGACATCATCGTCCCCGACGATCTCCAATCCTTCGACCTGAAATAATCCAGAAATACTACTGAAAAAAACAGTAGCTGAAAACCATCTTTTAATGGACACGAATGGCCATCAATGACCACGAATTCTCATAAATAACCCTTCATGAACATTCGTGGCTCTTCATGGCCATTCGTGTGTTGAAACCCCGCGACGCTATTATTTCTTTTTTGGTGTGCCCTTTTTGGCTGAGGGACGTGTCGCAGGCTTGCGCTTTGGTGCTTTCATCCTCAGGACTTGGGCGCTGCGGGCGGGCAGGTAGAGTTTGAGCCAGCCCAGGTGGGCGTCGGCATACAGGCCGTCGTACTCTGTCAGGTGCTTCACACCGCTGTCGATGTTGCCGTAGCCACCGTAACGCGAGTCATCGCTGTCAAACACACCTTCATATTCGCCCTCAGGGGCCAGCATCGGGTAATCGACATGCGACTGCGTAGGGCTGAAGTTGAAGACGAACACGAGGTCGCCGCGCATATAGGCCAGCACCTGGTCATCGTCCTTGTCCCACAGTTTGCGCACGGGCAGATGCTGGAAATTCTTCACGCCACCGATGAGGTGAATCATGTCGTTGTCCCAGTTGTTCAGGAACTGGTACTTGAGGTCCTCGCGGTCCACGAGGTCCCACTGGCGGCGGGCATACTTGTAGCTCCATCCGTTGCCTTCGCGCGGGAAGTCAATCCATTCGGGATGACCCCACTCGTTGCCCATAAAGTTGAGGTAGGCTCCGTTGATGAGTGATGCGGTCACCAGGCGAATCATCTTGTGCAGCGCCATGCCGCGGTCCACGGTGCCGTCATGGTCACCCGTCATCATGTGCCAGTACATCTCCTTGTCGATGAGGCGGAAGATGATGGTCTTGTCGCCCACGAGTGCCTGGTCGTGGCTCTCGGCATAGGAAACCGTCTTCTCGTCGGCACGGCGATTGGTCAGTTCCCAGAAGATGGACGTGGGCTTCCAGTCCTCGTCCTTGCGCTCCTTGATGGTCTTAATCCAATAGTCGGGGATGCCCATCGCCATGCGGTAGTCGAAGCCGATGCCGCCGTCCTTGAAAGAACGCGCCAGACCCGGCATACCGCTCATCTCCTCGGCAATGGTGATGGCGTTGGGGTTGATGGCGTGGATGAGGATGTTGGCAAGTGTCAGATAGGTAATGGCATTGGTGTCCTCGCCGCCGTTGTAGTAGTCGTCATAGCTGCCGAAGGCCTGCCCCAGGCCGTGGCTGTAGTAGAGCATCGAGGTCACGCCATCGAAGCGGAAGCCGTCGAACTTGTATTCCTGCAGCCAGAACTTGCAGTTGGAAAGCAGGAAATTCAACACGGCATTCTTGCCATAGTCAAAGCACAACGAGTCCCATGCGGGATGCTCGCGCTTGTCATCGCCGTAGAAGTAGAGGTCGCCCGTGCCATCAAAACAGCCCAAACCCTCGACTTCGTTCTTGACCGCATGGGAGTGGACGATGTCCATGATGACGGCAACTCCCTGGGCATGAGCATCATCGATGAGGTGCTTCAGTTCCTCGGGGGTGCCGAAACGCGACGAGGCAGCATAGAAACTCGACACATGGTAACCGAACGAGCCGTAATAGGGATGCTCCTGGATGGCCATAATCTGGATGGCGTTGTAGCCGTCGGCGACAATGCGCGGCAGCACGTTGACGCGGAACTCCTCGTAGGAGCCCACACCCTCGCGGTTCTGCGCCATACCGATGTGGCACTCATAGATGAGCAGCGGGGCCGTATTGGGCTTGAAATCCTTGATTTTGAATTCATAAGGCTGCTCCGGTGCCCACACTTGGGCCGAGAAGATGTAGGTCTTCTCGTCCTGTACCACGCGGGTGGCATAAGCGGGAATGCGCTCGCCTTCCCCACCCTGCCAGTGGATGCGCAGCTTGTACAGGTCGCCATGGTGCATCGCCCGTTTGGGCAACACGATTTCCCAGTTGCCGCCGTCAAGCCGCTTGAGACGATAAGGGGCGCACTCACGCCACTCGTTGAACTGGCCGACGAGGTAGATTTCGGTGGCATTGGGTGCCCATTCGCGGAACACCCAGCCCTCAGGTGTGCGGTGCAGGCCATAGTAGTTGTAGGCATTGGCAAACTCCACGAGGTTTCCCGTGCCGCCGGTGAGCTCGGCAATCTTGTTCACAGCGTCCTGGTGGCGGCCGTTAATCGCATCACTGTAAGGCTCCAGCCAGGGGTCATCGTTGATAATCGCAAGATTCTTTTTCTTTTTCATAATCGGTCAATTTTATTATCGCGCAGAAAGGCAACGGTAGTGCAAGCCGAAGACAGAACAAAAAGAATTTATTCTTTTTTTATGTTGAGGCGCAGCCTAACTTCGCCGAAAGGCAAAGGTAGTGCAAGCCGAAAACAGAACAAAAAGAATTTATTCTTTTTTTATGTTGAGGCGCAGCCTAACTTCGCCGAAAGGCAAAGGTATAAATTAAACCGCAATAATGACTGATGTTTGGCCCAGTTTTTGCATTTTATGGCCGAAATCGATTGCAATTGATAGAAAAAAAACGACAAAAACGTTGATTTTTAAAAATTATGATTAATTTTGTCCTTTTAGAAACAAATACTAACAACTAAAATATCTTTATCACTATGAGACTAGACGGAAGACGCGAAAGCGAAAATGTTGAGGATCGCCGCGGTATGGGCACCGGAACCAAGGTGGGACTGGGTGGCCTGGGCGGACTCATTATCTTCGGATTAATCACCCTGCTGATGGGTGGAAACATCGGCGACGTGTTACAACAGGCTGGCGGTCTGGGCATGCAGGCCGGCGGCGAACAGCATGAAATCACCCAGGAGGAAGAGGAACTCGCTACCTTCTCCAAACAGGTAATGGCCAGCACCGAGGACATCTGGTCACAGATTTTCAAGGAGTATGGCATCGGTCAGTATCCCGCTCCCAAGCTGGTGCTCTACACTGGTAGCACTCAGACCGCTTGCGGTCAGGGTCAGGCTGCAGTAGGCCCCTTCTACTGCTCGGGCGACCAAAACGTTTACCTCGACCTGTCGTTCTTCCAGACCATGGACCAGCAGTTGGGCGTGAAGGGTGACAACTCCAGCCTTGCCAAGGCCTATGTCATCGCCCACGAGGTGGGACACCACATCGAGTACCTGCTGGGCACCCTGGAGAAGGCACACCGCAAGATGCAGGCAACCAACCAGACCAACGCCAACAAATACAGCGTGCGCCTGGAGCTGATGGCCGACTTCTATGCGGGTGTGTGGGCACACTACGAGAAGAAGTACTTCAACTCCATCAGCGACCAAGACCTGATGGAGGCCATCGACTGTGCACAGAAGATTGGTGACGACTACCTGCAGAAGCGCTCACAGGGTTATGCACAGCCCGAGAGCTTCACCCACGGCACCAGCGCACAGCGCATGAAGTGGTTCAAGCTCGGCTACCAGACCGGCGACGTGCGCCGCGCCACCACCTTCCAAGAGAGCGACGCCACCCTGTAAAAAACGTGGCCGCTCTTGCCTAGAAGCTATTGAGATATCACAAGGTGTGCGCCCCCTCGGTCAATCGTCGGGGCGCACAATATCTATATAAACCATTGAATACATGACAAAAAACATTTTTCGGAAAATCGGAGAAATACTAATGATGCCTTTCAGGAAACATTTCCTGTTCCTGATATCTTTTTTTGTCTTGGCGACAAGCCCCTTCTTCTTGTGGCAATTCTTTTACAAGCACCTGTTAATGAACGGGTTCTTGCTGACGGTTCACTGCTTCATCATCTCCTATGTAGTGACACTGCTTGTAGGGCTGATTAAGCCTGACGCACTGCGCAAGATTGTCCAAGGCATAGTGCTGGTGGTTTCGGCCATCACCTTTGGCATCAACTTTTACTGTATTTTTGAGCTCGGATACCTGCTGGATGCTGACCTGGCCAGACTGATGCTGGGAACCGACCTCAACGAGACCAAAGAATTTGCTTCAGTCATGCTGCCCAAGTGGATGATACCCGCAGTTCTGGGCATCTATTTGGTATTCGTTGCCTTGTGGAAACTCTCCAAGCGCTATAACATGAATCTGGGCAAGAAGATGTCTTGGCTTGCCATGGCGGCACTGTGCCTGTGCATTGCTGTTAACTACCGCGCATGGGGTGTCTGGGAGGAAGGACCGATTTACCGCATCTATGAGATGACGCAGTATGAGGTGACCGACGATTTGACACCCTATTACACCCACCCCACCATCACCTTCATCGACGATGCCGAGATACCCACTGATGTCGTGCTCATCATCGGTGAATCCTTCGCCCGCTGCCACAGTTCCCTATATGGCTATGACAAAGAGACTAATCCGCGTCTGACCGCCTATCGGGACAGTTCGCTGCTGTTCACATTTGACAGCATCGATGCTCCCGCCCCCACCACGGCCGAGTCCATCAGGCTGATGCTCAGCACCTATAGCCAAGCTGATGAAGAGGCAGACAGTGACAAGAAATGGTTTGAATTCACGACTATCATCGAGTTGATGCAGGATTGCGGATTTGACACCTACTGGTTTGGCAATCAGGCACGAGGCTCCAAAAAGAATGGCGCCACGCGAGTGTTTGCCGAGGCATGCCAGCAGCAGAAGTTCCTGCAGCATGAAGGGGCCGACCGCTATAACGTAACGACTGACATCGTGCTGGTTGACTCATCCTACCAGTACGTCCGCGAGGCCAAGCCCGAGGGCCATCACTTCATCATCTACCACATGATGGGTTCGCACTTTGACTTCGCCATGCGTTATCCCAAGGAGTATGCCCGTTTCACCGAGAAAGACTATGCCTCAGAACCCGCGTCACACCGCTCGACACTGGCAAGCTATGACAACTCCATCCTGTATAACGATGAGGTGGTCAGTCAAATCATTAATCTGTATCGAGACAGGGATGCCATCGTCATCTACGTTCCTGACCACGGACAGGTGATGTACCGCAATCCCAAATTTCCTGACTATTTCTCACACGGAAATAAAAAGAACGCCTTGAGTTACGACCTCGGCGTTGAGATTCCGTTCTTCATTTACGCTTCGCCATTGTACCAGCAACGGCATCCCGCAATCATGCAACGCATCCGCGAGCGCCAGGAGCAACCCGTCAACTGGAACAGTGACGACCTGCCCTACCTCATCCTGGACGTGATCGGCGTGAAAGACGTAGCCGGGGAAACCATCCAACCCAAATCAGCCCTGCAATAGGACTTTCGCTTAACCCTTATCGCTGGAGGATGGCGGTGAAGGTGCGGCCGCTGTTGATGCCCAAGCGACGGGCTGAAAAGAAGTGGTCGCTTTCACAACGTGAACAATGTCGTGAAGTGACGATATTGTCAGCTGGAACTCCAGCGGCAATGAGCACGTCACGATTGGCTGTGCGCAAGTCGATGTGGGCTTTGCCCGTAGCGGCATTGCGCATGACGATTTCATCGAGTAAAAAGCCTGCTTTCCTGAAAGCGTCCACGACCTCGTCGCCCACCTCAAAGCAGTCCTGGCAGATGCTGGGACCCATAGCGGCCTGGATTCGTTCGGCTCTGGCGCCCTGACGGCACATCTCCTTGACCACACTATCGGCAATGCGTCCCACGGTGCCGCGCCATCCGGCATGGGCCACGGCAATGACTCCAGCCTGCCCATCAACGAGGACAATGGGCACACAGTCGGCCGTGTTCACGCCGATGACCACGCCCTTGAGCGACGTCACCAGGGCATCGACTCCCTCCAGCGCCTGTTCCTGCTTGTCAATGTCCAATGAGCGGAATTGCTCGTCAATGACCACCACACGGCAAGAGTGCGTCTGCCGCGGCATCACCAGGTCGTCAAGGTCAATACCCAATTGCATCGCCAGCGTGAGGCGTGCATCCAGCACCCGCAGGGCGTCATCGCCCACATAGTCACACAGGTTCACACCCGAATAGGCATTACGCCTATCCACCTCGCCGCGCGTCGTCGAGAAGGCCTCCACATTTGCCACAGGCTTCGCAAAATCCAAAGTCAACAATTCCATCATAAAATATTTTTACCAGCGCAAAATTACCAAAAAAAGCTATAATACTTTCCTGTTTGGGAAAGTTTTTGTAAATTTGCCACCAAATTAATCAGATAATAAAATGGCTTTTAAAACTATATATACTGAGGAAACGATTTCATTTTTGACATCTTTGCCTGATAATGTTAAAGATAAAGTCACATACAACATTCGAAAAGTTGCTGGAGGTGTTATTGATTCCGAACTATTTAAAAAACTAGAAAATACTGATATTTGGGAATTTCGCACCCTTTTTAACGGTTTAGCCTATCACATGCTAGCCTTTTGGGATACTGAAAACGAGACATTGGTCATCGTCACACATGGTTTCATCAAGAAGAAACAGAAAACGCCCAAAAAAGAAATAGCTAAAGCCGAACAAATCAGAAAGTTATATTTTCAAAATAAATAATCATGAGCGAGTTAAAACTATACTCTCAGGAAGAAATGATGAATCTGGTCATTGGACCCGTGGGCACGCCCAAGCGTGATGTCTTCGAGTCAAAACTGGCAGCCGAACTCGAAGCCTACAAGATAGGTGAGGCTCTCAAGAAAGCGAGAAAAGAACAGCACCTCACCCAAAAAAAGCTGGGCGAGATGGTCGGCGTCAAAGAAGCCCAGATTTCCAAAATCGAGAACGGGAAAAGCGTAGCTTTCACCACGATTATAAGGCTGTTTAAGGCATTGGGAGCTAAGACTGCATGCCTAGATTTAGGCAATATGGGTAAAGTGGCATTGTGGTAAATGACCGGTGACTTGATATGACACTCGACACTGCCACCATAGTCAACTACAAGAATATCGCCGAGGCTCGGCTGGAGTTCTCGCCCAAGCTGAATTGCCTCATCGGCAACAACGGCCAGGGCAAGACCAACGTGCTCGACGCCATCTACTACCTGAGCATGTGCCGCTCATTCGTTTCGGCAGGCGACAACAGCGCAGTTATCCGTCACGGTGAGCCGTTCATGATGCTTCAGGGCAGTTACACACGACAAGAGACACCCATGGAAATCAGCGTCGCCCTGCAGCGCGGCAAACGCAAGGTGGTGCGCCGCGACGGCAAGGAGTACCAGCGGCTGAGCCAGCACATCGGTCTATTGCCAGTGGTGATGGTGTCGCCCATGGATTGGGACCTCGTGAGAGGCAGCGGCGAGGAAAGGCGCCGTTTTATGGACCTCATCATCTCACAAAACGACAGCGAGTATCTCGACGCCCTCATCCGCTACGGCAAGGCCGTAGAGCAACGCAACGCCATGATTAAGAAGGAAATGCGTGACCCGCTACTGTATGAGACGGTAGAAATGGAGATGGCACGACACGCCACGTTCATTCATCAACGGCGCAGCCAGTGGGTGGAGCAGTTCCTGCCCATCTTCATGCACTACTACAATGCCGTGGCAGGCGACAGCGAGGTTGTGAGCCTGCACTACAAGAGCCACCTCAACGAGGGCACTATGCAAGAGCACCTGTCCGCCACACGCGAGCGGGACCTCATCATCGGCTACACCACACGCGGCATCCACCGCGATGACATCGAACTGATGTTGAACGGTTTCCCCATGCGCAGTACCGGCAGCCAGGGACAATGTAAGACCTATACCATCGCTCTGCGCTTCGCCCAGTTCGATTTCCTCAAGGCAAATAACCCGACGGTGCCCATCTTGTTGCTCGATGACATCTTTGACCGCCTCGACGCCAATCGCGTGGAGCGCATCGTCGATGTCGTGTCCAGCGACCGATTCGGCCAGATTTTCATTACCGACACCAACCGCACCCACCTCGACCACATCGTTGCCCGCCACGGCGGCGGCCACTGCCTGATGCATGTCGAGAACGGCAATGTGACTGTGCAGAAAGGAGGCGATACAGCATGAAACGCACCGAGGCCAAGAACATCGGTCAAATCATTAACGAGGTACTGCAGAAGGAGCATCTCGACGTAGCCCTTGACGAGCACCGTGCCAGTGCCCTGTGGCCACAGATTGTGGGCGACGGCATCAACCGCTACACTATCAAGCGCTATGTCAAGGACGGCGTGATGACGGTACACCTCTCGTCGGCATCGCTTGCCAACGAACTCATGCTCAACCGCGGGCGCATCATCCAGCGCATCAACGAGACCCTGGGTCGCGACATCATCCGTGAAATCATCTTCAAATAACCCTCTAGAGCATCTAGATTTTCTAGATTATCCAGATCAACCAGAAACTTATAAAAAATGAACCACGCTATCGAAGCCCAATATCCTTTCAAACGACGCACTCAGGTGCAGCTGCGTTTCAACGACATCGATGCCCTGGGGCACGTCAACAACTCCATCTATTTCCAGTTCTTTGACCTTGCCAAGACCGAATACTTTGCCGGCCTCGAGGTCAATGCCGACATCAACTGGTGCAAGCCGGCCATTGTCATCGCCAATGTGAACTGCTCTTTTCTTGCACCTACAGTATTCCAGGAACCCGTCGAGGTGCTCACACAGTGCATGCGCCTGGGCGACAAGAGCCTGACGCTACTGCAGCACCTGGTGAACCGCGACACGCGCGAACTCAAGGCCACGTGCGCCACCGTTATGGTCAACCTTGACCCCGAGACCAACCAACCCGCCCCGCTACCCAAAGTGTGGCGCGACGCCATCGTTGCCTACGAGGGTCACGAGTAAAGCATCACTGGCATAATGATAAAAAACGGGCGGCCTCCGCGATGGGGCCGCCTTGATTATTAATGCTTAATTCTTTATGCTTTCTGTCTATTGAGCATTTCATCCAGCTTCATCTGCTTGCGCGCCTTGCGTGTGGCGATAAGGTTGATGAGAAAGCCGACTAACAGTGTTCCCAAACCAAAGATAATCGCACCACCAGCTATCAAGAACCTGGATGCCATTATCTCTTGCTCGCTTAAGTTAGTCTGGTCGACAAGGCCATTTAAATCAAAGCCGAAACAGCCTATTATCACACCACCCGTCAAGGCAACGATGCCGATGTAAATGAATCCTTGGCGCCACAAGGTACCCCACACTCCATATCCAAACAACTGCATATAACCAATGATATAATAAAGCATGGGCAGCAACAGGGCAAAGAAACTGAATACATCAAGATTTATCACCCTCACAGGTATCATGATGAAAGATATCACAATAGTGATGATAGCGTAGAAAACCTGAATGAAAAAGCCCTGAGGGAGGGAGTGACAGGTGTTGCGTGGAGAATAGCGGAACATCAGCCATGTGGGAAAGATGGCAAGAACAGCCATGGCCATCATCTCCCAACTATAGTGATTCCTGGACCATTCCACATATTGATGCAAGAACTGGACAGTTTCATTGTCATTCTCATAGAAATTGATATTAAACACCTCGGGAAGAAGCCAGTAGGCAATAAAGGAGTAGATTACCGCAACGATAAACATCATTTTTACCGGCGGGAAACTTACCTGTCGCTTGCCACTGATGTACTCGTAGATGAAATAGCCAGGACGCGTCATCAGGTTCCACAGACTGCGCAGCAGCGACCTTGTGCCCAAGCCCCAGATATCCATTACTCCCTGGTGGACACTCTTCCAGGTAATGGGCCCAATGCCTGCCTTTTGCGCACAACAGGGGCAAAAGTTACCCTTAAAACGATAACCACAACACTGGCATTCATGCTCCTCATCGCTCACGATGTGAAACTCGACAGAACGTTGCTGCCATTGCCTGAATCGATAGAATAATTCCCTCAAGTTCATAGATTACGTCAGTTTAATCCGTCTCTTTGGGGCAAAATTATAAAAAATCCTTCACAATCGACCCACAGAGGTCCGAAAACTGAAAACTGACGGCAAGAGACGCAAAATTTTGCGTCTCTACTAAAAACTTTTTCGTAACTTTGCACGTTCAAATCATCTTATACCATATTATTGTAATGGACGTAAAACAATCAATGCGTGAAATTTTGGAGGCCGAGAGCAAGGCCGTCCTTAATATACCCGTTACCGATGCTTACGAGGAGGCCGTCAACCTCATCGTCGAGCAAGTGAAGCACGAGGGAGGCAAACTGGTCACCTCGGGCATGGGCAAGTGTGGCCAGATTGCCGACAACATTGCCACCACTTTCTCATCAACGGGCATTCCTGCCATCTTCCTCCATCCCAGCGAGGCCCAGCATGGCGACCTGGGCGTAGTGCAACCCCACGACGTGTTGCTGCTGCTCTCCAACTCGGGACGCACCAATGAAATCTGCGCTCTCGTTTCGCTGGCCCACAACCTGTATCCGCAACTCAAAATTGTGGTTATTACAGGCAATAAGGATAGCGAGCTGGCACACTTGGCCGACATCTGCCTGTGGACCGGCAACACCCAAGAGGTATGCCCCCTTGGCCTCACCCCGACAACGTCCACCACGGTGATGACCGTCATTGGCGACGTGCTGGTGGTCAACACCATGCGTGCCACCGGCTTCACCCGCGAGGACTATGCCCTGCGCCACCACGGCGGCTACCTGGGCAGCATTGCCAAGGGGACTAAATATTAAGCTATTAGCCTTTAGCAATTAGCTGTTAGCTGTTAGCAAGACAAGAAACCAGAAACTTAAAATAAAATGAACTCCCTGCCCCTCAGCGTGGCACTGCCACGATTCAAGAACGACATGACCATTGCCAGGGCACAGATGTCCACTGCCGGAACCATGCCCCCTACCAAGGGTCTGGAACCGAACATCGTGACCGAAATGCAGATATGTTATGTCGAATACCTGATAACCAACAAGCGCGACATGGAGGCAGAACAGGTCATCGAGGAGTTCATCTATGACGACGAGCGCATGCAGCAACTGCCTGAGCTGTATGCCGCATGGTTGTGGCTGGCGCGCATGTCGTTGCTCATCGAGTATGGCAACCCGTCGCTGTCATTGGGAGCCGCCGAGAATGCCCTGCTCGTCCTGTCGGGACATCAGGGAAAGAAAAATGAGGACTTCAATGCCATCGTCGCCGCCCTGCTCTATTACTTGGCCCACGCCCATCACGATATGGGTGACAACAGCCGTGCTGCCAAGGAACTGACCAAGGCCCACCAGCTGCTCGAGCGCCTCGCCAAACGCAACGAATCGCGTTTCTCGGCACTGCTGCTGATGGCGGTCGAGGCCTCGACCGAAGTCATCAAGTCCAAGACCAAGCAGATGAATGTATTGGCCCACTACCAGAGTGCCAGCGAGCTGTACATGAGCGAGTTGAAGAGCGGCGACGCCAACGCCACCCGCACCGCCATGCAAAACCTCGTGGAGACCCTGGGCAAGGAGGGCGACATCATGCTTGAGATGGGTAACGGACGCAATGCCGTCAAGTACTACACCAAGGCCTTGCGCTATCAGAAGAAACTGGGCGAAAAGATGGGACACCGTGACCTGCAGCTCTCCATCGGCCTGGCCAAGGCGCTCATCCGCCTCATCAACCGCCGAGCCGCTGCCGAGCAACTGCTGCGCTCACTGCTGCCCCTCGCACAGCGCCTTGACGCCACTGCCGAGATCAACGAGATTCAAGACCTGTTGAACAACAAAAACAAGAACGTGAATATTATGACACTGCTCAAAAGCATCTTCACCGCAGCCCTCATCATCGTGGGAACGCTGTCCATGCAAGCCCAGCTCATCGTGGGGCACCGCGGCTCGCAATGGGGCGTAGAGAACACCCGCGCCGCCTTTATCAACGGCGCTGAAGCTGGAGCCTGGGGCCTGGAATGTGACATCCGCGTCACCGCCGACGGCACCTTCGTCATCAGCCACGACGACAGCTACAAGCGTCTGGGAGGGCCCGAGACCAAAATCGCCGACATGAGCACCGAGCAGGTACTCTCGACCCGCCTGACCAGCAAGCGCCACGGCATCACCTATGCTGCCAATCCCTGCACCCTGGGTGAATTCCTGGACCTGTGCAAACAGTATGATGTCGTGCCCGTCATCGAAGTCAAGGTATGCACCAGCATCCACAGCAATACGGGGTCCGAGGACGAACCCGTCTTTGACGGTATCCCCGCTCTTATCAACCTCATTGACCAGAAGGGCCTCAGCGACCGCGCTGTCATCATCTCGTTCATGCCCGGCGTGGTGGACTTCATCCACCGTCACTACTCCGACATCACCGTTCAAGTGCTCGCCGGAGACGATGACGGCACTATCGACCAGTGGGTGGACTGGTGCATCGAGCGCAATATGGACCTGGATGCAGTTCACACCCTCGTCACCAAGGACGCTGTGGACCGCATGCATGCCGCCGGCCTCAAGGTCAACGTGTGGACCGTGGACCGCGTCGAAGACTTTGACCGCGTCAAGGCCATGGGCGTGGATTTCATTACCACCAACGCCCGCTTCCCCAAAGAATTATAAAAGAGTTTTCAGTCTTCAGTTGTCAGTTGTCAGCCCAACGGGCAACAACTCCAAACTGAAAACTGAAAACTGAAAACTGAACAATATGTCAACTCAACTTCAACAAAACGACTCCCTCCACACCCTGCCCCATGTCGATGGCCTCACCGTGGGCATCGTCTGCGCAGAATGGAACGAAAAGATTACCGGCGCCCTGCTGCAGGGTGCATTAGACCTCTTCAAGCAGGAGGGATATGAAGACATCAACGTGGCTCGTGTGCCCGGCACCGTCGAACTCACCTACGGCGCCGCACAGATGGTGCGCACCGGACGCTACGATGCCATCATCATGATTGGTTGCGTTATCCGCGGCGGCACCCCACACTTCGACTACGTCTGTGACAACGCCACCCAGGGTTGTGCCTACCTCAACGCCACCCAGCAGGTGCCCGTCATCTTCTGCGTCCTCACCACCGACGACGAGCAGCAGGCACTGGACCGCGCCGGTGGAGCCCTGTGCAACAAGGGCACCGAGGCAGCCGAAGCCGCCATCAAGATGGCGCACTTTGCCCGCACGATACGCTGACCCTGATAGGTTCTAAGAACAAAAACAGAGGGAGACTCCAATCGTTGAGAGCCTCCCCCTTTGTTTTTTTATTCCTGAATCTTACTTGGAAAAGTATTCCTTCATCAGGCGCTTGACGCGTGGGGCCAGGGCGATGATGGTGAACATGGTGCACAGGGCCATCAGAGCGAAGGCGAGGTCCATGATGCTGACCATGACCTTGAGGGGGATCATCGCTGCCACGACAATCATCGCCAGGTAGTAGTAGTTGTACCACTTGACGTTGTGGGCACCGAAGAGGTAGTTGGTACACTTCTGGCCATAGTAACTATAGGAAAACATCGTCGAGAAGGCGAAGAAGAAGACAATCACCATCAGCAGCATCCCCAGGCACCCAGGGCGACATACAGGCCCTTGGGGTCGGTCAAGCCCACGTAATTGCCGGCAATGATGATGGGGATGGAAGTCAAGGTGCACACCAGACCCGAGTCGATGGCGGGACCGAGCATCGCGATGAGGCCCTCGCGGATGGGGTCAGTGTTCTTGCTTGCGCCGTGCATCATTGAGGCAGTACCCACACCGGCCTCGTTGACAAAGGCGGCGCGGCGTGCGCCCGTCAAGGCGACGTAGGCAAAGGCACCAAAGCCTGCCCGCATATCAAAGGCTCCCTCAAAGATCTGGCCGAACACGCCAGGAATCTCCTTGAAGTTCATAGCCATGATAATGAGCACCATAATCAGGTAGAGCACTACCATGACCGGCACGATGCGCGAGGCAAACAGGGCGATACGCTTGATGCCGCCCAGGATAACGGCTCCCACGATGGCAACCATGATAAGGCCCATAATAAAGCGCAGCGTCAACGTGTTCTCGATGCCCATGGGCGTGGTGAAGACCGTGGTCACCGACTCCACCAGCTGGTTGGCCTGCATGAAACACAGCGTACCCACGAGGCCGAAGATGGAGAAGGCCACAGCCAGCGGTTTCCACTTCTCGCCCAGTCCCCGGGTGATAATGTACATGGGACCGCCCTGCACCTCACCGGCAGTGTCACGCCCCTTGTACATGATGGACAGCGTGCCCTCAAAGAACTTGGTGCTCATGCCCACCAGGGCACTCACCCACATCCAGAAGACAGTGCCAGGGCCGCCTATCGACAGGGCAATGGCGACACCGGCGATGTTGCCCATGCCCACCGTGGCGGCAATGGCGCTCAACAGCGCCTGCACCGAGCTGATTTGTCCCGACTGCTTGCCCTGGTCGCTAGCCTGCTTGTCACGCAGGGCACGTATGGCCCACGGCAGGCGCCTGATGGAGACTGCTCCCGAAAAGATGAACAGGAACAAGCCGCCGCCAATCAGCAGAAAGAATTCCGGATAGCCGCACACAGCGTCGCTGGCAGCCACAATCCATTCACTCAAAGCATCGAGTATGTTTTCCATAAAAAACTTGGTTTTAGCAAGAGGTCAAATCTCATTAACCTTTAAACTTTGTCCTTTATCCTCAAGTTCATAAAGTTGCACTGGCACTTTATGAACTTGAACATTTTAAAGAAATCCCCGTGAAGCCGATGGCACCACGGGGATGAAGCGTTTTGTGAGAAGTGGTGCTACAATCAACCGTTGTGCTTCTTCATCACCTTGATGAGGTCGAGCATCTTGTGGCTGTAGCCAATCTCGTTGTCGTACCACGATACCACCTTGACGAACTTGTCGGTCAGGTAAACACCTGCGTCGGCGTCAAAGATGGAGGTCAGCGGGCAACCCAGGAAGTCGCTGCTGACAACCTTGTCCTCGGTGTAACCCAGGATACCCTTGAGCTCACCCTCGCTGGCCTTCTTCATGGCAGCGCAGATGTCCTCCTTGGTAGCGGGGTTCTTCAGGTTAACGGTGAGGTCAACAACCGAAACGTCGAGGGTGGGAACGCGCATCGAGATTCCGGTGAGCTTACCGTCGAGCTCGGGAATCACCTTACCCACAGCCTTGGCAGCGCCAGTCGAGCTGGGGATGATGTTACCGCAAGCGGCACGGCCACCGCGCCAGTCCTTAGCGCTGGGACCGTCAACGGTGCGCTGGGTAGCGGTTACCGAGTGAACGGTGGTCATCAGACCGCTCTCAATGCCGAAGCTGTCGTTCAGCACCTTGGCGATGGGAGCCAAGCAGTTGGTGGTGCAGCTGGCGTTGCTGACGATGGTCTGGCCGGCATACTTGTCGGTGTTCACGCCGCAAACGAACATATCGGCCTGGCGACCGTCATCACCCTTCTTGCTGGGAGCTGACAGAACCACATACTTGGCACCAGCCTTCAAGTGCTGCTCGGCGCGGTCCATAGTCAGATAGAAACCGGTGGATTCAACGATGTACTCGGCACCAATCTCACCCCAAGCGATGTTCTGTGCTTCCTTCTCGGCAAAGATGCGGATGTGCTGGCCGTTGACGATGAGTTCCTTCTTCTCAAGGTCATAATCCACGGTGCCGTCGAAACGGCCATGCATGGTGTCATACTTGAGCATATAGGCCATGTAGTCAACGTCGAGCAGGTCGTTGATACCTACTACCTCGATTTCATTAACGTTCTCGGGCTCAAAAGCTGAACGGAAAACAAAACGACCAATACGTCCGAATCCATTAATACCGATTTTAATCTTCTCCATAATGCTTTTTTTAATGATTTTTAAAAATTAATGAAGTTATATAACTGTTAGTTCAATTTTTTACTATCTTTGCAATGGCGTTTCTGCCGATACAGTCGCAATTGCGACTGCAAAGTTAAGTAAAATTTTGATATTTTGCTGACTTTGAATAGCAAAATGCTGGTTTTGACCCTTAATTAAGATTGTTTAATACTCACTAAGGATTTTGTGATTCAAAATAATATTCATTTTTAAAAACTGTAAAATTATGGGTTTTATCAAAGAATTTAAGGAGTTTGCCATGAAGGGCAACGTAATGGACATGGCTGTCGGTGTTATCATCGGTGGCGCTTTTGGCAAGATTGTCACCTCGCTCGTTGATGACGTGTTGATGCCCGTCATCGGTCTTTTTACCGGCAACATTGATTTCTCCAGCCTGGAGTACAAGATCAAGCCTGTCAGCGAGATCGTTGAGGATGCCGCCAGCACCGTGGGTGCCGATGGCGCAGTCCAGGCTGTGACCGATGCTGCCAGCAATGCCGCTGCTGCTGCAGGTGTTGCGGGCGAGGCCACTGGCGCTGTCATCAAGTACGGTCTGTTTATCCAGAACATCATCGACTTCCTGATTATCGCTCTGTGTATCTTCTTGATGATTAAATTCATGAATAAGCTCAGAGCACCGAAGGAAGAGCCCGAGGCACCCGCTGGCCCCACTCAGGAAGAGCTGCTCACCGAAATCCGTGACCTGCTCAAGAAGCAGTAATCAGCGACTCCGTCGCCATTACGGTTAAAAAAGAAAGCTGCACCATTTGCATGGTGCAGCTTTTTGTTCGGGTAAATACTGGAATACTATTCGTTGATTTTCAGCAAGCCGGTGCGATACGCTTTACCAATCAACTCAGCCACGTTACGCGAGTTGGTCTTGCGCAGTAACTGCTTGCGGTGATACTCCACAGTGTTAGAAGAGATGAAAATTTTCTCTCCTATCTCCTTGCTGTTATACCCTGTTGACAGCAATTCAAGCACCTCCTTTTCACGGGAGGTCAGTTCAATCTTGGGGGTACTCATAATATCATAATTTTGATAAGTTGCTTATTTTAACATATTTGCAAAAATATATAGTAAAACTTATCAAACCAAACAAAATAACATAAATTTCAGCAAAATGATACCAAAACTATGCATTTCAGTAGATGAAAATGTTTATCTGAACCAAATATCACCCTTTTCACCCTAATATTGGGCAATCTACTAGCATTTTGATACTCTGCTTTCAGCTAACGGATAACAATTGCATTACTATACAATCAAGGCTGCTTCTTAAGTAAATATATGCATGAAGAGCCATCAGCCAGCACCTTGGTCAGCACCAACTGCCTGCCCGAACTCTTTTGGACAACGAATTCATTACGGACTTCCAAACCCGGCATTTCAATGTAAAAAACGCTGTTATCAGGGAAAGTCACCGTCAACCTGCCGTCCTCGCTCTCCTCCCAGGTGCCGTAACTCTCCACCAGCTGCTCGTGACCATAGACCCGTGACACCCTGAAGACCTTGCTCTGGAACTGGAAGAAATAGTCGCCATCGACGGGATCAGGCATGCCGCCAACCGTAATCTGCTCGACGCGCCACGTGCCGAACCAGATGCCGATGTCACCATGGTTGCGGGTACAGGCGCCCAGCATGAGCACCATCGCGGCTACAAGAAAAATCTGTATTGTCCTTTTCATCGTTTCTTGAGATTAAAGTTGCCATGATAGTAAATGCCCACTAGGGCGCCCCAATTGTTGCCGTACATCGAGCCATGGTCCATAGCGACCTGGCCACGGAACTGCCAGCCGGTATGGGTGTGATAACTGCCCTCCAGCGACATCGAGAAATCATCGATGCTGCCCGCACGCGGCATCAGGGGTGTGCCCCATGCCTTGCGGTAGGAACCCTTCAGGCGATAGGACCAATCGGTACCTAGCCAGCCCGCGACGGCGGCATGGAAGCCACGCAGCACGTTGTCGCGATAGCGCATATAACCGTCTTGGTTATACAGCGGCGACTTGACGAAGGGCGAGCCGATGGACATGCCTCGGTTCTGGTAACCGTTGTAGATGTAGTTGTTGTAGTAATCGTCGGCACCCGACGAGTGGCTGGTGATGGGTGTGTCGGGATGGTCATTGGGCGTCCAGTGAATGGGGCCGCTCTGGTTGGTGAAGTCGATGTACTCGATGACGGCGCCTTCGACCAACGGCAGCTCGCCGCTATTGCGGTATTCCAGCCCCCACAGGCCGTCAAAGCCGTTCATCTTGCCGATGCCGGAGCCGTCTTCCCACAGCCACTGGGTGTAGGCGCGCAGCCGCTTGCCATCCTTGAGCTTGTACTCTAACGCAATATCCCAGGAACCCAGATGGTTACCCTCGACAAACGAGTCGCCCGCGCTGTTGCCGCCACTGCCCGCGATAAAGGTGCGGAAAAAGGCCTTGGCGTCGGCATCCATCTTGACGGTGCGCGTCACCTTGCCGTCCTCGTAGTAGTCAGCAGTGCCGCCGAATTGACATGCCGACTGGACACCGATGGTGAATACGACAGGTTGGCTGGGCTTTGTGCGGAAGTGCAGGCTCTTGTAGTGCAACCATGAGCCCGTGGTAATGAAGTGGTTATAGTAATTGTAGTGGTTCTCGAGCCATTTGTCGTCAAACTGGCGGAAATAGCCGAACTCGCCCGTCAACTGCAGCCACCCCTTGGTGAACGGGATGTCCTGGAAATCGATGAAACCAGCACGCAGACCAACGGGTGGACGTGCGTTGTTGCTCCACACGAGGTCACCACTGCTCAACTCCCTATCGACGATGGGCGACGAGTCCTTGTATTTTTGTCCCGCCACGGCAAAGATGCTGCGGTACTTGCCTTCAAGGTAGGCCTGCTGGATCCATCCCCGTGCGGGATGCTGGTCCAGCACCTCAAACTGGCCGTAGCCCTTGTAGCGCTCATAACCCGCATCAGATGAATAGCCGCCCCACGCCTCAATGCCCGCGCCCCATGAGAAACGCTCGGTGGGACGCAGTGCGTGCCACAAGCCAGCAGCCACCAGCGCATCATACTGCTGGGTGACAGTGCCGCCCGTGTTTGAGGAGATATAATAAGGTGCCAACTCACTGTCGCCAGCATTCATGACGATGGACACGCCATACTGCACATCGGGAACCGAGGTGGTAACACCCGTCTCGGCATTGATGCCACAGCACAGCGTCATGCCCAGTACAAGAGCCAATAAGATTCTTTTTATCATTTATCTCAGGTATTATCGTTCGATGTTTGCCAGATAAGAGTCGATGTGGCGGCGCTTCTTCTCGTCGGCTATCTCATCGAGGTTGATGAGGATGCCCGTCTCTTCCACGTTGCCGAACTCGCGGTTGATGGCTGTGCCCAGCAGCAACATCTTGGGCGACAAGCCCATATAGGCGTTGACCAACGGTGGGATGTTGATGCCATGCTGGCGGATGAAATTGTTCAGCCACTTATAGTCCTCGCGGAAATTGTCGCCCATGAAGTTTGCCATCAGCTCAGGGTCGTCGTTACGGGTGTCGGGCAACGGGTCGATGGGCACCACCAGGCCCTCCTTGTCCTCGAAGTAGAGGTTGAGGAAGCACAGCAGCATGTCACGGCAGTCGCGCACATAGCTCGGATACATCGTCATCTTGCCGAACATGTACTTGACCTGCGGATAAACGATGGTCAAAGCGCCCAAGCCATCCCACAGGTTATCGAGTGCAAACAATGCCCTGGCTCCCTCGCGGGTTGATTGATACTCGGGACGTACAAACGAGCGTCCCAACTCAATGGTCACGGGCAGTATCTCGTTCAGGAACCGGTCACTGAAGTTGAATAGGTGCCCTGTGGCGATGCGCGGCTCACCGTTCTCGACCTTCACATCCCAGCCGCAAATAAAGCGGTATGCCCCGATGATTTCCCGCTTCTCGGGATTCCATACGAGCAGTTGCTGGCAGGGCGGATCCATCAGGTCAAACTCGTCGATGTCGCACGACTTGCCCGTGCCGCCACCTGCCGCACGGAAGGTAATCTCGCGCAGGCGCCCGATTTCGCGCATCGTGTTGGGCGCATTGTGCGCATTCACGACATAGATGTCATTGTCGGCCTTGTTGGTGCGGCGCAGCAGACGCTCTGGAGTGAGTTCCTGCTCGATGAGATTCACGGGGATGGGGGCAATAATCGGTTCCATAGGCAGTATTTTCTAGGGTTTGGATGGCGAGGGGGCCATTGAATAGACGATGTCGCGCAGGCGGGCGGCTTCCTGCTTGGGATGTGAAGCATCCAGCGTGGACCAGGGAATGGGCTCACCGATAAAGACCCGCAAGGTGCTGCCACTCTGCTTCAGCATCTCCTTGGGCAGGAAAATGAGCTCGATATTGAACTTGATGCCCAATTTCTTGCGCCACTTGGCGAAGCGGTAGAACATCTTGGAATTGCGGGCATCAAAGAATACGGGGACGATGTCGCGCTGGTAGCCAGTGGCATGCACGACAGGAGTCTTTTGCCACTGCAGGTCGGCGATGGAGCCGTCATCCTGCATGCGCGAGCACAGACCGGCAGGGAAGGTAATGAACTGGTTATCGCTCTTGAGCGCTTCCTCGATCTGGGTTGCATAGGAACGCGACTGGCTGCCGTACTTGTTCACGGGCAGGAACACGCCGCGCAGGGGCTCAACCGCCATGAGCAGGTCATTGACCAGAAACTTGATATTACGGTGATAACGGTTACCCATCAGCGAGATGAGCGCCAGGCCGTCAAGACCGCCAAGGGGGTGATTAGAGACGAACATAAAGCGCCCGTCAGACAGTTTGTCCAGTCCTTCGGCCTCGACCTTGATGTTCATCTCATCAAGCGCAGCAGTGGCGGCATCAACACTGTTCTTGCCCGCCATTTTCTGGAGGATGGTATTGAGTTGGTCCTGGCAGATGACACGCTCCAACCACCGCACCACAGCGCGGGGAATGTAACGGTAATGTCGGGGAAGACGTTCCCTCAACACTTTATCCACGTCAATTCTCATTGGTTCGGCGTTCATTTTCAAGTTCCCTCGTTTGATGAAAAACATACAAAGTTAGTATTTTTAGATGAAAACGGAAAACCATCAGGGAAAAAATTTGTCTAAAACAGTAAAAAGTGCTACTTTTGCAGTTTAAAACAGACCATTAATGCGACGCAAAGACACCGAAACGAGGCAAGGATTGACTATGCCAAAGCTATTGCTTATGATAGCCGAGGTCATTGCCGTAGCTATTCTGGCCACAGTTGCCTGCAAGCATTTCGGCTGGAACGACGGCATGCGCATTACCTGTTCTTTTTTTATCGCGTACCTTGTCCCCAGAATCATTCTCACGCGTTCCAGAGGCTACTCGGTGGCAGCAGGATTTATCCTGTTGGCAATAGCCGTCATGATTATACCAGTTGACATCCTCAGGCTCATGTCCTGGACCAGACTGGATGAATTCTCGCTGGCATTTCCCAACATACAGGGCGACGGCCGCACATACTACAAGGGGGCACTCGCAATCTACAACAGCACACAAACCAGTATGGAGAATCTGGTACAACCCGGACTCTCTATCATCATTGTCGGCTTGTGGAAACTGTTCGGCGTGAGTGTCGTGTGGCCACAGGCTATGAACCTGATGTTTACGCTCACATCGGTAGTGCTCACGGGTCTCACCACTCGGCGACTGCTCACGGGGCGAGTAACCCTGCAGGCGACAACCCTGGTAGTGATGGGTATGGCCTTGTGCGCAATGCTGTTTCACTACCTGGTTATGGGAACCAGCATCCTCAAGGAGGGAACCATCTATGTTGCCTTGGCGATGGCGGGTTTCTCGCTGGCGGCAATGGCGGCACGTGACGAGGAGCGGCACTCGCCGTGGCGTGACATCGTCCTGCTCGTGATGGCTGCGGTACTGATTACCATCGTGCGGGCATCCTATCTTTATTTCCTTATCATGGGTGTGGCACTGATGGCGCTGCCCCACTGGCGCAGGGACTGGACCATGGCGGTGGGGATTATCGTCATGCTGGTACTGCTGCTGATTGCCGGACGATACCTCGAACTCTTCTCGGTAGAGCGCCACTCTGAGGTTATTGGCGGCGGATGGAACATGAACCGTTTCTACATCAACAGTGAGACCCAACAGCCTTACAAGTCCCTGCTAGGATACTATTTCCTGTACTCACCGTTGCACCGGCTGCTCTGGCTGCCCATACCGCTGGCTGCCCAATTCATGTCTCCCCTGCCCTGGACCCACATTGACGGTGCCAGCTACATCAACCTCATGAGCCGTTTCACATGGGGATGGTATGCCATCGGCGGCATTTCACTGTTCTATTTCGTTGTCCTCAGCTGGCGACGCAGCGAAAACATGGGTGCCTGGCCCTGGTGGCCAGCCCTGGTTTTCACCGCTATTGCACACGTCATGGCGGGTTCGGTGGTCAGATATGTGCTACCTGTGCAGCCGTTGTTCGTCCCTGTGGCAGTCTATGTGCTGGGAGGCTTATACCATGGGCGATGGCGACGCCAGTTCCGCATCTGGACCATCGTTTACATCATCCTGCTGATTGCCGCACTGATTATCTGTTTCAAGTTCAAACAGGGCTTCTTTGACCCCTGGCTGCCCGAGCCGCCCATTACCGAATAACCCTGTCGGTGCGTCAATACCCTGCCGTTTTTACCCTTCCGTTTGTCGGTTGAATTGCCTGCTTCATCGTCTATGAGGCGGTGCTTATCGTTTTTGGCAGTGTTCTAGATAAACCTCTCGCTCTGCTTGGGGTCTAAATGCCAAACAGACAATAACAATCATCAATTTGACCGACTATGAAAAGGATTATACTATTATCGATACTGTGCACCCTGCTGGCAATGCCCGCACTGGCGCAACCTGGTTACGGATTCGGACGTCCCCGTGTGCAGACGGTGGGACGGCATGGCAACGAGTATGTGGCATGGCACAGTTACTATTTCGGTTTCAGGGTAGGCCTGAACGCCTCACACGTGGCAAGCGACAGTCCGCTGCTCGACGGCAGCGGTGTCAAGACCGGACTCAATATCGGAGTGGCTGCCGGCACCCAGCTCACTTATCGTGCCCCGCTGTTCCTTGAGACCGGACTCTACTACAGCCAGAAGGGCAGCAAGAGCGGCTCGGGCAACGATAAGTTCACCTACGACCTGAACTATCTGGAGGTGCCCTTAATCATCAAGTACAAGCACTTCATCGGCAACCACACGAGCATTCAGCCCTATGCGGGCGGTTATTTGGCAGTCGCCACCGACGGCGACATCAAGAACTACGGTTCGAGAACAGCCTTCAGCTCCTTCGAGGACGGATACTTCAACCGATTTGACGGTGGATTGAAACTGGGCTGCGGAGTGGGATTCAATATGGTCTATATCGATGCCAGCTATGACATCGGACTGAGCGATATCGGACAGGACTCGTTCGACGACACCCACAACGGATGTTTCACGCTCAACGTCGGCATCAACTTCTAGGAGCTGACGGCTTATACGCTCCCTATCAACTATTCACAATTAAAAAGTAAGTGCTATGAAAAAGATATATAACATACTGCTTCTCGCAGTAATCTCCATGACCATTGTGTCATGTGACACGGCACCCTACTATCTGGACACGCCTCCCTATATCGATAGGATTATGGGCTGCTGGGAGTCCTACTACGGTTTTGATTGCTACGGTGAATATGACATTTGGGGCAGCGACGTCGTGCGTTATGATTTCTACTCCAACAGCACCGGACGCCTCATCTTCTATTCCTACTATGGACTCACCTACATCAGCTTTGAATGGGAGACCAACGGAAGCCAGCTCAGCATCTGGTACTCTGATGGTGGCTTCGAGAATCTGTACTACGGCTTCAACGATTACGGTGACCTGGTTCTCTCTTATACCGAGTTTTATCACGAGTATGAGGTTTTCCGTCCCGCAGGTTACTATTTCGAGCAGGGAAAGAGTATTGACCCGGCCAAGGCCAAGTGCTTCGACCCCGCGACGGACGAGAGACCCAAGCAGGCCATCATGAAGGAAAGAGCATCAACTTTTGAAAAAACTAACAGCTAATTGCTGATTGCTGACAGCTTTTTACTACCTTTGTAGATTATTCACAACTCTAAACGATACATGCTATGAAAAAGTTATACTACATGCTGCTCTTCGCAGTAATTTCCATGACCATGGTGTCATGTGACGAATGGGACTCGCCCTACTATGTCGACGACATCGTGGGCAGTTGGGAATCCTATTACGGATATGACGGATACGGGGAATACGACATCCGGGGATATGATGTGGTGCGTTATGATTTCTACTCCGACCACACGGGACGCTTCACGTACTATTCCTATATGGGTCTCACCTATATCGACTTTGATTGGGATACCAGCGGCCATCGGCTCAAAATCTGGTACACCAACGGCAAATACGAGGATCTGTATTACGGCTTCGACAACTACGGTTACCTGATTCTGTCCTATACCAAACGTTTCTACGAGTATGAGGTATTCCGTCCCTCGGGATTCTACTACGAGCAGGGGAAGAGCATTGACCCGACTCAAGCCAAGAGTTTCGACCCCGCAACGGACGAGATACCCAGGATAGCGACCAAGAAGGACAACTGATGCCTCCGCCACGGTGCGAGAAGCCATCAAAAAATACAGCCGCGGGCATGATGTCATGCCCGCGGCTGCATTTTTTCTTGACGGCAAGGCCCGGCGGGCCGTTACACGATGGGCTTAGCGGTCTTCTCAGGATTCAGCTCGCCGATGGGCAGGCCGCTGGTCACCGATGAGCTGCGGCGCATGATGTCCTCCATGCTGTCGATGACGTTGACGATAAAGTCGCCCAACTTCTCGGCCTCGCACACGATGTCCATATAGAAGATGCCCGCCTTGTAGGGGTATTTCTTCTGGTTGACGTTCTCGATATTCTCGGTGCGGCACAGGTTGCGGAAGTTGTTGATTTCGCGCTCCTTGTTGTAGTTGCGCATCAGGTCCTCGGCCGAAACGTTGTCGATGTCGGTGAGTACCATGAGCATGTTGGTCATCGCCTCGCTCACCAGCTTGAGCATCTCGTCGATGTTCTTGTAGTTGTACTCGTTGAAGTGGGCATCGGCCTCCTCCTTGCGCACCAGCGCCTTGGCGATGTTGTTGCAGCTGTCGCCGATGCTCTCCAGCTCGCTGATGATGCTCAGCAGGCTCGAGACGCGGGCCTTGGCCTCACTGCTCAAGCGACCGTCCAGCACCTTGTTGAGGTAACTGCCGATTTCAAATTCCATACGGTCGGTGATGTCCTCATATTTCTGGACACGCGACAGAATCTTGTTAAATTCGGGTGTGCCGGTCTTGGTGTGCACGAGTTCCTTGACCATGCCCAGCATACGCTCCACGCGGCCGGCAAACACGACAATCTCCCTCTGAGCCTGGGCGATATTCAACTCGCTGGCGCTCATCAGACCACCCTGGATATACTTCAGTTGGAATTCCTCGTCCTCCTTCTTCCTGCTCTTGATGATGGCATTGAGCAACTTCACATACAACTTGGTGAACCAAATCATAATCAGCAGGTTGAAGAACTTGAAGATGGTGTGGAACATCGTCATGCCGATGGCCATGGGGCCTGTCAACGTCTTCAGCGTCTCTTCATCGACATTCACGCCATTCTTCACCGTATTATACAACGCCTGGGGGTCACCCATGCCGAACAGGTCTTTCATCACCCAGGTCACCATCGACACAAACGGTTGGAAGATAATCAGCACCCACACCGCGCCGAACAGGTTGAACAGGGCGTGACCCAGCGCGGCCTTCTTGGCCTCGGCATTACCGCCCAGCGATGCCAGCAGCGGGGTAATGCTCGTACCGATGCTGGCACCCAGCACCATCGCACACGCTATGTCAAACGAAATCCATCCCTTGGCAGCCATAATCAGCACGATGGCAAAGGTTGCAGCACTCGACTGGATAACCATCGTCACTACCCAGCCCACCAGCGTGAAGAACACGATGGACAGGAAACCCATCGAGGTGAACTCCTGCAGACCGGCAAAAATCTCGGGCGACTTGGACAGGTCAGGCACATTGGCACTGATGGCATCCAGACCCATGAACAGGAACACAAAACCGATGAGCAACTCGCCCACGTTCTTGTAGTTGTTCCGCTTGATGAAAAGCATGGGAACGGCAAAGAACAGGATGGGCAGCAGGAACGCCGACATCTTGAACTTGAAGCCGAAGACGGCAATAATCCACTCGGTGAACGTCGTACCCAGGGCGGCACCAAAGCTCACGGCAAGTGACTGCTCCAGCGGCATCAGACCAGCGTTGACAAAGCTGACGACCATCGACACCGATGCCGACGAACTCTGAATCAGGGCGGTGATGACAACGCCGGTGACAACGGCAAGAAAACGGTTCTTGGTCATCCAGGCAAGGATGGAACGCAAACGGCTACCGGCAGCTTTCTGCAAACCTTCACTCATGATTTTCATACCATAGAGGAAGAGGCACACTGCACCTAGCAACGAGAGGAAATCAATCAGGGAATATTCCATTGAACATCAAGTGTTAGTGTAATCTTACTTTTTCGGTCACAAAATTATAAAAAAAATTGGAAAAAACACTAACTTTGTGGCGGCTTGTGGATAAAACCCTATTTTTTTCGCTTGCATTCAACCATTTATTCACCTCAATTATTAATTAAACACAAACTTGTTTATGAAGAAATTTTACGCTTTTCTGGCTCTGGCAGCTATGGCTGTTGGAGCAAACGCCCAAGGTTTTGTCAGCGATGGAACCGGCAACGTGTACACTTTTAATGCCCTGAGCCAGATCGAAGGCACCGGCGTGACTGTTCAGGACGATGGTTCCTACCTCGTGAGCGCCGACTTCACCATCAGCGAGGGCGACGTGCTGAAGATCGAAAACAACGACATCATCAAGATGGCCCACAACGTGAGAATCACCATCGACGGTGATGCCGACTTCGCTCCCGCCGACACTGCTGTCGTTACCGGCGACGGTGTCAAGGATTCCAACCCCAAGGGCTTCTGGATGATGGGCGAGAACGGCAACGCCACGCTCAAGAACGTGACCTTTGAGTATGTGGGCATCACCTTTGGCGGCGCTAACAGCAGCCTCACTGCCGACAACTGCACCTTCACCCTCTACAACGGCAAGCTCTCCAGCTCGGGTGCCATCTCGTTCAATGCCTCGTGTGACAACAACATCATCGAGAACTGCTACTTTATCGAGAACACCGTCAATGCCATCGGCAACGGTGCCACCAACCCCGTGGGACTCATCATCCGCAACTGCCTGTTCTGGCACAACGTGACCTCTAACCGCAACAAGCCCCAGATCAACCTCACCGTGGGTGGTCCCTATAATGTGGCCATCTACGACAACCAGGTTATCGGCGGCCAGTTCACCATGTCGGGCGGCATCGGCCTGAGCAACATGATGGGCCTGGGCCACAGCGGCATCAACATCATCGAGAACAACTACATCACCGAGAACCGCTACGGCATCACCACCATCGGTAGCATGGACTGCGACATCATCAACAACACGATGATTGACAACTGCTACGAGACCAACCCCAACAATGGCGGCAGCTGCATCAGCGTCTATGACAGCTCCAGCAGTAGCAACATCTACATCGAGGGCAACTGGATGGAAGGCGGATTCTGGGGCATCACCATCGTCACCGGAACGCCCAATGTCAACGTGGGCAAGGTCGAGGACCCCAATGCCGAAGACTACAACCCCGGCAACAACACCTTCGTCAACAACGGCTTTGATGGCGCCTTATATGACCTTTACAACAACGGCACCGGAACCGTATATGCCCAGGGCAACACCTGGAACGTAGCCGAGCAGACCGAGGAGGCCATCGAGGAGGTCATCTACCACCAGGTCGATGACCCCAGCAAGGGTCTCGTCATCTTCATGCCTCCCCACCAGGACGATGACACCGCAGTCGAGGAAATCAATGCCACCCAGCAGGCCGACGGCCTCTACTACAACCTGATGGGTATCCCCACCAGCAATCCCACCAGCGGCATCTATATCAAGGGCGGCAAGAAGATTCTCGTGAAGTAAGTTCAAGCGGCTGTGCCGCTCGAACTGATTAGAGATGAGTGATTAGCGATTAGTGAAATCGCCCCCACAACAGAGCCGCGACCCATTTTGAGGTCGCGGCTCTTTCATTGCAACACCCACATCCACAACACATTACACCGACCTTCACAATTTTTATAGAAATTCTATAATAGAAATCCTATAAAAATCGCCAATAATGATTCGTGGTGCTTTTTGAAACACGAATGGCCACCAATATCCATGAATGGTCAATAATAAATGATTTATGATAATTCATGGGAATTCATGGCCATTCGTGTTATTCAAAAACTTTTTACTACCTTTGCACTTCAATTGAAAACAATTAAATGATTATATGACAATGGAGAAAGAGAAGAAATTTGCCCGCACGCTGGTGACGACGGCGCTGCCCTATGCTAACGGACCCGTCCACATCGGCCACCTGGCTGGCGTGTATGTGCCTGCCGACATCTATGTGCGCTACCTGCGTCTGCAGGGCGAAAATGTGCTGTTCGTCGGCGGTAGCGACGAGCACGGCGTGCCCGTGACCCAACGTGCCCGCAAGGAGGGTATCACCCCGCAGCAGGTCGTGGACCGCTACCATAATATTATCAGGGATTCGTTTGAGGACCTGGGTATCTCCTACGATATCTACAGTCGCACGACGAGCAAGATTCACCATCAGTTTGCTGCCGAGTTCTTCCGCAAACTATATGACGAGGGCAAACTCATCGAGAAGACCACCAAGCAGTTCTATGACGAACAAGACGGCAAATTCCTCACCGACCGCGATGTGGAGGGTGAATGCCCCTACTGCCACCACCCTGCCGCCAAGGGCAACCAGTGTGAGGACGGCTGCGGCCGCGACCTGGACCCGACGGAGCTCATCAATCCGCATGCCAAGGACAGCGACCATCCCCTCGTGCTCAAGGACACGACCAACTGGTTCCTGCCCTTGAACGAGTATGAGGACTGGCTCAAGGAGTGGATTCTTGAGGGACACAAGGAGTGGCGCTCCAATGTCTATGGCCAGTGCAAGTCGTGGCTCGACAACGGGTTGCAGCCCCGTGCCATGACACGCGACCTGGATTGGGGCATCCCCGTGCCCGTTGAGGGTGCCGATGGCAAGGTGCTCTACGTGTGGTTTGACGCGCCCATCGGCTATATCAGCAACACCAAGGAGCTGTGTGACGCCCAACCCGAGCGCTGGGGCACCTGGCAACAGTGGTGGCAGCAGCAGGATACGCGCCTCGTCCACTTCATCGGCAAGGACAACATCGTGTTCCACTGCATCATCTTCCCGACGATGATGAAGGCCCACGGCGACTACGTCATGCCCGACAACGTCCCCGCCAACGAGTTCCTGAACCTGGAGGGCGACAAGATTTCGACCAGCCGCAACTGGGCAGTCTGGCTGCACGAGTACCTCAACGACTTCCCCGGCAAGCAGGACGTGCTGCGCTATGTCCTCACCGCCAACGCCCCCGAGACCAAGGACAACGACTTCACCTGGAAAGACTTCCAGGCACGCAACAACAACGAGCTGGTCGCCATCCTGGGCAACTTCGTGAACCGCGCACTGGTGCTCACGCACAAGTTCTGCGAGGGCATCGTGCCCCAGGCAGGTGAATTGACCGACGTGGACCGCGCCGCCATCGAGGAGTTCAAGAACGTGAAAGCCGTGCTGAGCGACCACATCGAGAACTTCCACTTCCGTGAGGCCCTGAAGGACGCCATGGACCTGGCTCGCTGCGGCAACAAGTACCTGGCCGATACCGAGCCCTGGAAACTCGCCAAGACCGATATGGCACGCGTGCAGACCATCATGAACCTGGCGTTACAGATTTCGGCTAACCTGTCTATCGCCTTCGAGCCGTTCCTGCCCTTCAGCGCAGCCAAACTGCGCAGCATGCTCTGCATGGACCGCGCTGACTGGAACCGTCTGGGCGACATCGACATCCTGCCCGCAGGCCTGCAGCTTGAGCAGCCCGTGCTGTTATTCGAGAAAATCGATGACGACGTCATCCAAGCGCAGATTGACCGCCTGGAGCGCATCAAGCAGGAGAACATCGTCAACAACTTCAAGCCCAAGCCCGTCACCACCTCATGCACCATCGATGACTTTGCCAAGCTCGACATCCGTGTGGGCACTGTCCTGGAGTGCGAAAAAGTGAAAAAGGCCGACAAGCTGCTCAAATTCACCATCGACGACGGTATGGCAGGCCGCACCATCATCAGCGGCATCGCCAAGTGGTATGAGCCCGAGGAACTCGTGGGCAAGCAGGTGTGCTTCATCGCCAACTTCCCGCCCCGCAAACTCAAGGGCATCGAGAGCCAGGGCATGATTCTGAGCGCCGAGGATGCCGACGGACGCCTCATCGTCATCGGCCCCACCGGCCCCGTCAAGCCCGGCTGCCAAGTATGCTAACCACCTGACAGAACTAAACATCAATTCAATGACCACTGTGGAAATTAAACCCCATAGTGGTCATTTTACAATCGATTCTACTGTAAAATCCAAAGTACAACTTGCATTTTTTACAGTAAAATCACAAGTAAAAATCAATAATATTGCTTGTTAGGATTAACATAGTTTAATATCCGATAGATGCTATTATAATGAATAATACCATATCTTTGTCATAAGAAATTCTTTTAATTCGAATATAAACTGAATTGAGCATGAAAAAAGTTTTTTTTATGGCGCTAGCCTTTGTTGCTGCTGTTGGCATGAATGCCCAAGTCATTGACCCCGCTGCCATCAGTATCGAAGAACCAGAATTTGAACAAGAGGCTATTTTGGTAATCA
This sequence comes from uncultured Bacteroidales bacterium, assembly GCA_902782465.1. Taxonomy (GTDB): domain Bacteria; phylum Bacteroidota; class Bacteroidia; order Bacteroidales; family Muribaculaceae; genus Sodaliphilus. Next base: position 44,103 of record CACZNH010000007.1, read on the forward strand.
ATGAGACTGAAGGCATTCCTCTTGAGATAGAACACTCTAAACTGCGTGCTACCGCCAATGTGGGTATGGCCCTTCTCGGCGTGCCTAAAGGCAGTGAGTACTACCAACTCGAAGGCCCCGAATCGCCCGTTACACTTGACGCTTCGGCTTATAACCATGATCTGCATATCATCATTTCCTGGTCAGATAACAAGCGCAGCCCTAAGCGTCTTTTCCAAATCATCCCACTTGAAATCCAAAAGAAAAGACGTATCTATAATGTCGCCAAACTGACAGCCTTTAAGGGCACTGTCGCTGCCGACCAAGGCTATGTGAATTTCAATGCCGAGAAATATGGCGACCATTCCTATTTAATCACGATTCCTGCCGAAGAGTTGAAGAAACTTCGTGATGACAATGAGGGCGAAATGAAAAAATTCGGAAAACAATTTGTCATTCGCCTGTTGAACGCGTCTACCGACAAACTCTCAGATAATGAGGATTTCCTGACTTTCGGTATCGCAAAGACAGGAAAATAATACCATACTGAATTTAGTCATTTACTTGATACCATAAAGACGCTGTGTCATAATTGCTACATGGTAATATAACCGTGCTTTCGTACGGGAAATTAAACAAATTTTATAATTAATTTGCTTAATTTCCCGCCCGCAGGGCGGTTATAATCCTTGCAATTGAATTATGACACGGCCGCTTCAACAGTTCAACTATTAGTTGCTTTAGAACGGTTTCTCGTCGGTGCCGGTGAAGGACTGGAACAGCGAGTTGGCGAGGCTTGATGCGCCGATGCGGAAGTACTCGTTGGTCAGCCACTTCTCGCCCAGGACTTCCTTGACGATGGTGTAGTACTTCACGGCGTCCTCGGTACTGCGGATGCCGCCCGAGGCCTTGAAGCCCACCATGCGGCCGTGTTTCTCGTAATACTCCTTGATGCACTGGCACATCACGTAGGCAGCTTCCAGCGATGCGCCGGGATACATCTTGCCTGTCGAGGTCTTGATGAAGTCGCAGCCCGAATACATTGACAGGATGCTGGCACGACGGATGGCGTCGGCGGTCTTCAACAATCCGGTTTCCAGAATGACCTTCAGGTGACGCTCACCCAGGACGTGCTTGATTTCGGCGATTTCATCGCACAATTCCTCGTAGGCCTCGTCCTTGAAGTAACCCACGTTCAACACGATATCCACCTCGTCGGCGCCATCGGCAAGGGCGAGAGCGGTCTCGGCAATCTTGGTCTCGATGTGGGCCTGGCTAGAGGGGAAGCAGGCGCTGCACACGGCCACGTTGACATCACTCACCTCGAGGGTGCCGCGCACCACTGCAGCAAAGTTGCTGTAAACGCAGATGGCAGCCACGTTCTTGTACTGGGGATAGTTATTGTCAAAATCGTTGACCTTCTGCACAAACTTGGCCACACTGCGCTCGCTGTCCTCGGTAGCGAGGGTCGTCAAATCGACGCAGTTGAGCAGAAACTGCTGCACCTCGGGGGTATTGTTCTCGGCAGCATGCTTCTCGATAATCTCCTGCACAGCGGCAGCTACAGCAGCATCATCGGTGGTGACAGTGCTCTGGTTGATGGCGGTCATGTACTTGTCCATGGGCTTGTGGTCATGCTCGTGATGTTCGCAGCCACAGCCGCAGTGTTCGTGTTCGTGATTGCTCATAATTGTTGATTGTTTATTGGTTAATGTTTTAGTTTGTCGTTATCCAGGTGACGATGACTGTCTCGAGAGGTCTTCTTGGCGAAGTTGCGTTCCAGGGCGGCATCCAGGTCAATGCCCGTCTGGTTGGCAAGGCACATTACCACCCACAGCACGTCGGCCAACTCATCGGCAAGGTCCAGGTCATCACCCGGTTTGCTCGACTGGTCACCATAGCGACGCGCAATAACACGCGCCACCTCTCCCACTTCCTCGGTGAGCACCGCCATATTGGTCAACTCACTGAAGTAACGCACGCCATACTGCTTAATCCACGCGTCAACACGCGCTTGAGCCTCTTGTATCGTCATAGTGATGGCAAATTTACAATTTTTTTTTATAATATTTGGCTATGTCAAAAAATATGTCTAAAATTGCTCCCCTAAAACAGTAAAATTCAAAACCCTCTCAACACGATGACAAAAGACAAGTACAATCCCAAAGCTATTGCTAAGACGATTGACATCGAGGAACTTTACGACCTCGACGTGACCATCGCCAAGTTCATTCTGCCCCGCCTGATGGTGTTCAAGAAGCACTGTGAGCGCACTCCACGCATCAACATGACCCAAGAAGAATGGAACGAAATCCTTGACAAGATGATTTATGCCTTTGAGCGCATCGCCTGCCAGACCGAGGAGGACACTCCCGAGTACAAGGCCTACATCAAGGCCATCTGGAACAACGAGGAGGACCTTGCCGACCTCAAGCGTGCCGCCAAGGCCTCGCTCAAGCCCATCAGCGAGGGCCTCTCGCTCTACCACAAGTACTACCGCAACCTGTGGTGGTAAAGCCTATAGACAATTTCGTGGCATTGTGTCCGTTATTAATAGAAAAAAGAAAATGACAATGAAACGGACAATACTTATTCTTTTGATGGTTATCTCGTTGACTCCTGCCGCCTTGCGCGCTCAGGAGCAGTTCGCATGGAACGACAGCTGGGGCATGGGCTTCCAGGTAGGCGTTGGCGGCCTGTTACCGATGGGGTCGCTCAGCGATGACATCAAGGGGTGCGCCTTGTTCACCGGCGGCATCAATGCCGAGTATAACCGCATGAGAATCAAAGCAGATGTTGCTTATGGGCAGCCCTCGTTCAAGAACAGTAACCCATATGCTGTCATCGATGAACTGGGCCGCGACCTGCAGCTCAATGCCTCCGACAACCCTACCCTGCTGGGCTTGGGTCTGCAGGTGGGTTACACCGTCTGGCGACAGGGCAAGGTCTCGGTAACCCCTATGGTGGGTATGAGCTGGAACCGTCTGTCCTGGGACATCAACCACATCAAGCATGAGGCTGACGATGAAGGCGAGATACGTCCCATGATTGATGACGTGAGCAGCACCCACGAGAGCAGCCTGGGATGGATGGCAAGCGTGGACATCGACATCAGGCTGCACGGCAAACTGGTGGATTTCCCCTTCGGTGAAGACCGTCAAGGCCACTACTCCTCGTCGCTGCGCATCTCGCCCTTTGTCACATATGCCAAGTACAGCAACTTCAGCCCCTCGGTCAAGGGCTGCTGTGTGGGACTCACGGTATCCTATGCCGGGCTCCTCCACGCCCTCTCCCCCAATCTATAAGACTATTTAACAAAGATTTCTTGCTAGGATTCATTTCTTTATTCTATCTTCGCCGCCACAAAATGAAGCGGTTACTTCTCATATTGGCTATTGCCGTGACCATGACGGCATTAACGGGCACTAAGGCGCACGCAGCCCCTGCTGTGGATAATGCCATCGACAACATCGAACTGCCATCGGTGCTGCAAAAGACCTTTGCCGGCTACTACCACTTCATCGAGCCCTCGACAGGCGACACACTGGCGATGATTGTCTTCAATCCCATCACCATCTATCCGCGTGAACGTTTCCGCAACAAGAAAGAGGAAAAACAGTACTGGAAGACCGTGCGTGACATCAAGAAGACCTTGCCCTACGCCAAACTCATCAGCTCGACACTGCTTGAGACCTATGAGTACATCGACACCTACCAGACCCAAAAGCAGAAACAGGCCTACCTCAAGAAGTTTGAGAAGGAGCTTTTTAACCAATACAAGCCCCAGATGAAGAAGCTCACCAAGAACCAAGGCAAGATGCTCATCAAACTCATCAACCGCGAGACCAACCAGAGCAGCTACAGCATTGTGAAGGCCTTCTTGGGCACCTTCCGCGCCGGATTCTGGCAGACCTTCAGCAAATTCTTCGGGGCAAGCCTCAAGCAGGGCTACCATCCCGCCAAGAACAAGCAGGACGCCATGATTGAGCGCATCTGCATCCAAATCGAACAAGGTACCCTGTAGTTACACCGACATTAACAATTAAAGGCGAGCCCTGATGGCCCGCCTTTAATCATTTTGTCAATGGAATTTTACTTGACCATGACCTTCATGGCCTGCTTGCCAACGGTCACGATGTAGATACCAGGCTCCATCGTCAACGTGCGGTTGCCACCGGCAACGAAGGCGCTAACCTGACGGCCGTCAACGGTGTAAACGCGCACTTGCTGACCATCAAAGCCCTCAACGCTGAGGCCTCCCTTGACAGCAGCGATGCGGTTGACGGCACTGAGCTCATCCACGCCGCTGGGCTTGTCCTCGGCAGTGATGCGAACGTTATCCAGCCAGATGCGCTCGCTCATCACGCTCATGGCGCCACGGAAGGCAAACTTCACAAAGTTGGCCAACTCGGTGCCCATCAACGGAATTTCGAACAGCTGCCAGCCGGGTTCACCCTCGGTGACATTGATTGTAATCAGCTCCTCATACGGGTCGTCGTTCAGACTCTGCGACACGGTCAACGTGGGCAGGACGGCCTGGTTCGAGGTCGTGCCCATGTAAACATAGAACGACAGCGTGTACTGCTTGTCAGCCTCAATCTTCACCTTGGGCGAAACGAGGTCGGCCCAGTGATACTGGCTGTAGTAATTGCCGTTGTAGCACAGAGCGTAGCCGTTGTCACCATCCTGGCCAGTCTGCTCATTGTCATCGGTCAGGATGTTCCAAACGGTGCCATAGTTGGCTACATCACCCTCGGTCATCCAACCTGTGGTGGAGAGAATTCCATTCTCAAACGATTCGATGAAGGGAACGGGTTTGAGCTTACCCAGGATGATGTCATCCAGCACTGCCTGTCCGATGCCTGCCGAGGTTGACGGAATCACTGCATAGTAGTGCATCTCCATCTCGTCGGTGGGCTCACGGTCAACGGTGAAGGTGGTCTCGGTGGTAGTACCCAGGATAACCATCTGTTCCTCGGGGGTAGCGCCATTGGGGAAGTACTCGACAATGGTGTAGATGAGCGAACCGTCAACCACACCGCCATTAGCACCGACTGCCGAAGCAGCATCCCATGTCAGGACGGCCTTCTGGTTGTCCTCGTTACCGCGAATCCAGAAGTTCTCGACTGCAACGGGAATGTCAACACCGGCAAATACGTTTGCCGTGCTGGCCTTGCCGCGGCCATAGCTGTTCTCGGCAACGATGATGTAGGAGTTGTTGCCACGCATGGGCTGCTCGTCAACCCACTCCAGGCTCTCGCCCGGCTCTACGTCGTTGAACGTCATCAAGGGGATAGCCGAGCCTTCACGGTAGATGTACACTGTCAGCGGTCCCTCAAGCGGACGCTGGGCGTAGTCAACCGAGGGAGCATTGAAGGCGAAGTTCACCTTCAACAGACCCGTCATGTCGTGCTCGACAACAAGGTTCTCGACGCTGTAGGGGGCGAATGCCGAACCTACTACCGTGATGCTGATGTCGTCGATGCTGGGGCTGATGTAGCTGCTCATCTTGTCGGCAACAATCAGGATTGAGGGATAGTACTTGCCCGTTTCGGTGGCAATCACCTCGTTCTCAATCCAGTGCTTCTCACCATAGTTGGTGAAGGGCAACTGGTCGGGATAGATGGTCTGGGCCGTGGAGTCGGGAGCCATACCGATGCCGGCATAACCCGGGCAGGTCTGGTTGTAGTTGCTGTAGGTCCAGTTGAAGGCGTAGGTGTAAACCATGTCCTTCTCCAGCTTGATAGCAGGCATGTAGAGCCAAATCTTCTCTACAGGATGCTGAACGAAGTAGCCGTAGCCGCCAAGGGCCAGGTTCTGGTTGTAGCTGTACCAAATCCAGCGGTACTCGTTGGTGGTGTAGATCGACGAGTCGTTGACGGTATAGAAGAAGCGTGCATCCTCCTCGGTGTCAAACGCGTTGGTATAGGGTGCGGTATATACGCCAATAAAGGCATCGGCACTCACGCGCTTGCCCTCGCCGGCTTCGTTGCTGATGCCCACGGTATAGGTGTGAACACCCACGCCCTCGACCGTGTTGTCGGTCCACTGGGCATTGGCACCAACCTCTACGGGGAACTGGGCCACAGCCTCCTCGCCGCCGTCACGGTAGATGTTGGCGGTCAGCGGAGCTGCCAGCTCATTGCCGTCAAGGGTAGTGGTGGGAACAGTGAAGGTCACGTCGGCAAGCATCTCGCCGGTCTCCTCGGGAATGATGGTGAGGTCGGTTACCTCGGCAGGAGCCTCGTTCTTACCCAGCTTGTTCACAGCCATCGAGTAAACAAACATACCCGAAGCATTGTCCTCACGCTTGGTATAGGCATGAACGGCAAAGTAGTAGGTGCCTGACTCCTCGAGCTGGAAGTCAACCTCCCAATCAGCAAGGGTGCCGCCCACATCGTATGCATCATTGAAGTCCAGTACCTGGAAGGTCGATACATCATTCGGGTCGGTACCCACCATCAGGCTCACGCGCTCCTTGTAGTTGGCAAAGGTGTTGCGCATGTTCACGATGAGGGCATAGGAGATACCCTGTTCAATATAGATACCCGGAGAAATCAGGTAGTCGTCGGCGCCATCCTGGTCGTCACCCATGTTGTAGGGACCGGTATTCACGCCCCAGCACTTGTTGTAGTCGTTGAAGGTCCAGGTATAAACCGTACCCCAGTTGCTGGCATCGTTGTTGGCATTGACAATGGTCCACAGCTCACGGGTGCCCATATCGCTGAAGTCATCGAAGTAGGGTGCCTCAAATGCATCACCCGTCAGCACACTGTTGGACACGGCCTCGTCACCGCGCTTGCCGTCGCCGTTGAACGGGGTGATGATGTAGTAGTAGCGCTCCATCTTGCTGGGCAAGGTCTCGCTGAACTCGCACTCACTCAAGCCCTGGGCAACCACAACGCTGCCAGGCATGCGCACGACGTTATAGGTCACGTTGTCAAGATAGCCGTTGTTCACGCCGCCTGCGGGAGCATCCCACGTCAGGTGGCTCACGCCATTCTCAACAGTAAAGACGGCATTGGTCACAGGCAGCGGGGTGTCATAGCCGGCATACACGTACAGGCTGTTAGCGGGAGAGAAGCCACCATCGTTGCTGAAGAGCACATACACATAGTGGTTGTCATTGCTCACTGCGTGGTTGAAGGTCTGGGTGCTGCCCGGGGCAACGGTAACATAGTTGGCAATCTGCTCACCATCGAGCCACACACTCATCATCACGTTGCCATTCAACGGACTGCCGTCATAAGTGGTCGTGGGTACGGTAAAGGTAATTGTGCCGTCGGTAGCGCCGCCGTCAAAGGTGAATGCCAGGTCGGTAGTCGCAGTGGGAGCGGCGGCAGGAGCGGCATTGTCCTGGAAGAACATGGCAGAAGCCTGCTCGTTCTTGTCCAGCGGCTGTACCAGGGTCATCGTGACGTCATAGGGGTCGATGGCATAAAGAGCCGAACCCTCCTGCGTCACCGCCATCCACAGGAAGCAGGCGGTGCGGGGCTCATACACCATACTCTGGACGTACATCGTGGGAGAAGCATCCAGGGTGCCCAACGCGCGGGCATCGGCGGTCTCCTTATCGAGCTGATAGAACTCGCCATCGCTGCCCACGCAGTACATCTCGCCGTCGGGGGTAAAACCCAGCGTCATCGGCTGGAAACGGTTCGGCCAGGCGCAAATGGTCTCAAACATGCGACTGATAGGGTTCCATTTTGCCAGATTCAGGCCCGTCAGGGTGCTGTTGTACTGCAACGTGTAGAAGATGTCACTCGTCACGTCATAGGCCATCACATCGGGAATGTAACTGTAATCGGCGTTGTCATAGACAATAGACCACAACTGGCTGTAGTTATCACGGCTCAAGCCGATGTATTCCACACCAGTCAAGGTTCCCATCAGCTGCATGGGACGGGCGCCGACCAGCTGGTCGCGGCCCATGGCAGCAGCCATGAAGTTGTAACGCAGGTCGGTAGCCAGTGCCTGGAAGTCTGCATTGCCACCGATGGTGTAGGAATAGATACCGTAAGGAACTGAGCCGATGCCCACGCCGTCCCAAGCATCCGAGTTGGTCAGGTTGGCGTAAAAGGTCATTCCCTGATACACGTCAGCACTCGGGGCTTTCTTCCGCGAGATGGACTGCTGGGGAGAAAGCATCTTGGCGCGATGCTGCGTTTCGACAACCTGTTTCACGGGCTTAGGAGCCGACGTGTAGGTCGTCTGCTCGCCGGCCGATGCCATCAGGGCCACCAGCGCGAGCAATGCGAGTAAGGTTTTTGGTCTTCTCATTGGTCTTATTATTTGAGAATTAATAATGATGTTGCACAAGGATGACCCGCACAACTGGTTATTTGACACTTTGCAAATTTAGGAAATTATCAGCCAATTGCATCATTTTTTACAGGAGTAAATGTACAAATTTCGGCAATTCACACAAAAAACTCCGAAAACAGCAGTTTTCAAGACGTTTTTATTGCTCCGCTTTATTGCTCAGCCTCTTTTTTTGCCATGCGTTGATACTGCGACGGCGTCAAACCCGTGATTCGCTTGAACGAGGAAACAAAAGTCGAGCGGGACTTGAAACCCACGCTCTCCGAGATGGCTTCAATGGTATAGTTCCCATAGTTCTTGAGGTCGCCCATGCGTTTGCAGGCCTCCTTGATGCGGTAGGAATTCAGGAAGTTGTTAAAATTCTGTTGATAGAATTCGTTAATGACCTGGGATACATATTTATATTTTGAACCAGAGAGCAATGCCAGGCGCTCAAGCGAAAAGTCAGGCGAGAAAATCTCCGGATCATTATCCATGACCTCCAAAATGTGCTCCAGCAACTTCTGCTTGTTGTCGTCGGTGAGGTGGCTGCTCTTGTACTTCACTACGGCATCATCGCCATTCTCATCGCCTTCGCCCTCAAGGGCATTACAGGTGACCTTATCCTCGACCGGGTTATCTTCGGACAAGACAGGCTCTGGTGCTGACATTCCCTTGTCGTGAAGCTGCCGGCGCATCCTCCGCTCTTCCTCATCGGCACGCAGCATTTCCACATTCTTCTGGTACAACAATTTGTTGGAGCGCATCAATTGGCCGTTTTTCTTATACACGAGGTAGAGCATCACCAACAATAGCAGCAGGAAGGCCAATGAGATGAGGATGACAACGCTCATCACCTCGCGATGGTGCTTGATTTCGGTCATCTCCTCTTCCATATCCTTTAGCTCGTTACGGAATTCCATTTTGCTCACAGCAGTGAGCTGCTGATAGTTGGTCAAGGTGTCCTTGAGCAAATTGTATTGATTGTAATAATACTCATGCGTGGAGTGGTCTCCCATGCGCTCAAAATATTGGGACAACATGCCGTACACCTCGAGTTTGCAGTCTTTCATCTCAAGGTCAACGGCGATTTTTTCCGACTTCTTGAGCGCATTGATGGCTTCACGGTAGTTGCTCTGCATGGCATAGACTTTGGCAATTTCAACATGTGTGAAGTAAATCAGACGTGAATAGCGTGTTGTATCAATCAATGCCAATTGTTGACGGTGAATGTCGATAGCTTGGGAGTATTGGTTTTGCTCCACACTGTGGAACGCCTGATAGAGCAGCTTGTTATAGCGCCGCAGAATCCAGGTCTCGTTGTCATCAGGCAGTTGCAGGTATTGTCGCCAGATGGACTCTATCTGGGTCAGTCCACCCTGTACATGCGCCATGGCAACCATGTTAGTCGATGCCATGTCGATGTGTTCCTCGTTGTGTGTCCTTAACGCGACCTCGAGAGCATGACAGTAATACTCCAGGGCAGTAGTGCCCAGTTCATAGTTGTTGCATTCCTCCGACAGGGTCTGATACATACATCCGAATCCCAGGTAGATGTTGGCGTCTTCAAGACCCGTATCGTTGGAAATCTCACGGGCACGAGTAAGACAGTCAAAACATTTGGGATAGTCATAGAAATCATAGAAATATATCGACCATAACCTCATCGTTGCTTCCATGCACTGCCCCTTCTGTTTGGCTGCCATGGATTGCTCATAGCGATTGGAGATAATCGTGTAACACATCAGTGCAGTATCCTTGCTGCCCCCGTTTGCAATGTCGCGTTTGGCCATGTCTAACAGTTCATCGGTGGACAGCTTAATCCACTTGCTGTGTTCTCGGGGTGGCGTGAGGGCATTCCCTGGCAAAACCATTGTCAAGACTAGAAGAAACAATATGATACCACGCACGCGCTTCATCATAATCAATGCGATTCACTCTGCAAATATAGTAATTATTTCAAAATCCGAAACCAATTCTATTGCATTGTTCGTCATTAAAGGGCATGATGCACCCCTCAGGAAAATGAAATCAACGGCGGGGATTGCCCCGCCGTTGAATAAAGGTCAGTTAATGGTATAGGGGTTTTATCTTAACCCAGTCGTTTGAGCTTCACGGTGAAGTGGCGCATCAGGGGTGCTTCCCACTCGATGGCAACACCGCGCGTAATCTCGTTGCGACGGTCATAGACGTTCTTCAGCGCAGCGGCAATCACGTTCATGTGGTTGTCAGTGTACACGCGACGGGCGATGCACAGGCGCAGCAGGTCGAGGCCGCCGAAGCGGTTCTCACGGGTCACGGGGTCACGGTCGGCCAGGATGTAGCCGATTTCGCAACCGCGGATACCTGCCTCCAGATAGAGCTCGCAGGTCAGCGTCTGAGCGGGGAACTCTTCCTTGGGAACGTTGCACAGCACCTTGTCAGCGTCGATGAACAGGGCGTGACCACCCACGGGGCGCTGATAAGGAATGCCATACTCGTCAAGCTTGCTGGCGAGGTACTGAACCTGGTGGATACGGGTCTCGAGCATGTCAAACTCGGTGTTCTCGTCAAGACCGACTGCCAGAGCGTTCAGGTCGCGGCCGTTCAGACCACCATAGGTCAGGAAGCCCTCGAAGGGGATGCAGAACAGCTTAGCGCCCTCGTACCAGTCCTGGTTGTTGGTAGCGATGAAACCGCCCATGTTCACGAGGCCGTCCTTCTTGGCCGACATCGTCATGGCGTCAACGTAGGAGTACATCTCGCGGGCAATCTCCTTGATGGTCTTGTCGGCGTAGCCCTCCTCACGGGTCTTGATGAAATAGGAGTTCTCGGCAAAGCGGGCGCTGTCCATCACGACGGGCACACCATACTTGTGGCACAGTTCGCAGGTATCCTTGATGTTCTGCATCGACACGGGCTGACCGCCAACGGTGTTGTTGGTAACGGTGAGAACCATGAAGGGGACGTTGCCCTTGTTCTCCTCAAGCACCTTCTCAAGCTTCTCCAGCGATACGTTGCCCTTGAAGGGGAGCTCGAGCTGCGTGTCCTTGGCCTCGTCGATGGTGACGTCGATGGCCTTGGCCTTGCGGGCCTCGATGTGACCCTTGGTGGTGTCGAAGTGGGCATTGCCGGGGATCACGTTGCCTTCCTTCACCAGATAGGAGAACAGCACGTTCTCCGCGGCACGACCCTGGTGGGTGGGGATGACATACTTGAAGCCGAAGATGCGTTGTACAACGCTCTCAAACTTGTAGAACGAGGTGGCACCGGCGTAACTCTCGTCACCCAGCATCAGCTCGGACCACTGACGGTCGCTCATAGCGCCAGTACCGGAATCGGTCAGGCAATCAATGTAAACCTGCTCAGCCTTGAGCATAAACACGTTGTTGTGAGCCTCCTTGAGCCACTGTTCGCGCTCGGCACGGGTGCTCTTGCGAAGCGGCTCAATCATCTTGATTTTCCAAGATTCAGCAAATGGTAATTCCATTGTATATCAATTATTTAGGTTAAACTTTTTAGACAAGTTTTCAGCAAAATCGAACCCCCAAAAAAGGTAATTATATTCAATTTTTATGCAAAGTTACGGCAACTTGCCGAACTGACAAATTTTTCCACCTTCATTCACGTTTTTTAACAATCGAAGTTCATCTTGCTGAATCACGCGCCAAGAACACACAGTTATTCTTGGATTCAATTACAATTCTTTTAGCACCTACCCGCGCTGCTATTGAAAGTTTGCAGGACAGCTATTAGCAAACAGGGCACATAGCGTCTAATTCCGCCCTCTCTATGTTTCAAAGATTTGTTTAAAGATCGGGCGTAAGGGCTAAGCGTAGTCCAAGATGTCCACCGGTATCCGATGGATTCCAACCATACCGGCGTGATACTCGACAACTACTGTCACGACTGCCCCAACTACCGCCACGGCTAGCGCGTTTATTGGAATGACCTGTATCTACATCAACATAACCTTCAGAGTCATATTTGTCCTCACACCACTCCCAGACATTTCCGCTCATATCATACAAGCCCAATTCATTTGGAGTGCCGCTGGCAACCCTATGCGTCCTGCCATCCGCATTGCCTCTGTACCATGCCACATAAGCAACCTCATTGCTGCCAGCATATTTAAACCCTTTGCTGCTATTACCTCCTCGGGCTGCAAATTCCCATTCCGCTTCTGTGGGCAGGCGAAAAGTCTTGCCAGTTATTTCGTTCAGTTTAGTAATAAACGTCTTACAATCATTCCAAGAAACACTTTCGACAGGTAGGTCTGTTTCACCATAAAAAACGCTAGGATTATCACCCATCACGGCTTCCCACAAGGCTTGAGTTACTTGAGTCTCACCAATCCAGTAATTTGATAAAACCACTTCGTGAATAGGCTTTTCATCATCTTGAGCTTCAATAACCTGCTCGTCAGTAGCTCCCATCATAAACGTGCCGCCATAAACATAAACCATCTTGAATTCCACACCATTAACTGCAAATTCTTCAGTTGCTGACTGTACTGGACCTCCAACAAATGGCAGCTTCACTTTTTTGGATTCAACAGTCTTGATGTGTTTTTTCTTTTCTTGCTTCTTTTGTTGTTTACGCTGTTCTTTACTTGCTGACTTTTCTTGGCTATCTTGTGAACTTGACGCGTTTCTATCGTTCTCCTCTTCCATGAAAACCACTTTTAATTCTTCCCAAAGTTTATCCTCATCTTCATAAGGCAAATGGTTTTCAAGCTTTTGAAGAATCCTCTTTTCTTTGGTACCACCTTCGGATAGCCAATCTTTGAGTATTCCATCTTTATAAGCTGATATCAAGTCTTTGCGCAATTGAGAACCTTTATCTGACATACTTGAGAAATACTCTTTCAACTCCTCGATATCCAAGCAATACTCATTATTGATATATAGAACTGTCTTCATCTCGTTTAATTGATGCTATATTATAATCAAATCCTTCATGCTGAAATTGCCTTAAACCAAAATATATAAGTTTCTACCAGCATACAAATCAAGCAATTCACTAATGAAACCACTTTTTAAACGTTCTTCTTCTTTTTTTGGCCGGAAGAAATCCTGGTTTTTCAGAAACCTTTTCAGAGGCATCTTTAAATTTGTACTTATTCTGCATTTCAATAATGCGCTCGATATTGGTCCATTCCTCTGGGCGTTTACGCTCTCGATTCTCAATATAATCAACACTATGCTGATTAGCCATAACTGAATCTTTTAACGTCTCCACAGCGCGTGCAAAATCCTGTTCATCAATAGGTATCTTTGATGGAGAATCCGTCTTGTCAGAATACTCTGCAAACTTCTTCTCCATCACCATATCAACAACACATTTTATCTCCGCGCCAGAGAAACCTCCGTACACTCCTTTCATATCTTTGACAATTCTCGCATGACACACTTCATCAGATTCAGGGAAATTAATGACAAAGATGCTATTAGGAATTTGACGGTATGGTTTAAGCGTTTTCTTTAATATATCTACACGCTCTTTGTCATTGGGAAAACCAACAAAATACACCTCGTCAAAACGGCCTTTTCTCATAAATTCAGGGCGCATCACATCATTCGCCGTGGCAACAATAAAAACAGGTGTTGAGCGTTCCTGCATCCAAGTGAGAAAATGCCCCATCAAACGCATGACCAACATATCATTATTATGACGACTGTTGCTTCCAGCAAAAGCCTTCTCTATTTCATCTATCCATAGCACACATGGATGCGCAGCCTCGGCAGTAGCAAGAGCCTGTCTTAAATTATTCTCACTTTCGCCTACATATTTACCCATGAGGCGGCTAACATCCAAACGTAACAACGACATTCCAAATTCATTAGCAACAGACTTTGCAATCATCGTTTTACCGCATCCAGGCATACCAATAATCAACACGCCTTTTGGAATGCTCACCTTATTTCTTTGGGCTTCACTCAAATTATTGAAAATCTTTGCTTTTCGCTTTAAATCACTCTTCAAGATTTCCAAACCACCAATCTTACTAAAGTCTTCATCTGCATCAATAACCTCAATGATACCCGATTTGCGCACAATACTTTTTTTCTCTTCTAAAGCCAAGCGAATAGTCGTTTCCGTTATTCTGTTTCCTGTACGCACCAATGTGGATTTTAAAATCTGCTTAATCTCATACTTCTGTAATCCATGTAAAGTACGACATAATTCCTTTCTTAAATACTCTTCTTTTTTCTTTTCATTTTCATCCTGAGATTCTGGGACTACTTCTTTTAAAAGCTCATTAATTTCTATCTCCTCAGGAGCCTTGATATCGATGACTGTGATATATTTCTCTATTTCGCAAGGCAATGCTGTTACTGGTTGTGGGGATACTATTATAATCGTTGAGAAATGATTATATTCCTCCTTCTCATATCGTAAGGCAAACATCGTCAAAAGGCTCTGGATTCTTGGATCATGAAGAATGGAGAAATTCTTTAGTAACAAAATGGTTGGTTGGACCGAAAGTTTATTCATAACCAATTCAACCAGCAATGAATGAACTTCCCCAAAATTATTGTAGTCATCATGGAGTTCCTTATCAGAAAAACTAACAACTTTCTGACGTCCACAATCAAATTCTATCACATTTTTCTCTAGAGAGATATTATCAAAAACCCTATGAGGACTTTCTTGACTAATGATTCTACTCAACTGCTCTTCAATAAACTGAATGTGGAAATGAGGTATGTAAACGATAGGACAACTCAAAATCGCTGTCATCAATTGATTCTTAAACTCCTTCTCCATCTAAAAATCTATTTAGGACAATAACTGAGTATTCGTTTCATCTTTGTCTTGAGGCAACTTGTCTTGAGGCAACTTGTCTTGAGGTGATTTGTCTTGAGGTGATTTGTCTTGAGGTGATCCAGTTTGTTGCAACTCGTATTGGGCTTTTTCCCAAAGTCGTTGTATTTGTAATTTTATCTTAGTTTCTGTTTTCAAAACCACATAACCAATAGCTCTTCCAACCTCTGTAGATTTCATTTCTTCGTAGTAATTATGTAGTGTCCCTAAAGCATTATCGCAAATTTCCTTAGAGTTCATAATGAGTGATTTGCGTACTTCAATAGGAAGAATCTCCCACAAGAGTTTGCTTGTGGTATAAATTACTGCAAAACACTTGTAACCGCTAATAATACGAATAAGACTTAATACGGTCAATGCACACTTTTTCGCTTCACTTAATTTGGCTACGATTTGAACTAACGGTATAGCACGCTTTCGCCGATTATATTCCTGAACAGTTACAATGCCTTTTACCGTTGCATGGTATTCTAACTTTGCATAACGCATCGTCTCACGCAAGTAGCGGGCATTCATTAATGCCACATGTTGTTTCTTATCTTCTGGTATATTTGGATTAGACCTTACCGTCATTATGGCTGCTACACTCAAGATAGTCTCGACTTTTGTTTCAATTTCGTCATCAAGTGGAGTTTCAAAATATTCAACTATAAATTTATTCTCAAAAAACTTTTCATCAATAGAGAATAACAAATACTTGTTGTAACGACGCAAAGTGTTTATTGCCGAATAGATATTACCCAGTTGATTTAATCTACTATAACTCATAACTATTGGCCTCCTGATTATTCCATTGAATCCACTTCATTTGTAAACTGTCCAATTTCCTTGACAATTGCTTTCTCAAGATTCTCCTCTATGGCTTTTTTAACGCTTTCTATATCCTTTTCAGTAGCATCAGGAACCAACTGCTTGACTTGTCGATCCATCCATTTATCAGTATCAAAATCTGACTCTTTAAAGTCTGCCATCAGACGATGTTCTGTATTCACTTGATTACAAATCATGCTAATAAGATCTTTCTCAATCTTATTATTTCCTTGAGATATCAACCAAGCATTTAATTCTTTATCATTTTTTCCATTAATTGTTTTAAAAAGAGAATCTGCATTTTGGGAAAAAGAATCTAAACCACCTTCAATGTAATCATTGTCAATCAGGTTCTCATCAAAAAATTCTTCTATCATAACATTTTGAAAGTTTAAAATAACTGAATTATATGAAAAAGCAACTGGTTTGTTGTTTAATGATTAAACAATATCAATAAAGAACTAGCCAATTATCTTCCGTTTTTGCAAAATTACAGATTTTTTTGAAAAAACAAAGAAAAATGCAAGAAAATTGCAAGATTTATTTGCAATTCTAGCATTACTTTAACCGATTGCAATCAAATCGAAAAATCGCTAATAAAAGATAAGAGCGTATTATCAATAATTATTTAATGCCAAAGAAGTAGTGTTAAATACCTTTCCTATATTGAGTAATCATCAGTAAGGTGTAGGTCATAGATGGCAAAGAAGGGATAAAACAACATCAGGGACCTAGAGGCCCGTGGGCCAATAGTGTCCCTGATGGTATCTATAATGCTTTTATGAAGAAACTTTTTTCCTTATTCAGACTGCATCGTTAGCGCTGAGTGGGGTATGTCGGGTAAGTGGGATAGTTGACGACGGTGGTTTCCTTATTCAGAATCACCAGGGCACCAATCACTCCCGGAATCCAGCCGCAGCAGGTGAGTATCGTTACAATCAAGAACGAGCCACAACCCTTGTCCAGCACAGCCAGCGGCGGGAAGATAATCGATAATATTACCCTAAACAGTGACATAGTTTTACTCCTTTCTTTTTATTAACCAAAACTCATTCCACCATACACCTGCAAATCCCATGCCAACTTCTCACCCCATCAGTTTTCGCCCAGGGCAACCGCACCAAAATCGGTTGTGTGCGACAAGTCATGCTGTGTGTCCAGACGCCCAAAGGGCGGCACATTGAATAACCCCCAGTAAATCAGGCGACCGAGCGTGAGCGAGGGCACCTGATTCACTGGGGGTATAGAGGCCATCTCCTCGGGTCGCCTTCAGCGACCCCAATGTCGATGACAAGTAAGGGGTCGCCTCCAGCGACATGGATTGTTGCATGCTTATCCCCGGGTAACGCAATCCACTTCGCTATCACTCAGCGAATTGCGTTGCCCGGGGTTACTCAGAGGCCACCCTCCGGGTGTTTTTGCGACACATTTTGGTGCGGTTGCCGTGGTTTTCTCTCTCTTTTCTTATCTATTTTGATTTTTATTATTACCTTTGCCCTCGAGCAGTGACCACTGTCGCTGCTTGACATCGTGGATAACAATTAGCGTTGGCTATTATTCAAACGTTCAGAAACTTGCAGGTAGAAGAACAAACCAAAAGAATAATGGTGACGCTCACCTTGTGTGGGCGTTTCCAGTCTTTTGGTTTAGGTTTCCTGCAAGTACCTTGAACGTTGGACGGGGATTCGTCCACCTTCTGTGTCCATAGGGGTGCTTGCAGGAACGCTTTGTTTATTGGCCCAGCGCATTAATAATAACGACAACATTATTAATGCTTTATGGCAAACGAAAGTCTATCTAAGGCTAAGGAGGCCAAAAATGATGAGTTCTATACTCAATACCATGATATTGAGAAAGAAATCTCGGCCTATCTTGAGTATAACCCAGATGTGTTCCGTGGCAAGACGGTGCTATTGCCGTGCGATGACCCCGAGTGGAGCAACTTTACCAAGTATTTTGCCCAAAACTTTGAAAATTTCGGCTTGAAAAAGTTGATTTCCACCAGTTATGCCCCCGAGAGCAAGCGGTACAAATTTGGCTATGTACCCACCCTGTTCGAGACGGAGGCACCACACTTTGATGCCGACAAGAGCAAGACGCACGGCAAAATCTTCATCCTTGACCATGACGTGACCGGGGATGGAAAAATCAACGTCGAGGACCTGCAATGGCAATACCTGGAGGGCGACGGCGACTTCCGCAGCCAGGAAATCTGCAACTTGCGCGATCAAGCCGATTTTATCATTACCAACCCACCTTTCTCTCTGTTCCGTCAATTCCTAGCCTGGGCTATGGACGTTGATAAAAAATTCTTAATTGTAGGCAATAAGAATGCTGTTACATATAAAGAAGTTTTTCCTCTTATCAAAGATAATAAGCTCTGGTCTGGCAGAACTGAATGGGCTGGCGGAATGTGGTTTGAGACCAAATACGAGGATGTGGATAGAGTGATCAATGGAGTAAAAATGAAAAATGTACCTTCCATCTGGTTTACTAATATTGACCATGGTCGCCGACATCAGCCATTAGCATTGATGACGATGTCTGATAATCTGAAATTTAGCAAACACAAGGAATTAAAAGGAAAAGACAGTTATTATCATTACGATAACTATGATGCAATCGAAGTTCCTTATACCGATGCTATTCCATGTGATTATGAAGGAACAATGGGAGTACCCATCTCATTTCTTGACAAATACTGCCCCGAACAATTCGTAATAATCGGAATGGCTAAGCGAGGAGCAGGGGACCCAGCATTAAAAAGCAAAGTATATACTAAAGAAGATTATCCAAATTACAGTGATTTAAACGCTACACCTGTGATTATCACTGATGGAGTACCTAAAAATACTTATCCCAGAATTTTAATCCGCAAAAAACAATAAGACGATATGGAAGCGATATTAAGGACTGATATTACCGTTCGCGACATCTGCGAGGGCTTTATCTATAACGAGTTGGAGGGCAAGGGCCTGTTTGGAATGAATGGAAAATTAACCATCCAACCCGAATACCAACGCAACTACATTTATGCCGACGGCAAAAAGGATGTCGCTGTCATCGATTCGGTACTGAAAGGTTATCCGTTAGGGGTTATGTACTTTAACCAAGTGGGTGACGATTATGAGGTGCTTGACGGGCAGCAGCGCATCACGAGCCTGGGCCGCTTTGTGACCCACAAACTTGCCATCAAGGACAAGAACGGCATGCAGCAATACATTGACGGCCTCAACGAGGAAGACCGCGACAAGGTGCTCAACACCCGTCTGCTCATCTACATCTGCAAGGGCACCGAGAGTGAAATCAAGGAATGGTTCCAAACCGTCAACATCCCTGGCGTGAACTTGAACAATCAGGAAAAACTCAATGCCGTCTATTCGGGACCGTTTGTGACCGCTCTTAAAGAAGAATTCAGCAACTCACAAAACGCCAATATCCAAAAGTGGAGTGCCTATGTCAAGGGCTCGGCCAACCGTCAGGACTATCTTGAGCGTGCCCTGCAATGGGTAAGCCAGGATAATGTGGATGCCTACATGAGCAAGCATCGACAAGATACCGACATCACTCCAGTCAAGGTTTATTTCAATGCCGTGATTGATTGGGCTTCAGGCGTGTTCAAGGATGTGCTGCCCGAGATGCGCGGCCTGGAATGGGGGCGATTCTATGAGGAGTACCACAACAAGCCTTACAATGTGGACGCCGTCTCCAAGCGTGTGCATGAACTGTATGCCGACCCCTATGTGACCAACCACAAGGGCGTGTTTGAGTACATCCTGGGCGGCGAGCAGGATGCTAGCCTGTTGAACATCCGCGTGTTTGACCGTGCGACCATCAACCGCGTCTATGCCAAGCAGACCGAGAAAGCCAAGCAAAAAGGCGTGAGCAACTGCCCCGACTGTGCGCTGCAAGAGGGCGGCAACAGCACCCGCATTTGGAAACTTGCCGAGATGGATGCCGACCACGTCACGGCATGGAGCAAGGGAGGCGCCACCAACGAGTCCAACTGCCAGATGCTGTGCAAGCACCACAACCGCTCCAAGGGCAACAAATAGACACTAAATAGCCAGAAACAATTTCTTCACACGAATGGCCATCAATGGCCATGAATGGAACATGAATAAAATATTATTGATGACCATTCGTGGCCAATTCACGGTCATTCGTGTTCTAATACACATTACCGACTACTTTGAAAATTTCATAAAAAACTAATATTTTTAGTTTTATTAACTAAAATAATTTGTTTTATAACTAAAACATTTAGTTAATTTGCGTCGTAAAACTCAAAAAGGCCCATTGAAATATGAAACAGTTAACAAACAAAGAAGAGGAAATCATGGAGCACATGTGGGACAAAGGCCCCATGCTGGTGCGCGAACTGCAAGCCTGCTACGACGAGCCCCGCCCCCATGTGAACACCTTGGCCACATTGATGAAGATATTGGAAGAGAAAGGCTTCCTGGGCCACAAGGCAATTACCGCCCGCTGCTTCCAGTATTTTGCCCGCATCAGCCGCGAGGAGTATCGCGGCGGCTCGTTGACCAATGTGGTCAACAAGTTCTTCGGCAAGTCCTACCTGAGCGCCGTCTCGGCCCTTGTCAAGAGTGAAAAGGTCAGCATCGACGACCTGAAGGAACTCATTCGCGAAGTGGAACAGAACAACCAACAGTAAAAACTTCCCAATCGCCATGTTGCTTATCTATCAAATCAAAGTGGGCATTTGCCTCATCGCCTTCTACCTGGTGTGGAAGCTGCTGCTGAGCCGCGAGACCTTTCACCGCTTCAACCGCGTGGCGTTGCTGATGGTCATGGCCATCGCCCTAGTGCTGCCGTGGATTAAGGTCACGCTCGACAGCCCAGTGCAGACTGCAGCCCCGATTATCGTGCTTCAGGAGTTGCTGGTCGGTCCAGCCGATGCTGGTCAGTCCGTGCAGGCAGCACACTCGTGGAGCGTGCTGGACATTGCTAATGCGTTCTATTTCATCGGGATGGCTGCGGTGCTGTTTTGGTTGCTGCACAGCCAGTGGAACCTGCGCCGCATATTCAGGCAAGGAAGGAGCGAGTCACTGCCTGGCGGCATCACCCTGCATGTGGTTCCTGGCAACGTGTCACCCTTCAGCTACTTCAACCACATTGTTATTAATGAGCAGGACTATCGGGACAACCCGCGCGAAATCCTGATTCACGAGCAGGCACACATCAACCTGCGCCATTCCATCGATGTGGTATTCACAAGCCTGGTGACCCTGTTCCAGTGGTGGAATCCGGCTGCCTGGCTGCTGTGCCGTGAGTTGAGGCAAGTGCATGAGTATGAGGCCGATGAGGCCGTAATCAACGAGAACGTCGACGTCAAGCAGTACCAGTTGCTGCTGATACGCAAGTCCGTCGGGGACCAGCTATTCTCGATGGCAAATAGTTTCAATTATCAATCTCTAAAAAAACGAATCCGTATGATGACGATTAACAAAAGCAGCCGATGGAATAAATTGCGTGCGCTGGCTGCGGTGCCCGTGATAGCATTGGCCCTGTTGGCTTTTGCCAACCCCGAAACCGACACAGCCGAACTGGTTGTCGTGGCCTATCAGCAGGACAAAACAGAATCCGACCAGGTCTATAAGTCCGTTGAGCAGATGCCGCAGTTCCCCGGCGGCGAAGCAGCGATGATGAGGTATCTGTCACAAAACATCAAGTATCCTCCCAGTGCGGCCAAGAACAATATCGAGGGCCGAGTGATTCTGCAGTTTGTGGTGGAGAAGGATGGACAGATTGGAGAAGTCAAGATTGTCCGTTCGGTAGATCCCGAGCTTGATGCCGAGGCAGTCCGCGTGGTCAAGACAATGCCCAACTTCATCCCCGGCCGCCAAGACGGCAAACCCGTCGCCGTATGGTACACCATCCCCATCTCCTTCAAACTCCAGGGCAAGCCCGAACAAACCCAGCAGCCCGAATAGGCTCAATACCCAGTTATTAAAGTTCAAAAAACAACGAGCGCCAGGGTCCCCCACCCCAGCGCTCGTTAGTTTAATTGTAGCATCACACAAAAAGCCACTTTGCTCTTTGACGAAAGAATGCGGATGCCCTCAGAACTTTCAGATTTATCAGTTGTTAGAACGCAATAATGTCAATTTTATTCGATGAATTCGTTAAATTCGCCGATATTCAATTGACGCAGATGCCAACAAAAAATTGTTGTTTGTGTTGTTCAACGTTGTCATTGTTGTTTGAAAAAAGCGAAAGAAAGACCCCGGCGTTGCGGTGGGCAATGCCGGGGTTGTGGAAGATATATATCGGCGCGGGGATTACGCCCCGCGTAACCAGAGGCGGTTACTTCACTAATCTCTATTCTCTAATCTCTAATCTTCAAGTTCTGAAGGTTTCAGAACTTGAATTACGTGTCGATGGTGGCGTAGGTGGCGTTTTCCTCGATGAACTTGCGGCGCGGGTCAACGTCCTCGCCCATGAGCATCGAGAAGATGCGGTCGGCCTCGGCGGCGTCGCTGATGTTGACGCGCTTGAGCAGGCGGTTGCTGGGATCCATGGTGGTCTCCCACAGCTGCTCGGGGTTCATCTCACCCAGACCTTTGAATCGCTGAACGGTCACGCCGTCCTCGTTGCCACCGGCATACTCGTCGATGAATTTGCGCAGCTGCGTCTCGTCCCAGCAGTACTCCTCGCGGTTGCCCTTCTTGGTGCGGGCACGGTACAGGGGCGGCGTGGCGATGTAGAGGTAGCCATTCTCGATGATGGGTCGCATACGGCGGAAGAAGAAGGTCATCAGCAGGGTGTCGATGTGCGCGCCATCGACGTCGGCATCGGTCATGATGATGATGCGGTGATAGCGCAGCTTGCTCAGGTTGGCCTCCTTGGGGTCCTCCTCGGTGCCGATGGTGACGCCCAGGGCACGGAAGATGGTGACAATCGAGTCGCTCTCAAACACCTTGTGGTCCATCGCCTTCTCGACGTTGAGGATTTTACCGCGCAGGGGCAGAATAGCCTGGAACTTGCGGTCACGGCCCTGCTTGGCGCTGCCACCTGCCGAGTCACCCTCGACGAGGAAGAGCTCGCTCTCAGCGGGATCCTTCGACGAGCAGTCGGCCAACTTACCGGGCAGGCCACCGCCAGCCAACGGCGACTTACGCTGCACCTTCAGGCGGGCGTTCTGTGCGGCATGACGTGCTTGAGCGGCGAGAATGACCTTCTCGATGACGGTCTTGGCCTGGTTGGGATGCTCCTCGAGGTAGTTGTTCAGGGCATCGCGCACCGACGTCTCAACAGCGCCAATCACCTCGGTATTACCGAGTTTGGTCTTGGTCTGTCCCTCGAACTGGGGTTCCAGCACCTTGACCGAAATGATGGCGGTCAAGCCCTCGCGGAAGTCCTCGGGCTTAATCTCCACCTTGGCCTTCTCGAGCATCTTGTTGTCCTCGGCATACTTCTTCAAGGTCGAGCCGAGGCCACGGCGGAAGCCCGTCAGGTGGGTACCGCCCTCGATGGTGTTGATGTTGTTGACAAACGAATAGATGTTCTCGTTAAACGAGGTATTGTATGTCATGGCGACCTCAACGGGGATGTCGCCCTTCTTGCTCTTGATGTGGATGACGTCCTGGATGAGCGCCTCCTTGTTGCCGTCGATGTAGCGCACGAACTCGTCAAGACCGGTCTCGCTGTAGTAGGTCTCGCTGTGGCAGTTGCCGTTCTCGTCCTTGGTACGCAAGTCGGTGATGCTCAGCGTTACACCGGCATTCAGGTAAGCCAAGTCGCGCAGACGCTTTGACAGGATGTCGAACTCATAGACCGTGGTCGAGAAGATGTTGGCATCGGGGTGGAAAATGATGGTCGTGCCATGCTCTTCCTCCTTGCAGTCACCAATGATCTTGACCTCACTGGTCGGCTTGCCCAGGCTGTACTCCTGCATATAGACCTTGCCGCCACGGCGCACCTCGGCGCGCAGGTAGTCGCTCAAGGCGTTCACGCAGCTCACGCCGACGCCATGCAGACCGCCAGACACCTTGTAGGAGCCCTTGTCGAACTTACCGCCGGCATGCAGCACGGTCATCACGACCTCAAGTGCCGACTTGTGCAGCTTCTCGTGCTCGTCAACGGGGATACCGCGACCGTTATCGCGAACGGTGATGCTGTTGTCCTCGCCAATAAACACATCGATGCGGTTACAGAAACCCGCCAGTGCCTCGTCGATAGAGTTGTCCACGACCTCGCTCACCAGGTGGTGCAAACCCTTGATGTGGGTGTCGCCGATGTACATTGCCGGACGCTTGCGAACGGCCTCCAAACCCTCGAGGACCTGGATGTTAGACGCGGAATAATTCTTCTCTTCCTGTTCTTCGATATATTTGTTCTCTTCTGACATAAAAATGAAGTTTTTTTCACATATATACCCTCAAAAATCGGGGGTGTCTAAAAACGTACAAAATTACAAAAAACTGCCCATTCACCAAAACTTTCAATCCTTAAAAAACCATAATTCCAACGGGTATTTATGGCAATTGTGCTACTTTTGCAGCGATGAATTTACCGGAGGCGTTTATAGAGCAATTACGAGACCTGCTGCCCGATGAATGGGAAGCTCTGACTAGTGCCATCACGACAACCGAACCCAGCGTTGCCGTGCGTGTCAACGAGGCCCGTGGAGCGTCGGTGCCCGATGGTGTCCGCCGTGTCCCCTGGTGCGAGCAGGGCCTTTATCTGGCCGACAGGCCCGTATTCACCTTCGATACCGACTGGCATGCTGGTCGCTACTATGTTCAGGACGCCTCGTCGATGTTTATCGCCCACGCCATCAAGCACCTGGTTCACGAACCCGTGCGCTACCTTGACCTGTGCGCTGCACCCGGCGGCAAGACCACGGCCGCTATCCAGGCGCTGCCGTCCCCCTCACTGGTGGTCGCCAACGAGATTGTGCCGCCACGCGCCCGCGTGCTGGCCGACAACGTCATCCGCTGGGGCAATCCACGCTGCGTGGTGACGAGCAACGCCCCCGCACAATTCAGCAAACTGACGCATTTCTTTGACGTCATCGCTGCCGACGTGCCCTGCAGTGGCGAGGGCATGATGCGCAAGGACGATGAGGCGGTGGCCCAGTGGTCCCCTACCCTAGTCGCCCAGTGCGCCCAGCGGCAACGTGAAATCCTCACCGATGCCTGGCAAGCCCTGCGACCCGGCGGACTGCTCATCTACAGCACCTGCACCTATAACCGTCAGGAAAACGAGGATATGGCCGACTTTATCGTCAACGAGTTGGGCGCCACCTCGCTTGAAATACCCATAGAGCCTTCATGGAATATCCATCCTGCCATCGGCAGCGATTGCCACTGCTACCGCTTCATGCCCCATCGTGTGGACGGTGAGGGTCTGTTTATGGCCGCATTCCGCAAGGAGGGCAACGGCACGCGCCAGATGCCGCGAATCAAGGAAAAAACCATAAAAAAAGTCGATGAAACCGTCAAAAAGTGGCTATCATCGCCCGACGGCTTCATTATGGACCAGCAAGGCGACCTCTTCATTGCCGTGCCACAGGACATCCGCAGCGAAGTCGCAACCCTGCGTGCCACACTGAACGTGTTGCATGCCGGCGTGGAGATGGCGACGTTGATGGGACGCAAAACGGTGCCGCATCACGCCCTGGCGATGTCATTGGCAAGGTCCGCCGATGCCTTCCCAATGTGCGAGGTGGACTACCCCAGCGCACTGCGTTACCTGCGCGGCGAGAGCATCAGCATTGACGGTCCGCGTGGTTATGTTCTCGTCGCCCATGAGGGAGCCGTGCTGGGCTTTGCCAACAACCTGGGGAATCGAGCCAACAACCTATATCCCAAATCATTACGCATATTAAGCACCCATCTTCCCGACGAGAAACCACACTGCCTGTGAAGCCATGAACCGCGAAATCCTGAAAATTGCACTGCCTGCGATTGTCGCCAATATCACTGTCCCGTTATTGGGGCTGGTGGATACCGCCATTGCCGGGCACCTGGGTGACAAGGTGTTTATCGGCGCCGTGGCGGTGGGTGCGATGATGTTCAACCTGGTGTATTGGAACTTCGGATTCCTGCGCATGAGCACCTCGGGCATGACCGCACAGACCTATGGCAGCGGCGACTTCAAGGAGAGCGCCAAGCTGCTGGGCGAGTCCACTGCACTGGCGGCACTCATCTCTGCCATCATCATCGTGCTGCAATGGCCCATCCGCCAACTGCTGCTGTGGATTATCGGCCCCTCTCCCGATGTCACCTCGCTGGCCATTACCTACTTCACCATCTGCATCTGGGGCGTGCCGCCCGTGCTGGTGATGATGGCATTCAAGGGATGGCTCCTGGGCATGCAGGATTCCAAGAGCGCGATGTGGATATCCATCATGACCAACGTCTTTAATATCGTGGCAAGCCTCGTCTGCGTCTATCTGTTCGATATGGGCTTTGTGGGCATCGCCGTGGGTACTATGGGGGGCGAATGGCTGGGATTGCTCTATGCATCGCTGACGGTTCAGCACAAGTTTCCACGCCTGAACGGCATGCTGGACTGGCGCCGCGTGTGGCGTTTCAAGGGCGCAGGTCGCTACTTCAAGGTGAGCCGCGATATCTTTGTGCGCAGTTTCCTGCTGATGACCGTTAGCCTGGCATTTGTCTCTATCGGAGCCCGCAGCGGCGACCTCATCCTTGCCGTTAACGCCCTCATCCTGCAGCTATTTACCCTCTACAGCCACTTTATGGACGGCATCGCCTTTGCCGGTGAAGCAGTCGTAGGCAAATATTACGGCATGGGTGACATGGCCCGCATGAAGCGCTGCGTGCGCCTGCTCTTCGGCTGGGGACTGGCTGTCGCCGCCGTTTTCACGCTGGTTTACTCCTTTCCCCGCATCGCCTTCTGGCTGCTGACCGACCAGCAGAGCGTCATCGAGGCAGCGATGGACTATCGCGTGTGGTGCGCCCTGATTCCCGCAGCGGGCATGGCGGCCTTTGTTTGGGATGGCGTGTTCATCAGCCTAACGCGCTCCATGGGCATGCTTATCAGCGCGGGCATCGCCTGGTCATTGTTCTTTGTCATCTACTGGCTCACGCCGACCGAATGGGGCAACAACCGCCTGTGGATAGCCTATCTGAGTTTCCTCGCCCTGCGCGGCATCATCCAGACCATCCTCTACCGCAGCTATCTCGCCCACGGTGTGTTCAACCACTGATTCCGACATTATACCCAAAACTGATGTGACGACAAGGTCTATACCCTGCCGCCACATCTTAACTTTCTATCGATTATACCATCAACAGGTATTCTAATTCAGAATGAGGTCAATCAAGGCAGTGATGTCGTTGATGGTAACTTCGCCGTCTTGATCCACATCGGCACAGATAGTGCACAGGCTTTGTTCATTCAGAACGTAGTCAATAAGTCTTGTCACATCAGCAATGGTTAAGCTTCCATCGTGGTCAACGTCACCAGGCTCAAAGCCGTGACCGTTCTCAAACAATGTCACTTGTTGTTTGTTGCTCCATGCGCTCTCAGTGCCATCGATGTACTGTGTTTTCACCCTGTAGATAAAGGTGCCCTCGGCAAGGAGGCCTTCGACAGTATAGAACATATCGGTGATGCCCGTAATGAGACGAGAGGTCTCATCACCAGTTTCAGTAGCACGAAGACTGGTGGTCAGCTCACCGGCATAGACCGTAACGCCCTTGACACTGGAATAGGTGTTATTGCCAGCATTGGCAAGCTTAACAGCATCCAAGGCATTGCAGTCCAACACAATAGTGTATTCGGTGAAATCACCCGTCAACGACAAATCCTGATAATCGGAGCCGGTAGATACTCTCATGGTGGCACTATTGTTTCCGTAAGCTGCGGCCTTGACAATCACAGTAACCTTATCATAACCATTCATGTCATAGGTCGGGGTCATGATTGAGCCGCTGTAGGCCATAATCAGTGATCCGCCATAGGCAGCGAGATAGGACATTGCCGACCAGCCATCGGGCAAGTAGCCCTCAGTATTCTCACTGATATCAACCAGATAACCGTTTTCTACAGCATTGGGTACTCCCGTGAAGTCGGCCGTCTCAAGCAGTTCAGAGCTGGGCTTGGGAGCTACTTCCAGCGTATAGCTTAATACATTCTCAGCTGGAGTCTGGTCAGTCCAGTCAGCACGGAACGTGGTCAGGTTGATGTAAGCACTATCGGCAGGCAGCATTACCGGGGTGTAACCCTCAAGTCTACCCTTACCCGTAAGTGCTACAACGACATCCTCAGCACCATTGCTGCTCAAGGTCAACGTAGCGTTATATTCCTGAAGTGCCACAGGGTCAAAAGTCACTGTAACAGTGGTGCCGTTGGTGATTTCGGCGGCACTGATAACCGTCGGATTGACAGCAAACACACCATTGGCATCGTTGACCGTGAGGGTCACATCGCCCGTCATGGCCACACCGATAACATTGAATGTTGCGGTACCTGTCGTATTCATCATCACTTCACCACAATCGAGGAGATCGGTGGAGACTGAGATGACAGGACTGGTCGCAGAGTTCTTCATGTACCAGAAACTGGCCGTACCATCAGGATTAATGACCATTTCGGTCACAGGCTTGCCCAGTGAACCTGCACTGCTGACGATGCTGCCATTGGCTCTCATAAAGAGTTTGGTGGCAGGCGTGGAATTGTCGGTCAGGTCACGCTTATTGCCCTGAGGCCACAGGTCACCAGTTTCGTCATAGTATGACCAACTGTTGTCTGCATTGACAAGCTGCAACAGCTGGATGTTCTCGTTGTTTACCGTATTACCAGCCCAACGGTCAGCACTATAAGTGACATGGGTCACCATGATGCCCTCGGCAGGCATATAACGGTCCCAACCCTGCTTCTTGCGGTTCTCAAAGATGAAATACTCGTTCTGGT
This sequence comes from uncultured Bacteroidales bacterium, assembly GCA_902782465.1. Classification (GTDB taxonomy): domain Bacteria; phylum Bacteroidota; class Bacteroidia; order Bacteroidales; family Muribaculaceae; genus Sodaliphilus. Next base: position 72,906 of record CACZNH010000007.1, read on the forward strand.
TCAAGTCGCTCTTGATGCACACTGCCTTATCGGTAGCAGCATTCTTCAGGTTCATGGCAGGCAAGGTGAAGTAGGTGCCTGGACGTGGAGTGATGTAGTCAATCCATCCCATGAACACCTTCTCATAGGCACTATAGCCTGGCGGAGTGAAACCGTCATTGTTGTAACATCCCATGCACATGATGTCCCAGTCGCCCATACCGTAATGACCGCCATTTGCTGTGTCATACATGTCGGGCAAGCCCAGGCAGTGGCCAAACTCATGGGTAAACGTGCCGATACCGTCAATCGTTGAGCCGTTGTCATTATCACCGTACAACTCATTGAAAACAGCAAAGGTATTTACAATCGGGTCCCCGTTTTTGGGGCGGAATGCGCCATTACCGCCAAAACCATAGTAAGATGCCGAGTAGAGGTCCCAGTTGCAGGGCCAAATGGCCTCGGGATGCGTCGTTGAGGCCTGAGCCTCACCGACACCGGCATATATGACGATAACCACGTCACAGTAGTCGTCGCTATTGGTGTCATAAGGGGAAAACGACACACCGTCACTCGACGCCATCTCGACCGCCTCGCTTACCATTGCGCCAAGGCCTTTATCCGAACCATTGCGATTGCCGCCGTAGTACTGGCGGGTCTGAGACAGGGAGTAGATGCCATACACGTCAAATTCAGGCTCATACAAGCCGTTGGACTGGTCACGGAAGTACTGGCCAACGCTCTCGTTGCCGGTCAGCATCGCATCGATGATGTCCTGACGCGAGTTGTTGAACTTTTTGTCCTTGAACTCCACCAGAATGATGGGGATGCGGCGCTTGCCGATAGCGGGAACACCAGACTCCTCATTGCTGCCGCCGACACTGAACATGGGCCGTTGCTGCGATTGACGCTGGTAGGACTTATAGGTCATTTTCAGATTTCCGCGCTGTGCATTGACAAAGGCATTCTCACTGGCGCTGCGCTCACCAACCTCATGGGCACGCACGGCGGTGAGTCCCGTCAACGAGGAGGTATAATAAAAGTCGCCATCCTTGCCTTTTGCGACCGTCAATCCGTCGCTGGTCAGGATGGCATTGTTAAAGGCGTTACCCACGGCCTGAACCTTCAGGATAGTGCCGTCACTCTGCTTGATGGTGTGCCAGCCTGGCTTGGCAGGCATAGCCACAGCTGCGATGCCGCAACATAGGAGCATCAACAGGGTCAAAAACTCTTTTCTCAACATAATCTGGAAGTTTATTAATAGCATTAATGTCATTATTTTACTCTAGTGCAAAATTAATGACAAAAAACGAATCAATAAACAGATATGGATGGTTTTTCTAAAAAAAGATACAAAAAGCAACCTTATGCAGCCATCATCATCACTCCTGAAGATTCTGTATGAGGGTTGCGGCCTTGGCAGGGCCAATTACCGCAACCAGTTCCTCCTGGGAGGCCTCGCGGATGCGCTTGAGTGACTTGAAGTGCTTGAGCAGCGTTTCGCGCGTCTTGGGGCCGATGCCAGGGATATCGTCGAGGGCACTGTGCAGCTGCCCCTTGCTGCGCTGCTTGCGGTGGAAGGTGATGGCAAAACGGTGAGACTCGTCACGCAGCCGCTGGATGACGTGCAGCGTCTCGCTGTTCTTGTCGATATACAGGGGCACACTATCGCCCGGGAAATAGACTTCATTCAGGCGTTTGGCAATGCCCACAACGGCGATTTCGCCATGCAGCCCAATGCCGTTGAGCGCCTCGATGGCTGCCGTCACCTGCCCCTTACCGCCATCGACGACAAGCAGTTGCGGCAGTTCCTGCCCTTCCTGAACGAGGCGGCTGTAACGGCGGGTGACGACCTCGCGCATGGTGGCAAAATCGTCGGCCCCCTCAACAGTCTTGATGTTGAAATGGCGGTATTCTTTCTTTGACGGTTTGGCGTTGCGGAACACAACGCATGAGGCTACGGGACTGGCGCCGCTGATGTTGCTGTTGTCAAAGCACTCGACATGGCGCGGCAACACCGTCATGCGCAGGTCGCGCTGCATGGTGGTTAGGGTGCGCGTGGTGCGTTGTTCAGGGTTGAGCTTCTCCATCATGCGAAGGCGTTCGGTGCGCTTCTGTGTGGCATTCTTGACGGCGATATCCAGCAATTTCTTCTTGTCACCACGCTGCGGGATAATGAACGTGAGTCCGGCAAACTCCACGTCGGGGATGACGTTGACAACGACCTCGGTGACACGGTCACGGCGATAAGTCTCGGCAAAGCACTGGCGCACCTCGGCAATCGCCATCGACATGATTTCGTCATCGGTCTCGTCGTGCGTCGAGAGGCGATATTCCAGCGTCAAGGACTGCACCACTGCCCCACCCCGCACGTGCATAAAGCTGACCCAGGCGGCATCGTCATCGCGCAGCAGCCCGAAGACATCGATGTTGTGGACCGTTGGGCTGACGATGACCGAACGCCGCCGCACGTTCTCCAGCAGTTTGTAGCGTCGTTTGACGAGCTCAGCCTCCTCAAAGCGCAACTCACTGGCCAACTGTTGCATCTGCTGCATCAGCACATCCATCAGCACGTGGGTGTCGCCGTTGAGAATCTGCCTGATTTCGGCGATATATTCGCCATATTGCTCAGGCGACACCAAGCCCTTGCAGCATCCCTCACAACGGTGGATGTGGTACTGCAGGCACAGGCGGTGCTTGCCTGCATCGATGGTTTCACGTGAAACATTCAGGCGGCAAGTGCGCAGCGGATATATCTGCCGCATGGTGTCAATGAGCACCTTAGCGACTTCGGCACGGGGATACGGCCCATAGAAGCGGTCACCCTTGGAACGGGCATCGCGAGTGATATAGACACGCGGATAAAGACCGCCCGAGATGCATATCCAGGGATAGCTCTTGTCGTCCTTGAGCAGGACATTGTAGCGCGGCTGATATTCCTTGATGAGGGCATTCTCGAGGTCGAGCGCCTCCTCCTCGGTATTGACGACGGTATATTCCAGGTCGGCGATGTTGCGCACAAGCATGGTGGTGCGCACCGACTCATGCTCACGGTTAAAGTAGGAATTGACGCGGCGCTTCAGGTTCTTGGCCTTGCCCACATAGATAATGGTGCCCTCCCGATTGCGGTAGCGGTAAACGCCCGGATCGTCGGGAAGCAGCGACAATTTCAACTTCAACTCATCGGTCATCGACTATGATATAGATGCTATAGACACTATAGAAGCTATAGGGTCTATCAGAAGGTGAACAGCGAGGTGATTTCCACCTCGGGCGGAAAGACATCGCGACCGTTGAGGTCGGCAAGGTCACAGATAAAGCTGATGTAAACCTTCTTGGGATTCATCGACTTCACCAACTCATAAGCCGCCAGCATGGTGCCACCCGTGGCCAGGAGGTCGTCATGGATAACCACCACATCGTCAGGAGTGATGGCATCCTTATGGATTTCGATGGTGTCAGTGCCATACTCCTTGGTATAGGACTTCTGGATAACCTCTGCGGGCAACTTGCCAGGCTTGCGCAGGGGCACGAAACCTGCGCCCAACTGCGTGGCGAGGATTGCACCGCCAATGAAGCCTCGCGCCTCAATGCCAACGACCTTGGTCACGCCCTTGTCACAATACTGCTCAGTCATGGCACGGGTCATGATTTGGAGTGCCTCAGGGTCCTTAAAAGCGGTCGTCAGGTCCTTGAACTGGATGCCTGGAACGGGAAAGTCAGGAATGTTGCGCACAACGCTTTTAACGCGTTCAATTTCTTGCTTATTCATTGTAAATCAGTATTTTATGTTAATATTGTTTCACGTGGAACGTTTATCTGCCCAATAACACGAGCAGAATATTGATATCACTGGGCGAAACGCCAGGAATGCGGGACGCCTGCCCCACCGTCTCGGGGTCGATGGCCTGAAGTTTCTGTCGAGCTTCGGTCGAAATCTGGTGAATCTGCGAGTAGTCAAACTTCCCCTTGAGGGTGACATTGTCGAGTCGAGCGACGCGGTCGGCGATGAGCGTCTCACGCTCGATGTACCCTCGGTACTTAATCGAGATTTCGGCAGCCTCGATGATTTCTTCACGACGTGCGTCCTCAAGCGCATCCAACCTGGCTTGGAACTCGGGTAATACCTGAGCAAGCATTCTCACATTGAGCTGAGGCCTCAGCAAGAGGTCATGCAGTCGCTGTCCCTGTGATAAGGGTTGCAGCCCCAAGGACTCCAACACGGGATTGATGACAGCGGTCTTGACCGTAAATTCCCGGCAGAACGACACCAGTTCATCCATCTGTTGGCGTTTTGAGAGCATCAGGTCATAGCGTTCCTTGGTAGCCAATCCCAGCCGGTAACCTTTTTCGGTCAGGCGCATATCAGCATCGTCTTGACGCAGCAGGATGCGGTGCTCGGCGCGCGAGGTGAACATGCGGTAAGGTTCATCGACACCACAGGTCACCAGGTCGTCAATCAGCACGCCGATGTAAGCCTCGTTGCGGGCCAGTGTGAAGGGTCCTCCCCCAATCACATTCTGGTGCGCATTGATACCTGCCACAAGCCCCTGCCCTGCCGCTTCCTCATAGCCAGTCGTTCCGTTGACCTGTCCTGCCAAGAAGAGGTTCTTGACCAACTTGGACTCCAAGGTATGCGTCAACTGCGTGGGGTCAAAGAAGTCATATTCGATGGCATAACCGGGACGGAAAGCATGCACGTTTTCCAGTGCCGGAATGTGTCGCAAAGCCTCGAACTGAATCTCCCATGGCAACGATGACGAGAAGCCGTTCAGGTACATTTCATGGGTATCGGCACCCTCAGGCTCGATGAAAAGCTGATGGGATGTCTTGTCGGCAAAAGTGACTATTTTGGTCTCGATACTGGGGCAATAACGGGGACCGATGCTGGTGATTTGTCCATTATAGAGCGGTGATTCAGGCAGTCCCTTCTGCAGCACTTCATGCACTTTTTCGTTGGTATGCACAATCCAGCAGGGACGTTGGGGCAACTTAGAAGCGACATCCGGGAGATAGGAAAAATGATGGAAATCATCCTCACCATCCTGACGGATACACTGCGAGAAATCAATGGAGCGCTCATCTAAACGCGGTGGTGTACCGGTCTTCATGCGTCCAACGGTGAAACCGAGCGACTGCAGCTGTTCCGTAATCCCCCTAGCGGGTGGTTCAGCGACACGTCCTCCAGGCGTCTGAACGCGTCCCACGTGCATCAAACCATTGAGGAAAGTGCCTGCAGTCAGCACCACTGCCTGGGCCGTAAAAGTCATGCCTAAGGCGGTTTTCACACCCTTGACTACCCCACCCTCAATAACGAATTCATCGACTGAATCCTGCCACATATAGAGATTTGGGGTGTTTTCGAGGACTTTGCGCCACTCAAGGATGAACTGCTGGCGGTCGCTCTGTGAACGCGGACTCCACATGGCGGGTCCCTTGCTGCGGTTGAGCATCCTGAACTGGATGCTGCTACGGTCAGTCACAATGCCCATTTGGCCGCCCAAGGCGTCAATTTCACGCACAATCTGCCCCTTGGCGATGCCACCCACCGCCGGGTTGCAGCTCATCTGCGCTATCTTGTTCATGTCGATAGTGATGAGCAACGTGCGTGAACCAAGCCGTGCGGCGGCACTTGCCGCCTCACAACCGGCATGGCCGGCACCCACCACGATGACATCATAGTCGTTTCTCATTTCTTGAATACATCATCAGGAAGTATGGCAAGCGCTTCGTCCTCGAATTGTTCCATGATTTCGCGCTCGCCAGGACCCTTGTCATTGATGCCGCACAGGTGCAGCACGCCGTGAATCATCACACGCATCAGTTCCTTCTCGTAGGCGACACCCAGCATTTCGGCATTGCTGCTGACGGTGTCGAGCGAGATGACCATGTCGCCGGCAATGTGCCGCGAATTGGTGTAATCAAAGGTGATGATATCGGTATAAAAGTCGTGACCGAGGAATTCACGGTTGGTCACAAGGATATACTCATCGTCACAGAAGACATAGGTCAAGCACCCCACGCGCTGTCCATGTCGCTGTACCACCTTGACAATCCAGTCGAGAACTGCAGCCTCGTTGAGGGCAGGTAACGTGACATTACCCTGAGTCATGTAATTGATTTCGGTCATAACTATAGATTTTGAAAAATGGGATACAAAGATAGCCAAAAAAATTGGAAAAACAAACTTATCAGGGCAAGATTTGCTCTCAAGAGCCCAAATTGGCAACATAATAGAGTAGGGCAGGGCAATTCTGCTCCAGCACGTCTCTTTCTGATTTATCTGAACTGGATGCAAAAAACGCCAAAACGACTGAAAAACAGCCAAAAACGGCATTTTAACCGCTTGAGAATTCAAAATTCCAGCTCATCAGGATAACGACACGGCTATTTTTAACGGATTCTGGCACAAAAAATGTTCATTTAATAATCGTACTGCCACTCAATGGAGATGTCACATGAGTGACACTATAAAGAGGAGAATCAACCTGGTTTTATCCTTCGGGTGGGACGGCTAAAATTTTTTTTGATTTTTTTTGCCAAAAATGTAGTTTTTTGATGTAGTGCTGCGTCTAAGGGGTGAGACTAAAAAACAAACAACATACAACAACAACTAAAACGCTACAACTATGATCGAGTTTTTCACAACCAATCTATGGCTCCTGTGGATTATCATCTCCATTGTATGCCTCATTCTAGAATTATCATCGGGTGATTTCTTCATCCTGTGCTTTGCCATCGGCGCCGCAGCAAGTTCACTCCTTGCCGGCTGCGGATTGTCACTGACCTGGCAGATTATCGCTTTTGCCGTCGTGTCGGCCCTGAGTCTGTTTCTGGTGCGTCCCGCACTCATCAGGAAACTGCACAATCCTCACCGCGAGCGTCTGAGCAACGCCGAGGCCATGATTGGCCAAATCGGTCGTGTGAGTGAGCCCATCGAGGCCAACGGCTATGGCCGCGTTGCCATCGACGGCGACGACTGGAAAGCCCGCAGTGTTGACGGCATCGCCATCAAGAAGGGGACCCGCGTGCGTGTCACCAGGATGGACAGCATCATCGTCACTGTCGAACCCATCGACTAAATTGCCAATTTTCAACTGATATTAACAACCATTTAAAACTTTATAGCTATGACACCACTTTCCATTTTCCTCATCGTCCTGATTTTACTGGCATTGGTTCTGGTAAAGAATTCGCTCGTCATCATCCCGCAGAGCGAGACCAAAATCATCGAGCGCCTGGGTAAGTACTATGCTACGCTCAAGCCCGGTATCAACATCATCATCCCGTTCATCGACCGCGCCAAGAGCATCGTCGCCTATGAGCACGGCCGCTATCGCACCACGACGGTCATCGACCTGCGCGAACAGGTCTATGACTTCGACAAGCAGAACGTGATTACCAAGGATAACGTTATGACACAGATTAACGCCTTGCTGTATTTCCAGATCATGGACCCCTTCAAGGCTGTGTATGAAATCAACAACCTGCCCAACGCTATCGAGAAGCTGACGCAGACCACGCTGCGTAACATCATCGGTGAACTCGAGCTGGACCAGACGCTGACCTCGCGCGACACCATTAACAGCAAGCTGCGCGCCGTCCTCGACGACGCCACCAACAAGTGGGGTATCAAGGTGAACCGCGTCGAGCTGCAGGACATCCAGCCGCCGCAAACCGTACTGCAGGCCATGGAGAAGCAGATGCAGGCCGAGCGTAACAAGCGTGCTACCATTTTGACCAGCGAGGGTCAGAAACAGGCCGCCATTCTCCAGTCCGAGGGTCAGAAGACCGCCCGCATCAACCAAGCCGAGGCCGACAAGCAGACCGAGATCCTGCGCGCCGAAGGTGAAGCCCAGGCACGCATCCGCAAAGCCGAGGCCGAGGCTATCGCCATCGACAAGATTACCCAGGCAGTAGGGCAGAGCACCAATCCCGCCAACTACCTGCTGGCCCAGAAGTATATCCAGATGCTCGACACCGTTGCCAGCGGCGACAAGACCAAGACGGTTTACCTGCCTTACGAGGCCACGAACCTGCTCGGCTCCATCGGTGGCATCAAGGAACTCTTCGGCTCCGACGGCAAGAAAGAGTAATGGGGTAGGGGAGATTTAAGAAATTCTTTATACCTTTGTGGCGATGATGGCAAAGACATACCACCATCGCCACTTTTATTAACCTATACATCCATACACTTTACACCTTACACGTGAGCAAGCCTCAACTTGCGAACATTAAAAAAGATGATTAACGTTTTTCATATCGTTTCCAACAAGCACTGGACCGGTGCAGAGCAATATACCTATGACCTGGTGGACCGACTGCGCAACGACCCGGACTTCTATGTCGAAGTCGTCTGCCGCAAGCGCCCTGTCGTGCTCAAGCAATACCGGCGCCTGGAAATCCCCGTCTCCATCCTCCCGCTCAAGGGCGTGACCGACATCGACTCGCCCGTGCGTTTTGCACGCCTGCTGCGCAAGGGGCAGAACATCATCCACGTGCACAGTTTCAGGGATGCCTTCATGGCTGTGATGGCACGACGCATCAGCGAGAACCGCGACACACGCGTGGTGGTAAGCGTCCACGGCGTTTACAAGCCCAAGAAGAACTACATGTACACCAAGCTGTACAAGTCCATCGACTGCTTCGTGTTCTCGTCCGAGATGGCCCGCGACGCCTTTCTGGGTAAGGCCAAGAAGCAGTATGCCGACCGTGGCATCGTGCTGCGCGACAGCGTGTGCGACAGCCAAATCGGCACCGAGGTGCCCGACCTGCGCCGTGAACTGAATCTTGACAGCCACCAGGCACTCATCATGTACCACGGCAAACTTGCCCCGGAAAAAGGCTTAGACACGCTTCTGAGCGCGTTAACCCATGTGGATAAGGCCAAGTACCACCTCGCCATCATCGGCGACGGACAGCCCAAATACAAGGCAAGAATCAAGGGTTTCATCGTTGCGAGCGGACTCGTGCATAACGTGTCGCTGCTGGGCTTCAGGGACAACATCCTGGAATACCTGCGTCAGGCCGACTTCGGCGTGCTCCCCTCTATCAATCCTGAAGCACTGGGTATCAGCAACTTGGAATATATGATGGCTGGCAAGGCGCACATCTGCAGCAACAATGGCGCCCAGCCCGAGTATGTGAGCAACGGCGTCAACGGCATCCTCGTGTCTCCCGGCGATGAGCAGGCGCTCACCGATGCCATCAACCACCTCATCAACGACACCGCCGCCCGCTCACGCATGGGCACCCAGGCACAGCGCGATTTCCAGGAGAACCTCGACTATCCCGCCTTCTACAAGAAGATGACCGACCTGTACCGCAATCTCCTCAAGACCGCGCCCGTAGTCGATATCGACATCCCCACCGAGGAATAACACCCGCAGTTGTCGCTGCCGTCATCGTATCGCGAGCAGCTGGCTCGCACAAAAAAAACGCCGCCGGGGCTCTTGCCTCGGCGGACGTTTTTTAAATCAGATAGGGTAGGGGACTACTCTATTACTGGATGTAGCTAAAGTACTCCTCATCGGTTGCGCAATCCCACCATACGGGCAAGCTCCAGATGTAGTTCTGATTAGCATTCTTATTCACCAACAGAGCCTGAGTCTCGTTGTAGGTCAACTCGAGGGTTGCGGGCAGACGCCAGCGGCGGGGCCAGTACTGGACATCATTCTTGTTGCTGCCGGGCAGTACGGACTGACCGGTGAACATGGCAGGATGATCCATACCAGGATATACTACACCGAAGTTGCCAACATTACCAGCGCTATAGTTGAAGCGACGCATATCGACATAGATCTCAGAGCAGCAGCCAAGTGCTACATACTTCTGGAGCATGATGTCGCTCATGGTGAGGTCACTGGCATTCTGACAAACAGCAGCACTGTTCATATAGGCAGTAATCTTGGCATTGTCCATGGGAGTTAAGATAAAATTGGTATAACCAGCACCTACATAGTCGTTGGCCTGAGCCTGAATGTCATCTATACTTGCCTGGATGCCAGCCTTGTAAGCGGCAAGTGCACCAGCCTTATCACCCTTACGGAAGAGCACCTCGGCCTTGATGAAGCAGCACTCGCTGTAGGTCATCAGGTCGAACGGGCTCATGGGCTGTACCTGGAAGATACCCGTAGAGCTTGCACCAGCGTCGCGGGCGGTGGTGAGCTGGAAATGCCAGTAGGTGTCCATGGGATTATGGGCATTACCCGTGAGGGTAGAGTTGGCACGCAAGTTCACATAAACCGTGTCGCCGGCAAGAATATAGTTGGTGCTGTTGACATAGAGTGAACCGGGAGCATAGGTTACAGTGACTTTCTCACCATCGACGCTGACTGCGTGGTTCAGCTTAGCCTCGGCTACAAACTTAGCGCGGGCATCTTCATTCTTGATCTCATAGGTCAGATCCTTGCTCACGTTAGTCCAAGTGGGAGCGCTGATTGAGAAAGCGCCACCGGCATGCAGACGTCCATTGGCATCGTTGATGATATCAACAGGCTGCGAGCGCATCCAGATGGCGTCGGCCACGTTGCCATTGGCATCCAGCCTCATATTGGTCATCACCCAGGGGATATCCTTGTCGGCACGGGGATCCTCAACACCGGCACCACGCATGTTGGTGAGCAGATCATAGTGATACTTCGACATGCGCTGGTTGCTACCATAGGCCAGGTAGTTCCAGTTACCGTTGGTCATCACGGGGTCACCCATGAGGTAGTCGGTAACATCGCTGCCCGAGTTGTAGCAAGTGAATGCGAGGTTGTCGTTGTTGTTCTGCGGACCCTTAGCCAGGCAGTCAAGGATCATGTCGGGATTGAACTCAGCCTTCTTGGAGATACGGAGCAGGTAGCGGGCCTTCAAGCCATAAGCGAGCTTGAGCCACTTGTTCACATCACCGCCGGCGATGTCACCGCTGCTCAAGGGCACTGCGGTGGCTGACTGCGGAGTCTGCAGCAACTCGATAGCGCGGTCAATTCTTGCCAGGCAGCCCTCGTAGATGACCTTACCATTGTCGTAGGAAGGAACAGCCGAAGCGCCGAGTGCCTCGGTATAAGGCATCTCGCCATAGAGGTCAAGCATGTCCATGAAGCCGTAGGCATAGATGAGTTCGGCCACACCCTCGTAGTGGGTAGCACCGTCCTTCTGAGCCTTCTCGATGATGTCGGGCAGGTTGGCTGCGCAACCTACAAACCAGCTCTGATAAGGCGTAGTCGTCGAACCACCGCCAAATTCCCAGTCGCCACATCCCAGGTTACCAGTTGTGGAATAGAACACGCCGATGTTGCACGACGTGCGCATGTTCACGATACCATGCTCATACATGAACCAGCGCTCAATCCAGGGGAGGCGGTTCTCGACCAGCGCGCTCTTGTTGTTAGGGCTGTCGGGGTCGGTATTCACATCGAGCCAGTCGTTACAGGATGCTAGGCCGAGCGAAGCGGCAAAGCATGCCAGTGCGATGAAATATTTTGAAATTTTCATAGTCTGAAATAATTAATTGTTAGAACGTAACATTTACACCAAATGTGAAGCTGGAAACGGCGGGAACGCTGTTCCAGTCGATACCCACGGCACCCGAACCACCGGTACCACCAGCGGTGCTGACCTCAGGATCCATACCCTTGTAGTTGGTCCAGGTGAACAGGTTGGTGCCCGTAACATTGAGGGCGAGACGCTTAACCACGTTCTGCTTGTTGGCAATCAGACGGGTCAGGTCATAGGTGAGCGAGAGCGAGCGCAGCTTCAGCCAGTTGACGTCGGTGATGAAGTTGTAGCTGTTGCTGGCGTAGTTGCTCCAGTAGCGCTGGATCATGTTGCGGCCCGAATAGGTCGTACCATTGATCACGTAGTCCTGATCGGCATAGTAGGTCTGCTCAAAGTCCTCACCAGTGTTCCATACCTTACCCTTAACGGTAACCGACTCACGGTTGTTGAGGGTGGTGATTTTGCTCAGACCGTTGGAAACCATGCTGTACTCGGTACCGTTGTAAACGGCGCCGCCAAAGCGGAAGTCGAGCAGGAACGACAGGGTGAAGTCCTTGATGCGGAAGATGTTGTTCAGACCGCCGATGAGCTTGGGCTCACGGTTGGCGACAACCTCGTTGCTCGATGAATACAGGTAGTACAGACCGGTGGTGGGGTCAACGGCATAGATGCCAGATTCCTTATCCTCGATGGGGTTCTTCTTGGCGTCATCCGAGAATTGAACTTCGCCACCCTCCATCAACGGAGCATACTGGAAGCGCGAACCTACCATGGCCATGAACTTGCCACCGTTGGGTACCGATGCCGAGCGGATGGTACCGAACTGAGCATCAGTCGGGTAGAACATACCCACGCCATCCAGGAAGTCACCCAGCTTGCCGCGGTTGTAAGACATGTTCAGGATAACATCCCAGTCAAAGTCGGCCGACTGGATAGGACGGGCGTTGATGGCAATCTCCATACCCTGGTTGATTACCGAACCCGAGTTGATCGAAGCGAAGATGTAACCGTTGGCATTAGACAGACGCGGTGAAGCGATCTGGTTCTTGGTCGAGCTGTGGTAGTAGGTCCAGTCAAGACCCAAGCGGTTGTTGAAGAAACGCAGCTCGGTACCAACCTCCCATGCGGTCTGGATCTCGGGTTTCAAGAACATGTTACCCTGATAGTACTGGTTACCTACACCCTGGAACTGGCCGTAAACCATCGGGTTGTTAAGATAGGTGAGGGTTGCATACACATTGGCATCCTTACCAACCTGTGCCCACGATGCGCGAACCTTACCGAACGACAGGATGTCGTTGTGGGGCATCAGCTCGGTGAAGACGAACGCACCGCTTACCGAGGGATAGAAGTAACTGCGCTCGTTGACGGGAAGGGTCGAAGACCAGTCGTTGCGGCCAGTCACAGTCAGGAACAGGGTGTTGCGCCAGCTGGCACGAGCCTCGCCAAAGAGGCTGACCATGCGCTTGCGGCTGTTGCTGTCCTTGAAGAACTGGTTGTCGTCGGACATGTTGGCGAAGCTGATGGTACCGGCAGTGATGAAGTTGTAACCCCAGTGGTTCTGGTTCATGCGCTTGGTATCATCGGTGCTGGTGCCCAGCATCAAGCCCAGATCCCAGTCGCCAAAGCCCTTGTGCCAATCACTCATGATGTTGGTCGACAGGTACTCATAGCGATAGTCGGCCTTGCTCAGACGACCATTCTGATAGAGCTCACGAGCTACCGAACCGGGAGCGATGTAGGTGTAGGCATCGGTGGTGTAGTTGTCATAGCCTACACGGCCGCTCACGGTCCACCAGTCGGCGATTTCAAACGAAGCGTGAACAGCGCCGGTGAAGCGGTGAGTCTTGTCATAAATGTTGTTCATGTTGATGATCCAGTAGGGATTCTCCTTATCATCGGCAAGAGACCAGATGCCATCAAACAGGCGATACTTGCTACCATCCTCGTTGAGGTAGTGAGAAACGTCCTGATCGAGAGGCCAGGAATAAAGGGCGTTCATGGCACCAGTGCCAACAGGCGACTGCGAACCTTCCCACAAGCCACCCGAGGTAAGGGTCTTGTTGGTCTTGGCGATGCTGTAGGTAACGTTGGCGCCCACGGTCAAGCGACCATACTTCTGCTCACCATTGAAGCGAACGGTAGTCTTGTCATACTTGGTCTTGGGCACGATACCCTTCTGGTCATAGTTTGAAAGCGACAGGTAGAAGGTACTGTTCTTGGAACCACCGCTGATGCTAACGTTGTTGTCAAAGATAGTACCGTTCTGGAAGAAGTTACCGATGTTGTCATAGATGGTCTCGCCTGCAGCAAAGGGCTTACCCCATGAGCTGTAGGTCTGGTCGCTGAAGGCACCATTGGTCGCATAGGAACCACGGCCGAAGGTGGTCTGCACCTCGGGCAGCTTGTTGGCCCACGAGGTACTAACCTTGCCCGTGTAGTCCACGCGAACGGTACCCTCGGCACCCTTCTTGGTCGTGATGATGATAGCACCATCGGCAGCACGCGAACCGTAAAGAGCGGCAGCGGCGGCACCCTTCAGTACCGTCAGGCTCTCGATATCCTCGGGGTTGATATCCATCACACGGTTCGAGAACGTGGTGGCATTACGGGTAATACCGTCCTGACCGGAGTTACCGAGCACGGTGGTCGAGTTATCATAGATGATACCATCAACCACGAACAGCGGGGTGTTGTCACGGCCCTCACTGGTCGAGTTGGCACCACGGATGATGATGCTCGCACCGGCACCGGCGGCACCACTGTTCTGGGTAACGTTCACACCGGGAACCTTACCAGCCAGTGAGTTGATCACGTTGGTGTTCTTGTTGCGCATCAGTTCCTCGCTCTTGAGGTCGGTCACGTTGTAACCCAGTGCCTTGCGTTCCTTCTTGATACCCAAGGCGGTAACAACCACCTCGTCAAGCAGCTGGTTGCCAGCCTCATAGTTGATGTCCATCGTGCCGCTGCCCACGGTAACCTCCATGGGTTTGCTGCCCACGTAGGAAATCACGAGGACGTCGCCACGGTTGGCGTTGATCGAATACCTGCCGTCAACATCGGTGGCGGTACCGCGGTTGGTACCCTTGACCTTAACGGTCGCACCAATGAGAGGCTCTCCTTGTGCGTCACGTATGACGCCAGTTACTTTGTTGGCCTGAGCAACAGCTGTGAAACCCGTGCTGGGAAGCGAAGTCATCCCGGCGGGTGCTCCACAAGCAATCGCGAGTGCAGCCAACAGTGCTAATTGTTTTTTCATACGCACTTTGCTATTAAGTTATTAAAAAATTAATATTTAATCATCAATATCTTATCTTCAACCGTATGGTTCACATGATTATTAGACTGCCTAAAGTGATAGGACATTTGCGCACGTGGCGCGCGCCCGAACCACTTAAGGAAAGGCAAATTTGCAAACAAAAATTTACATGACCAAAAAAACGGGCGACGAAATTCTCTTTTACTACCAAAATCGGTAAATTTTGACAAAATTTTTTGATATCATATACTATTTTTCGGGGATTTTAACATTTACGATTGTAAAATTCAGCCATTTTCTTTGCCATTTCAAAAATTTTATAGAATTTTGCATTTTCTAAACTTCTTATTGAATGCGCACATGCGCGTAAGCGGCAAATTGAGTAAAATAACATAACTGGATTAACAAATTTTATATTAACTAATTAAAACGTGCTTATGAAAAGACATTTAGCTCTTTTGGGCGCCCTGTTGATGCTATGCGGCACTGGTTACCAGGCCCAGGCAACACCCGCGCCCCAGGTGTCGGCAGCAACCGCCACCAGCATTGTGACAGGCCGCGTTGTCGATGAACAGGGAGAACCCGTCATCGGCGCCAGCATTGTCGAGGTTGGAACGACCCGTGGCACATCGACCGATGTGGACGGTAACTTCTCGTTCAAAGCTAGCCCTAACGCTAAGCTTCAGATTTCATTCATCGGCTACAAGACCCAGACGCTGCGCGCCAGCAACGGCATGCGTGTTGTCCTTGCCGAGGATAACGCCAAGCTCGATGAAATCGTTGTCGTAGGTTACGGTACGCAGCGCAAGGCCAACCTGACCGGTGCTGTTAGCACCGTCGATGTTGACAAGGTGCTCAGTTCCAAGTCCGAGACTGACGTCAGGAAGTCGCTGCAGGGTAACGTTCCCGGCTTGACCATCCTGAATGCAAACGGTGACATCAGCGCTGACCCCTCGATTGTAATCCGTGGTATCGGTACGCTGTCCAACAGCGGCGTTTCCAATCCGTTGTACATCGTTGACGGTGTGCCCGTTGAAAGCCTTGGTGACCTGAACCCCGCCGATATCGAGAACATCAGTGTCTTGAAGGATGCTGCTTCGACCTCGATCTACGGTACGCGTGCAGCCTTTGGTGTTGTATTGATTACCACCAGGACTGCCCACGTCAAGGACAACGTGAGGGTAAACTACAACAACAACTTCGCTTGGAGCCAGGCTACCACCTTGCCCGACTATCCCAACGTTCCCACCCAGGTTAGCGCCCTGAACGACGTGAACCACCGCATGGGCGTTGCATCGGAGCTCTTCGGTATGTACATGGACAGCGAGGCCTTCCAGAACGGTATCAACAACTGGATCAAGAAGCATGGCGACATCAAGGACAAATATCGTCAGATGGTCTATGGTGACGACTATGATGAGAACGGTTACTATGCCAACTGGGATGTGCCTGGCATCATGTTCAACAACCATGCTCCCAGCCAGAGCCACAACCTGAGTGTAACCGGCAACTCAGGCCGCATCAACTTCTACACCAGCGTTGGTTACAACCAGAAGCAGTCTTTGATGAACTTCAACCCCGACAAGTTCCGCAAGTACAATGCCACCGCCAACGTTTCGGTGCGTGCTACCGACTGGTTGGAGTTGGGCACCCGCATCAGCTATGTTGACAGGACCTTTGAGACTCCTTACAAGCGTGGTGCAGGTACCTATCAGTACCTGTGGCGCTGGGGTTCGTTCTTCGGCCCCTACGGCTACTTCGTGGATCCTAACGACGGCAAGCAGTATGACGCCCGCACCATGATTGGTGGTCGCAACACCGGTGGTGACTGCTACTACAAGATGAACAACATGAGTCTGGGTGTGTTTGGCAAGATTTACTTCGGTTATGGCCTGAGCTTCAATGCCGACTACACCTTCATCAAGAGGACCACCAGGTATAAAGGTATCGGTCTTCCCTCGGTTGTTTACAACACTTGGGGTCTGAATCCTCAGGGTCCCGTGGACATCACGGGTTCAACCTTCATCGAGACCGACCGCAGCTTCGCCGAGAACCATGTTGCTAATGGCTACTTCGACTGGCACCGCTCATTCAACGATGTACACAACTTCAACCTGAAGTTGGGTGCTAACGTGGATAAGTATGATTATGAGTACCTGTACTACGAGCGCCACGGCATCCAGGACCTCAACATGCCTGAGCTGGCACTCTGCAACGAGGACTACAGCTATAGCCACAAGCACGACCACTGGGGCTCGGCAGGTTTCTTTGGCCGCATCAACTATGACTACAAGGGCATCTACCTGCTCGAGTTGAACGGTCGCTACGACGGTTCGAGCAAGTTCCCCAAGAAGGACCAGTGGGCATTCTTCCCCTCGGCTTCTATCGGTTATCGCATCAGCGAGGAGGCCTTCTGGGCTCCCATCAAGAACACCATCAGCAATGCTAAGATCCGTGCATCTTATGGTATGATTGGTAACCAGGAGGTTGGTCAGTACATGTTCCTTGAGACCATGGCTAAGCAGACCAACACCGTGAGCTGGATTGGTAACGGCAACTCTAAGTATGATTACTTCTCGGCTCCCAAAATGGTTTCCGAATCCCTGACCTGGGAGAAAATCCACACCCTCAACGTCGGTCTTGACCTGGCCTTCTTCAACGGCCACCTGAACGTGACCGCCGACTGGTTCCAGCGCGAGAACAAGGACATGCTTGCTCCCGGCAAGGCTCTGCCTTCGGTTATCGGTGCTAGCGCCGCTTGGGAGAACGCTGGTGACATGCGCACCCGTGGATGGGAAGTCAGCGTTGACTACCGCAACCGCTTCGGCAATGTTGATTTCTATGCTACCGCTATCTTGAGTGACTATAAGACCAAGATTACCAAGTGGGACAGCAACAACATGATCAACACCAACTACTCTGGTAAGGAGTATGGCGAGATCTGGGGCTTTGAGACCGACCGCTACTTCGACTTCAACGACTTCAATGCCGACGGCACCTACAAGCAGGGTGTTGCCGACCAGACCAAGCTGCAGTCCAACGGCTTCGTTTACGGCCCTGGTGACATCAAGTTCAAGGACCTGAACGGTGACGGCGTCATCGACTGGGGTAAGGGTACTCCCGAGGACCATGGTGACCTGAAACGCATCGGTAACTTCACCCCGCGCTATCAGTACTCACTGCGTCTGGGTGCTGCCTGGAAGGGCTTCGACGTTGACTTCTACCTGCAGGGCGTAGCTAAGCGCGACATGTGGACCCAGTCTGCATTCGTCATGCCGTTCATGCGTGGTGCTGACGCTATCTACGTCAACCAGACCAGCTACATCACCGAGGCTGACTATGCCGCCGGCAGGATTGACCAGAACGCCGACTTCCCCCGCATGTGGGCTGGTGGCGCTGGCCGTGGTAACGCTTCGAGCGACATCCTCGATTTGGGTAAGTTCAACTTCTATCCCCAGACCAAGTATCTGGTTAACATGAGCTACCTGCGCATGAAGAACATCACCGTGGGTTACACGCTGCCTCAGCACCTGACCCGCAAGGCCATGATCGAGAAGCTGCGCATCTATGCTTCGACCGACAATCTGTTCGACATCATCAATCACAACAACGGTACCGGTCTCGATCCCGAGATCAACACCGGTGTGGGTTCCTATGGTAACGGCGTTTGGGGCCGTACCGAGCCCATCATGCGCACCTACTCTTGCGGTCTGCAGCTGACCTTCGGTAGCAGCAGCCACATGAATGCACCCGTTTCTGGCGACGTTAGCGCCCTGAATGCTCAGATCAATGACCTGCGCAACCAGCTTGCTGACGTTGAGAACAGCTACAACGGCCGTCTGGGCGACCTCCAGAGCCAGCTCAACGCTGCCAACAACCGCAACGCCCAGCTGCAGAAGGACCTCGCCGCTTGCCAGAACAGCAAGAGCAACATGATTGACAAGTCGCTGCAGTACATGACCGTACTGTGTCACTTCCCCGTGAACAAGACCAACGTGACCAATGACCAGCAGCCCAACGTTGAGCGCATCGCAGCTTACATGAAGAGCCATCCCGAGGCAACCTGCACCATCAACGGTTACGCATCGCCCGAGGGTCCTGCTGATCACAACATCAAGCTCGCTGAGGGCCGTGCCGCCAGCGTGAAGGATATGCTCGTGAAGAAGTATGGTATCGATGCCAAGCGCATCAATGCACAGGGTCAGGGCATCAGCAACATGTTTGATGAACTGAGCTGGAATCGTGTTTCGGTTTGCGAGATCATCGTGAAGTAATGTTTTATGAACTCAATTAAAACAGATATAATTATGAAATCACTCAAATCAATTATACTGTGTGGACTGGGTGTTGTCCTGCTGTCGCTGGCTTCTTGCTCGGATGTGCTCGACACTGAGCCTTATGATCAGTTTACCAAGGACAACTACTTTACCAGTGAGACCAATGTCCAGCTGTTCGCCAACTATTTCTACAACACCTTCACGGGTTATGGCAGCGGCAGTGGTGACTACTATTTCAACACCCTGAACGACGACCAGGCTTCCACGGGTATCACTCAGTGGAGCTTCACGAGTGTTCCCGGTAGTTCTGGCTCTTGGAACACCCCCTATGTGGAAATCCGCCGTGCCAACACCCTTATCGAAGCTGTTCCCGGTGTTGACGCTATGTCCGAGGCCAAGAAGGCCAACTGGATTGGTATCGGTCGCCTGTACCGCGCATGGCAGCACTACAAGCTCGTTCGCAGCTATGGTGACTGCTACTGGGTGGACAAGGTGCTTGATCCCAATGACGAAGACATCCTCTATGGTCCCCGTCAGCCCCGCAACGACGTGATGGACAAGGTGCTCGAGGACCTGAACTTCGCCTGCGCCAACATCACCGACAACGCCAACTCGCGCGTCGCTTTCAACAAGTGGGTTGCTCTGGCTATGAAGGCCGAGGTTTGCCTCTATGAAGGTGACTACAGCAAGTATATGACCAACAACACCGAGCGCGCCAACCGTTACCTCAACGAGGCCAAGAACGCCTGCGAGCAGATCATGAGCTCGGGCAACTTCAGCCTGAACGGCAATTTCCAGGCTAACTTCAACTCGCTTGACCTGGCTGGTAACCCCGAGATGATTATGTACAAGAAGTACATCCAGAGCACCTTTGCTCACGGTACCATCGACTACACCTGCGGTTCTACCCAGGTTAAGGGTATGACCAAGGATGCCTTCGACAGCTACCTGTTCCGTGATGGTAAGCCCCTGGCAACCACCAGCCTGAACAAGAGCGATCACGGTACCATTGTTGTCCTCGACGACAACTCGGGTCTGGGTGAGGCTCCCCACATCGACATCAGCAACGTGCTCGCCAACCGCGACCCGCGTCTGAGTGCTCAGGTGGACAAGATTCTCCAATTCCCCGGCAGTGGCTACGCCCGCTTTGGCGGTGCCCAGTCTACCGCTTCGACCGGCTACGGTGTTTACCTGTTCGATACCAACCTGATCGACAACACCAACCGTCAGAGCACCTATGGTAACTGGACCGACGCTCCCATCTTCTGGTATGCCGAAATTCTGTTGAACTATGCCGAGGCCTGCGCCGAGCTGGGTAACATCAGCCAGAACGACCTCGACAAGTCCATCAACCTGCTGCGTGACCGCGTGGGCATGCCCCACCTGCTGACCAGCGTTGAGGCCGATCCCGCCAACAACATGGGCGTGAGCAATATCATCTGGGAGGTTCGCCGTGAGCGTCGCGTCGAGATGATGTACTGCATGAACGACCGCTACTTCTCGCTGCTGCGTTGGAACAAGCTCTCGCTGCTCGACACCGATGCCAACCCCAACCTGAGCCGTGGTGCTTATGTTGCCGGATTTGATGCTATCAGCCTGGCTGAGGTTGATGTTGACCCCGACGGTTACATCAACTGCTCGAACAACGGTACTCCCCGCAAGTGGGATACCAAGTACAACCTGTTCCCCATTCCCGACGATCAGCGCAACCTGAATCCTCAGATTGGCCAGAACCCCGGTTGGTAATTAGACTCTAAGCGTTAGGCTCTAGGCCTAACGACCAAAACATCCAATAACGGCTGCCGCCGCGTCGATTCACCTCGACACAGCGGCAGCCTTCATTTTTGCCCAAAGCCCGTAAGGGCTGGCAAGACTATAGGCAGGTGGTGAAGTGAGCTGTAAGCTCACGAAACCCCTGCAAACAGGAATTATATAGGATGAGCCCTGTAGGGGCGGCAGACTAGGTGGTCAGTACTTTTCTGTCACTCCTTCGGAGTTTTGAATTTGTGTGCTACAAAGCAGGGGCTCCACTCGGCTATGCCTCGTTTCACCCCTGCCTATTATCTTTGCAGGCCTTCGGCCTTCTTATGTCCTCACCTAAAAGCTTAAAATCACTGATAGTCGCGGATGCGGACGTCGATGCCGCTGCCGTCGAGGAGTTTTACTACCTGCTGGATGTCGGTCTGGCCGTAGTGGTAGGGGAAGAGTACGGTGGGCTTAATCATCATGGCGGCCTGGGAACACTGCTCGGGCGACATGGTGTAGGGCAGGTTGCAGGGCAGGAAGGCCACGTCGATGTCCTTGATGGTACCCATCTCGGGGATATCCTCGGTGTCACCAGCAATGTAGATGCGCATGCCCTCGATGGTGAGCACAAAGCCGTTGTCACGGCCCTTGGGGTGGAACTGCAGTTTCTCGGGCGAATTGTTGTAGGCGGGAACAGCCTCGACTACCCATTCCTCGGGCAGGATGCGGGTGTCGCCGTTGGCCATCACGTCGCCCTTGCCGCCCAGAATCTCGTGGCAGCGGGCATTGGTAATGAGGACGGTACCCTGTTTGCTCAGCTGGTTGATGGCCACCGAGTCCAGGTGGTCAAAGTGCTCATGCGTCACCAGGATGTAGTCGGCCTTGGGTAGGGTAGAGTAGTCGGTCACAGGCTCCACAGCCTTGGTGACGGGGTCAACATAAATCCATTTGTCGCCCACTTGCATCCTGAGGCTTCCGTGCTTGATGCAGTACATTTTCACTGTCGTGCCCTCTCTGGTCTGGAACACGTCACAACCCTGTTCTACACTCTCTCCACTCTGCGCAGTGCAACAGCACATGGCGCCAACAATCGTCATTGCCATAATCAAAAATTTTACTCTCATTGTTATCAATAGTTTGGGTTTACAGCGCTAAAGGTAGTCATTTTATTTAAAAACAAATGCCAAAACGATGATTTTTCAAGATTTTTTCCTACCTTTGCCCCTCAAATAAACTCAAAAGTACTGGGAAATCATGAAGAAGTATGATGAGCTCAAGGTGTTCTGCAAGAATACCAACGAGTATATCAGTATAGACGGGGGCGACACGCTGCTCGACTTATACGACTCCATTAAGGGCCGTCTGGGACTCCAGGGCGAAGCAGTGTGTGTGCTTGTCAACAACAAGGTCGAGGACCTTAATTACCCTGTGTTCTCACCCAAGCACGTTGAGTTCATCGATGCCACCACCAATGCAGGCTACCGCGTGATGACACGCTCGCTGTGCATGGTGCTCTACAAAGCGCTCAACGACCTGTTTCCCGGTAAACGTCTGTGCATCCAGCACAGCATCAGCAACGGCCACTATTGTCAAATCAAGCATGAGGAGGATTTCCTCACGCCCGAGATTATCGGGCAGCTCAAGGAGCGCATGGCCGAGATTATCGCTGCCGACATTCCCTTCAAGCGCCGTGAGCGCCTCACCACCGACGTCATCGAACTGTTCCGCAAGCAGGGCCTAAAGGACAAGGTGCGCCTGCTGGAAGGCATCAATCAACTCTATACCGTCTATTACAGGCTCGATGACATCGTCGACAGCTTCTTTGGTCCGCTGGTGCCCTCGACAGGGCTGCTCAAGACCTTTGACCTGGTGCCCTACGAGCAGGGAATGCTGCTGCTGGGACCCGACCGCAAGAATCTGGACCAGGTGATCAAGTGGGAACCGCAACCCAAACTGTTCCAGGCCTTTACCGACTACATCAACTTCAACAAGATTATCCGTCTGGGCGACGTCGGCGAGTTGAATCAAGCCATCAAAAAGGGTTATGCCCCGTTGCTCATCAACGTCGTCGAGGCACTCCACAATAAGCACTTCATCCAGATTGCCGACGAGATTACACGCCGTTACAACGAGGGCGGTGCCCGCGTGGTGCTCATTGCCGGTCCCTCATCGAGCGGCAAGACCACCTCGTCCAAGCGCTTGGCTATCCAGCTGATTACCAACTGCATCGTCCCCAAGGTTATTGAACTCGACAACTACTTCGTCAACCGCGACCGCACGCCGCGCGACGAGAACGGCGATTATGACTACGAGTCGCTCTACGCCCTCGACCTGGAGCAGTTCAACAAGGACGTCACCGACCTGCTTGCAGGCAAGGAGGTCGCTCTGCCCACCTTCAATTTTGTGAAGGGCGAGCGTGAATATCTGGGCAATACCCTCAAACTTGAGCAGGGTGATATCCTGCTCATGGAAGGCATCCACGGTCTGAATCCCGAACTGACGCGCCTCATCCCCGAGGAGCAGAAGTTCCGCCTCTTTGTGTCGGCGTTGACCACGTTGAGCATCGACGACCACAACTGGATTGGCACCTACGACAACCGACTGCTGCGCCGCATCATCCGCGACCACCAGTACCGTGGCAGCAACGCCCAGCAGACCATCCAGCGCTGGGCCAGCGTACGCCGCGGCGAAAACAAGTGGATTATGCCGTTCCACGAGAATGCCGACGCCATGTTCAACTCGTCGTTGCTGTTCGAGCTGTCGGTGATGAAGAACTACGCGCTGCCCATCCTGCAACAGGTGCCCAGCAACACGCCCGAATATGCCGAGGCGTCCCGACTGATGAAGTTCTTGAGTTACTTCGAACCTCTGGACGAGAAAGACATTCCCAGTACGAGTTTGCTGCGTGAATTCCTGGGCGGAAGCAGCTTCCACTACTAACGAGAATAACTAGGCTCTATTGCGCTGTGCGATAGAGCCTAATTTTTTAATTGAAAATATATCAAAACTACATAAACGACACAACGAATGACTGACATTACAGCAAGCACACAAGGGCAGCAGACCGATGTTAAGAAACAGCATCAGTCACTGGAGGAATTCTGTGGTGACATCCGCCGCATGGAATCCCAGGGAATGGATGGCATATCGCTCTTTAACAAGGTTATTTCCAGCGGTATGGCTCCTGACCTGATTGCCGAGGATGAGGTGCAGCACAGCCGCTGGCTGGAACGCATTACCACCGAAATCACACGCCGTTTCCGCCAGGAAGGCATGCGCGTGGTGCTCGTCGCCGGACCCTCCTGCTCGGGCAAGACCACCACGTCGCGCTTCCTCAACCACATGCTGCGTGACAACGGCATTCAACCCTGCGTCGTCTCGCTGGACAACTATTTCCTGAATCTGGACCAGCGTCCGTTGGATCCCAACGGCAACATAGACTATGAGTCCTTCTACGGTCTCGATGTCAAACAGTTGGGCCGAGACGTTGCCAGTCTGCTGGCTGGAGACCAAGTGTCGATGCCTACCTACGACTACATTAAGGGAGAGCGCACCTACCGCGGCAACACCCTCAAACTCGAGAGCAACAGCCTGCTATTCCTTGAGGGTCTGCATGCCCTGAACCCGCTGCTGGTGCCCGACATTGATGAGGACAAAAAGTTCAAACTCTTTGTCACCGCCCAGGCAACCGTCTATTACGGCGAGAAATCGGGCCTTGATGAACACGACAACCGACTGCTGCGACGCATCTACCGCGATTATAACAGCCGCGGTGCCAGTGCCCTGCAGACCCTGCAGTGGTGGCCCGGTGTGCTGCGTGGTGAGAACCTGTGGATTTTGCCGTTTGCCTGCCAAGCCGATGCCTGGTTCAACACCTCGATGGTGTTTGAATTCTCGGCCATCAAGTCACGCGTGTCACAGTTGCTCAAGGAGGTTCCCGAGAGCGAACCCGTCGAGTACAAGATTGCACAACGTCTATCCCGAATCCTCGACCGCATCGCCCCGCTCACCCAGGAAGACTTCTCGGCCATCGCCCCCAAGCGCAAGTTCCTGCTCAGCAACGACGGGAAATAAACAGCCTCCCATCTAGGTGCTCTAGATTATCTAGTATATCAACATCTAGCATAAGATAATGCGGCCGTGTCATAATTCAATTGCAAGGATTATAACCGCCCTGCGGGCGGGAAATTAAGCAAATTAATAATAAAATTTGTTTAATTTCCCGTGCGAAAGCACGGTTATATTACCATGTAGCAATTATGACACAGCGTCTCATTCTTCATCCGGGTCGCTGACGACTTGGAAGTCCTTGTTCTCGTCCTCGTAGTCGCTCTCCCAGTATTCCTCGCTCCATTGCTTGCTGCCCGAGTCCACCATCTTGCCGCCGGCATCGGGAGCCTCATCCTCCAGGTCCTCGGCGCCAAAGATGAAGTCGTCCTCGGCCTGCTCGCGGTGGCGGGCATCCAGGTCGTGGTGGGTCAACGTGTCGGGGATACGGTTGCGCTCGTCGTTGATGGTGCGCCACAACAGGTCCTTCAGTTCCGTCAGGCCCATCTGCGCCACACTTGAGATGAAGACACAGGGAATATCGTCGGGCACTTCAGGGCGCATTTGTTCGATGAGTTCGTCGTCCAGCATGTCACACTTGGTGATGGCGAGCACGCGAGGTTTCTCTACCAAGTCAGGGTTGAACGTCTCCAACTCACGGCACAGGATGCCGTATTCCTTGCGGATGTCGTCACTGTCGGCAGGCACCATGAACAGCAGCACAGCGTTGCGCTCGATGTGGCGCAGGAAACGCAGTCCCAGGCCGCGGCCCTCGCTGGCACCCTCGATGATGCCGGGGATATCGGCCATGACAAATGACTGCTGCCCGCGATAAGAAACGATGCCCAAGTTGGGCTCCAGCGTTGTGAACGGATAGTTGGCGATTTTGGGCTTCGCAGCGCTGATGACACTCAACAGGGTTGATTTTCCCGCATTGGGAAAACCTACAAGTCCCACGTCGGCCAGCAGTTTCAACTCCAGAATGACAGCCTTTTCCACGCCCTTCTCGCCTGGCTGGGCAAAACGCGGCGTCTGCCTTGTCGCCGTCTTGAAATGCTGGTTTCCCAGACCGCCACGGCCACCGCGCAGCAGGCGCACGACCTGGCCGTCCTGCGTCACGTCACACAGGAACTGACCCGTCTCGGCGTCATAGACTGCCGTGCCGCACGGCACCTCGATGGTGCGGTCTTCACCATCCTTGCCCGTGCACTGGTTCTCGCTGCCAGCTTGTCCGTCGGTGGCAAACACATGGCGCTGGTACTTCAAGTGAATCAACGTCCACAGGTTGCGGTTACCCTTCAGAAAGATGTGGCCGCCACGGCCGCCATCGCCGCCGTCAGGACCGCCCTTGGGGACATACTTGGCGCGGTGGAGGTGAGCCGAGCCGGCGCCACCCTTGCCACTACGGCACAATATCTTCACATAGTCGATAAAATTGCTCTCTGCCATAACAATCCATATTTTCTGCAAATATACAGATAATTCTCGGAATTCTCCGTAATTTTGCATCCACAAAACAAAAATAACAACATTAATATGATATTGGATTCTGTTACTTGGACCGCGAGTCCTGAACTGTTCAGCACCGGTGCCATCACCGTCAGGTGGTATGGGCTGATGTTTGCCATCGGTTTTCTGGTGGGCTATGAGATTGTCTATCGCATCTTCCGCCACGAGGGAGCCAAAGAGAGCTGGGTGGGCAGTTTGTTCATCTATGTCGTGGTGGCAACCATCGTGGGAGCCCGCCTGGGTCATGTGTTTTTTTATGACTGGAGCTACTACAGCCAGCATCTGGGCGAAATTCCCAAGATTTGGCAGGGTGGACTGGCCAGCCACGGCGGCACATTGGGCATCATCATCGCCATCTGGCTCTATAGCCGCTATGTGACCCATAAACCCATGCTGTGGACCTTAGACCGCCTGGTGGTGCCCGTGGGATTGGTGGCAGCACTCATTCGCATCGGCAACCTGATGAACCATGAGATTTACGGCGGTGAGACGTCGCTGCCTTGGGGTTTCCGCTTTATCGAGAATGTGGGACAATGGATGCAGGGAGCCGAACCCGTCTTCACTGCTCCATGCCACCCCACACAGATTTATGAAGCAGCCTTCTACCTGCTGACCTTTGTCCTGTGCTTGCTCATGTACTGGCGCTGGCGTTGTCAGGAGAGGGAAGGACTGATCTTCGGCGTGTTCATGCTGGGCATCTTCGTGCCGCGCTTCTTCATCGAGTACATCAAGAACGTGCAGGAACCATGGGAAATCGCCATGCGTGCCAATTGGGGCATCGACCAGGGACAGTTGTTGAGCATCCCCTTCATTATCTTAGGCATCTGGCTCATCATCAGGGCTATGCGCCGCCCGCGCGTGCCACTGCAGTATCCCGACCGCTTTGCCGACGAGAAGAAATGATTAGTGATTAGAGATTAGTGGTTAGAGATTAGTGAATGGGACAGAAGAAGTCGATGGTGGAACTGCACCGCGTGGGTGTGGAAGAATATAAACGGGTGGAGAAACTGCCGGTGACGGTGGTGCTCGACAACGTGCGCAGCGAGATGAACGTGGGGTCGGTGTTCCGTACTGCCGACGCCTTCTTGATTGAGCGCATCTGCCTGTGCGGATTCACGCCGCAGCCGCCCAAGGCCGAAATCCACAAGACGGCCCTCGGCGCTGAGGATTCAGTATCATGGCAGCACTATTCTACCACTCTCGACGCCGTCAAACAACTTCGCAGCGAGGGTTACACCATCTGTTCCATCGAGCAGGTGCACGACAGCGTGAGCCTGGAACAGTTTGACGTCGATAGGGTAGGAAAGGTCGCCATCGTTCTTGGCAATGAGGTGAAGGGCGTTGCCCAGGAGGTGGTCGATGCCAGTGACCTGTGCGTGGAGATTCCCCAAGCGGGTACCAAGCACTCGTTGAACATCTCGTGCTGCGCCGCCATCGTGATGTGGCACCTTTATCAACAGATAATAGATAACAGATATTAGATATCGTTTTGTAAATGATGAGATTCAGGATATTATTGATAGCTGTGTGTTGCTTGATGTGGTCGCTGGATACCCTGGCGGTACTGAAGGAGAGCAGTATGGACCAGACGTTGGGCGTGCTGTGCGAGGAACTGAGCGACACCCACCGTGAGCACAAGGAGATGATGCAGCGCTTTGAGCAGCGCAACAAGCAGTTTCAGCGCTCCATCGGTCGCGACCTGGAACTGTGCAACAACATCGAGTTGATGCTCTACAGCCAGAAGGAGCAGAACGTCTTTGACCTGGCATACGCCTGCGGACAAGCCACCAGCCTGTACAACCGCTTGTCACGTACCCGCTCGTTCAAGCAGTTTGAACAGCAGCAGGACGAGAAAATAGCGCAATACGAGAAACTGATTAATGCCTTAAACCGCATTCCTGACCACCTGCTCAAGACACAGGAGATGCGTATCACGCGCGACAGCTGCATCTATCTCGCCAAAATCATCGAGGGCGACATCCGCAAGGCACGCGAGACGATGAAGGACAACCACGAGCAGAGACAATGGGTCGCCGAAAAGGCCAAGTCGCTGAACGACTACGCCCTGGGAATGTATGAGCGCATTCGTCAGGATGTCTTTGTCAACGGTGGACAGAACTATTTCCAGATTCTGAAACGTTTAGGTTATAACCTGACCAACAGCCGCGAAGACTTCGCCGAGAAATACACCCCTGCACGCAAGACGCGCAGCGATTGGCGAGGCGGAAACATCGGTTTCCTGTTCATCTTCATGGCAATATACATTGTCGGTGCCTTGTTGATCAGTTGGCTCATTCTGCGTTTTGCCATTCCCAGCCGTTTCATCTCTGTCAAGTTCCGCAAAAAGCGCTCATGCATCATCATCTGTGTGGCTGCAGCGGTATTCGGCATCGCCACGCTCATCATCTCAAAGGTGTTGACACACCAGAACTTCATGATAATGGCAACACAACTGCTCAGCGAGTATGCCTGGCTGATTGCTGCCATCACATTGTCCATCATCATCCGCATGGACGGTGACACGGTCAAGAGCGGTGTCAAACTATATGTTCCAGTGCTGGTGGTCGGCTTTGTGGTGTTCTTTTTCCGCATTGTGTTTATGCCCAGCACCATTGTCAATCTAGTATTCCCGGTACTGTTGCTGGTTTGCACCGTTTGGCAGTTCATCGTCAACCGGCGCCACAACGTTAACGTGCCTCGCAGCGACGTCTTCTACTCGTGGATTTCATTCATCGTCATGGCTATTTCCTGCGTTATGTCATGGATGGGATACACATTGATGAGTGTACAGGTACTTATCTGGTGGATTATGCAGTTGACGCTCATCCAGACCATCACCGTCATCTATGACCTGTTGCACAGTTACGAGGACAAGTATATTGCCAAGGATGCCGACATTCGCAAGACCTGGTTCTATGACGCAGTCTATAAGATGGTGATTCCCATTGCCGCAACCATCAGCGTGGCACTGTCCATCTATTGGGCAGCACAGGTGTTTGACCTCACGCAGTGGTGTTACCACATCTTCCGCTACAAGTTCGTCAATCAGCCGGGACTCATCGTCTTGTCGCTCGAAAAAATTCTTTTCTGCGTTGCCCTGGCGTTTGTATTCAATTATTTCATCTACTTGTGCGTCGAGGGTTATCAGTTGTGGAAAGCTTACAAGACAGGCAGCGACAAGAAGGCGGTCACCCTGTCGATGAACATCATCAAGTATATCGGCTGGGGTATCTACATTTACATCGTGCTGGTAACACTGCAGGTGAGCCGCACGGGTATCACCTTCATCCTCACGGGTCTCTCGACCGGTATCGGTTTTGCCATGAAGGATACTCTTGAGAACCTGTTCTACGGCCTGTCGCTGATGAACGGCCGTGTCAAGATCGGCGACGTCATCGAGTGTGACGGCGTGCGCGGCAAGGTCAGCAACATCAACTATCAGAGCACGCTGGTAGAGACCATCGACGGCTCGGTCATAGCCTTCTTGAACAGTCAACTCTTTACCAAGAATTTCAAGAACATGACCCGCAACCACGGCTATGAGATGGCCAAAATTACCGTTGGTGTAGCCTACGGCAGCAAGATTGACCAGGTGCGTGAGTTGATTATAGAGCGCATCAGCCGTCTCGACTGCTATGATCCCGAAAAGGGCATACAGGTGCTGTTCCAGAACTTCGGCGAGAGCAGTGTGGATTTGCTTGTGGTCGTGTGGGTGCGTGTAAAATCACAGGTTGCCGACATCTCCCTTATCAAGGAGAACATCTACGCCGTCCTCAACGAGAACGGCATCGAAATCCCCTTCCCGCAGACCGATCTCCACATCCGCACCGCCATTCCGCCACAACAGTAATCAAACTACGAATTACGCGAATTAGACTAATCCTGCTTCCGCATTCAATGAGTACGAATTCGCGTAATTCGTAGCTTTTAATGTCATTCATGAGATTTAATGGGAATCTCTTGGTTATATCTAATTTTTAGACGATATTTGCAGGTGATAATTCTGATAACATCAATCCTAAAGATATTTCAAGATGAAAAAGTTATTGATAGGCATTGTGTTTCTGCTTAGTGCATTAACACCAGTGCAAGCTCAGGAAACTATTGGCCTAGAAGAAACCAGTTACGAAACGAGCAACGTCATCAAAGTGAATTTCGGCCCTGGTCTAGTGTATTCAGATATCTATGATTATGACTTTTCTAAAGCCATACGTCACAAGACCTCGCTCTCGCTTGACCTTTCGTTAGATTATGCCCACACCTTCAAGAGCGGACTTGGTTTTGGGCTGAACTTCATCCAATCCCATCTAAATGCCATTGGCAGCAATGATTTTTATGCTGGTGCCAGTTTGTATTATGGTTATCTGCTCAAGAACCGCTGGTATTTTGATATTTCAATGGGTGCGGGATATGCAAGAAACGACTATGGCGAGTATAAGAACGGCTTTGGATTGTTTGAGCAGATAGGTGCCCACTACAAGTTTACCAAGCATTGGGGCGTGGGTGCAGAAATTCGTTTGCTCAATTGCTTCTACAAGCAGCCTAACGGTTGGGAAGAAATCGTTGGCAAGGATACAAGTTTCGGCACTAAACGCGCCGCTTTGACGCTGGGAGCGCAATACTACTTCTAAACGCTGACCGCAACAATAATTAAACTACGAATTACGCTAATTAAACTAATTTGGCATCCGCATTCAATTAGTACGAATTAGCGTAATTCGTAGTTTATTAGTTTTTTGCCAGGGTGTTGCATGAATAATAAATAATGGTTATATTTGCAGCAATAATGAGAAATATTCTCCTATTACCAGAATCATCAATAAAACTCAATAACATCTAAAGACAACCGACTATGAAACAAATTCAACTCAAGTCATTATTATTGCTGTTCCTTGCACTATTGATGCCCGCTACAGCATCCGCTTATGGCATAGAGGTAGATGGAATTTACTATGACATAGACGACTATAACTATCAGGCTACTGTCTGTGGTCTTGTCTATGGATCATCCCATTCAAGTAGCCTTTCCATTCCTGAAACAGTGATTTGGAAAGATAAGACCTACGCAGTTACCGCAATTGAAAGTAGCGCGTTCCGTTATAGCAGTATGACCAGCATCACCATTCCCAACACTGTCAGTTATATCGGAGAAGAGGCGTTTGAATATTGCGAGAACCTAACCAGTATCTCTCTACCCAACGCTATCACCGAAATCACTGCCCGCTTGTTCTATGGATGCAAGAGCCTGAATAATGTCACTATCCCCGAATCCGTCACAGAGATTCATGAAGAAGCCTTCCTGGATTGTGAGAACTTGACTGATATCGTAATTCCCAATTCGGTTTACATGATTCATTCTTATGCTTTGGACGGAACTGGTTGGTACAACAATCAACCTGATGGCGTGGTTTATGCCGGTCTTGTGGCTTATGAATACAAGGGAGTTATGAAAAGTGGTACTGTTATTACCATTAAAGATGGTACTCTTGGCATTGCTGACATTGCATTCAAAGATTGCTATAATCTGAAATCAATAAATCTTCCCAATTCCATAATAATCATCGGTGACGATGCTTTTAATAGTTGCAATACCATGAAATCCATAACCATCCCCGGCTCAGTCACAACAATTGGTTGTAGGGCTTTCAGTGGTAGTTATCTTTCTTATAGTCTTGAAATTCCCAATTCAGTCACTGAAATTGGCGAGTATGCTTTCAGTAGTACCAATATATCTAGTGTCACCATCCCCGAGTCAATCACTGTTATCAGTGATGGATTATTCGCATATTGCGGCAAATTGAAGAATATCGTTATTCCTAACTCAGTAACTAGAATAGGTGACTCTGCACTTTCAGGATGCACTGGATTAATCAATATTTCCCTTCCCAATTCAATCATTGAAATTGGGAATGATGCATTTTCATACTGCACTGGATTAACCAATATCATCCTCCCTAACTCGGTCACTCTAATAGGTAATGATGCATTTTCATACTGCACTGGATTAACCAATATCATCCTCCCTAACTCGGTCACTGAAATTGGTGTATCTGCTTTTTATGACTGCAGCAACCTGGCAAGCGTTTCTATTGGCAGCGGTGTCAACCAAATTGATTATCATGCGTTCGATAATTGCAATAATTTGTCCAGTGTTACCAGCCTTGCGACAACACCACCAAATTATTACGGTCATGCGTTCCGTTATATTTTTTCTGAAACTGTTTACATCAAAGCCACATTATATGTTCCTGCAGGCTCGATAAATGCCTATCAGGAAACCTTTGATTGGAAGGATTTTAGAAAAATCCATGAAATTGATTTTAACTCTCAAGTCATCAATTTTGCTGATGACAATGTCAAAGCCCTTTGCGTTCAATATTGGGACAATGATGGGGATGGGGAGTTAAATTTTGAGGAAGCATCAACGATTTCCGATTTGGGTATTGTTTTCAAAAATAATAGTACTATCACCACATTTGATGAGTTACAGTACTTCACGGGACTTTCAAGTATTGGAAATGGCGCTTTCGATAATTGCAGTTCGCTATCCAGCATAAAACTTCCCATTTCGATAACGTCAATCGATGATTTGGCTTTCAGTAACTGTATCCAGTTGACCAACATCGACATCCCCGATTCGGTCACCTTGATTGGAAAGTCAGTTTTCTACGGGTGCAGTGGTTTGACCAGCGTTACCTTTCCCAACTCCCTTACTATAATCGGCGATGGAGCTTTCTCGAGTTGTAAAAATCTGACCAGCATCGACATTCCCAATTCGGTAACCTCGATTGGGAAGTCAGTTTTCAGCGGGTGCAGTGGTTTGGTCAGCATTTCCCTTCCCAACTCCATTACTACAATCAACGAGGGTACATTTTTGGGGTGTAAAAATCTGACCAGTATCGACATTCCCAATTCGGTCACATCAATTGGGAAGTCAGCTTTCAGCGGGTGCAGTGGTTTGACCAGCATCACCATCCCCAATTCTGTCACTTCGATTGGGAAGTCAGTTTTCAGCGGGTGCAGTGGTTTGGTCAGCGTTTCCATTCCCAACTCTATTTCTACAATCAGCGAGGGGGCTTTCTCTGGTTGTAAAAATTTGACCAGCATTACTATTCCCAACTCAGTAACTAAGATAGAGGTTTCGGCATTCAATAACTGCACTGGACTGACTAAGGTCAATATTAAAGATTTAGAGGCTTGGTGCAGAATCACATTCGATGATTCATCTGAATCAAATCCCCTGAGATATGCACGACATCTGTTCTTGAATGATGTGGAAATAACCAACCTGGTGATTCCTAAATCAATCACGACAATAAAAAGTTGGGCTTTTTATGCTTGTAGTGGTTTAAGTAGTGTTACTATTCACAAAGATGTCACCTCAATCGAGGACAAGGCTTTTTTGAGCTGTACTGGTTTGACCAGCGTCACTTGCCATGCTGTCACACCGCCCAGTGTTGGCGGCACCAGTGTGTTCACGACGTCCATCATCAAGAATGCTACGTTATATGTACCAGGCGAATCGGTTGAAGTGTATAGTTCAAAGATTCCATGGAGAGATTTCGGCAGCATTGTCGGTATTGATGAAGTTGAAGAACTAACTGGCGACACCAACAGTGATGGCGTGGTGAACATCGCCGATTTAAACATAATAATAGATATTATTTTAGGTGGAGGAAACAATGCAGCTGCCGACATAAATGGTGATGGTGTGGTGAACATCTCCGACATAAATGCTATCATCAACATCATTTTAAAATAAACATTAAGGACATATCTGATTGACACTGGCAACTTCTTGTTATCAAGTTGCCAGTGTTTTTTGAAAATTACAATATCAGTAATTTAAAATGTATTATATAACCTAACGATAGAAGGTAATCCAGTTGGTGCAGTAGCGGGATTTGTCGGCCTTGGGGTGAATTTCTATGACTTGTCCCTTGCCGTCACGCCACCAGGAGTGGTTCCAGCCGGCTCCCATGTCCAGGTAGAGGGCATGACGCGGTGCTAATTTTTCAAGCATCGCCACAAAATCGTCATATTCCACCTCGCTGCGGCTATCGACAATGCACAGGCTACCGTCCTTCTCACACAAGGCACGGTACTGGTGTTCACCGTCGCGCCACAGGGGCCTGATGGTCTCTCCGTTATAGATGATGATGGCTTGACCGAAGCCCATGCCGCCTGCCTCAGCCACGCTGTCGAGCAATTCACCATACTCGCCGTGGACAAATTCCCATGTGGTGTCGCTGAACCACGCAAAGGCACCGCTGTTATCAAGACAATCGGCACCCGTGTAGCGCTTGCCGCCGCTCACGTGGTCACCGTCGATGTTGCTGTGGGAAAACTCATCCAGCAACTCGTGGGTGAAGGCCGCCTCGGCACAAAAGATGACACTGGTATCGCGCTTGGCGGGCATCTTGCCGCAAACCAGGTCGATGCGGCTGAATAGGGGATAATAGACGCGTAATCCGGCAACAGTAGTGTCGTCGATTTCAACGGGAGAGCCTTGCATAACGGGAATGGGCATTTTTGTTCGGTTTTTATTGATGGCTTGTTGAGGTGTCCTGGTGCAGCAGCACAGTAATCCTATTGCCAGCAATGGAATGATATATTGGAGTAATGATTTCATTTTCAATATAGTTTGGTTATTGTTAACTGTTCCTGTTGATACAATTATGATAAACACACCACAAAAATAATACAATATGCCGAAACAATGCCGTACATTTGCCGTGAATTATATCTCCATTGATGATGACCTTGTCAATAAGGCTGTCAATTGTTGTTGAAAACTATTTGAAAAAAATCAATAAAAAATGCTTGACAAATTCAAATTGATTTTGCTTATCAATCTTTTTGAAGCCGCCAAAAAAGTTAGCACAAAAATTTTATTGGTCTTTATACATGGTTTTCATCAAGATTTGTGGGAAAAATTCATAGGAAATTATTAACTTTGCAGGTTGTTTACACCCTGTTAATAAAGTGGCTTTATTAGGCTTTAGGTGTTAGGCTTTAGGCTTTATAAATAGGATGTTATGCAGCCAAACTGAGCACTAATGGGCTTGTCAATAAAATATCAATAACCTGAAAATGGTGTTGATATCACTCTAACGGGTTTTATGGACCAAAAAGTTTTCAACACAATTGACAGGCATTATAGTTGTAGTTAAATTTAAATTTTTGAAAAATTAAAAAACTAAAAAACTAAAAAATATATATTATGAATGTCGAAAAAGGATATGTCGATGAACCCATCGAGGAGGGTATCGACCTGCGTGAAGAAATCTTGCGCCTGAAGAAGGAGCGCAATGCCGTCATCATGGCACACTATTACCAGCGTGAGGAAATCCAGCAGCTGGCCGACTATATTGGCGACAGTCTGGCTCTGGCTCAGCTGGCTGCAAAGACCGATGCGCCGGTTATTGTGCTGTGTGGTGTTCACTTCATGGGCGAGACGGCCAAGATTCTGTGTCCCGACAAGACGGTTATTGTGCCCGACCTGAGTGCCGGTTGTTCGCTGGCCGACAGTTGCCCTGCCGACAAATTTGAAGAATTTGTCAAGGAGCATCCCGATCACACTGTTATCAGCTATGTCAACACCAGCGCTGCCGTCAAGGCAGTGACCGACGTGGTGGTGACTTCGGGCAATGCCAAGGAGATTGTTGGCAGTCTGCCTCAGGACGAGAAAATCATCTTCGGTCCCGACCGTAACCTGGGCAACTACATCAACAGCATCACGGGACGAGAGATGCTGCTGTGGGATGGTGCTTGCCATGTGCATGAGAAATTCAGCGTGGCCGCCATAGCCGACCTCAAACGCGAGCATCCCGATGCCAAGGTGCTGGTTCACCCCGAGTGCCCCAAGCCCGTGCGCATCATGGCCGACAAGGTAGGTTCGACAGCGGCATTGCTCAATTATGCCGTTGACAGCGACAGTGAGGAGTTCATCGTCTGCACCGAGAGCGGCATCCTGATTGAGATGCAGCGCCGTTGCCCTGACAAAACCTTCATTCC
This sequence comes from uncultured Bacteroidales bacterium, assembly GCA_902782465.1. Taxonomy (GTDB): domain Bacteria; phylum Bacteroidota; class Bacteroidia; order Bacteroidales; family Muribaculaceae; genus Sodaliphilus. The sequence goes on from CACZNH010000007.1 coordinate 109,224, forward strand.
CGCACCTCCCGAAGACGGCACCTGCGCCTGCAACGAGTGCGAGTATATGAAGCTCATAACGCTCGAGAAATTGTATAATTCGCTCAAGTTCATGGCACCCCAGATTGAGGTGGCTCCCGAAATTGCCGAGCACGCCGTGAAACCCATCCAGCGCATGCTTGACATCTCCCGTGAACTGGGCATCATCAAGTAATCATTATGAAAAAGACTATTTTATCGCTATTCATCATATTTAATGTATTGAACATTATGGCACAGAATGTATATGACTTCACTGTGAAGGATCGTCGTGGCAACGACGTGTCATTAACCGAATATAAGGGCAAGGTGCTGCTGATTGTCAACACCGCCACCCGCTGCGGTTTCACCCCGCAATACGAGGAATTGGAGGCACTATATAAGAATTATAAGGAGCAGGGTCTGGAAATACTTGATTTTCCCTGCAACCAGTTCGGTCAGCAGGCTCCAGGTACCGAGGAGGAAATCCATCAGTTCTGTACACTGAATTTCGGTACGGAATTTCCCCAGTTCAAGAAAATCGAGGTCAACGGCGAGAACGAGTCGCCGCTGTTCACGTTCCTGAAGGCGCAGCGCGGTTTCCAGGGCTTTGACCTTGACCACAAAATCGGCGCTCTGCTGAATGACATGCTATTGAAGGCCGACCCCGACTATGCCAGCAAGCCCGACATCAAGTGGAACTTCACCAAGTTCCTCATTGACCGTGAGGGCAACGTCGTGGAGCGCTATGAACCCACCACCGACTGCAAAGTCATCGAGGAAGACATCAAAAAATTACTTTAATTCAACTATAAACTAATAGCTAAATTATAATAGCTAAAAGCTTAATAAATAATGGATTACAATTATAAAGACATAGAGAAAAAGTGGCAACAGTATTGGCGTGACAACCACACCTATAAATGCGAGGTGGACCACAACCGCCCCAAATTCTATGTGTTGGATATGTTCCCCTATCCCTCGGGAGCAGGTCTGCACGTGGGACATCCGCTGGGATACATCGCCAGCGACATCTATGCGCGATACAAACGCCTGAAGGGCTTTAACGTGCTGCATCCCATGGGCTACGATGCCTACGGTCTGCCTGCTGAGCAGTATGCCATTCAGACGGGTCAGCACCCCGAAATCACCACCAACGAGAACATCGCCCGCTATCGTGATCAGCTCGACAAAATAGGTTTCTGCTACGATTGGGACCGTGAGGTACGCACCTGTGACCCCACCTATTACAAGTGGACACAGTGGGCCTTCCTGCAGATGTTCAAGAGCTATTACAACACCGAGCTCGACAAGGCACGTCCCATCGATGAGCTGGTGGAACACTTCGAGAAACACGGCACCGATGGCTGCAATGCCCACACCAACTGCACAGACGAGTTTACCGCCGACGAGTGGAAGTCAATGACTCAGCTGGAAAAGAATAATGTGCTGATGAATTACCGCATCGCTTATCTGGGCAACACGATGGTGAACTGGTGTCCCAAGCTGGGAACCGTGCTGGCCAACGACGAGGTGAGCGAGGGCGTTTCGGTGCGTGGCGGCTATCCCGTTGAGCAGAAGATGATGAGCCAGTGGTGCCTGCGCGTGTCGGCCTATGCCGGCCGCCTGTTGCGTGACCTGGATACCATCGAGTGGACCGAGTCCATCAAGGAGACGCAACGCAACTGGATTGGCTACAGCGAGGGTGCCGAGATGACCTTCCCCATCGCCGACAGTGACAAGAGCCTGTTGATTTTCACCACGCGTGCCGACACCATCTTCGGTGTTACTTTCATGGTACTGGCGCCCGAGAGCATCTACGTTGACGAGGTGGTGACGCCCGACCAGCGTGCTGCCGTCGATGCCTATCTTGACGAGGTGAAGCACAAGACCGAGCGCGAACGCATGATTGAAAAGAAGGTGAGCGGCGTGTTCACCGGCAGCTATGCCGTCAACCCCATCACGGGCAAGAACATCCCCATCTATATCAGTGACTATGTGTTGGCAGGCTACGGCACGGGTGCCATCATGGCGGTTCCCGCCCACGACAGCCGCGACTATGCCTTCGCCAAACACTTCGACCTGCCCATCATCCCGCTGATTGAGGGTGCCGATGTGAGCGAGGAGAGCTTTGACGCCAAGGAAGGAATCATGGCCAACTCGTCCAACGAGCGCCTGCAGCTCAACGGCTTGCAGGTCAAGGAGGCGATTGCTAAGACCAAGCAGTATATCGAGGAGGCCGGCGTCGGTCACGTGAAGGTGAACTACCGCCTGCGCGACGCCATCTTCAGCCGTCAGCGCTACTGGGGCGAGCCGTTCCCCATCTACTACGATGAGAACAACCAGCCGCAACCCCTCGACGAGAGTCTGTTGCCGCTGCAGTTGCCCGAGGTGGACAAGTTCCTGCCCACCGAGACGGGTGAGCCTCCCCTGGGCCGTGCCAAGGGTTGGGTGACCACCGACGGTTATCCCCTGGAGTTGAACACCATGCCGGGCTTTGCCGGTTCGTCGGCCTACTACCTGCGCTATATGGACCCGCACAATGACAAGGAGCTTGTTTCGCACGAGGCCAATGAATATTGGCGTCAGGTGGACCTCTATGTGGGTGGTACCGAGCATGCTACAGGTCACTTGATTTACAGCCGTTTCTGGAACAAGTTCCTCTATGACTACGGCTATGTGTGCGAGGCTGAGCCTTTCCGCAAACTCGTCAACCAGGGTATGATTCAGGGCCGCAGCAACTTCGTTTACCGCATCAAGGACACCAACAAGTTCGTCACGCTCAACAGCAAGGATGACTATGACGTAACCCCCATCCATGTGGATGTGAACATCGTAGATGCCGACGCGCTTGATATCGAAAAATTCCGCGAGTGGCGTCCCGAGTTCAAGAATGCCGAGTTCATCCTCGAGAACGGCAAGTACATCTGCGGCTGGGCCATCGAAAAAATGTCCAAGTCGATGTTCAACGTCGTGAATCCCGATGACATTGTGGAGAAGTTCGGTGCCGACACGTTGCGTCTGTATGAGATGTTCCTGGGTCCCGTCGAGGCCAGCAAGCCTTGGGACACTAACGGCATTGATGGCGTGCACCGCTTCCTCAAGCGCCTGTGGGCACTCTTCTTCAAGGGTGACGAGATGCTGCTCACCGACGAGAAGCCCGATGAGAAGGCTCTCAAATCAGTACACAAGCTCATCAAGAAGGTGAGCGGTGACATCGAGACCTTCAGCTACAACACGTCGGTGGCAGCCTTCATGATTTGTGTCAATGAGTTGACCGCGCTCAAGTGCCGCAGCCGCGAGATTTACGAGCCGCTGGTCGTGTTGCTGGCTCCTTTCGCTCCCCATATCGCCGAGGAACTGTGGCACGTGCTGGGTCACGACACCACCGTGTGTGACGCCCAGTGGCCCACCTGGAACGAGGATTACCTGAAGGAATCGACAGTGAAATACGGCGTTTCGTTCAACGGCAAGTCACGCTACACCATCGAGGTGCCTGCCGATGCCGACGAGGAGCAGGTGAAGCAACTCGCCCTGGCCGATGCCGGTGCCGAGCGTTGGCTCGACGGCAAGCAGCCCCGCAAGATTATCTTCGTGAAGGGCAAACTCGTCAACATCGTTGTCTAATTAATTATTTAACTACGAATTACGCGAATTGAACGAATTATTATTTTCGCATAATTCGCGTAATTCGTAGTTTTTTATTCAGTGATGAAAAAGATTGTTTTTGCTACCAATAATGCCCACAAGCTGCAGGAACTGCGGCAGATGCTGGGCGACCGCTATGAGATACTGGGCCTTGCCGACATCGGCTGCCACGAGGATATCCCCGAGACTGCCGACAACATCGAGGGCAATGCCCAAATGAAGGCACGATACGTCAAGGAGCATTACGGCTATGATTGCTTTAGTGACGACACGGGGTTGGAGATTGACGCCCTGGGCGGTGAACCTGGCGTTCACTCGGCACGTTATGCCGGGCCGGGTCACGACAGCGAGGCCAATATAGACAAAGTTTTGAAGAAACTCGATGGGGTAGGGATGAGCGAGCGTACAGCCCGCTTCCGCACCGCCATTGCCCTGTTGCAGGGTGACGAGATGCACCTGTTCGAGGGTCAGGTCGAGGGCCTTATCCTCACCGAGCGCCACGGCACGGGCGGCTTTGGCTACGACAGCATCTTCCAGCCCGTGGAGGGTGCCGGCAGCACCTTCGCCCAGATGTCACCCCAGGACAAGAACAGCATCAGCCACCGCGGCCGTGCCGTCGCCCGCCTGGTCGCCTACCTCAACGGTCATCAGTAACCACTACACGATGAATGTGATTAATAACCTAAGTATTCCAATGATTATGAGAAAGATTTCCAATTTTTTACTGAAAAAGCTGGCTGTGCTGGCCGTTATAGTTACGGCTTGTTCGTTCACGGCATCGGCCTATGATTTCATGGTGGACAGCATCTGCTACAACATCATAGGCGAGAATGAGGTGGAAATCACCCAAAATGAAGCGTATAAAGTGAGTGGCGAGGTTATTCTTCCCGGTACTGTCAATTATGATGGCGTAACCTATAACGTCACGTGTATTGGCAAGTATGCCTTCGATAATTGTAAAGAGATAACGTTTGTTTCAGTTCCTGAAGGTGTGACGGCGATTCGTTATTTTGCTTTCGCAGGCTGCAGTAGTCTGGAGTATGTCGAATTGCCTAATTCGCTCACCACAATTGAGCAACATGGATTCTATTGTTGCACGTCAATGAAGGAATTCCACATTCCCCGCAACTTGACCAACATTGCCTACAATGTGTTCAATTCATTTGCTAACCTCCTTTATTACACCTGCAGTCCTTTGAATCCCAGATACCGTGCCGTTGACGGTCTTCTCTATTCCAAGGATATGACGGAGTTGGTGGCCTATCCCGCTGCCAATCCTGCCACGAGCTTTGACATCCCTACCTACGTCACCAGGTTGGGTGACTACTGCCTGCACAATTGTGACAACTTGACCGAGATCAACATTCACGAGAATGTCACCGAGATGGGTATGAACATCTTCAGCGGTTGTGACAATATTGAATCCATCTACATTCCTGACGCAGTTACCTGCATGGGCGTAACGGTATTCGGTGACTGCAAGAAATTGTCTCAAGTGCATCTTCCTGCCAGTGCCGACTCCCTCCTCAGTTCCTTCTTCACCAACTGTCCTTCGTTGACCGAGGTGACCATTCCGCGTAATATCCGCTACATCGGCACCTTTGCTTTCGCCGACTGTAAGAATCTGAAAACCATCAACTTTGAAGAGGGTAGCCGCCTGAATAAAATCGACTTGCGTGCCTTCGAGAAGTGCTATGCGCTCGAAGAATTCATCATGCCTGATTCAGTGACCGTTTTAGGAGGACAAATCCTTGGCTACTGCAACGGTTTAAAGAATGTACACTTGAGCGATAACCTCCAGATTTTGGCAGGCGCCACCTTCTGGTATTGCACAGGGTTGACCGAACTTGATATTCCCGGCACGGTGACTTTTATCGGTAATGCAGCAATCACTGGCTGCACCTCGCTGAAAAGAATAAAAGTCGGCGATAAAAACAGTACTCCAAACATCACTTTTATTGAGGATTGCGCCTTGGATTGTGCAAACATTGAAAGAATTGAGTTGGGTGTAAACATCGATTCTATTGACAGTTATGGTCTGGATATGTCCCAGAATCTGAAAGTATTAATCAGTTGGTCAACCACTCCACCCAAGACTGGATCTTACGGTTTTTACCCCTATGATGCAGTCCTGTATGTTCCCAAAGCCTCGGTTGAAGCCTATAGAACGGCTCCCAAGTGGAATACTTTCAAAACCATCCTGCCTATTGAGGACGTGGGCGATATTGACGGTAACGGCAGCATTGGAATCAGCGACGTCACAAGACTTATTGACATGATCCTGAATGGTGGCGATAGCAATCCGTTGGCCGACGTGGACCTGAATGGCTATATCAACATCAGTGACATAACTGAACTGATTGACAAAGTCCTCAACGGCAATTAATCATGGATTAAATGGATAATCAGCTAAAATCAGATTTTTTTTCGGATTTTAGCTGATTATCTTTTGATGAAAGGGTGGTATTTAGGTTTTTCCGTTATTCATATACCTTATTATAAAAATAATGCTTACCTTTGCACCCTGTTAAGCCAAATAGCATAAAACGACTAATAACTAACTATATCAGTTTTTTCAAAATTTTATGAGTAAGGAAAAGAAATTCATGACGTGTGACGGTAACCAAGCTGCCGCCCACATCAGTTACATGTTCACTGAGGTAGCCGCTATCTACCCCATCACTCCGTCATCAACGATGGCCGAGCACGTGGACGAGTGGGCCGCCGCCGGCCGCAAGAACATCTTCGGTGAGACCGTTATGGTACAGGAGATGCAGAGCGAGGGTGGTGCCGCCGGTGCCGTTCACGGTTCGCTGCAGGCAGGTGCCCTGACCACGACCTACACTGCATCGCAGGGTCTGTTGCTGATGATTCCCAACATGTACAAGATTGCCGGTGAGTTGCTCCCTGGCGTGTTCCACGTTTCGGCCCGTACGCTGGCCAGCCACACCCTGTGTATCTTTGGTGACCACCAGGACGTGATGGCTACCCGCCAGACCGGTTTTGCCATGCTCGCCGAGGGCAGTGTGCAGGAGGTAATGGACCTCGCCGGTGTTGCCCACCTGAGCGCCATCAAGGCTCACGTGCCTTTCGTCAACTTCTTTGACGGTTTCCGCACCTCGCACGAGATCCAGAAGGTTGAGGCCATGGATCAGGAAGACCTGCGTCCCCTCATCGACATGGAGGAGCTGGCCAAGTTCCGCAAGGGTGCCATGAATCCTGACAAGCCCGTTACCCGTGGTACCGCCGAGAACCCCGACGTGTTCTTCCAGCACCGCGAGTCGTGCAACGACTACTATACCGCAGTTCCCGCCATCGTCGAGGACTACATGAACAAGATCAGCGAAATCACTGGCCGCAAGTATGGTCTGTTTGACTACTACGGCGCCAAGGATGCCGACCGCGTCATCATCGCCATGGGCAGTGTGACCGAGGCTATCCGCGAGACCATCGACTATCTGACCGAGAAGGGTGAGAAGGTCGGCCTCGTCGCTGTTCACCTGTATCGCCCCTTCAGCGCCAAGCACTTCCTCGCAGCCGTTCCCAGCACTGCCAAGCGCATTGCCGTGCTCGACCGCACCAAGGAGCCCGGCGCCAACGGCGAGCCCCTGTATCTTGACGTGAAGGACTGCTTCTACGGCACCGAGAACGCCCCCGTTATCGTGGGTGGCCGCTACGGTCTCGGCAGCAAGGACACCACGCCCGCCCAGATTCTCTCCGTTTATGAGAACCTGGCCCTGCCGATGCCCAAGAACCAGTTCACCATCGGTATCGAGGACGATGTTACCTTCGCCTCGCTTCCCATGAAGGAAGAGGTTGCCATGGGTGGCGCCGGCATGTTCCAGGCCAAGTTCTACGGTCTGGGTGCTGACGGTACCGTGGGTGCCAACAAGAACAGTGTGAAGATTATCGGTGACAACACCGACAAGCACTGCCAGGCCTACTTCTCCTACGACAGCAAGAAGTCGGGTGGTTTCACCTGCTCGCACCTGCGCTTTGGCGACGAGCCCATCCGCTCGACCTACCTGGTGACCACGCCCAATTTCGTTGCTTGCCACGTTCAGGCTTATCTGCACATGTATGACGTGACCCGCGGTCTGCAGAAGGGTGGTACCTTCCTGCTGAACACCGTTTGGGACGCCGACAAGCTGGCCGAGAACCTGCCCAACAACGTGAAGAAGTACTTCGCCGACAACAACATCAAGGTTTACTACATCAACGCCACCAAGATTGCTCAGGAGATTGGTCTGGGTAACCGCACCAACACCATCCTGCAGAGCGCATTCTTCCGCATCACCGAGGTTATCCCCGTTGACCTGGCTATCGAGCAGATGAAGAAGTTCATCGTGAAGTCCTACGGCCGCAAGGGTGAGGACGTGGTTAACAAGAACTACCAGGCCGTTGACCGTGGTAACGAGTACACCGAGCTGCCCGTTGATCCCGCTTGGAGCAACCTCACCGTCGAGGCTCCCGCCGCCGACAATGCTCCCGCATTTGTACACAACGTGGTACGTCCCATCAACGCCCAGAACGGCGACCTGCTCAAGGTGAGCGCCTTCAAGGGTCGCGAGGACGGTACTTGGGATGCCGGTACCGCTGCCTATGAGAAGCGCGGTGTTGGCGCCTTCGTTCCCGTCTGGAAGGCCGAGAACTGTATCCAGTGCAACAAGTGCGCGCTCGTCTGCCCGCACGCTGCCATCCGTCCCTTCGTTATGGACGAGGCCGAGGCTGCCGCATCTCCCTTCAAGGACAGCGACAAGCTCAAAGCCATCGGCAAGGGCTTCGAGGGCATGACCTTCGTACAGGTTGTTGACGTGATGGACTGCTTGGCTTGCGGCAACTGCGCCGACGTCAAGAGCAAACAGCACCTCGTGGACACCAAGTCCAACGTCAAGAACTCGCAGTTCGCTCAGCCGCTGTTTGAGTTCTCGGGCGCTTGCTCGGGTTGCGGTGAGACCCCCTATGTGAAGCTCATCAGCCAGTTGTTCGGTGACCGTCAGATTGTCGCCAACGCTACCGGTTGCTCCTCTATCTACAGTGCATCGGTTCCCTCGACGCCTTACACCGTCAACGAGAAGGGTCACGGTCCCGCTTGGGCCAACTCCCTGTTCGAGGACTTCTGTGAGTTCGGTCTGGGTATGACCATTGCCGACGAGAAGATGCGTGCACGCGTCCTGGGCTTCGTCAAGGAGGCTATCGAGGATGCTACCGTTGCTGCCGACGTCAAGGCCCTCTACAAGGAGTGGGTTGAGAACTTCAACGACGGCGACAAGACCCGTGAGCTCAGCGACAAGATTCGTGAGGCCATCGAGCACAGCGACAATCCCGCCGACATCAAGGTGCGTGAACTGGGTCAGTACCTGGTTAAGCGCTCGCAGTGGATTATCGGTGGTGACGGCGCCAGCTACGACATCGGCTTCGGCGGTCTGGACCACGTGATTGCCAGCGGCAAGAACGTCAACATCCTCGTACTCGATACTGAGGTTTACTCCAACACCGGTGGTCAGGCCTCTAAGGCTACCCCCATCGGCGCTATCGCCAAGTTTGCCGCTGCCGGTAAGCGCGTGCGCAAGAAAGACCTGGGTCTGATTGCCAGCACCTACGGCTACGTATATGCCGCACAGATTGCCATGGGCGCCAACGACGCTCAGTGCCTCAAGGCCATCCGCGAGGCCGAGGCCTATGACGGTCCTTCAATCATCATCGCCTACGCTCCCTGTATCAACCACGGTATCAAGGCCGGTATGGGTAAGGCTCAGGCCGAGGAGAAGGCTGCCGTTGCTTGCGGTTACTGGCACCTGTGGCGCTACAACCCGCAGCTCGAGGCCGAGGGTCAGAATCCCTTCACCCTCGACAGCCCCGCTCCCAACTGGGACGAGTTCGAGAACTTCCTCAAGGGTGAGGTGCGCTACGCATCTGTCCTGAAGCAGTATCCCGACGAGGCCGCCGAGCTGTTTGCCGCTGCCAAGGAGAACGCCCAGTGGCGTTACAACAACTACCGCCGTCTGGCCCGCCAGCAGTGGGGTGTTGCCGAGGATTGATCTTAGGCTCTAGGTTTTAGGCTTTAGGCTTTAGGGCCTAATAAAACCCGATTTCATCACGGGGCTGGAACCATCTAGACGTTCCAGCCCCGTGCTTTATTTATTATAATATGTGTTTCGTGAAAAGTCTTGGTATATCTTACCGTATTTGATGGAATATTCACTAAAAGGGGGAGTTTTTTGCATTTTGAGCAAAAAAATCAATAAATATGTTGTTCAATAATGAAAAATCTCCTTACCTTTGCAACATATAAATGAAGAGTATGCTGCACCCTTGCTCAAGGGTTATGAATTTGGGTGAAGACGTGCTGCATATTCAAATAATTAACCATAGAATTTAAGTATATATCAGTGATGGAAGAAACAGTAACAAAAAAACCAAGAAAAAAGAAAGTACTTGTGAAAAGAAAACGTGACCGCTTACAGTTGATCACTGACCTGATCAAAACGAATTGCATTGGCAGCCAGAGCGAGCTGTCCGATATGTTACGTGAGCACAACATCAATGTGACTCAAGCCACATTGTCGCGTGACCTGAAGGCCTTGAAGATTTCCAAGGTTGCCACCGACCGCAATACTTACATGTATATCATTCCTGACAGCAACCAGTTGCAGGACAAGTTGTTGAGTATGCGTCAGACTGATGCCCATGCTGCCAAGCAGGTGGGTCTGGTATCGGTGACTTTCTCGGGAAATCTGGCTGTCATCAAGACGCGCAACGGTTATGCTCCCGGTTTGGCTTACGATATCGACATGAGCCGTCCCCCCGAAATTCTGGGCACCATCGCCGGCGCCGACACCGTAGTGGCTATCCTTGCCGAGGGTGTTACCCGTGAGCAGGCTCAGGCCGTGTTTGAGCAGTTCATGCCCAAGAACTCCCCGCACACCATCAGTTCGTTCCAAACCCCTGCCAGTGAAGAATAAGGCTGTCGTACCGACGGCAACACTTGGGTTGTATGGCATGTGCGTGATGTAGCGTCGCATGCCAATGCTTGTGGCGCAACGGGTGGCGCCGTCTGTAGTGGATCGACCGAGGTTGTTTTGCTGGCTGGCGGCTGTTAGCCCGTAAAAGGAATTTCTCTAACATTATTATATATATAATCGATTATACCAATTATTCATTACCATGTCAGTCAATAAAGTCATATTGCTCGGTCGTGTGGGTCGTGACCCGGACGTGCGATATATTGCGCAAAACCAACCCGTGGCATCATTTACCCTCGCCACGACTGACCGTGCCTATACCAACGCTAACGGTGTGCAGGTTCCCGAGCGCACCGAGTGGCACAACATCGTCATGTGGGGCAAGAACGCCGAAATTGCAGAGCGTTACATCCGCAAGGGGACACAGATTTATCTGGAGGGCCGCCTGCGCACCCGTGCCTGGGAAGACCGTAACCAGGTGAAGCGTTTCACGACAGAGATTTATGTAGATAATTTTGAGCTACTGGCTCGCCCAACGACAGCGGCTGCTCCAAACCCACAGCAGCCTGCTGCACAATAAAATAAGTATCGCAAGTCATTGACTTGCGATACTTTGTATTTAAGGCTGGAGTTAGAGGTATTTGTCGCCGAACTTGGATTTTACCTCGTTGACGTACTGCTTGATTTTCTGTTCCTCTTCCAGAGGGACGATGAGCAGAGCATCGTCCACGTCGGCAACGATGTAACCCTCCAGACCTGATGCCACCACCAGCTTGTCGCCCTTGATGGCGACAATGTTGTTATGGCTGTTGAACATGAGCGCCTTGCAGTTCTGGGTCACGTTGCCGGCGCTGTTCTTGGGCGATATCTCATACAATGAGCGCCACGTTCCCAAGTCATTCCATCCGAAGTCCACAGTCTCAACATAGACGTTGCGCGCCTTTTCCATGACGGCAAAGTCGATGCTGATGCTGGGGCAGGCCTCAAAGTTGGCGTTGATGTAGGCTTTCTCTTGCGGGGTACCGAAGTATTCCTTACCGCGCTCGAAGATGGTCACCACGTCGGGGGCAAAGGTGTTCAAGGCGTTGAGGATGCTGTCGGCACTCCAGAAAAACATGCCTGAGTTCCAGTAAAACTCCCCGGACTCGAGGAAGACTTGTGCCAGGTCTTCGTTGGGTTTCTCGGTAAAGGTCTTCACCTCCGAGAAATTGCCTTGAACGACATCACCCACTTGAATGTATCCGTATCCCGTCTCGGGGCGGCTGGGTTTGATGCCCATCGTGACCAGGGCGTCACGACCCTCGATAAAATCAAAGGCATCGTGCACGCTCTGCCTGTATTTCCCCTCGTTGATGATGAGGTGGTCGCTGGGTGCGACCATCATCTTGGCATCAGGGTTGATGGCCTTGATGTGGTGTGCCGCCCACGCGATGCAGGGGGCGGTGTTGCGGCGTGCCGGCTCAAGAAGTATCTGTTTGCTGTTGATTTCTGGGAGCTGTTCCCTGATGAGCGGCTCATAGCTCTCGTTGGTGAGGAGCAGAATGTTGGCAAGGGGCACAATGCCGTTCAGCCTGTCCACTGCGGTTTGCAGCAGACTGCGTCCCGTGCCGAAGAAGTCAATGAACTGCTTGGGCATAGCCGACTTGCTGAAAGGCCAAAAGCGGCTGCCAACGCCGCCGCACATGATTACGCAATATCTGTTGTTGTCCATTTTGCTGGAATTAAAGGATTGTTGTTGTCCACAGACGTGTGGTCTAGCTGTGGGCAAAGATACAAATAAAGTTTTAAGTTCTAAGTCGTTGGTTTTAAGTTTTTGCGCCCGGCGGGGGCGATATCACGGAGAGCGGTAAAAGATAAGGCATGCGCTTATGCTTCCTGGCGACATGAGGTAGCCGGGAGGCGGCGCATTTCAGTGTTTTTGTGCCTTATTAGTCATCGAAATAGATGGGCAGTGTGCGGTTGATGCTTTGCTCCAGCGAGATGAGCGTCTCGGTGGCAGCGACACCGTCGATGTGCTGGATGCGGTCATTGACCAGCGACATCAGGTGCTCGTTGTCACGGGCATAGACCTTAATCATCATGGTAAAGTGTCCTGTGGTGAAGTGGCACTCGACTACTTCCTTGATTTTCAAGAGTTCAGGTACTACGGTACGATACATGGAGCCACGTTCGAGCGTGAGGCCGATAAAAGTGCAAGTGGAATAACCCAGCATCTTGGGATTCACGTTGTATCCCGAGCCAGTAATGACACCGTCGTCGATGAGGCGCTGGATGCGCTGATGAACCGCAGCCCTGGAGACACCGCACACCTGTGCGACATCCTTGCTGGGGATGCGGGCGTTGTTCATGACGATTTCCAGAATCTTCTTGTCCAGATTATCAATTTTTTCCATGAGATTACGATTATTTAGTCATCGCAAATGTAACATTAATTTTTGATGTTGCTATAGAAAACGGTAAAATTTTTGTGTTTTTTTGTGTTTTTTTTCTCTACAGGGTGTTTTTTGGTGGCAATTTGTCAATTTTCGGGCGCAGGGCAGCATACACAGGCAGGAAGTGGCCGCATATTGTAGCACGAGGCCATGGATTCACCATAGGCGCCTGCCGAACGGATGGCGAGAATGTCACCCCTACGTGTCAATGGCAGGTGGCAATCGGTGGCAAATACATCTGAGGACTCACAGACAGGTCCTGCCACTTCATAGGTCTCACATGCACGCTCATTGCTGGTGAGGTTTTGAATCACATGGTGCGCTCCATACAGGGCAGGGCGTATCAGGTCGTTCATTCCGGCGTCAATCAGTGCGAATTTTTTGCCCTTGTTTTCCTTGATATATACTACCCTGGAAATCAGTGTGCCACAGGATGCTACGATGGCGCGGCCCAGCTCAAAATGAATCGGCATACCGTGGAGTGGGGCCAGTCCCTTTTTAAATGTGTCGAAGTAATCCCTGAAAGGGGCAAAGGGGTGTTCGTCGGGGGAGGAATAGTCGATTCCCAGACCTCCGCCCACGTTGATGTGTTCGAAGTGAATGCCCAGCCTGTTGTAACGCTCCACCATGTGGTTGATTGTGTCACAAAGCATGACAAACGGCTGCATCTGAGTGATTTGCGAACCGATGTGGAAATGAAGTCCCAGCAGTTTGACATGATTCATCCGCTGGGAGAGGTCTATCACGGAATCCAGTTCGTCCATGGCGATGCCAAACTTGTTGGCGGCAGTGCCGGTGGTGATGAAGCGGTGGGTGTGCGCATCAATATCGGGGTTGACCCTGAAGGCAACCGGAGCCGTCTTGCCCATCTTACCGGCAATGTCATTGATGACCTGCAGCTCGGCGGAGCTCTCCACGTTGAAGCATCCGATGCCACACTCCAGACCCAACTGGATTTCCCAGTCGGTCTTCGCCACGCCCGAGAAGTTGATGTTTTCAGCCTTGAAACCATTGTTGAGAGCTACACGGATTTCGCCTCCGCTCACGACATCTGCCCCTAGTCCACTATGTGCTATGGTGCTGAGAATGTGAGGATTGCTGTTGGCCTTGATGGCATAGTGCACCACATAGGGAGCTCCTGCCGTTTCCTGGAGAATCCGGCCAATTGTCCTGTTGAGCAGGTTCATGTCATAGCAGTAAAACGGGGTGGGCGTCTGCTCGATGACGTCCATGTCAAATCCGTGTCGTCTCAGTTGGTTAACCATAGTCCTTTCTACATTTTGCATCGCAAAAGTATTGATTATTATTCTAAAATAATATATCTAATCTATAAAAAATATTAAAATTAATCATTTCTTATTGATTATCAGGGCAGAAGGTATGTAGAGCCTTTTTTCACCAATCAATCATTGAAGTGGGTGGTTTTGCACTTGTAAATTATTGACAAATATTTATAAATAGTTGATTATCAGTATGGATAAAGTTATTAACAAGGGCTGTTAATAAAAAATAACTTTTTGATTGTAAATTCTAGCGTTTGGAATTGCAAATTATCAAAAAAAATGTTGTACCTTTGAAGTCCCCAAAAAATAGGGGTGCGGCAAAACATCACACAACACAATAAAAGCAATGGAAAACCCTGTGTATCACATACCTGCATTGCTCAACGAGAGCATTGAGGGGCTAGCCATCAAGCCCGATGGCACCTACGTTGACGTCACCTTTGGCGGTGGCGGCCACAGCCGTGCCATTATGAGTCATTTGGGGCCTCACGGCCGCCTAGTGGGGATGGATCAGGACGCTGATGCTCTTGCCAATAGCCTCAATGACCCGAGATTTACATTTGCACACGGCAATTTTGCCTACCTCAAGAATTTTGTGAGGTATTACGGCATTTCGGGTGTTGATGGCATTTTGGCCGACCTGGGTGTCTCTTTCCATCACTTTGACAGTGTGGAACGCGGCTTTACTTTCCGCGCCGACGCCCCGCTGGACATGCGCATGAACCGTAGTGCCGCTTTCAGCGCTCGCGACCTGCTCAACACCTACAGCGAGGAGCGACTTGCCGACGTGTTGTACCTCTATGGTGAGCTTCGTCAGTCGCGGCGGTTGGCCTCGGCCATCGTCAAGTCACGTCCGCTCTCGACAACAGGCGAACTGGTGGCTGCAGTCCGTCCGTTGCTCAAGGCCTCACAGGAGAAGAAAGAGCTGTCGATGGTGTTCCAGGCCTTGCGCATCGAGGTCAACGGAGAGCTTGACGCGCTGCGCAAATTGTTGTCACAGTCGCTTGAGGTGCTCAACCCCGGTGGCCGTCTCGCAATCATCACCTATCACTCCCTTGAGGACCGCCTGGTGAAGAACTTCATGCGCACGGGCAACGTCGAGGGCAAGCAGGAGAAGGACTTCTATGGCCGTGTGAACTCACCGCTGCGCTTGGTGAACAACAAGGTCATCGCCCCCGATGCCGAGGAGGTCGAGCGCAATCCCCGCAGCCGCAGTGCCAAGCTGCGCGTTGCCGAATTAATAAATGGAAATTAGGGACCAGAAATCAGAAACTACCATAATGAGTGAGAAGAGAAACCATACGACATCAACAGGCAAGAAGGCGGGCAAGGACATCATCCAGGGCCGTTTCTTCTCCCTGGACTTTTTCAAGCGCAATGCCGTTTACATCATTGCGCTGGTGGTGATGGCGCTTGCCTACATCGCCAACAAGTTTGTGTGCCAGAGCAGTATGCAGGAGGTGCTGTCGTTGCGCACTGAACTAGCCAACGCCCAGACCGACCTCGTCAACTCGAGTGCCGCCTACAACTCGATGATACGCGAGAGTGAGATGACCAAGCTCATGCAGGCGAAGAACATCGATTTGAGTGCTCCCCTTGACCCCCCGTATGTGTTGCACGGCAAGTAATCGTTCCACTAATCCAGCTTCACGACAATGAAAAATAACAACAAACGTCATATCCTGATGCGCTACGCCATCGTGGTGGGTATCATGCTGGCTTTCTCGGCCCTCATCACATGGGACCTGTTCAAGACCACGGCGGTGCAGGCTGCCGAGTGGAACAAGAAGGCCGACGAGGTGCTGATGGACACTGTCGCCATCGAGCCCGAGCGCGGCAAACTGCTGGCTGACAACGGCACCGTGCTGGCAGCTAATCTGCAGTACTATGTGGTGCGCATCGACTGGTTCACCGACGGCATCAAGGAGGACACCCTGATGAAGGACATCGGTCCGTTGTGCGACAGCCTGGCCCGGTTTGACAACTCCATGAGCGCCGCCGAGTGGCGTCAGAAGATTCTGGGAGACCGCAAGGAAATCCTTGCCAACGCCAAGAAGACAACGCCCGACGGCAAGAAGGGCCGCAAGAACCGCGCCTACAAGCTCTTCCCCTATATGCTCACCCACATGGAGTATGAGCGGGTGCGCAAGTTCCCGTTCCTGTGCCGTGCCAAGAACAAGAACGGCTTCTATTACGAGAAGCACAGCCGCCGCATGAAGCCCTACGGTGACATGGCGGCACGCAGTATCGGCAACGTGGGCATGAACGAGGAGAGTTCGAGCATCCATGGCCACTCGGGCCTGGAGATGGCACTGGACTCGCTGTTGTATGGTAAACCCGGTGTCGCACGCAACATCCAGCTGACAAACGGCATCGTGCGCGCCGAGAGTGTTCCTGCCGTCAAGGGTTATGACATCACCACGACCATCAACGTGCAGTTGCAGGACATCGTCGAGAACGAGCTCAACGACATGTGTTTGGAAACGGGTGCCGAGTGGGGCTGTTGCGTCCTGATGGAGGTGGCCACCGGTGAGATTAAGGCCATCAGCAATCTGGAGCGCAACAAGACTACCGGCGAGTATGTCGAGGGCGTGAACCACGCCGTGCTGGGTTATGAGCCTGGTTCCGTTGTCAAGACCATCTCGATGATGGTGGCACTTGAGGACGGCATCGTCGGTGACATCAATGCGCCGATAGCCACTGGTTCGGACTGGATGTATGCCGGTCGTAACATCAGCGACCGTCCGCACGGCGCTGCCACGCGCACCCCGCGCGAAATCATCGAGACGTCGTCCAATATCGGTATGGCGAAACTCATCGTCAAGGACTATGGCCAGAACCCCGGCGGTTTCCGCAAGCGCCTGGAGGGCATGGGCTTCTTTGAGCCCTTCAATTCCGGTATCGGTGGTGAGACTACGCCCAACTTCCCTGTCTTGGGTAACAAGAACTGGGACAAGCTGTCGTTGACGCGTCAGGCCTATGGCTATGCCACGACGATTCCGCCGCTGTACACGCTGGCCATCTACAACGCCATCGCCAACGACGGCAAGTTTGTGCGTCCTCATCTCTTCAAGAAACTCTCCCGTGACGGTGAACCCGATTCCATCATTCCCGTGACCTACGTCCGCAAGCAGGTGTGCTCGCCCGAGAATGCTGCCAAGTTGCGTCAAATGCTGCACGATGTGGTGTGGGGCAGCCATGGTACTGCACGCCATTGGGTGCAGGACGATAAGGTGGAGATTGCCGGCAAGACCGGTACCGCCTTCACCAACGCCAAGGGACAGTATGGAGCCCAGAAGCGATTGGCCTTCTGCGGATTCTTCCCCTACGAGAAGCCCAAGTACTCCTGCATCGTCCTGATGCTGGGTGCCGACCGTGGTGCCGGTGCCTGCAGCGGTATGGTGTTGAAGAATATTGCCCGCAAGATGTATGCCCGTGGCCTGCTCGGCGGTTCCACCAACTATGATACTCAGGGCAAGGACGGTGACAAGAACTACCCGACGCTGTATGCCTCGATGGGTGACCGCAAGGTTACGAACATTGAGCGCGGGCTGGGTGTGCGTTCACCGCACCGCTATGAGCGACCCGCCACTGTCAAGCAAGGCGTTCCCAAGGTCATCGGTCTGGACATCCGCGAGGCCGTCAAGGTGCTCGAGGATGCAGGCCTTACTGTGAACTTCAGCGGCAGCGGTATGGTGACCAGCCAGAGCCTGGCAGCAGGTTCCAGCTTTACCCGCGGCCAGCGCATCACCCTCAGATTAAGAAATCATTAACCCAATTATATCTCATCATGAAAAAGTTATCACAACTGTTAACGTCAATCCAACCCCTCAAGACCGTAGGGGACCTTGATATTGAAATCACCGACCTCATTCGCGACTCACGACAGGCTCGCGAGGGGGTGATGTTTGTCGCCGTGAAGGGCGTCGCCGTGGATTCTCACCGCTTTATCCCTGATGTGGTGTCGGCCGGAGCGCGTGCTATCGTGTGTGAGGACCTGCCCGAGCAGCTCAATCCCGCTGTTGCCTATATCCAGGTCGAGGACAGCATCATCGCTCTGGCTCATCTTGCCGACGAGTGGTTTGACCACCCCTCCAAGCAGCTGCGTCTGGTCGGTGTCACCGGCACTAACGGCAAGACCACTACTGCCACTCTGCTCTATGAGATGGCACAACTGCTGGGCCACAAGGCAGGCCTGCTGTCCACGGTGAGGAACATCATCGGCTCCCGCATCGAGGAAGCCGCCCAGACCACGCCCGACCACTTGACCCTGAACCGTTATCTGTATGAGATGGTTCAGGAGGGCTGCGAGTATGCCTTCATGGAGGTCAGCTCGCATGCGTGCGTGCAGCACCGCATCGAGGGCATCACCTTTGCCGGCGCCATCTTCACCAACCTGACGCGCGACCACCTGGACTTCCACAAGACCGTGGACAACTACATCGCCGCCAAGAAGATGTTCTTCGACATGTTGCCCAAGGGAGCCTTTGCGCTGGTCAATGCCGACGATAAAGTGGGCGAGGTGATGCTTCAGAACACCCGTGCCGACAAGTACCGCTACTCTCTGCGTACGATTGCCGACTTCAAGGGCCGCATCATTGAGCAGCGCCTCGACGGCACGACGCTCGAGGTCAACGGCCAGGAGGTGGAAGTGCTGTTCACAGGACGCTTCAACGCCTACAATCTGTTGTGTGTCTATGGCTCTGCTGTGCTGTTGGGCTTCGACCCGCAACAGGTTTTGGTCAAGATGAGCCAGCTCGAGCCGGTGGCAGGACGTTTCCAGACGTTGCGTTCCTCACGCGGCTACACGGCCATCGTGGACTATGCCCACACGCCCGATGCGCTGGTCAACGTGCTTGACACCATCCGCGAGGTGGTGGGCAAGACAGGACACATCATCACCGTGTGCGGCTGTGGCGGCGACCGTGATGCCGGCAAGCGCCCCATTATGGCCCGCGAGGCTGCCGTGCGCAGCGACCGTGTGGTTCTCACCAGCGATAACCCGCGCACCGAAGACCCTGATGAGATTCTGCGTCAGATGGAAGTCGGTCTTCCCGAGGAATCCCGTGCCACGACGCTAATCATTACCGACCGCCGTCAGGCCATCCGCACCGCTTGCCAGCTGGCACAGCCCGGTGACGTGGTGCTTGTTGCCGGCAAGGGTCATGAGCCTTATCAGGAAATCATGGGAGTAAAGCATCATTTTGATGACCGGGAGCAGTTGCTCGAGGTGTTTGATGCCGAGAAATAATTGATTATCAACAAATCACAATAAAGATATGCTTTATCATCTTTTTCATTACCTGAATCAGTATCACGTGAGTGGTGCCCGACTGTTCGAGTACATCACTTTCAGGTCAGGCTTTGCCTTCATCCTGTCGCTGTTCATCGGCATCGTGATAGGCAGACGCATCATTTTCAAGCTCAAGAGCCGCCAGATGTGCGACAAGGAGCGCGAGGCCAAGCTCGGCGGAAACGCCGAGAAGCAGGGCACGCCCACTATGGGAGGTATCATCATCATCATCTCGATTCTGGTGCCGTGTCTGTTGTTGGGTAAGCTCAACAACGTTTACATGCTGCTCATGATTGTGTCCACCCTGTGGTGCGGCGCACTGGGCTTTGCCGACGACTACATCAAGGTCTTCCACCACAACAAGCAAGGCCTGAAGGGCAAGTTCAAGGTCGTGGGCCAGGTGGGTCTGGGCATTATCGTGGGTCTGACCATGTACCTGAGCCCTGCCATCGTGATGAATGAGAACGTGCATGTGACCAACCGCAACGAGACGCCCGAACTTGTCGAGGTTCACAAGTCGCAGGCGGTGAAGGCTACCAAGACGACTTTGCCCTTTGTCAAGAACCACAACTTCGACTATGCCTATTTCACGGGCTGGATGGGCAAGTACAAGCAGCTGGGCGGATGGATTCTGTTCATCCTGGTGACCATCTTTGTCATCACGGCAGTGAGCAACGGCGCCAACCTGACTGACGGTGTTGACGGCCTGGCGACAGGCACCTCGGCGATTATAGGCGTTGCCCTAGCCATCATGTGCTATCTGGGGGGTAACGTCATCTATTCATCCTACCTGAATATCATGTACATCCCGGATAGCAGTGAACTGGTAGTGTATGCCGCGGCGTTCATCGGCGCGACCATCGGCTTCCTGTGGTATAATTCCTATCCTGCCCAGGTGTTCATGGGCGATACGGGCAGCCTGTGCCTGGGCGGCATCATCGCCGTGTTTGCCGTCCTCATCCGCAAGGAGTGGCTCATTCCCCTGTTGTGCGGCATCTTCCTCATCGAGGAGCTGTCGGTCATCATGCAGGTGTGGTATGTCAAACGCCATGGCCAGAACCACCGCTTGTTCAAGATGACCCCCTTGCATCACCATTTCACCATCGATCCCTCAAAAATCACGTGGGACTACAAAATCAATGTGCCCGACCACCGCATCCCTGAGGCCAAGATTGTGATGCGCTTCTTCCTGGTGAGCATCCTGTTGGCAGCATTGACGTTTGTGACACTCAAAATCCGTTAATTCCATCAAGCAATGAACAACAATAAGGTCAAGAGACTAGTCGTGCTGGGCGGCGGCGAGAGTGGCGCCGGAGCTGCGGTGCTTGCCCGCGTCAAGGGTATGGACGTGTGGTTGAGCGATGCCGGCAGCATCAGCGAGACCTATAAGAGTCTGCTCAAGCAATATGACATCGCATGGGAAGAGGGTGGCCACACCCCCGAGAAGATTCTCAATGCCGACGAGATAGTAAAGAGTCCCGGCATCCCCGAGACAGCACCCATGGTGGCACAGGCCATCGCCCGTGGTATCCCCATCGTGAGCGAAATCGAGTTTGCCAGCCGCTACACCGATGCCAAGATGGTGTGCATCACCGGCAGCAACGGCAAGACGACAACCACCAAGCTCACTTACCATATCTTCAAGAAGGCGGGCCTGAACGTGGGTCTTGCCGGCAATGTGGGCAAGAGCCTGGCGTTGCAGGTTGCTACCGAGCACCACGACGTGTATGTCATCGAGTTGAGCAGTTTCCAGCTCGACAACATGTATGAGTTCAAGGCCAACGTCGCTGTGCTGCTCAATATCACGCCCGACCACCTGGACCGTTATGACTACAAGATGGAGAACTATGCTGCCGCCAAGTTCCGCATCACGCGCAATCAGACCGGCGAGGATTCCTTCATCTACTGGCAGAACGACCCCATCATCGCGTCGCAGCTGCGTCAGCACCACCTGGCATCCCGCCTGTTGAGCTTCACGGGCGAGGATGACCCCAGCAATGCCGCGTGGGTGCATGACGGTGTCCTCCACTTCAATGTGGATGGTGACCGCTGGGACATTCCGCGTGACCAACTGTCGCTCAAGGGTCTGCACAACGTCTATAACACCATGGCCGCAGGACTGTCGGCACAGGTGTTCGACATCCGCAAGGACGTCATCCGTGAGGCGCTTGCCGACTTTGAGGCAGTGCCCCACCGACTGGAGTATGTCGATACGGTCGACGGCGTGCGCTATATCAACGACAGCAAGGCTACCAATGTGGATGCCTGCTGGTATGCCCTAGAGAGCGTCAATGAGCCCTGTGTGCTCATCTTGGGCGGCATCGACAAGGGCAATGACTACAGCCAGATTGAGCCGTTGGTCAAGCAGAAGGTGACCGCTATCGTGTGTCTGGGCAAGGACAACGCCAAGCTGCACGAATTCTTTGACGGCAAGGTGCCCGTGGTGACCGACGCCTCGAGTATGCGCGAGTGCATGGACAAGTGCCGCTCGCTCGCCCAGTCGGGTCACACCGTGCTACTGTCGCCCTGTTGCGCCAGCTTTGACCTGTTCAACGGCATGGCCGACCGCGGCAATCAGTTCAAGGAGTGTGTCAAAGCGATGAAAACCAATTAATTGTCAAGCTAAAATCATCTCCCTCCCCCCTATGTCTCCCAGCGAAAAGATAAATAGATATACCGAGATTTCCCAGAAGCACGGTGACCCGTGGATTTGGGGCATCTACATCATGCTGCTCATCATCTCCATTGTGGAGAGCTACAGCGCATCGAGCCGTGAAATCGCTGCCCAGGGCATCTATATGCCCATCATCAAGCAGTGTATCTTCTTGGGCGCGGGTGCCCTGTGTGTGGTGTTGCTGCAGCGCATCGATTACAATAAGCCTCATTTCCTCTATGCGATGATACCGGGCCTTGCCGTCGTCACGGTCATGAGTCTGGTGTATGTGATGTTCTTCGGTGAAATCATCAACGGTGCCCGCCGTGCGATGACCATTCTGCCAGGCGTCACGCTACAGCCTGCCGAACTGGCCAAACTCTCGATAGTCACGATGCTGTCCTACATCTTCGCCAAGTCGCAGAAGAGTCAGGACATCAGCAACGGTGGCCTGTTTGCCGCCGCTTGTGTCGTGGCGTTGTATGGCGGCCTGATGATTCGCAGCGGTCTGACCAACACGCTGCTGCTGATTGCCATCAGCGGTTCGATGCTGCTCATCGGTGGTGCGAAGTTCAAGAAAATCGGCATCCTGATGGTCTTCTTCGGCATCATGTTCGGCTTCTTTGTCATCATCAAGCACAACAACGACAAGAAGGAAGAGACCTTCAAGGACACGCAGAAGGAACTGCAGGCCGAAATGCCCTCCACAGGCTTGATTATTCAGGAAAACGCTACTGGCGGCGGTGAAGATGACCGTAGCGGTACATGGAAAAACCGTCTGAAGGAGTGGTGGCACAGCGACTCGCTCGTCTATCGTCCCATTACCGCCAAGAACCAGCAGGAGATGTTCTCCCGCATGGCTCAGGCCAACGGCGGTCTGGTGGGCGTGGGCATCGGCAAGTCGCGCGAGTGCAGCCGCCTGCCGCTGGCGTTCAGTGACTACATCTACTCGATTATCGTCGAGGAGACAGGCTTTATCGGCGGCATTTTCGTGCTGCTGCTCTACCTGTCGCTGCTGGGCCGTGCGGCGATGATTGTGCGTCGCAGCAAGCGCGTGCTGCCCTCGCTGCTGGTCATCGGAATGGCATCGTTCATCACCTTCCAGGCCCTGTTCCACATGGCCATCAACGTGGGTGTGTTCCCGGTGTCGGGCCAGCCCCTGCCGCTCATTTCCAAGGGTGGTACATCGATTCTGGTCATCAGTGTGGCCTTTGGCGTGATGTTGAGCGTCAGCCGCACGATTGCCAATTACGGAAACAAGAAAAACAAGGCAGAGGACACTCCCATTATCGAGGGTCTGGATGCCGAAAACCCAACTGAAATACCTGTTAGAAATGTCTGGAAATAATCAAAAACGACTCAATGTCCTGGTGAGTGGCGGCGGTACCGGTGGCCACATCTTCCCCGCCCTGTCCATCGCCAACGAGGTGCAGCATCGCCACCCCGAGGCAAGAATCCTGTTTGTCGGTGCCGAGGGGCGCATGGAAATGGAGAAAGTGCCCGCAGCGGGCTATAACATCATCGGTCTGCCCGTGAGCGGTTTTGACCGCAAGCACCTGCTAC
The DNA here is from genome assembly GCA_902782465.1 of uncultured Bacteroidales bacterium. Lineage (GTDB taxonomy): Bacteria > Bacteroidota > Bacteroidia > Bacteroidales > Muribaculaceae > Sodaliphilus. The sequence goes on from CACZNH010000007.1 coordinate 133,058, forward strand.
GCAATTTCAAGGTGCTGTCAAGGCTTTTCAAGAGCATGGGCCTGGCCAAGAAGATTCTCGTTGACTTCAAGCCCGATATCGCCATCGGCGTGGGCGGCTATGCCAGCGGACCGATGCTCAAGGCGGCTCAGAAACAGGGTATTCCCACGTTGCTGCAGGAACAGAATTCCTATGCCGGCGTGACCAATAAACTGCTGGCTGCCAAGGCCGACTGCATCTGTGTCGCCTATGAGGGCATGGAGCGCTTTTTCCCGCAGGAGAAGATTGTCCTGACCGGTAATCCCGTGCGGCGCAATCTGCTCGAGTGTGGAGCGAGCCCCGAGCAGGCTCGCCAGGCGATGGGCGTTGACCCCAACAAGAAGACGATTCTCATCATCGGCGGAAGCCTGGGTGCCCGCACCATCAACAATGCCATCATCGACGGCCTTTCAAAAATCGGTGAAGCGTATAATGTGCAGGTCATTTGGCAGACAGGCAAAATCTATGACCAGCAGTGTCGCGAAGCGCTCGATGCCTCGGGCGTGAAGAATGTGACGCAGATGCCTTTCATCAGCAACATGGATATGGCCTATCGTGCTGCCGACCTCGTCGTTTCACGGGCCGGTGCCAGCTCCATCTCGGAGCTGCAGCTCCTGGGCAAACCCGCCATCCTGGTGCCCTCGCCCAATGTCGCCGAGGACCATCAGACCAAGAATGCACTGGCGCTTGCCAACCGCGATGCCGCCATCATGGTGCGTGACGCCGATGCTGCCAGCCAGCTGGTGGAAACGATGCTCAAGACGGTTGAGGACGATGCCAAGATAGTCGCCCTGGGTGACAATGTTTCTAAAATGGCACTGCGCAATGCCGCCGAGCGCATCGTGGACGAGGTTGATAAAATCATAGCCTCTAAAGACTGAAAACTGAAAACTGAAAACTGATGACTGAAGAGAAATGAAAGACTTCGATTCATTATATTTTGTGGGAGCCGGTGGCATCGGCATGGCTGCGCTGGAGCGTTATTTCCTGGCTAAGGGGAAGCGCATCGCCGGCTATGACCGCACACCGAGTGACCTCACCCGTGCACTGGAACAGGAAGGTGTCCATATCGACTATGACGAGAATCCTGCACTGATTCCCGACTACTGCCGTGACCCGCAACGTACACTCGTGGTTTACACGCCTGCCGTGCCTGAATCGCACCAGGGGTTGACCTACTTCCGCAATGGCGGCTTTGAGGTCATCAAGCGGGCCGCACTGCTGGGCATTGTCACCTCTCATAGCAAGGGCTTGTGCTTTGCTGGTACACATGGCAAGACCACGACCTCGAGTATGGCCGCCCACATCCTGCACAGTTCGGGTATTGGCTGCAACGCCTTCCTGGGCGGCGTGTTGCGCAACTATGACAGTAATTTCCTGTTGTCGGCGACCAGTCCCTATTCGGTCATCGAGGCCGACGAGTTTGACCGCTCGTTCCACCACCTGCGCCCCTATATCGCAGTGGTGACCTCGACCGACCCCGACCATCTGGACATCTATGGCACCGCCGAAAATTATCTGGAAAGTTTCGCGCATTTCACCGAACTTATCCAACCCGGCGGCTCGCTCATCGTCCACACGGGCTTGGCTTTGCAACCCCGTGTTCCTGAGGGTGTCAAGACCTATACCTATAGCCGCGACGATGGCGATTTCCATGCCATCAACATCCGTCGTGGCGAGGGAACCATCACCTTCGACATGGTGACGCCTTGGGAGACCGTAAGTGACATCAGCCTGGGCGTGCCTGTGGAAATCAATATCGAAAACGCCCTTGCAGCAATGGCGGCTTGCCGTCTGGTGGATGTACCGTTTGACGCCATGCGTCAAGCAGTGGCCACCTTCCAGGGCCCCAAGCGCCGTTTTGAGTTTTGGGTCAAGGAATCCGGCGAGCAGGGTAGGGTGATGATTGACGACTATGCCCACCATCCCGACGAACTGAGCGCGAGTCTGGCGTCGGTGCGTGCCCTGTATCCGGGACGTCGCTTGACCGTCATTTTCCAGCCCCACCTCTATACCCGCACACGTGATTTCGCCTCAGGCTTTGCCAGTGCGCTATCGCTGGCCGACGAGGTCATCCTGCTGCCCATCTACCCCGCTCGCGAGGAACCCATCCCCGGAGTGGATAGTGAAATGATTCTCAATCAGGTCACAAGTACAAAAAAATGCATTTACTCGAAAGAAAATTTGATTAAGTCAATACATTTGAGTAATTTTGACGTCTTATTGACAGCGGGTGCCGGCGATATCGCCAATCTGCTGCCTGAAATTTGTGCTGAATACAAGAAGCAAAAGCGTTGAAACGACTGATACAAAATATTATACTCCTCGTGCTGGCAATAGCTTTGGCAGCCGGCATCCTGTGGGCTCGCAGCAAGGCTCATGAGGAGTTGTGTACTTCTGTCAATGTTGAAGTCATCAACAGCGACAGCACCTCGTTTGTAACGCCTCAGGGAGTACTCAACGACCTCAACAGCCAGGGTGTGAAACTGGTTGGCAAGAAACTTTCCAGCATTGATGCCTCGGATATCGAGGAGGCACTCAGGCAGTCGCCTTATTTGGAGAGTGCCGACGTGGTGAAGTGCCAGGATGGCCGTGTCCTCATCAGGGTGAGCCAACTGGTGCCCGTGCTGCGCGTGTTTGACGGTGAGCAGTCTTATTACGTCAACCGTGCAGGCAAGCGTATGGCGGCAACTGCCAACTATCACAGTGACGTGCCCATCGTGCAGGGCCATTTCACCAAGAAGTACCCCGTTACACGGCTGTTGCCGCTCATCGACTATGTGGAGCGCGACTCGCTGCTGCACTCGCTGGTGACGATGTACCAGGTGCGTGACACCAACAACATCATTATCGTGCCCGAGTTCAGCGGCCATGTGGTGAACATCGGCAACGCCAGCGGCTTTGAAAACAAGTTTGCCAAGCTCAAGCTGTTCTATAAAGAAGTGATGCCCAAGCGTGGCTGGAACACCTTTGACACCATCTCGGTGAAGTGGAACCATCAGATTGTCGCTACCCGACGCGCCAAGGCCGTGCCACAGGTCGTGCAGTATGACCCCGAGGATGATGAACAGGCACCCGACATCGAGACAATGACCGTTGGCACCGCCGACGAAGGCAAGAAGTCAGCTCAGGACGAGGGTGCCAAAAAAGAGGAAGCCAAGAAGCAGGAAGCCAAACCCGCCGAACAGCCCGCCGACAAGTCAACAACCAACAAGAAGAATAATTAACAACCAAACAAAATAAATATATCACCACTTTTATGAAAAAGAACCAGTATATTGTAGCACTTGAAATCGGCAGCTCCAAGATTGTTGGAGCCATTGCCGAGAAGTCATCGGATGGATTCTTGAATGTGCGTTATCTCCAGGAGGAGAAGCACCTCAATTGCGTGAGATATGGCATTGTGCAGAATGTCGAGAATATCAAGAGTATCATCAACCGCATCCTCAAGAACCTCGAGGGCGCCGTTGACGGACGCATCACTCAGGTGTATCTGGGCGTGAGCGGACGCTCGCTGCACAGCATCGTCAGCGAGGTGAACCGCAGCGTGGACACCACCGTCGCCATCACCAAGGAACTGATTGACCGCATCATCCGTGAAGCAACCAGTAACCCCATCCGCAACCACGATACGGTGGACATCGTGCCCCGTGCCTACTATGTTGACAAGGTAGAAACACCGAATCCCGTGGGACAATTCGGTTCATCCATAAAAATCAAGGTTAACCTGATTGTCTCGAAGCCGTCACTCAAGCTCAACTTGAACCGACTGATGACCTTCGGTGTGCCCGCCAAGGATTATATCGTCACGCCGCTGGCTGTGGGCGAGCAGATTCTGAGCGAGAGCGACCGCGAACTGGGCTGCATGCTCGTCGATATGGGTGCCGAGACCACAACGGTGTCTATCTACAAGAACAAGGCGCTCATTTACCTGAACACGCTACCCCTGGGTGGTCGCAACCTGACGCGTGACGTCATGACTGGCCTGAACGTGCTCGAGGAGACCGCCGAGAATGTCAAGAAGAATATCAACAATCCGCTTGACCCGAACAATGTGAGCGAAGTGTCCATCGAAGGGGTTAGGGCTCGTGATGCTGCCAACTACATCAGTGCCCGCACTGGCGAAATCATCGCCAACATCAACCAGCAGCTTGCTAATGCCGAGGTTTCGCCTGAGGAAATCAAGAGCATCGTCCTCATCGGTGGATGTGCCCACTTGGGAGGTCTGCAGCAGAGGCTTGCCGAGACCATCAAGATCAAGGTGCGCATGGGACAGAATCCCTCAACGATCAATATCCTCAATCCTGAAATCAACCGCATGGAGTACATCGAGATTTTCTCACTGCTGGCTAACGCTGCCGATAAAATCGGGGACGGCGAGACCTGTGTTGAACTCAACCGCTATGAGGACGGTCCCGTCTTTGAGGGATCGACACGTACCGCCGAGCCTGCACGTCCTGCTGCAGCTGCAAGACCTGCCAAGACCGCCAAGCCCGAGAAGAAAGGTTCTGGCTTCTTCACGAAACTGGGCAAAAAACTGAATAACCTGATGTCGGAGGATGATGCCAATGACGACGACCAGTAAGTGCGTATCAAGAACCCCATTTATCAAAACACTAAAACAAATACTATCACAATATGGACGAGAATATTAAATTTGATGGAATCCATTCGGGCAAAGCTGTTCCCGAGCCGGACATCATGTCAAAGCTGGAAAAGGGTTCCGGTTTCCTGGACAAGGAGAATATGCGCACTATCATCAAGGTGATGGGCGTCGGCGGTGGCGGTAACAACGCCATCAACCACATGTATATGCAGAACATCGAGGGCGTTTCATTTGTTGTGCTCAATACCGACCGTCAACAGCTCAACGAGTCGCCTGTCCCCAACCGCGTGCTGCTGGGTCCCAACACGACCCACGGCCTGGGAGCCGGCAATGTGCCTGACGTGGCACGCCGGGCCGCCGAGGAGAGCGAGGCCGAGATTGCCCAACTCTTTGACGACGACACCAAGATGGTCTTCATCACTGCCGGTATGGGTGGTGGCACCGGTACGGGTGCCGCTCCTGTAGTGGCACGCATCGCCCACGAGAAGGGGGTCCTCACCATCGGTATCGTGACCATACCCTTCTTGTTTGAGGGTCCCAAGAAGATTCTCAAGGCCCTTGGTGGTGCCGATGAGATGGGCAAGTATGTCGATGCCCTGCTCATCATCAACAACCAGCGCCTGACCGAGATTTACAAGGACCTCGACTTTACCAACGCCTTCGGTAAGGCCGATGACACGCTGACCATCGCTGCCCGCAGCATCAGCGACCTGATTACCGTCAAGGGTAAAATCAACCTGGACTTCAACGATGTGAACACGACCCTGCGCAATGGTGGCGCCGCCATCATCAGCTCGGGTTACGGTACCGGTGAACGCCGTGTGACCAAGGCCATCGAGGATGCCCTGGAGTCGCCGCTGTTGAAGAACCGTGACGTTTATGGCTCGCAGAAGATTCTGATGAACTTCTACTATAATCCCAACAGCGAATCACCCCTGCTGATGGACGAGATGAACGAGATTCAGGAGTTCATGGCCAACTTCGACCAGGAAGTGGATGTGATTTGGGGTATGGCGTTCGACACTTCGCTCGAGGATCAGATCAAGGTAACGGTGCTGGCTTCAGGATTCAACGTGACGCTTGAGCATGAGACCCCCTTATCGCCGGTGCAGACCTCAGTGAGACGCGAACCCGAACCCGTTGGACCCAGGCTGGCCGACAAGCGCCTTGCCGACGAGTATGGTGCCGAAGCCATCAACGACATCGTCTTGAAGCAGAACAAAGCACGCTATTTTGTGCTGGCTCCCGACGAGATGGACGATGATGATGTCATCGATATGCTGGAGAAGACGCCGACCTTTGGCCGCAAGCCCGACTTCCGCAACCAGATTAAGGAACGCCAGCAGTCGTTTGCACAGGAGCGCCCTGTTGAGGTGCCCCGCGCTTCAAAACGTGCCGCCAGTGGCGACTCGCAGACCATCGACTTCGGAGAATAAACCAATATTAAGTTTTTAGTCTTAAGTTTTTAGTTTTAAGTAATAATACCATTGCCTGTAAATTTTCAGGCGAGAGAAATCATACTTACAACTAAAAACTTAAAACTTACAACTATAAAAAACTGAAAAATGCTGACTTTACAACTCATTAACCAGGATCCCGAGGAGGTGATTCGTCGCCTTGCCGTCAAGCAGTTTGACGCCCATGAGCCCATCATGCGCATCGTGGAACTGGATAAGCAGCGCCGTGCACTGCAGAAACAACGCGACGACAACGCCGCTGTACTCAATAAGATGGCCGCACAAATCGGTGCCCTCATGAAGCAGGGCAACCGCGACGAGGCCGAGAAGGTCAAGGCTCAGGTGGCCGACCTCAAGACCGCCAACAAGGAGATTGACGATAACTTGACTGCCGCTCAGGACGAGATTACCGAAATCCTGCTCAGCGTCCCCAACGTTCCTTACAGCGGCGTGCCCGAGGGCCGCACTGCCGAGGACAACGTGGTTGAGAAGACTGGCGGCAAGATGCCCGAACTGCCCGAGGATGCACTTCCCCACTGGGACCTGGCCAAGAAATACAATCTCATCGACTTTGACCTGGGTGTGAAGATCACCGGCGCGGGATTCCCCGTGTACGTTGGCAAGGGCGCACGACTGCAGCGTGCCCTGGTACAGTTCTTCCTCGACGAGGCCAGCAAGGCCGGATATGTGGAGATTGAGCCGCCCTTCGTGGTCAACGAGGCATCGGGACTTGGAACGGGTCAGTTGCCCGACAAGGAGGGCCAGATGTACCACTGCCAGGTGGACAATTTCTACCTCATCCCCACTGCCGAGGTGCCCGTGACCAACATGTACCGCGACGTCATCATCCCGCAGGAGGAACTGCCCAAGAAGAACTGCGCCTTCTCGGCATGCTTCCGTCGTGAGGCAGGTTCCTATGGCAAGGACGTGCGCGGCTTGAACCGCCTGCATCAGTTCGACAAGGTGGAAATCGTGCGCATCGAGAAGCCTGAAGATTCCTATGCCGCCCTCGAGGAGATGAAAGACCATGTGCAGGGACTGCTCGAGAAGCTGGAACTGCCGTGGCACATCCTGCGCCTGTGCGGTGGCGACATGAGCTTCACCAGTGCCATCACCTTCGACTTCGAGGTGTGGTCGGCCGCCCAGCAGCGCTGGCTCGAGGTGAGCAGCGTCTCCAACTTCGAGACCTATCAGGCCAACCGCCTCAAGTGCCGCTACCGTGGCGATGACAAGAAGACGCATCTGTGCCACACCCTCAACGGTTCGGCACTGGCGCTGCCCCGCATCGTCGCTGCCCTGCTCGAGAACAACCAGACGCCTGAGGGCATCCGCATCCCCGCCGCCCTGCAGCGTTACACCGGTTTCGACATCATCGACTGATTTTCATTTAGGCTTTAGGCATTAGGCTTTAGGCGTTAGGGGGCATCCGCTTTGTAACGTTTAAAACCTAAAACCTAAAGCCTAAAACCTAAAGCCTAAAAATGCGTAAAGCCTGGCTCGATAACATCAAGTTGATAGCAATGTTTCTCGTGGTGGTGTATCACACGCCGCCACGTTATGACAATGCCCACGAGGCAGCGCTTTTCAATATGGGTGCCCCGGTGTTCTTCTTTGCTGCGGGCTACCTGTTCGATATCGCCAGGCAGCGCGGTTTCCTCAGCTTCCTGCGTCACCGCGCACAGCAGATTCTGGTGCCTTACACCACCTTTTTCATCATTTTCTATGCCCTGTGGCTTGTCGTGGGACGCCGCATGGCGGGTCCCGAGGAGATGGAAATCGGCCTGATGACACCGCTGCGTCAATTCATTGAGGGCACGCCCGACGTGGTGCTGGGACCTTTCTGGTTCCTGGCCGCCCTGTTTACCATGCAGCTCATTTATTACCCCATCAGGCGGTTTCTGTCGGGCTGTTGGCCCCTGGCCGTCGCCCTGCTGTTGAGCCTCTCGCTGCTTGTCATGCCCGACTTGCCGTGGTTCCGCCTGTGGAACCTTGACAAGGCCCTGTTGTACATGCCCATCTATGCCATGGGCAACTGCTGCCGCCCGCTTGTGGAGCGGTTTGACTTCTCAGGACCATCCCGCTCGTTGTTGTGGATGGTGCTGGCGGCGCTGGGGCTGGGATTCCTGATTGTCGCACCTCTTCAAATCGACCGTAGTGTCGCCTACGTGTTGGCGCCCGTGGCGGTCATGCTCACCCTGCCGCTGTACACCGCTGTGTGCCGGTGGCTGGAGAGGTGCAGCCCTGCCCTGTGCCGTGTGGCTCGCGTGGTGGCGGTGGGCAGCATCACCTACCTGGCGTTGCAGAACTACCTTATCGGCATCATCAAGATGATGATTGCCAAGTTGATGGGCGCCCAGGTGTGGGACGGCAATCTGGTGCTCAAGGTGGCCGTGGCGCTGGCCGTAATGGTCATCCTCTATCCCATAGCCCTGTTTATTGACCGCCGCATGCCATGGCTACTAGGCAAGAAGAAATCCACATTATAATATGATATGAAGTATCGCAGGTTCCCAACTTGCGATACTTGTTTATGGTGGATGGGTGAAGCGGTTTTTCGTAAAATTGAATTATTTTAAGAGTTTTATCTAAGGTAAATGTCTATTATTTAACGATATTTTAGCAAAAACTGACAGAAAATATGTAACTTTGCGGGCTTTACCAATTAGAAACCAATATTGATTAGATAATGAGTAAAACAGCAATCCTGCTGCTTACAGCAGCCATCTTAAGTGTGCAAGCCCTGGCGATTCCCGCCCACAAGGGATTCTTGCCCATGCCCCAACCCGACGGCACGATGGTAAGCATCGGCCTGGTGGGCGACGAGTTCTACCACTTCAACATCACCGAGGACGGCTATACCGTCATTCTGAACGATGCCGGTGCCTATGTTTATGCCCAGCTCGACGGTGACTTACTTGTAGAGAGCGACATCATTGCCCATAACGAGGGCGAGCGCAGTGCTGACGAGCTTGCCTTGCTGGCCGGCACGCCCAAGCGCCTGATGGACCGCACTGCCGTGGAGCAGGCCAACATCCGCCGCGTGAAGCGCAACGTGGACCTGTCGAACTTTGACCTGGCCAACTTCCACGGTCTGGTTATCCTCATCGACTTTGCCGACGTGAAATTCAAGACCGAGGACCCCAAGGCGTTCTATACCGACATGTTCAGTACCGAAGGATTTACGGGCTTTGACGACCCAGTGAAGGGTACGCATGTGAACTGCCTGGGCAGTGTGCGCGACTACTTCAAGGACCAGTCCAACGGTGCGTTCAACCCGCCCTTTGATGTCTATGGCCCCTACACCTCGACGCGCAACGCCAAGCAGTGCCAGAGCTACAGCTCGTCAATCTTCACCACCGCCTTGAAGAAGGCCAACGATGAAATCGACTTCAGCCAATATGACAATAACAACGACGGCAAGGTGGACATGATTTACTTCCTGGTTGCCGGATACTCGTCGAGCTACGACGGCAACAACAAGGGTTACCTGTGGCCCCACGCCTCGAACCTGTCCTATACCTATGCCTCCTATGACGGCAAGTGGCTTGACCGCTATGCCTGCTCCACCGAGCTGTACGGCTTTGAGAGCAGCCCCTCGACGGTGACTGTTGAGGGTATAGGAACCATCTGCCACGAGTTCAGTCACGTGCTGGGCTTGCCCGACTTCTATGACACCGATTATTCTGACGGTGGCGGACAGAGTCACGACCCGGGAGGTTGGGACGTGATGGCTGGCGGTGCAGACTACAACTACGGCCGCACTCCTGCAGGCTACACCTTCTATGAGCGCTATGCCCTGGGATGGGCCAAGCCGCATACCATCAAGAAGGCAGGTACCTACAGCCTTGAGGCCGTGAACACCTCGCGCGAGGGTTATATTCTGCGTTCTCCCGTCAAGAACGAGTTCTTCACCATCGAGAACCGCCAACGCACCGCTTGGGACGCCTATCTGCCGGGCCACGGAATGATTGTGACGCGTGTGGACAGCACCAACACCAGCGTATGGACCAATAACAAGCTCAACTGCAACCCCGACCACAACTACTTCGAGCTGCTGCGTGCCGGCAACAGCACCAGCGGAGACTCGGGCAGCGACCCCTTCCCCGGCACTTCGGGCAATCCCATGCTCACCAACGAGACGAATCCCAGCCTGAAGACATGGGCCGGCAAGAAGAACGACTTCAATATCGTGGGCATCCAGGAGAAGGATGGCGTTATCACCTTTGAAGTCGTTGAGGACGGCTCCTTGATGACGATGGTCGAGGACTTTGAGTCGATGACTGCCAACACCAGCACGAGCGACGCCGGTGTCGAGGGTTCGTTGGCCACTTGGAACTTCACCAAGTCGGGCGTCAGGGCTCCCGGTGATGACCTCGCTAACGGCACCAACAGCGTGCTCATGAAGGTTCCCAGCCAGTTCTACAGCGTTACCGACGTGAACTGCAACAGCTATCTGGCCCAGCTGACGGTCTTCAACTCCACCACCTCTACTGCCAAGCTCGCGATGGAGTATTCGGTCGATGGTGGTGCCTCCTGGACCAAGGCACTGACGCCTGCGGGTTCTGCAGCTGCCGAGGTGCCCTCGAAGGTCACCGGCACCTGCTACTGGAGCCTGTCGATCAAGTCCAACACTCCTGCCCGCTTCCGCATCAGCCAGACGAGCGGCAGCAAGACCTCTCCCATCTATGTCGATGACTTTACCCTGTACTGCAAGGAGGATGCTTCTGACACGCTGCAGGGCGACGTGAATGGCGACAATCAGGTCAACATCAGTGACGTGAATGCCATCATCGCGATGATTCTGTCGGGCAAGATGGAATCCAACGGTGACGTGAACAAGGACGGCCAGGTCAACATCAGCGATATGAACCTGGTCATCTCAATCATCCTGAACGGAAATTAATCCCATCTCTGGATGACAGATAATCGTGCTATCGCACGAGCAACAGAAACAACAGACAGATTTCGGAAACACATGCGAATTCCACACCCAAACAGATGGGACATTTGTCCCAAGAGAGCGGATGCGTCTATTCCCATTGTTTCCGAAATCTGTGTTTATTACATAACCAACTTTTAGTGTAATTTTATCTGAAGCAACATGTTACGGAATTTTCTATTGTTAATGGCAATTGGATTGCTGGCACTGACGGCTGCAGCAATTCCAGCTGACCCCACGCCTGTGAAGGTGACCCAACCCGATGGTTCGACGGTTACCGTGCGCCTGCATGGTGACGAGTTTTTTCATTTGACGCAGACCCTCGACGGCTACACGCTGGTCAAGGACAATGCCGGTTACTATACCTACGCCCGCCAGGAGGCTGGCGGACGGCTGGTCTCCAGCGGCGTTGTAGCCCACGATGCGACACACCGCACAGGCGCTGAACTGGCAACACTGGCAGGTATCCCCAAGGGCCTCAACGACCGACCCGCAGCCCAGTCGGGCGCCCGTCGCCTGGCCAGCCGCAATGCTGCCATCAGGCGCGTGGGCAGTGACGGCATGATGGACTATGAGCGATTCCGCGGTCTCATCATCCTGATTAACTACACCGACAAGAAGTTCTCAATGCCCAACGCCAGCGAGTTCTATAACGATATGGTCAACACGCATGACTTCACCGGTTACACGATGAATGGCCGTCGCGTGAACATGACTGGCAGCGTGAGGGACTATTTCTATGACAACTCCAACCAGATCTTTGACCCGCACTTTGACGTGGTGGGTCCCGTGGATGTGAACTACAAGTGTACCGACCCCAAGAGCACCAGCAACGCCGACGCCATTTTCCATGCTGCCCTAGAGGCTGCCGACTCGTTGGTCAACTACAGCGATTATGACACCGACGGTGACGGCTATGTCGATATGGTGTTCTTCCTGGTAGCCGGTCTGTCGGCCAACTATGGTGGCAACAACCAGGATTACCTGTGGCCCCACATGTATTATCTGTATCGTGCACCGATGCTCGATGGTGTGGAATTCGGCTTGTATGCCAGTTCTACCGAAATCGCCGGTTGGGAGCAGTCCAATTACCGCGACGTGAACGGCATCGGCACCTTCTGCCATGAGTTCGGACATGTGTTGGGTTTGCCCGACCTGTATGATACTGATTACGAAGGCAGTGGCGGTGAGAGCCGCAATCCTGGCGAGTGGTCGGTGATGGCTGGTGGCAGCGGTAACAACTTCGGGCGCAATCCTGTGGGATACAGCCTGTATGAGCGCTATGCCCTGGGCTTCACCCAGCCCACAGTCATCGACGAGGCGGGAGAATATTCTCTACAGCGCATTGACCAGAGCAATGCGGGCTTCAAGCTGAACGCGAACAGGGACCGCGAATTCTTCCTGATTGAGAACCGCCAGAGCGGCAAGTGGGACCGTTATCTTCCTGGCCACGGAATGCTCGTTGTTCATGTCGACTCGACCAACCACCGCATTTGGGAATACAACGAGGTGAACTGCAATCCCAGCCACATGTGCTATGACCTGCTGCGTGCCAGCTACAAGGGCAGTGACAGCGGCAGCGACCCCTTCCCCGGCACTGCTGGAGTTACCTCCATCACCAATTTCACCAAGCCCAGTCTGATGTCATGGGATAAGAGCATGAGTGATTTTGTCATCTATGATATCGCCGAGAGAAACGGTGTCATCAGTTTCAATCTGCAACGTGATACCGCCATCAAAATCATCGTCGAGGACTTTGAGCTGCTGCAAGCCACCAACGACCAGAACGTGAAGGGTGCTCAAGGTGTTTACAGCCAGTGGGACTTTACCAAGTGCTCTGTTGTAAGCCTCGAGGAAGGCAACAACGCCGTTGCGATGAAGACTCCCAGCCAAGTGCTCACGTCCTATCCCTTAAGTATAATTCCTTATCTTGTCAAGTACACCATTGTCAATCCCACAACCAAGGATGCCAAGTTCCTTTTCTACTACTCGGTGGATAGGGGAGAAAAATGGACTACGCACGGTGATGGCGAGGTAGTGGTGAAAGCCGGTGAAGAGGCAACCGTATCCATCAGTCTGCCCACCGACAAACCCATTATGTTCCGCATCGCACAGACGGCAGGTCACAACAAGTCTACTTGTTACCTTGACAATATTCTGATGTATTATGACAGCTATTGGCCCGAACCTGTCAGGGGAGACCTGAACGAGGACACCCAGGTCAATATCAGCGACCTGAACCAGATGATTGAGCAAATCCTGAGCGGCAGCTCTAACCGCTACATGGAACGCCTCGCCGACTTGAACCAGGACGGTATCGTCAACATCGGTGATGTGAATATGCTCATTAGCATCATCATGCAGCAATAACGCTGCGTTTAGGCATTGGGCTTTAGGCGTTAGGTGGCATCCACTCACTAAAACCTAACACCTAAAGCCTAAAGCCTAAAGCCTAACGCCTATTATTATTAACTATAAACTGATAATTGGTTATGAAAAACTGTTTTGTACTCTTCGTTTTGGGATTGCTGTGCCTGAGCGCACGTGCCGTCCCTGCCGACCCGACTCCTGGCCAGATCACCCAGCCCGACGGGTCCAAGCTCACCGTAGTGTTGCATGGTGACGAGTTCTTTAACTACCAGACCACCCTCGACGGATACACCGTGGTCAAGAATGAGGCAGGTTTTTACACCTATGCCCGCCTTGACGGCACCCGCATGGTGGCCAGCAATTATGTAGCCCATGACGAGGCCAATCGTACAGCTCTTGACTTTGCTGCTCTTGCCGGCCTGCCCAAGGGCCTGAAAAGCCCTGCCATGGTTCAGCGTGGCAAGCAGCTGTTGAACAAGCGCAATGCCTTGCTGCGCGGCGTGGGTCATGGTGGCCACATGGATTATGACAAGTTCCGTGGCTTGATTATCCTCATCAACTACACCGACAGGAACTTTAACGATTACGTACCCTCCAACTACACGCCCGTTGACTTCTACGAGGCTATGGTCAACAGCCATGACTACCAGGGTTTCACACTTCCTTTCGGCACCAAGATTGACGCGATGGGCAGTGTTCGTGACTTCTATTATGATAACTCGTTCCATCAGTTTGACCCGCACTTCGATATCCTGGGCCCGGTGGATGTACCCTTTGCCTGCACCGATGCTCATCAGTTCAAGTGTGACTCCATCTTCTTTGCCGCCCTTGAGGCCCTTGACGATGAGGTGGACTTCAGCCAGTATGACACCGATGAGGACGGTACTGCCGACATGGTGTTCTTCCTGGTTGCCGGTCACGGCTCGGATGTCACTGCCAACGACAGGAACTACCTGTGGCCCCACATGAACAACTTTGTGGAATCGCCCGTGCTTGATGGCGTGAACTTCAGCCTCTATGCCTGCTCGACCAACATGACAGGCGAGGAGGATGAGTACCGCATCAATTATAATAATGTGGCAGGCATCGGCACCTTCTGCCATGAGTTCAGCCACGTGCTGGGTTTGCCTGACCTCTATGATACCGACAGCGAGGGCAGTGGTGGCATCAACCGCCAGCATCCCATGACCTGGTCCATCATGGCCAGCGGTTTCAGGAGCAATAACGGCCGCAATCCTGCGGGCTATAGCCTGTATGAGCGCTATGCATTGGGCTTTGCACAGCCCACCCTCATCGAGGGTGAGGGCACCATCAGTGTGCCTGCCCTGGAAAAGAGCAACATGGGTTACCGCATGAACACCGCCAACGACGGCGAGTTCTTTCTCATCGAGAACCGCCAGCGCATCAAGTGGGACAAGAACCTGGCAGGCCCTGGCATGCTGATTTTCCGTGTGGACTCGACCAATGTCGATGTCTGGGAGAACAACCTTGTCAATGCTGACCCCAGCCACATGTACTATGAGTTGCTCCGCGCCAACTTCAGCGGGTTGAGCGACAGTTACAATGACCCCTTCCCCGGTGTTTCGGGTGTCACTTCCATCACCAACATCTCGCAGCCCAACCTGCGCACATGGGACGGCAAGATGAGCCCCTTTGCCTTTGTCAACATCACCGAGGCCGACAGCATCATCACCTTTGACGTGGTGAAGGACAATTCCAAGTTCTCCATCGAGGACTTTGAGAAGATGCCCGTGGGTGCTAGCCTCAACGAGCGGGGTGTTGCGGGTGTCTATGCCAATTGGGATTTCTATGGCTGTGCCGTTGTGGACACTGCCCAGGTGGGCGAGGGTCACGTTGTAGCCATGAAAAACGGTAGTTATTTCAACACCGTCGAGAACCTGAACAAGATTCCTCTTGTTGTACGTTTCACCATCTACAATCCCACGAGCTCCGGCGTGATGATTACGCCGCAGTACTCCAAGGACAACGGCAAGCGCTGGCGTGGCATGGATGCCTACCCCTATGATTACTATGTTGCCGCTGGTGCTACGGCTTCGGCTACCATTATCACGCTGCCCACCGACGTGCCCATCATGCTGCGCCTCAAGCAGACCCAGGGCAGCAGCTCGGAATATTGCTTCATCGACAATATTGAGGTGTGCTACGAGAACACTTGGACGCCCGAGTATATCAGGGGTGACGTCGATGGTGACGGTAGCGTGGGCATCGGCGACGTAGTGGCCCTCATTGACTATCTGCTGAACGATGGCGCTATCAGTATCAATCTGCTGGCTGCCGATATGGATGGCGACGGCAACATCACGATTGGTGACGTGAGCGACCTTGACGATATGCTGCTGCAACTTTAGGCTTTAGGCATTAGGCGTTAGGGGTTAAGTGGCATCCACATCCCCTAAAACCGATGCCTACCGAAAACAGTTAACGTAAAATAACAATTTTTTGCATTAAAAATTTGGCTGTTACTGTTTACGGCAGTACCTTTGCACAAAAGTTGGAAATATTAATACTATTCATCCTAAATGGACACCGCGTTGTGAAACGGGGTGTTCATTTTGTTTATAACCAGCATCTGGCGATTCACGCACTATGATTGTCTTTACCGATTCATTGTTATCTGCTACTCAATTTGATAAAAGATGAATTTTTATAAAATTTCCTCCATTTTCTTTGGGTGGTATGTTCAAAAGAAGTAATTTTGTAGCCGTTAAGAAAAAGTCAATTAGGATATCTGCGATTATACGTTTTTATTATTACTGATATTTTCAATTTAGGTTATGAAAAAATTTTTCGTATTCATGGCAGCGCTTGCGTTGATGACGCAGGGCGCTGATGCCAAGAGCATTACCGTTGACCAGGCCAAGGCTATCGCCAAGCAGCAGTTTGCCCAGACCGCTAAGTTCAACGCTTCGAATGCCAAGATGACCCTGAGCTACACCGCTATGAACATGAAGGGTGTGAACGACTACTACGTGTTCAACCGTGAAGGTGGCCAGGGTTTCGTTATTGTTGCTGGTGACGACCTGTCAACCCCCGTGCTGGGTTACAGCGAGAGCGGTTCGTTTGACATGAACACCGCCCCCGAGGTGATCAAGGACATGCTCAAGGACTATCAGAACCAGATGAACTGGCTGCGCAGTCATCCCCAGCAGGCCCCCAAGCCTCGCTTTACCTATGACCTGCAGCCCTACGGTGTATATCCCATCTGTGGTGAGGTACACTGGCACCAGTTCCCTCCCTACAACAACGATGTTCCCCGTTCATCCCATGCGCTGACCTCTAACGGTCGTTGCTATGTCGGTTGCGCCCCCGTGGCTTTTGCCACCATCATGAAGGGTCTCAGGTACCCCTCTAAGGGTTTCGGTCAGAACAGCTACAGCTTTATGCTGGATGGCCAGGAGGTAACCGTTTCGGCTAAGTTTAACGACTATACTTACAATTACTCTCAGATGAGGAACGGCTACGGCGAGAACGCTTACAACGCCCAGGCCGTTTCCGAGCTGATGTACGAGGTGGGTGTTGCTTTCAACACCAAGTACTCTGGCGAGAGCAGCGACGCACTCGTTAGGGACATTCTCAAGGGTATGATTGCCTACTTTGACTACAACACCAATATCCAGTTCCTCCAGAAGGCCAACTACAGCTACAACGTGCAGGCTTGGTATGACATGATTTATACCGAGATTGACGCCGGCCGTCCCGTTTACATGCTGGGTTACAGGACCATCGACAACAGCGGTAATTCTTGCCACATCGGTCACGCCTTCGTGCTCGACGGCTATGACAAGGACGGTAAGGTTCACGTGAACTGGGGTTTCCAGCCCGAGGAATACAACACCTATTTTGACCTGAGCATTCTGTCGCCCCGTATGTACACCTCTGAGGGTTATGCCCCCTACGATGTAGAGAAGTCGGGCTTCAATGCTGACCAGACTATGTTCATCGGCATCTGCCCTGACACCACTGGCCTGGGTGGTCCCGTTGTACAGAATGTTAACCTCGTTGCCGACGTGATGCCCGCCAATGACCTGCGCGCCACCATCGACGTTCAGGCTCTGAGCGGTCCCTGGAGCGGCTCGCTGCGTTATGGTATCGTATCCAAGAACTCAGATAATTCTTACACCACCGTTTACTCGACTACTGCCGATGTTGAAATCGAGGACGAAGGTATCGCAACGCTCGACCTGAGCGGCGCTTATCCCTATTACCTGTATGAGGGTCGCACCTACTACATCGTGGTATGGTCGCCTTACTTCGCAGGCAGCTATGAGTGGAACTGGTTCCTCAACGAGCCCGTGCCCTTCACCGTAGGCGAGTGGGTAACTCCTCCCGATCCCCAGGTCGTAGTGGGTGACGTTGACAATGACGGTTACGTGACCATCGGTGACGTGACCGCCCTCATCGACTTGATGTTGAGAGAAGGTGATTATACCGAGGCTGCTGACATGGACGGCGATGGCAAGGTGAGCATCGGCGACGTGACTGCCCTCATCGACTTCCTGTTGAAAGACGAGGTAGAAGAGTAATATCATCTAGGGGTCTAGTATCCCATTAGTGAATTGAAAGGCCAGCGTGCCGGGAACACTATCGTTCTCGGCACGCTTTCTAATAAAAATTGTCGATAGTGGTGCAAAGAATGGTTTTTTACATTATCTTTGCATATTCAACAACTAATAACTAATTCTCACCTGTTTATGTTACGCAAAATCCGCATAACGCTGGCCGCCATCATGATGCTCATGGTGACGCTGCTGTTTCTTGACGTGAGCGGTGTGCTGCACCACTATCTGGGTTGGACGGCACGCATCCAGTTCCTGCCTGCCCTGCTGGCACTCAACGTGGTCGTTGTGGTGGCTCTGGTGCTACTGACGCTCATCTTTGGGCGCATCTACTGCTCGGTCATCTGCCCGCTGGGCATTTTCCAGGACATCGTGTCGTGGATTCACGGCAAGAAGAAAAAGAACCGCTTCACCAGCAGCCCCGAGAAGCGCTGGCTGCGCTACGGCGTGCTGGTGCTGTTCATTGCTGTCCTCCTCGCCGGCATCCACTCGCTGGTAGCTCTGCTGGCCCCCTACAGCAGCTATGGCCGCATGGTTACAAACCTGTTGCTGCCCGTCTATCAATGGGGCAACAACCTGCTCGCCTCGATAGCCGAGCGCGTGGACAGCTATGCCTTCTACGGCGTTGACGTGTGGATGAAGAGTCTGCCCACCTTCCTCATCGCCCTGGCGACGTTTGTCATCATCGCGGTGCTGGCATGGCGCGGCGGACGCACCTATTGCAATACCATCTGCCCTGTGGGTACCTTCCTCTCGTTGATTGCCCGCTTCTCGTGGCTCAAGGTCTATTTTGATGCCGACAAGTGCAAGCAGTGCAGCCTGTGTACCAAGAATTGTAAGGCCTCGTGCATCGACTTCAAAACGCACCGTGTGGACTACTCGCGCTGCGTGACCTGTGGCAACTGCCTGGAGAAATGTAACTTCGGGGCATTGCACTATGGCCACCCCAAGGCTGCCCCCCAGCCCGTGAATGAAGAGAAGACTGCCACCGACCAGGCCCGTCGCGCTTTCCTCGTGGGAACCGCTGTCGTGGGTGCCGACATAGCCCTTGCCCAAGCCGCCAAGAAGGTGGATGGCGGTCTTGCCATCATCGAAGACAAGAAACCCGCCAAGCGTACCACACCGTTGACCCCTCCCGGCTCGGTCAGCGCCAAGCAGTTTGCCCAGCATTGCACCGCCTGCCAGCTGTGTGTCGCCAAGTGCCCCAACGGCGTGCTGCGTCCCTCGACCGACCCGCTGCGCCTGATGCAGCCCGAATTGAGCTTTGAGCGCGGTGCTTGCCGTCCCGAGTGCGTGGAGTGCTCCACGGTATGTCCCACGGGAGCCATCAAGCCCATCACCGTGGCCGAGAAGTCCTCGACGATGATAGGTCATGCCGTGTGGGTCAAGGATAACTGCTTAATCCTCAAGGACGGTGTGAACTGCGGCAACTGTGCCCGCCATTGCCCCGCTGGAGCCATCATGATGGTGCCCAGCGACACCAACGACGAGAATTCGCCCATGGTGCCTGCCGTCAACACCGCCATGTGCATCGGCTGCGGCACGTGCGAGTATGTATGTCCCGCAAGGCCCTTCAGTGCCATCTTTGTCGAGGGCCACGAGGTTCACAAGGAAATATAAAGCGCCGTAGGCGCTGTGTATGGTGTATGCAGTGCTGAAAACTGACAACTCACAACTGACAACTGAAGAATTATGAACGACAACAATCACAACAATAAGAGCGGCAAGACGTTGAGTCGCCGCACCTTCCTCAAGGCCCTGGGACTGGGTACCGCCACCGCCGCTGCTCCCGCCATCGTGAGCTGCGCCACTGGTGATGACAAGAAAAAATCCCCACAGGAACCGCCTGTGGGCAAGATGACCTATCGCGAGAACCCCAAGACCCACGAGAAGGTTTCCATCCTGGGCTACGGCATGATGCGCTTGCCCGCCACCAACGGCAAGCCTTTCGGGCGCGACAATGACGCCGAGATTGACCAGGAGATGGTCAACAAGCAGATAGACTACGCCATCGAGCACGGCGTGAACTACTTTGACACGTCGCCCGCCTATAGCAAGGGCCTGAGCGAGCGTGCCACGGGCATTGCCCTGAGCCGCCACAAACGCGACGAGTACTTCATCGCCACCAAGCTCTCCAACTTCGATCCCGAGACCTGGCCACGCGAAGTGAGCATCGAGATGTTCCAGAATTCGCTCAAGGAACTGCAGGTGGATTACATCGATTACCTGCTGCTGCACTCCATCGGTGGCGGCACTGGCGAGGAGGCCATGGAACTGTTCAGGCAGCGATACATCTACAACGGCATTCTCGACTACCTCATGGAGCAGCGCGAGAAGGGCATTATCCGCAACCTGGGATTCTCCTATCATGGCGAAATTGCCGTGTTTGACTACCTGCTGGCCAACCATGACAAGTACCACTGGGACTTTGTGCAGATTGAGCTCAATTACCTGGACTGGAAGCACGCCAAGGAAATCAACGAGGAAAACACCAATGCCGAGTACCTGTATGCCGAGCTGGACAAGCGCGGCATCCCTGCCGTCATCATGGAACCGCTGCTGGGCGGACGACTGGCCTCGCTGCCCACGCCGCTGGCTCGCAAAATCATGGCCCGTGACCCCGAGCGCTCGGTGGCCTCCTGGGCCTTCCGCTTTGCCGGCTCCTTCCCGCGCGTGCTCACGGTGCTGAGCGGCATGACCTATATGGAGCACCTCAAGGAGAATCTGTGCACCTATTGCCCGCTGGAGGAGTTGAACGACGAGGATAAGGAATTCCTCTACGGCATCGCCGAGGAGATTGTGGGCTACAACACCATCCCTTGTAACGACTGCAAGTACTGCATGCCGTGCCCCTATGGCATCGACATCCCTGGCGTTCTCACCCATTACAACAAGTGTATCGCCGAGGGTAACCTCACGCGCGACCGCAAGGACCCCGACTATGCCCGTGCCCGCCGTGCCTTCCTCATCGGCTATGACCGCAGCGTGCCCAAGTTGCGGCAGGCCGACCACTGCATCGGCTGTGGCCAGTGTGTGAGCCATTGCCCGCAGCGCATCGAGATTCCGCGCGAAATGCAACGCATCAATAACTACGTCGAGGCCCTGAAGCGCAACATCGACCGCGGCCTTGACGCGTAAAAATAAGGCATTAGGCTTTAGGTGTTAGGCATTAGGCATTAGGTGGCATCCGCTCCCTAACACCTAACGCCTAACGCCTAACGCCTAAAACCTAACGCCTAACGCCTAAAACCTAAAATGAAACTTTTCATTGTCGACGCTTTTACCAGTGAGCCCTTCGGCGGCAACCCTGCTGGGGTGGTGTTGTTGGAGCGGGACGCTCCCTTTCCGCCCGATGAGCTGATGACCCGTGTCGCTGCCGAACTGCGTTACTCCGAGACGGCCTTCATCCAGCCTCATGGCGGCAGCGAGTTCACCCTGCGTTACTTTACGCCGACTGGCGAGGTGGACCTGTGCGGTCACGCCACCATTGCCTCGTTTGGCGTGCTGCTTCACGAGGACCTCGTCGCCGATGGCGAGACCTGCATCAACCACACCCTGGCGGGCGACCTCACTGTCACCGTGGGCGACCAGGTGATGATGCAGATGGCGCCACCTCAGGCCCTAGAAACAGCTATCGACACGGCGCGCCTGGCCCGCATCATGGGCGCTTCTGAACTGGTTGCTGCCCTTCGTCCCGAGGTTATCTCTACTGGTTTGCCCGACATCATTATGCCCGTTTCCAGTGTGGAAATCCTGAATACCATGAGTCCCGACATGGATGCCCTGACTGCTCTCAGCGACGAGCTGCGCGTCGTCGGCGTTCACGCCTTCGCCCTCAGCGATGACGGCTATACCGCTCACGTCAGGAATTTTGCCCCGCTCTATGGCATCCCCGAGGAGAGTGCTACAGGCACTGCCAACGCCGCCCTCACCCACTACCTGCACCGCCACGGCATTATCTCCAGCCCCACCAAGTGCCGTTTCCTGCAAGGCGAAGCCATGGGCCGTCCCAGCGTCGTTACCACCCAGTTGCTCACCACCGGCATCATCCACGTCGGCGGTCCCAGCCGCATCATCGCCATTGGAAATATCCTTCTGTAACCTTATCAAACAACCTCTTTTTAGCCAAACAACTTGAACAACGATAAACAACACCAACAACAAATGATAAAGTTATTCCTGTTGTTGTTTGTTGTTCAAGTTGTTGATGGTGTATAGTTTATTGTGAAAATACTTGAAAAAGTGTTACTGAATATAAAATAATTTGGATTTTGTGTGTTAAAATTGCTCAGAGGTTTTAATGATTGAAAAATAATGTGTAAGTTTGTAGTTCATTCTATTGCAAATATTATCACTCAAAATAACCTAAACATAAAAACCTATTAAAACAATGAGAAAACAGTTACTATTGCTACTCTGCCTTAGCCTCTTGTCGCTGCCGGGCATTGCCCGCGTGGTGACAGGCGTGGTGACGCAGTCGAGCGACGGCGAGCCGATTATCGGCGCGTCGGTCAAGGTGCACGGCACGACGCGTGGCACGGCGACCGACTTCGACGGCCGTTTCTCGATTGAGGCTAACGACGGTGACGTGCTCGACGTGAGCTACGTGGGCATGAATCCCAAGAGCGTGAAGATTGGCGCCGGACAGTCGGTGG
Source organism: uncultured Bacteroidales bacterium (assembly GCA_902782465.1). Taxonomy (GTDB): domain Bacteria; phylum Bacteroidota; class Bacteroidia; order Bacteroidales; family Muribaculaceae; genus Sodaliphilus. The sequence continues at coordinate 155,680 of CACZNH010000007.1, forward strand.
TCAACATCACCCTTGAGGAGAACGCCCAAGTGCTGGGTGAGGTCGTGGTGACCGCCATGGGCCAGACCCAGGAGAAAAAGAAACTGAACTTCGCCGTTCAGTCCCTTGACGAGGAACAGGTGACCGCTGGCGGTTCCACCAACTTCGCCAACACGCTGCAGGGCAAGATTGCCGGTCTGCAGGTGAGCACCGGCGGCAGTTCGCCCAACTCCTCGACGCAGGTCATCATCCGTGCCATCTCGTCGATGAACAACTCACAGAGCAACGAGCCGTTGATGATTGTCGATGGCATGGCCATTCGCGGTGGTGGCTCGACGCTGGGCGACCTAAACCCCAACGACATCGAGAACATCACCGTGCTGAAGGGTGCCGCCGCATCGGCGCTCTACGGCCAGGAGGGTGCCAATGGTGTCATCATGATTACGACCAAGAACGGCGGCACGGGCGGCGAAATCACCGTCACGGCATCGGCATCGCTCGAAATCAACACGCCAGCGCGCCTGCCCCGCATCCAGAAGACCTTCATCCCCGGTGCCAAGGGTATGTACAAGGAGAACATGGGCAGCGGAGGCTGGGGCCCCTACATGAGCGAGAATGACACCTACTACAACAACCTGAAGGAATTCCTGAAGACGGGCATCATGCAGAAGTATGACGTGAGCGTGAGCGGCGGAACGGACAAGTTCACCTCTTATGCCTCCATCTCCTATACCGACAACCAGGGTATCGTTCCCAAGGACTACCGCAAGCAGGTGAACATGCTGCTCAAGGGCATCTACAAGCCCAGCGACAAGGTGACGTTGCAGCTGAGCGCCAACTTCATGAACCGCAAGTCGCGCGGCTTTGGCAACTCGATGTCCACCATCTACAACTGGGGTATCAACAAGGACATGAGCGACTACCGCACCCTGGAGGGACACGTGAACTGGTGGGCCTACTATGACCACTGGGAGAACCTGCTGGATACCGAGCGCATCAACGGTGCCGTCTCGCCCTACTTCGGCCGCTACATGGACTGGAGCCAGACCGAGGGCAACCGCTTCGTCATCAACGGTCAGATCAGCTATGAGCCCATCAAGAACCTGGTGTTCACTGGCAAGATGGGCTATGACAAGAGCTACTCGATGTATGACTCCTACACGATTCCCCGCCTCTATGACGGAGACCTGGTGGACCCCGAGGCCGAGGATGTGAAGACCAAGCTGAGTGACATGCAGGACCGCTACGGTTCCTACAGCTTCCAACCCTCGCGCGGCGCACTGCTGAACATGCAGCTGCTGGCCACCTACCAGCACACCTTTGCCGAGGACTATACCGTCAGCGCCCTCTATGGTGTGGAGTTCAAGGAGACCAAGGGACTGGAATCCTCTATCTACAACGAACACTTCCAGCTGGGTGGTGAGTTCTACAGCTTCAACAACACCGACTTCACCAACGGTGACCTGCTGATCAGCAACCACCCCACGCTGTACCACTCGAAATATAACAAATATGGCCACTTCGGCGAACTGCGCTTTGACTACAAGGGCATGGCACAGCTGTCGGTAACGGGCCGTATGGACGGTTCATCGGCCTTCAAGCAGGCCTCCAAGACCAACTACTTCTATCCCTCGGTAACCGCGGGTGTCATCTTCAGCGAGCTGTTTAACCTGAGCAACGACTGGTTCAGCTACGGCAAGCTGCGCGGCAACTGGGCCAAGGTGGGTAAGGACAGCCCCCGCTACCTGTTTACCGACACCTACAAGCAGTGGACCCTCTTCCCCGACGGCGGCTACGGTGTTGACCCCACCACGTCACGCGCCATCGACCTGGAGCCCGAGATGACCAAGTCGTGGGAGATTGGCGCCGACCTGCGCTTCTTCCGCAACTGGACACGCCTTGACATCGCCTACTACTCGACCACGGTCGATAACCAGATCGTGAGTGTGCGCGTGTCGCCGGCATCGGGTACCATCCTGCAGACCCGCAACGAGGGTAGCCTGAAGAACCACGGTATGGAGATTTCGCTCAATCAGGACATCTTCAAGACCACCGACTTTGATTGGACGGCATTCGCCAACTTCTCGTTCAACCGCAGCAAGGTGCTGTACCTGCCCAATGACATTATCGAAATCCAGGGCACGCAGTATGGCGACATCTTCCCCGTTGCCCGCCTGCACGAGTCCTCGACGGGTATCTCGGGTAAGGACTATGTGCGTGACCCGGACGGCAACGTCGTGTGCGACGAGAACGGTTATCCCATCATCGACAGCGCCAAGGGCCTGTACATCGGTAACCGCGAGCCCGACTGGCTGTTGGGTATCGGCAGCACACTGCGTTACAAGAACGCCACGCTGTCGTTCCTGTTCGATGGCCGCAAGGGTGGTGACGTGGTCAACGTCACGGGCCGCAGCCAGATTACCAACGGCATGAGCAGCCTGTATGACAAGTACCGCAACCGCGAGTACATCATCAACGGTGTGCAGGCAGTGCCTGGTCCTGATGGCACGACGACCTATGTCAAGAACACCACGCCCATCGTGCTTGACTCCTATTTCATCAACACCTACTATGCCACCGTATCGTCCAACTTCATCGAGGACGGTTCCTATATCCGCTTGAGCTATGTGACGCTGAGCTACGACCTCGGCAAGCACTTCAAGCGCACCTGGCCCGTCAAAGGGCTCACGCTCACTGCCACAGGCCGCAACCTGCTGCTGCTGACCAAGTACCGCGGCAATGACCCCGCTGTGCTGGCAGGCACCGGTGGCGGTACGGGTAGTGCCGGTATCGACAACTACAATGTGCCCGGCACGCGCAGTTACAATTTCACACTTAAAGCAACATTCTAAAAAGGCCGACTGATTATGAAACAGATTAAATTTTTCGCATTATTGATGCTGGTTGGCCTGCTGTCGGTGAGCTGCAACGACATGCTCGACGATAACATCAATCCCGACAGGGCCCATGATATCGAGGCCAAGAACGGTCTGCCGGTTGTCATCTACTATGCCCAGCAGATTGTCTATGACCATAGTGAATACTACGCCTACTTCTCGCAGATGCTCACCACGGGCGGCAAGAGCTCGGTGGGTGCCTACAGTTACAAGTGCGAGTGGGAGATGCTGACGATGAACCGCCACCCGATGTGGCGCCGCCACTTCTATGACATCGGTAAGAACACCGTCAACCTCATCAACAACTCCCAGGCTATCAATTCGCCCAATTATGAGCTCATCGGCCGCACCATCAAGCTGATGTCCACCCAGTTGACGACCGATGCCTTTGGCGATATCCCCCGCAGCGAGGCTTATCTGAGCATCGCTCCCACCTACGACACCCAGGCCTCGATTTACGCCTGGATGATGCAGGAGTGCGACGACCTCATCAAGATGTATGAGGATCCTGCGGTAATCAATAATCCCGACAACCAGGAAATTACCGTCAAGGAGGACCGCGTCTATGCCGGCGACCTGGAGCGCTGGAAAGGCCTGGTGCTGGCTGTCAAGGCACGCCTGCTGCTGCGCAACATCCCCAATGTGGACCGCAGCCCCGCCATGTGCCAGAAGATTGTTGACGCTGCCGATGCCGCCATCAACCAGTGGCGCAAGGGCGACGTCTTTGACTATCAGGGCAGCCGCGAGGCGTGGTTCGGCAACGAGCCCCGCTACTACTGGGACGGCGGCACGGGAACGCAGAATGCCGTGTGGAGCGTTGCCCAGCCCGTCATCAACTCGTGGGAGTCGCGTGGCAACCTCTTGGGCAGCGCCATCCCCAGCAAGTTCTTCATGGTTGACCTTCTGGGTATCAGCAAGCCCGACAACGAGATGACCTGCGGCATGTTTACCGCCGAGGGCCAGCACGACGGCTTTGCCAACGACCCGCGTTGCGGACTGCTGATGATTGCCCGCACGGGTCCCGCCAGTGCTTCATCGACCAGCGACCGCATCAAGATGCGTTACCTGGAGAACAACATCGGTATGGGTACCTCTTACAAGATTGCCAACTATCCCAACCTGTACATGGGAGCCTACGCCGGAGCAGCTGACGCCTATAACCCCATCTTCACGATGGAGGAGCTTTACTTCATCAAGGCCGAGGCCCTCTACTGGATGGGCAACAAGACCGAGGCTTGCGCCCTCGCTAAGGAAGCCACGCAGTGGAACATCCAGCGTCATCTGGACGCCTTCCTGCGCCTCTATCCCAACGAGAACTATAACGAGAAGACCGACAACAAGTATCCCGGCAACTCGCTGGCTGGCGGCAAGCCCGGCTATCAGCCTGCCGAATACTGGTTTGGCCAGATTGCCGCGTTCCTCAACAACGAGGATTACTACAGCGGCACCAAGGTGCAGGTTCACAAGGTGACCGACCGCGGCAACAGGCACTGGTTCTTCAATCCCAGCGAATTCTCGTTGAGCGACCTGATGCAGCAAAAGTACATCGCCATGTACCTGCAGCCCGAGCAGTGGACCGACATGCGCCGTTACCACTACAGCAACAACCGCAACCACTACGGCATCGGTGACAACCAGGAAATCGTCTATCCGACCCTGCGCAGGCCCTACAACCTCTATGCAGCCTACTGGATTGACGGCCTGACCGAGGAGCAGAAGGAGAACACCTGGATCCAGCGCCTCAACTACGATACCGAGACCGAGGAAAAGTACAACCGCGGTGAGCTCGAGCGCCTGGGCGCTTACAAGAACTACAAGTGGCTCCAGGAACCCATGATTTGGGCCCACAAGTACGGTGAAATCACCTCACTGACAACTGAAAACTGACAACTGAAAACTCAAGAAGAATATGAAACGATATAAATTATATGGACTGATAGCGTTGATGGCATTGCTGACGGCATCGTGCGCAATCCATGACCCGTTTGCCGACAACGGCGAACTCGGTCAGGTCTTGCCCACGGTGGACTGGGAGCAAGGCTCCACGCTGGTCAAGGCTGGCAACTATGCCACCTTCAAGGGTAAATACTACACCACCAGCGAGAAGGCGATAGACCACAGCGAGGTGTGGTGCCTGATTAAGCGCGAACAGGTGGCAACGGCGACCAGCAAGCTGACGACATCGCTCGCTTATACCAAGAACTACTCCCTGACCGATACCGTGCGCTCCATGCAGCGTGTGGCCACCTATCCGCACAACAAGGCCGTGTGGGACGGCTATGAGTATGTGCTCACCGACAGTTTCCCCACTTCGCGCACCCTCGCCCCCGTGACCTGGGTCAACCCCGAGGAGTGGGACCAGGAGAAGTTTGACAGCTACTATCCCTCGACGTTCCAGCAGGAATTCAAGGACTACATGGTGAGGGCCTTGACCAAGGACAGCACCTACTACAATGACCTGCGCAATGTCTATATCAAGTACAACTTCCCCATTGAGCTGTTCCAGCAGCTGAATGCACAGTACAACATTGACTTCCCGACCGACACAACCACCGACGACAAGTCCAACGCCTGGTTTACCACCGATGAAGTGGACCATTACTACTACATCACGGTAGCCGAGGACGGCACGGCGGTCTATCACGAGATTGCCAGCGAGAGCGACGCCCCTGCGGGCGCCAACGTCCAGGCAGTCTATAAGTCGGCCTTCTGGCTCTTCTCGCGTTACAGCGACGACACGGGCGGTAAGATTACGACCGTGCGCCGCCAGTACATGCCCTATTTCCAGAGCATGCTCGAGACCATCCCCTTCACCTCGTGGATTTACAACACCGCCGACAAGTCCTACACGGTGAACTTCAGCCGCAAGTACTCGCTATTGCCGCAGTACCGCGTCTATGACACCGACGGCAAGATGGGTGTGACTACCGACAACAAAGAAGTTTCACTGAACTAAAAACGGAGGAAAAGATGAAAACTTTCAATAAAATAGCATTCATGGTCCTGATGGCGGTCATGGTGGTGTCATGTATCGACAAGACGCCGGATTATTCCAATTTCCCCACCAAGGACGTGGACTTCACCTACCGCGTGGATGATGACCGCTATGGGTTGGACTTCTATGTGGTTTCGACCGTTGAGTTCACCAACACCTCGGCCAAGACGGGACAGGTGACGTGGGACTTCGGTGACGGAACGACCTCGACCGAGATGAATCCCTCGCACAAGTATGCCAAGGCGGGCGTCTATCAGGTGACGCTCACCGTCGATGGCGTGGGCAGCCGCACTTATCCGTTGCTCATCTATGACATTGCTCCCGTGCTGAGCATCGCCGAGCAGAGTGCCGCTCCTGTGGTCATCAACGACGTGGACGTGAAGCTCGACATCGAGCTGCCCAACCCCGAGAACCTCAAGTGCAAATATGTGTGGACCTTCCCCGACGGCACACGCGATGCCCAGGGCAACGTGATTGCCACCTTTGAGGGCTACAGCCACGAGGACGGCACCATCGACAACCCCGGCAAACTGACCTTCAGCAACATCGGCTCGCAGAAGATTTTGCTGCAGACGTGGTTTGACATCAACGGCGAGAACCGCCGTCTCGAGGACAGCTACGTCAACGTGCAGGTGGGCTCGTCGATTCCTGCTCCCACGCTCTATTACGCCACCCAGGGTGGCAACATCAAGGCGGTGAAGCTCGTGGACCTCTCGCAACTGCCCGCGGGCACCAAGAATATGCCCTTTGACATGGGCGTCAGCTCGGGCAACATGCCCACCACGCTGGTATTCGCCACCGAGAAGACGGTGACCGACAGCGCCACCATCGAGCAGGATAACGTCTATATCCTGGACTGCGGCAAGCAGTACTACTACATCAACGACGAGGCGGGCAACCTGGGCGACGGCAAGATTACCGTCATGAGCGCCGACGGCTCGACCACCAACGTGATGATTACCAACGTGGGCGGTCCCGCCTTCAACGACCCCTTCCAGGGCTGCACCGACGGCACCTACCTGTATTACACCGACCGCAACACGGGTATCCGCCGCATCCCGCTCACCACCCGTGGCGAGACCGAGCAGACCAACTACACCCTCACAGCGGGCTACTTCGTGACCAACAACCAGTTGAGCTACTACGGCCAGGGTATCGCCTACGGTGCCATCCACACCGGCCTGTACCTCGACCGCAAGGGCAAATTCTGGTGGGGCAAGAACTACTCGGGTAACGGTATCTACCGCTTTACCACGGCCGACATCGGCAAGACCGGTACGGGCGTGAAGATTCCTTATCCCATCGTGCTCGAGACCACCCAGCCGCGCGGCTTCACCCTCGACGAGGACCTGGGCTACCTGTATGTGTGGATGACCAAGGGCACCACACCTGGCGTGGGCTTCACCCAGTACCAGATTCCTGCCGACGATGCCACAGTGACCTATGACAAGTACGTCAACTTCATCACCATGGAGGCCGATCCCATCAACACGACCGATGCCGAGGGCGTTTACACCACCCAGATGGCAGTCGATGCAGTGACCCACTACGTCTACTTCGGCTTCCGTGCCGCCACGACCGAGAAGACCTACACCACGGGCCTCTACTACTTCAACCCCGAGGACGGTAAGGTGTATAACTTCAACGGCAACAAGGACAAGATTCTGGGCGTGTGCATCAACCCTCGCCTCACCCACTTGTTCTAAGCTCTGGCCTCACGCTAAGGCGCTAAGCCGCTAAGGTTTTATAATTTTAGTTTTATTTCTTGCGAGCTATTGCGAGCAATAAAAAAATATCTTAGCGACTTAGCGGCTTAGCGTGAGGGGAAAACTGAAAACTGAAGAAAATGAAACGAAGATTCATCCTGATGGCATTGTTGGTGGCACTGGTCGCCGGCAGTGCCATCGCTGCAAACAACCAGGCCCCCAAGCGCGAGCAGCGCGGCATCTGGATGACCGCCTACCTGAGCGACTGGCCCAGCGGCAACATTACGGCAAGCAACACGCCCATCATGCAGAATGCCTGCCGCAAGATGCTCGACACCATGCGCGTGAACCACATCAACGTGGTCTATTACCACGTCAGGGCGATGTGCGACGCGATGTACAACTCGGCCTACGAGCCCTGGTCCAGCTACATCACGGGAACACGTGGCGTGGCACCGGCGTTTGACCCCTTCGGCTTCCTGGTCGAGGAGGCCCACAAGCGCGGCATCGAGGTCTATGCATGGGTCAACCCCTACCGCTATGGCCACGGCGCCAACAAGTGGGGGCAGAGCGAGCTGGACTACATCTACACCCACCCCGAGTGGCTGTTGACCACCGACTACGAGACGGTGCTCAATCCGGGCATCCCCGAGGTGCGTCAGCGTGTTGTGGACGTTTGCAAGGACATCCTGGTGAAATATGACGTGGATGGTCTCGTCTTTGACGACTATTTCTATAATCAAGACAACCCGTCGTTCGACCTCGACGCCGACCTGTACAGCGACTACAAGGCGTCGGGCGGCACGATGTCGCAGGGCGACTGGCGTCGCGAGAACGTCAACATGATGGTGCGTGACGTCAACAACATGGTCAAATCGACCAAGCCGTGGGTGCGCTTCGGCATCGGCCCCGCCGGTGTGGCGTGCACTGCACAGGCCGTAGCCGACAAGTATGGCGTGGAGCCTTGCCCCGTGGGCAGCGACTGGCAGTATAACCAAATCTACAGCGACCCTATGGCATGGGTGACGCGCGGCACCATCGACTTCCTGGCACCGCAGGTCTATTGGAAGACGACAGGCACCTTCACTGGCGTCACCACGTGGTGGGGCAAGATGGCGGCGCGTTTCAACCGCCACATCTACATCAGCCAGTGGGTCCCCGACGAGGAGGGCTGGACGCTCAGTGAGTTCGTCAAGCAGGGCCGCGTCATGCGCGATGCCATGGCAGCGGGCGGCAACCCGGGCATGGTCTATTTCCGCTATTCCACCTGGCGCAACAAGAGCGAGAAAATTGACGGCAAGGTGCGGCAGCTTCGCATCTGGCTGCGCGACAGCCTGTACAGTACTGTCGCTCTGAATCCCGCTCCCGCCTGGCTCAAGCCCACCCAGACCTATAACACGGTGACGGGCCTCACCTATAGCGACGGCACACTCACGTGGGACAGCATCCCCAACGTTCGTTACGTCGTCTATGCCATCCCCGATGGGGTGGATGACTACAATTTCCACTGCCAGGCACAGTATATCGATGGCGTGAGCTATTGGGCCTCTTACACTCTGCCCGAGGGCAAACGCGACGGCTACCGCTATGCAGTGACCATCCTCGACCGCTGGGAGAACGAGTATGCGCCCATCATGCCGGGCGCTACGCCCACGCAGGCCGAGCAGCCTGTGCTGGTTTATCCCGAAAATGGGGCCGAGGTGAACGAACTCTCCTATCTGCAATGGGATTGCAACGCCGCGACCTATCTGGTGCAGGTCTTTGCTGACGAACAGATGGACTCGCTGGTGGCACAGGTCGAGGCCGAGTCGATAACCTGCCCGCTGACGCGGATTCCTTGCCTGACGGCAGGCACCTACTGGTGGCGCGTGGTGGCACGTGGCCTGAACCAGTGGGACAGCGCCAGCGAGCTGCGAAAGTTCACTTTGGGACAGATGCACATCACCTCGCCCGCCGAAGCCGCGACAGCCGTGCCCCTGACGCCCACCATCACCTGGACAGCGGGAGTGCCGGGAACGGTCTATATTCTGGAATTATCGACTTCATCCACGATGAACAACCCTGACAGTGTATTGCAGACTCAAGCCTATTGGCAGGTGCCTCAATACCTGCTGGCGGGCGCTACGACCTATTATGCCCGTGTGACGGCAACCCATGGCGACGTCTCGGTAGTCACCCCCGTTTCCTCGTTTACCACCGTCGAAGTTGTCCCGCCCATGCCGCAACTGCTCGTTCCTGACCAGGATGGCATGGTGCTCTACAATACCGACGTGGTGCGATTTGAACCGGTCGAGGGAGCCCACTCGTTGCGTGTGCAAATCAGCAGTTCGGAGACCTTCCCCACGCGTTCGTCCTATAACGGCACGCTGGAACGCGTCTTCGAGACACCGCAGCTGGGCACCATCAAGGGCGCCGGTAAACTGACCGACGGCAAGACCTATTATGTGCGCGCCCGCTATGCCTACCGCACAATCGCCACAGGCACGACGATGCAATACACCGACTACTGCCCCGTGGCCTCGTTTGTCTATCATGAGCGGCTCAAGGGTGATGTCAATGACGACGGCGCGGTGAACATCAGCGACGTGAACGCGATTATCGGTGTTATCCTGGGCGGCGGGCAGCCGCTAAACGCCCTGTGTGACGTGAACGGCGACGGTGCAGTCAACATCAGCGACGTCAACGTCATCATCGCACTGATATTGAAGTAAGTTTCAAGTCCTTAGTCCCTAGTTAGTTTGCGGATGCCAACTAAGAACTAAGAACTAAGGACTAGAAACTGAAAATAGATTTTGAATTGTCCGTTTTTTTTCGTTACTTTGTCAATTCAAGCTATAGCAACTAACTAAGGACTAAAAACTAAGGATTAAGGACTAAAAACTAAGAATAATAACAAATTAAAAATCAGCAATTTATGAAAAAATTATTACTCATTTCACTTATTGCGTTATTCTGCGGTATCAGTGCGTGGGCTGTTACCGACGGTGTGAAGTATGAGGCGGTCAATGGACTCAAGATTCAGAACCTGTGGATTCAGGACCGTGCCCACACGCTGGAGACGTGGTCCAACCAGCCCTACAACAACACCTATGCACGTACGGCGGTAATGCACGATGGTTACATCTACATCACGCGTTCTAACGCCAATGCGGTGATTATCGGCACCGACACGCTCTCGCAGAGTGTCATCTACAAGCTGGATGCCACCAATGGTGAATTCATCAAGGAACTGCCCCTGACACTGGACGGCGAAATCTACGGCGGCACTACGCTGAGTGCCAATACCGTGGGTGTCGATAACTTCGGACACCTGTATGTGGCACCCTACTCGAGCAACCTGAACACGGTGCAGACAGTGTATCTGGTCGATAAGGAGACCGGCGAAATGACCCTGGTCGAGAACCTCGACAAGGGAGACGCCTTTGAAGTGCGCTGCGACTACATCGACGTGATGGGTGACCTCACGCTCGAGCAGGCTGAGTGCAACATCATGGCAGCAGGTGCCAGCACGGAATATATCTACCGCTGGCATGCCGACCAAGGTGGTGAATGGGAAGGTGGCTTTGATGGTGACCCCTATCTGGCCATCCTGGAGTTCTACCCCGAGACGCTCACCAACTGGGGCACCGCTCCCGTGATTAAGATGGTGCTGAACGGCGAGGGCGACTACAGCGGCGAACTGTTCTATGTGGACGGCTTCACGGCTGCACCGGCACTCTATGACGTGACGGGCTCGATGAGGGACAACTTCGAGAACGTGGACCCCGAATTTGCACCTTGGGACGTGGGCGCCAATGGCGTTTGCGAGTTCACGCTCGACGGACGCAGCTTCGTGGTCTATGTCATCGCACAGTACACGGGTTATGACGAGAAGACCAATACCAACAGGTCTTGCCAGGTGAACATCTGCGAGTTGGGCGAGGGAATGACCCTTGCTGGCATGCAGCGCTACTGGATGGTTCCCGACGAGCTGGGCACCACCAGCGACAGCGGTACGCGTGTCGAGAGCATGAACGTGGAGTATGGCACCGACGCCAATGGCAACCCCATGGTGACGCTGTTCATCTATAAGTGCTACAACGGTATGGCGGTTTACCGCATCAGCCTCGACGATGGTGAGGAGCCTGGCCTGCCCGGTGACGTGAACGGAGACGGCACGGTGAACATCACCGACATCAACATGGTCATCAACATGATTCTCTCAGGCACCTACAATGAGCTGGGTGACCTGAACGGCGACGGCGCAGTCAACATCGGCGACATCAACGCCCTCATCGCAATTATCCTGAAGTAAAAACTAGTTGTAAGTTTTAAGTTTTTAGTTGTAAGTAATAATACCATCGCCTATAAACCTTTCAGGCGACAGTAATCATACTTAAAACTTAAAACTTACAACTGAAAACTGAAAACTGAAAACTGAAAACTGAAAATGAAAAAATCTGTATTACTCATTATCGCAGTGGTGGTGGCAGCGCTCTGTGGACAGGCCAAGACCATCACCGACAATCAGACCTATCCCGTAGTCAATGGTCTGAAAATCACCAACCAGTGGATTCTGGACCGCGTTCATGCGGGTGATGCCTACACCAGTCTCGATATCTGTAACCAGCGCGCCCGCACGGCGACGATGGACCAGGGAATCGTCTATGTGTCGCGCAGCGAGGAGAAACTGGTTGTCATCGGCAACGACTCCGTCATGCAGTCTGTTATCCACCGCTTCTCGGCAGTGGACGGTCACCAGCTCGAAGACCTGCCCCTGACGCTCAATGGTAACCCCTACGGCACCTTCCTGGGCGTTGCCAGCATCGGCAAGGACAGTTTCCACCACATCTGGGTCGCTCCCATGACCAGCACGGTGCAGCAGTATATCCCCGTCTATATGGTTGACACCGAGACAGGCGAACTCACCCTCATCGTTGAGATGGACAAGGGCGACGCCCTGCAGCGTACCGACTACCTGGACGTCATCGGTGACCTCACCCGTGAGCAGGCCGAGTGCAACATCATGACGGTATCGGGCTCGACGGCCGACCCGGGCTTCCCGACGCTCTATCGCATGCATGCTGACCAGGGCGGCGATTGGGAAGGCGGCTTTGACGGCGACTCCTATATGGACGTGGTGTATTTCTACCCCGAGACCAAGACGGGCTTCTCGCTGGCTCCGGTCATCAAGATGATTGAGGGTCCCGACGAGGAATCGCGCTATTCGGGCGATATGTTCTACATTGACTGCTTTGACACCGCACCGGTTATCTATTCGTTCGACGGCTCGGTAGTGGAATCGTTCGAGAATGTTGAGCAGGAGCTGTGGCCCAAGTCGGCTCCCAACGGCTGCATCGAGTTCAAGATTGACGGTCGCGACTTCCTGGTTTATTCCATCGCCGACATGAACGGCAACGGATATGGCTGCCAGGCCAATATCTGCGAGCTGGGCCCCGGCCCGACGCTCGAGGGTATGAAGAAGTACTGGCAGATTCCCGCCGACAGCCTTGGCAAAGTTAACGACAGCGGTCTGCGCGTCCACAGCTTTGCCGTGGAATATGGCACCGATGCCAATGGCAACGAGGAGGTGACGCTGCTCACCTTCAAGGCCTACAACGGCTTGGGCGTTTACAAGATTACGCTCGATGACGGCTCGGGCCCCGGTCCCGTTATCCCCGGTGACGTCAACGGCGACGGCAGTGTGAACATCAGCGACATCAACCAGGTCATCGGTTACATCCTGGGTGGCCAATATGCAGCTCCTGCCGATGTCAACGGCGACGGTAGTGTGAACATCAGTGATATCAACATGATAATTAACATCATCTTGAATTCATGACAAGTAAGATGACATTGCCCAGGCCCTTGCTGGTCTGGGCATTTTTATTATCGCTCCTGCCCATTCAGGGCCTGGCACGCGACCAGTGGGTCATTGGCGACAAGGCCTACGAGGTGGACACGCTCGTCTTCCCGCATCTGGTGGGACCGGGAGTGACCGCCGCCAAGTTTGACCTGCCTGCCATGCCGCTCAAGGTGAGCGTTACCGAGATGGACCTCACCAATCCGTATATCGTGATGGAGACCTGCCTGGGCGGCGAGAAGTCGGTGGCCACCGAGACGCCCGTCAAGATGGCGACGCGCAACACGCGACCGGGGCACGAAGTGGTGGCAGCCGTCAATGGCGATTTCTTCATGACCTCGCCCACCAACGAGGTGGGTCTGCCTGTGAGCGGTCAGGTGCGTGATGACGAACTGGTGCTGAGCAGCCACAACCGCGCGTGTCTGGTGCTCGACGAGAACAACCGTCCCTACATCGACAGGTTGACCTTTACGGGCAGGGTGACGGGTGGAGAGCACTCCTTTGCCCTCAACCTGGTGAACCGCATGCGTTATGCCTACGAGAATATCGCCACCAACCAGTCGTTCCTGTTTACCTGCAGTTACGGCCCCGTGACCTACGACTCGTCCAATTCGGGCAAGATGGTGCTGCTGCGCCCCGCCGAGGGAGAATTCCGCTGGTTGGCCAACGGTATGGAGCACTGCGTCATCGAGGACATCTTTGACGCACAGGGACAGACGCCCATCCCCGACGGCAAGGCCATCCTGTGGCTCAAGGGCACCTACGCCAACCAGACCGAATGGATGAACGTGGGCGACGAACTGGATATCAGCTTCAAGCTCACGCTCAACAACGGCCCCCAGGATGTGAACATCCATCAGCTCATCGGTGGCAGCAACCACATCATTATGCAAAACGGAGTGTTCAAGGAGGACTGGGCCGAGCGCCATCCGCGCACAGCCATCGGCTTCAATGCCGACAGCACCCGCCTCTACTTTGTCGTGGTCGATGGCCGCCACATGACCTCGACAGGTGTCACCCTGCTGGAGATGAAGGGCATTTTCGATGCCTTGGGTGCCGTTAATGCTGTCAATCTGGACGGTGGCGGTTCCTCCTGTATGGTCGTCAACGATGAGGTGTTGAATCATCCCAGCGACGGCCCCGTGCGCGCCGTGGGCAATGGTTGCCTGCTCGTTTCGCTGGCTCCTGAGGATGATGAAATCGGCATCATCAGTTTTGAGCCGCGTTGCTTCAACCTGTCGATTGCGGCGACCACGTCGTTCAGCGTGTGGGGCTATAACCAGTATGGCGTCCTCAAGTCACGCGACCTGCAGGGCTGCACCTTCTCCTGCGACCCGCAGGTGGGTTATTTTGACGAAAGTGGTGCTTTCCATGCCTCGATAGAACCCGCCCAGGGCAACCTGTATGTGACCTATAACGGCATCACGGCAACGCAGCCCGTCACCATCATGGAGGCCCAGTGGCTGCTCGTGAGCGACAGCGTGGTCATCGACCGTTTCCACCCCTATTCCATCAATATCAACGGCATCAGCGGCTATTCCCTCGACAAGGTGGACCCTGCTGTGGTGCCCTGGATGTCATGCGATGAGGCGGTCTGCACCGTCGATGAGCAGGGCATCATCACCGCTGTGGCCGATGGGCT
The DNA here is from genome assembly GCA_902782465.1 of uncultured Bacteroidales bacterium. Classification (GTDB taxonomy): domain Bacteria; phylum Bacteroidota; class Bacteroidia; order Bacteroidales; family Muribaculaceae; genus Sodaliphilus. The sequence goes on from CACZNH010000007.1 coordinate 170,741, forward strand.
GACCCACGTCGGCTCGGACCATCCCATGATGGCCGACTCGCTGCTGGTCAAGGTGGAGAACCCCAGGGCACGCATCACTACGGTCGAGAATGCTCCCATCGTTGCCGACACTTGGACCGTCGGCCAGAGCGGCGGCAACAGTCGCGTGGTGACAGGGCTGGACAATGGCCTGCAGATAGATTTCAACGGTGCTTCGTCCCGCAACCCTTACATCAAGATTTCCAAGGATTTGACATTTTGGGGCATCCCCGACACGATTCGCCTGCGCATGGTGCCTGGCGACCTGACGCTCAAGGCGGTCAAAATCATGGTCGAGAATGCCTACGGCAACCGCACCGCACTGGAATATCCCGTGCCTGATAACGTCGAGGGCATGGTGACCGTTGATGCTCCCGTGTCCGATCTGTGCGATGCCAGCGATATGGGCAGTTTTCCGCTGAAGTTGGTCTATTTCTATATCACCCATCAGGCAGCTACCGTGGGTCAGCCCTATAGCCTGAAGATACCCGGAATGGAACTGGTCTATACCGCGATGCCGCCCGAGGAGCCCGCTCTTCCGGGTGACGTCAACAGCGACGGTTCGGTCAATATCACTGACATCAACATCGTCATCGATGCCATCCTTGCCGGCAACTACCTCATCGCTGCCGACGTCAACCGTGACGGCACGGTCAACATCAGCGACATCAACACCCTCATCGCCATCATCCTTAGGTGAGTTTTAAGTTGTAAGTTTTAAGTTGTAAGTACGATTACTACCGCCTAAAGAGTATCCAGGCGAAGGTATCATTACTTAAAACTTAAAACTTAAAACTCTAGTCTGGATGATTGACGACGAGCCAGACGCCGGTGAAGATGAGGGCGGCGGCCACGGCGTGCATCCATTGCGGTGCGGCGATGCCCATGGCCATACTCGCCACCACGGCGACAAACGGCTGCACATAATTATATACGCTCACCGTCGTGGGCAGCAACCGCCGTTGGGCAAACACCACCAGCAGGAAGGTGCAGAACGTCGCTATGCCCACAATATAGAATATTTCGCTTGCAGTCTTAACACTGATTCCGGCCCAGTCAATCTCCAGAATGTGGGGTAGGGTAATGGGCAGAATAAACAGGCAGGCAAAGGTGAAGGCCCACTTGTTGAACGTGAAGGCGTCATATTTGCGGATGACCCGGGAATAATGTGTCAGATAAAAGGCATAGCCCACCTGTGAAATCAGGATGATGATGTCACCGCGAATATCTGTCGGTCTGCCGTCGCCCTGGGTAGTGTGGGTAATCAGCAGGAAGGCACCTGTGAAGCCCAAGATGATGCCCAGCGCCCGCCGTGGCGTGATGCGCTGATGCAGCAGGATGGACGACAGGATAAGGGTGAAAATGGGCATCGTCGTCAACTCGATGGTTCCGTTGATGGGCGAGGTGAAACTCAGGCCCATGATATATCCGCCTTGAGCCAGCGCAAAGCCAAAGAATCCAGCACCGGCTATCTTGAGGATGTCGCGACGCTCGATGCGCTGCTGCGGCACGACGAGTGACCCCAGCCAAAAGAGCAACGCCGCCCCTAAGATGCGAAACGCCACCAGCTGTGGCCCCGTGATGCCACCACGGGTAAGCACGTCCTTAGAGAACGTCGCCATCACCCCGAACAGCACCATAGCCAGCAGCATCGCCCCATGCGCCCGCCAGTCCTTACTATCCTGTCTTGTGTTATCAGTGTCTATTTTCACACTGCAAAATTACAATGTTTTGCTGATATTAGGTGTCACGTTTGTTTCTCTTTTCCTGATATGGGGTAACAAAATCGTCGAGGTTGCTGACGCCCAGTTTCTTGGCAATCTGCACTTTTTTGTTCGAGATGGTGACGATGTGCTTGTAATTCATGCACACCATGATGGCTGTTCTGGAAAAACCGCAGCAGTAAAGGGCGATAAAATTCAATTCATCCTCGCGTAGGGTTTCGCCTGCTTGCTGTTGCGCCTTAATCAAGATGTTGTCATACAAATCGTTAACCAGCGACTGCAGGTTGCTCCAATAGGTTGTCGAGTCTTTCTTTTCCTGTATCGTCATCAGCGAGTTGAATTTCTTTGAAAAGGCATTGCCATCCAATTCATATGCCCACTGCATCAACTGCCGAACAACTTCTATTTGGCCATCAAGAATTGACAAGATTTCATCAGACTGTCCTTTTCTGTGTTCCAGTTCCGTCAACCGCTCATTCAACTCGGCCCTTTCACGTTCTTTGCCTTCAAGTTCATCCTTTACTATACTAATCTGGTCATTCAAGTGTGATATGCTCTGACGAGAAAACTCTGCATTTTTTTCATAATTCTCTCGTTCAGATTCCATGTCTATCAATCGCTGATGCGCGGCATCGATTTCCTTATTCAGCCTTTTAATCGTAGATGTTGCTTGATTCATATCCTCCTCGTAACCGCTAAGCGTCACTTGAATCTGCTGAAGGCTGTTCACTGAACTGTCCAAATCAGCTCTGAGAGATTCAAATTCATGTTCTTTGTTACGCAGCCTGGTACGATATCCCAAAGCGATAGATAATAGTCCAAATCCTATTGCCGATAACACGGCAAGGGCTAACCAAGTATTTTTGAGATTAGAACGCAATTTTTCATTTTGCAATTCTTCTTCTTTCAGGTCATATCTTTTCTCGATTGACAGTAACCTGTGAGTGAAACTGTTGACCAAGGACGAATCCTCAAGGTCTATTGATTTTTTGTAATCAGCAAATGCTTGTGAATAATCACCATTATGATAGTTGATACTAGATAATACTTTATAATATAGGATACTGTCAGCACTGGATGTCATTCTGGGGGCATTCTTGAGATAATGGATACAAGAGTCCGGCTGATGGAGTTTAAGATAGGCGAAAGCTGCCGCAAAATGAGCTCTAGGATGGTCAATCTGAATGGGGTCAACCGACGAGATAGCCTTCAGGGCGTCTTCCTTGGCCTTCTGGTAGTCGCCAGCTGTATAGGCATAGTATTGGGCGCGGCAGGTATAGGTCATGAATTGCGCATAACGTTCCAATGGCACGGTATTCGCTAAATCAATAGCCTCATTAATATAATGTAATGCACTATCTGTTTTCTCTTTTCGGTCGCTTAACAATCCTCCAATTTCTGTCAGACATAGAATCTTAGAATAATCATCTCCCAACCGTTCATATAATTTCAAGGCCTCTTGGAACTTCTTGACAGCAATGTTTTTCGCTCCAGCTATGTGAGTCTTATACAGATAGCCCAATCTTAATTTAGCATAAGCCTGATCAGATAATTCGGATTTTGCAGTAGCTCGTTCGGCTTTATGGTAGCAGATGACAGCTTTGTTGAAGTCGCCCAGTTCTTCATTGATACAACCTTGATATACCAATGCGCGAACATATTTTTCTACATCATCGGACTGGCTGTAATAATTCACTGCCAGGTTGATTATTGAGTCGTTGTTTGCCCGTATATGGCTCTCGTATCTCGCTTGGGTGTGCAACAGGTTGTAATAAGCCTGTTCAACTTTAGAGAATTTGCCTTGGTCAAAGTTCTGTAGAGTGTCTAATGCTTGATGGAATTGGTTTCTCACCAACAAAGAATCCACTGATGCCAATGATCTCATATTGTTAGGATGAGAGCACAAAAATATCATTACCGTGATGATGGTAACGACAGTAAATGCCACCAGCTTTTTATTATAAACATTGGTTGTAATCATTGCTACAGCCTCTCTTTTAAGGAGTATTTCAGATGCAAAATTAACTAAAAAACAAGTCCATTTTTTAATGTTTAGCCCATATTAACTTTTATTTTTGCAATGCTCTGTATTCCAGTGAATTATAGCCTCTCAAATTAACTGTAGATTATCTGGTATTTTGGTAAATTTCATTATTTGTTGTAGTAATTTTGCATCGGTAAGAAACAGCATTTATTAACCCCTATTAGATGATATTGTTATGAAGGCTTACAAAAACTTATTTGGAATAATTGCCATCCTGCTGATGGCGATAGGGTGCGGCAAAGATGACGGACCCGATGTCAAAATTGAACCGCCAGTGTTTAATCTTCAAAAGTCGAGTGCTGTAGAGGCAGTGGACTTGGGCCTGTCAGTCTTGTGGTCAAACTGCAATATGGGCGCCAGTTCACCTAGGGACTATGGCGGCTATTTGCGTGGGGCGACCCTACGGGGTCACTTTGGTCAGGTGAGGGCATTGCCTATAACGATAAAGGCTATACCTGGAGCACCGAAAACTATGGTGGCAACATACCGCCAGCCGACATCAGCAGCACTGAACTGGATGTCGTAACAACACATTTGTTCACGACAAATAATACGACAGGAAATGATAAAAAATACAGTTAACGAACGTTAAAACGGGGGGGTAAATAAACCGATTTTGTAAAAATAGTCTAATAAACAGATGTCAAACGATAGATTGTTCTAACGTGGATGGCTATTACCGATTTTTATTAACCCCTTATAATCCAAAAAGATGATGAAAGATTACAAGAAAATAATCATAGGGCTTGTTACCATCATGATGGTTATGGCCAGTGCATGTGGGGATAAAAGCGATGAGCCTGTTGAGGAATATAAATATTACATTTTGATTCAGTCCCAAGTACCACTTGAATTAAAGGATCAAACTGATGAGCAGGGCACCCAAGTTCATGTTCATGGTCCGTATGATATGATGTCCAGAACAATCAAGCGCATGAAGGAGGTTGTGGCAGAGTATGAGTCGCAACTGCAAACGACCGAAATCGAAGCAACACTGTTTACAACGTGCGACAGCATCTACAATTCATACGAGGAGGCCTATCCTCAGTATCAAGGAGAAATCGTTTGTTATGTTCAGATTGTGCGCAGCAGGATGGTAAACGGGGCATCCCGTGAGGGGACGACACTCAAGACCTATTATTTCCGTGCCTACAATTATGAGAATCAAAATGAACAAGAGACACCACCATCATACTCAAAAATTGAGAAGCCTGAAGTACTGAAAGCAGTTGATTTGGGCTTGTCGGTTATGTGGGCCAATTGCAATCTAGGTTCCAAATACATTGACGGCTATGGCGGTCTCTATGCTTGGGGAGACACTACTGGGGTGCTGTTTTCTGGAGCAGGTATCACCGTTGATAATAATACCAATACTTACACGTCATGGAATACTGAGAACTATGGCGGCATGAATCCGCCTGCCGACATCAGTGGCACTGAACTGGATATCGTAGCCATGAACTGGGGTGACGGTTGGCGCATGCCCACCTATGAAGAAGCCCAGGAACTGTGCGAGAAATGCGAGTGGAAACTCTGCTCGAATCGTGACATCAAATGGTATGAAGTAATTGGCCCCAACGGCAACAGTATCATTATGCCGCTGGCTGGAGTCTATGGTGACAACCCCTATACTAGAGAACGCTTCCATGTAGGCCCCTATTCAGTCAATGTGGCTGGTTATTATTGGACATCAACCATATGCTCAACACCTGGAACTGCAGAACAACGCGGCTATGGAGTCAATAGCGATATACCGACTGCCTGGATGTTCAATTTCAGACCAACTCAAAGTAACCAGGACATCTCCATAATGTTTGGTGATCAACTGCGTGCCATGCACCTGTCTATCCGTCCGGTGCACGACTAATATTAATAGGATTATAAACACTAATAAAATAGAAAAATATGAAAACGTACTATTCATTATTCTTGATGCTGTCCTTCCTTGTGACAGCAATAGGATGCAGCAAGGACGAGCCGGGGGACCTGGTTGACAGTTACTACCTGGACATCCAGTCTATGGTCGCCTTGAACCTTGATGACGACGATGAGGAGCAGGGCACGATGCCGGACAATGGCCATGCTGACGTATTATCCAAGACCATCCGCAAAATGAAAGACGCCCTTGCAGCGGCAACTTCTGAGCAGAGCAGTCGCCAAGCCAATGATGCGGCGGCCATGAAGGCGTGTGACGAAATCTATAATGAATATGCCAAAGCCTACGCCGGGAGTAAAGGCGTTACCGTCTGCACAGTTAAGGTTATCCGCCGCAAGCAGGTCGATCAGGTAAGGCAAGAGATTGTCACCTTGAGGACATATCCTTTTTGGATTGTCGAAGTTGACCCTGACCCCTTGCCCACGGAAAAAATTGAGAAACCCGAGATTCTGGAACAGGTGGATCTGGGGCTGTCGGTCAATTGGGCCAACTGCAACCTGGCAGCCAAGCAGATAGAGGACTACGGCGCCTATTATGCCTGGGGCGACCCCACGGGCAAGCTCTGGTCGGCCGACGGCATCGGTTACAACACCAAGGGCTACACATGGAAGAGCGAGGATTATGGCGGCGTGAATCCGCCTGCCGACATCAGTGGCACCCAGCTGGATATCGTGACCATGAACTGGGAAGACGGTTGGCGCATGCCCACCTATGAAGAAGCCAAGGAATTGAAAGAAAAATGCCAGTGGATGCTGCGTTCACACGGTGACATCAAGTGGTTTGAGGTCATCGGCCCCAACGGCAACAGCATCGTTATGCCGCTGACAGGATTCTTGGGTGATGATTTGGGCGGCGACCGCTTCCACACGGGCTCCCATGGTGTGAATCAGACAGGTTACTACTGGACATCAACCATCTGCCCGACACCGTTGACAACCGAGCAGCGCGGCTATGGAATCAATGATGGTGTTGCCACGGCCTGGCTGATGTATTGCATGGGTGGTCAAGATGACTCAGACAGTCACATCGGCTTCATTGATGAACTCCGAGCCATGCACAGGGCCATCCGCCCCGTCCACGACAAGTAAAATTCAAAAATCTCACGCTAAGGTGCAAAGTGGCTAAGTGGAAAATCAGAACTTAGCGGCTTGGCGCCTTAGCGTGAGGTCTCTGTTTCTAGTCCTTAGTCTTTAGTTTCTAGTCCTTAGTTGGCATCCGCTAACAACTAGGGACTAGGAACTTTATTTCAGGTACTTGGAGTAGTCCGTCTTGCGCATGTCGCCCTCGTGCAGCAGGGTGCTGTGGAAGGCGAGTGCGATGTCGGGATGCATCATCACGTGGCCCTTCTTGGCGAGGTTGAGGTACTCGCGCAGCAGGGGACGGTAAACGGGATGTGCGGCGTGCTCGATGATTTCGTGGGCGCTCTGCACGGGATCCTTGCCGCGCAGGTCGGCGATACCCTGGTCGGTGATGATGATATCGACCGAGTGCGGGTTATGGTCGGGATAGGAAACCATGGGCACGATGGTGCTGATGCAGTCGTCCTTCTTGATGGACGGGCACAGGAAGATGCTGATGTAGGCGTTGCGGGTGAAGTCGCCCGAACCACCCACACCGTTCATCAGGCGCGTGCCGCTGACGTGCGTCGAGTTGATGTGGCCATAGATATCGGCCTCGATGGCGGTGTTCATCGTGATGACGCCCAGACGGCGCACCACCTCGGGGTTGTTGCTGATTTCGCTGGGACGCATGAGCACCTTGTTGTGCAGGGCCTCGCCCTTCTTGAAGAATTCGTCCATGGCCTGGCTCGAGAAGGTCATCGAGCAGGTGCTGGCAAACTTACACTTGCCGCTCTCGAGCAGTTCGAGTACGCTGTCTTGGATAACCTCGGTGTACATCTCGAACGGGGGAATCTCGTCGCTCTTGTCCAGGGCGTCGAGCACGGCGTTGGCGATGTTGCCCACACCGCTCTGCAGCGGCAGGAACTCCTTGGGGATGCGGCCGGCCTTGAGCTCGTTCACGAGGAAGGCACACACGTTGCGGCCGATAGCGGCGGTCACCTCGTCAACGGGGGTGAAGGCGCCCTCCTTGCTGATGGGCAGCGAGGTCTTGACAACGCCGAGCACCTTGCTGGGATCAACATGGGCGGTGGGAGTACCCACGCGGTCGTGAGGCGTGAAGATGGGAATCTCGCGACGGTAAGGCGGGTCAACGGGCGTGTACACGTCGTGCATGCCGCGGATGGTCTCGGGAATCTGGTCATTGACCTCGACAATCACCTTGTCGGCCATCTTGAGCCAGGTGGCGGTGTTGCCCATCGAGGTGCCCAGCACGAGCTCGCCGTCGTCGGTGATGCTCTGGGCCTCAACGATGGCGATGTCCATCTTGCCGTAGAAGCCATAACGGAACTCCTGGGCCAGCTCGCTCAGGTGGCGGTCGTTATAGTGGATGTCATTGCCATTGATGGCCTTGCGCATGTCGGGGTGTGACTGGTAAGGTGTGCGGAAGTTCAGAGCGTTGGCACGCGTCAACTCGCCATCGATGTGGTCGCTGGTCGATGCGCCGCTGAACAGGTTAATCTTGAACTCGCGGCCTGCTTCATGCTCGCGCTTGGCGCGCTCGGCGATGGCAACAGGCACTGCTTGAGGACAACCGGGTGAAGTAAAGCCCGAAACGCCCACGGTGAAGCCATTTTGTACAAATTCGGCGGCTTCCTCGGCCGAAATAATCGGATAAATCATTTTATTAGTTTTAAGTTTCTAGTTTCTAGTCCTTAGTCCTTAGTTCTTAGTCCCTAGTTTCTAGTTGATGATTGTATGTTGTTAGTTGTTGAGTTTCTCACGGATGGCTTTACTGGCCTCCTCGTAGCCGGGTTTCTCCAGCAGGGCGAACATATTCTTCTTGTAGGCCTCGACACCAGGCTGGTCAAACGGGTTCACGCCGAGCATGTAGCCGCTCACGCCGCAGGCTTTCTCGAAGAAGTAAATCAGCTGGCCGATAAAGCGCTCGGTGACTGCGGGGATGGTGATGAGCAGATTGGGCACGCCGCCGTCAACGTGTGCCAGGCGGGTTCCCAGCTCGGCCATCTTGTTCACGTAGTCCACGTTCTTGCCGGCAATATAGTTCAGTCCGTCCAGGTCTTCCTCATCGGTGGGGATGATAACCTCATGCTGTTGGTCGCCCACGCTGAGAACCGTCTCAAAGATGGTGCGCTCACCGTCCTGAATCATCTGGCCCATGCTGTGCAGGTCGGTGGTGAAATCAACGCTGGCGGGGAAGATGCCCTTGTGGCCCTTACCCTCGCTCTCGCCGTAGAGCTGCTTCCACCACTCGGCCAGGAAGTGCAGGCGCGGGGTGAAATTGGCGAGGATTTCAATCTTTTTGCCCTGCTGATAAAGGGCATTGCGGGCGATGGCATAGCCCAGCACCTGCTCGTCGCCGTCTTTCTCCATCTCGACGGCACCGGCTACCAGGGCGCGGATGTCAAAGCCGGCAACCGCAATGGGCAGCAGGCCAACAGGGGTGAGTACCGAGAAGCGGCCGCCCACATTGTCGGGGATGACATAGGTGGCATAGCCCTCCTGGGTGGCGAGACCACGCAGGGCGCCGCGACGGGCGTCGGTGATGGCGATGATATTATGCTTGGCAAATTCCTTGCCCTCTTGCTTCTCAAGCATCTCCTTGAACAGGCGGAAGGCAATGGCAGGCTCAGTCGTGGTTCCAGACTTGGAGATGACGATGATGCCGAACTTGTGGCCACGCACCAGGTCCATCAGGTCATACAGGTAGTCCTCGCCGATGTTGCTGCCGGCAAACAGCACCTTGGGGCCGTTGCCGGTCTTGTAGGCGGCAAAGTGGTCGCTCAACGCATCAATCACGGCCTTGGCACCCAGATAGCTGCCACCGATGCCGATGCAGATGACGTACTCACAATGTCCGCGCAGGATGGCGGCGCTCTTTTCCATCGCCTCCATATCCTGACCGGTGATGCTGCTGGGCAAGTGCAGCCAGCCCAGGAAGTCGTTGCCGGCACCGCTGCCGCTCTCAAGAACTTGCTTGGCCGCCATAGCGGCATCGTTCAATGCCTGCATTTCCTGTTCCTGCAGGGCATATTTGCTGATAACTTGAATCTTGTCGTTCATATTATATTGAGTTTTAAGTTTTTATTATTTTAATAAGGTCGTTAAGGTCCTTAAAGACTTTAAGGTCCTTAATACTTAGATTTCCTTGGTGTAGGCGCGGCGGCGCTTGTGCTGCTCGGTCTCGAAGTATTCCCACTGCTTGAGCACCTTGGAGTTGAGTTCCAGCTCGTGGTTGCTCTCGGCATACTTGTAGCCATGCTTGTTGAATACCTGGATAAGGTCATTGAACAGCAGTGAATTTACGCCCTTGTTCTGGTACTCGGGCTTGACGGCGATGAGCATGAGGTCCACCACATCGTTCTTTTTGAAGGCATCCAGCAGGGGCTTCCAACCCATGGGGAACAGGCGGCCGCGGTTCTTGATGAGCGCCTTGGACATCGAGGGAATGGTGATACCCACCGCGATGAGCTCGCGGGTGTCCTTTTCGATGGCCATGGACAGGTCATCGAGGGGCAGGAACGGCAGATACATCTTGATGTAGTGCTTTATCTGCTTGTCGGTGAGCGGCGAGTAGCCGAACAACTCGTCATAGGCCACGTTAATCAGCCTGAAGATGGCATCACCATAGTCCTTGACCAGTTGCTTGCGGTCAGTGTATTTGATGGTCGTCAGGTTCAGTCGCTCGCTCATGAGGTTGGAGATGCGGGCCATTTTTTCGGGAACCTCCTTGGGAATGGTAATCAGGAACTCTATCCAGTCCACATCCTTGACAAAGCCCATGCGCTCCAGGTGCTTGTGATAGTATTCGTGGCTATATACAGCGCCAGTCGTGCCTATACGGTCAAAGCCCTCGACGAGCAAGCCCTCGGGATCCATGTCGGTAAAGCCCAGGGGACCCGTCAGGTGTTCCATACCCTTGCTCTTGCTCCACTTGGTCACGGCGTCGATGAGGGCGTCGGCCACCTCGGCGTCGTCGATAAAGTCGATGTAGCCGAAGCGTGCCTCTTTCTTGTTCGAGCGTTCGTTAACCACCTTGTTGATGATGCCGGCGATGCGTCCCACAATCTTTCCGTCGCGGTAAGCCATGAAATAGGTGGCTTCGCAGAAGTCAAACGCGGGGTTCTTGTCGGGCCTCAGGGTGTTGACCTCGTCGGTCACCAGCGGCGGAACGTAATACTCGCTGTCACGGTAGATGACGTCGATGGGGAAATGCACAAACTTGAGCAGGTTGCGCTTGGTGGGTTGGATTTCTCTGATTTCTACCATATTGAGTTTAAGTTTGTTTAATGTCAATTATCAGTTCTATAGCAACTATAGTATCTATAGCTTCTATAACCTATTAAGCAAAGACGACGTTATTGAGCCACCACAGCAGGGCGAGCAGCACTGCCAGGATGATGTTCAGTTTCAGGAAGAACCAGAAGTAATAACGTCGCTCGGGAGTCATGGGGCACTCGCTTTAGTTCGATTTGGCACGGTCATGCACCAGGTCGTAGGTGATGTTGCCGTTGGGAGTCTTGATGAGCACGCTGTTGTCGCCGCTCATGCTGATGCCTGATGCCGCACCGTTCTTGCCGGCATAGATGGTAAAGTACTTGCGCGAGCTCTTGTTGAAGCCCACTACCGAGCCCTTGGTGTCCAAGAAGACCAGATAACGGTCATTCTCCAGTTTCTCCTTGATTTCCTTCATGTTGATGATGGGCTTGTCATACTGGGTGGGCTTCATCTTCACTTCCTCACCCTCTTTGAGCTTGTCCATGTTCTCGGCATTGTCGTGGTCCCACTTGGCATCGGCGTTCTCCTCCCCTTCAAGGGCCTTGGCTTCCTCCTCGGCGGCTTTGGCTTCCTCTTCGGCGTCAATTTCGTCCTGGGTGGCGACATGGATGGCGCCGATGTTTGCGGCTTCCTGTTTTAGGAACTGGCGCTCGCTGCCGCTGGTGCCCTCCAGCGGTCCACGGCAGTGAACATACTGGCGGCCGTCGCTGCGTGAGCGGATGGTGCCATCGTATGTCAGCGTGGTCAGCTTTTTATTATCCACGTCGTACAGCGCGAGGGTCACGCGGCCGTTATTGCCCTCGCCGGCACCTTTCAGGTGGTTGAGGAAAGCGAAGTACAGGTAGGGCTTGCCCTCGATGGTCACGGCGCGGGGCACGTACATGGCGTCGGCAATGAGCGACGAGTTGTCCATGACGATGTTGCGGCCGTCATAGTATTTGGTCTGGCCCAACTCGGTCTTCCACTGGGCACCGTCGCGTGTCAGGGTATAGACCTTGATGAAGGGGCGGTCGGTGTCTTCCTTGTAGGTCACGCCCACGATGCGGTCGGGAGTGTCGGGGTCGGTCTCGGCGAATTTCACTGCGCAGCCGGCATAGGCCTTGTCCTCGGTCATGCCGTTGCGGCTCAACTCGGCGGTGAACACGGCCAACGGGTCTTGGCTGCTGTCGGCGGCCAGTGCAAGACTGTCAACACGGGCCTCAAGACGGTCGTTCTCCTGGCTGTTGCAGTGGCGCAGCAGACTCAGCAGGGCGATGGCAAGCACCGCGAGCACGACACCGATAATGAGGTTGCGGTTAAAGTTCGAACCGCCTCCGCCATCATCGTCGTCATCATCATCCTCGACGGGTTCGGGCTGTTTCCAGGCGTTGGCCGGCTGGCGGGCTGCCTGACGCTCGGCAGCTCGGCGCTGCTCGTTGTAGGTCATTCCCTGACGCGGAGGTGTGGCGGCTGGAGCGGCTGCTTCCGGTTCCTTGCTGGCAATGTTCATCGCATTGTCAACGGCCTTGCCGCAGTGGGGGCAAAACACCGATGTTGCAGGCATCGTCGTGTGGCAATAGCTGCATGTTACCTCGTTACTGATGCGGTTACCGCAGTGGTTGCAGAAGGCGGAACCCTCGGGAACCTCATGTCCGCAATGTTGACATCTCATGATTGTAAGTCTTTTTTTTGTTCTGTGGTTAAACTTCGCTTTGTTACAAACGGCAAAATTACGCAATAATCTTTGATTATTGACCTTTTTCAACAAAAACTTTAACGGGCGTTCAGGGCGGCAGCGGTGCGGGCGGCCAGACGGGCGTTGTTGAGCACCAGCTGGATGTTGCTGGCGAGGCTGTCGCCGCCAGTGAGGTCTTTTACTTTGGCGAGCAGGAACGGCGTCGTCTCCTTGCCGCGGATTCCCAGGCGGTTAGCCTCGTCGATGGCCTCGTCGATGGCCTTGTTGATGACGTCGGCGGGCATGGAGTACTCCTCGGGGATGGGATTGGTGACGAGCATACCGCCCTGCAGGCCCATGTCGAGTTTGGCGCGGAAGGCGGCGGCAAGGTCCTCAGGGGTGTCGATGCGGTAATCCACCTTGAAGCCGCTGTGTCGCGTGTAGAAGGCAGGCAGTTCCTCGGTGCCGTAGCCGATGACGGGCACTCCCTTGGTTTCCAGGTATTCCAGCGTTAACCCCAGGTCCAGGATGGACTTGGCGCCGGCGCAGATGACCATCACGGGCGTCATTGCCAGTTCCTCGAGGTCGGCACTGATGTCCATAGTCGTTTCTGCCCCGCGGTGAACGCCGCCGATGCCTCCGGTGGCAAACACCTTGATTCCCGCCATGGCGGCGATAATCATTGTCGTGGTCACGGTGGTGGCGCCGTCCTCGCTGCGGGCGATGAGCACGGGCAGGTCACGGCGCGACGCCTTGGTCACCGCCTGACCTTTTTTACCCAGGTATTCAATCTCCTCAGGAGTGCAGCCCGCCTTGAGTTTGCCGCCAATGATGGCGATGGTGGCGGGCACCGCGCCGTTGTCGCGGATGGTCTGCTCAACCTTCAATGCCGTTTCCACATTTTGCGGATAAGGCATGCCGTGTGAAATGATTGTCGATTCAAGGGCGACCACGGGACGTCCCTCGTCAAGTGCCTGCTGCACTTCGGGTGAAATGGATAAGTACTTGTTCATATTATTTTAGTTTTTAGTTTTTAGTTTTAAGTATGATTACTAACGCCTAACACCTAATGCCTAATGCCTAACACCTAACCTGTCATAGCCACTTCAAAACATCGGGATTGACCGTTTGCAGGGAGAGCAGGGTGGCGTGGGCGGCCTTCATGCCCGTTTGGGCGCAGTCGGGGAAAGGAATTTGCTCTATTTGGGCGTGTGCCACACCAGCGATGAAGGCGTCGCCAGCACCAGTGGTGTTGATGACACGGGTAGGTATGGCTTTGTAGTGTTCGCTGCGGGTGCCGTCGCTGCAATACACGCCATCGCTGCCCATCGTGATATAGACCTGCTCCACGCCCATCGCTGTCAGGTGCTCTGCTGCCGCCTTGGCGGTGTCACAGTGGCTGACGGTCTGTGCCTCAATGAGGTTGAGTTTCAATGCGTGCAAATGATGTCTCTGGCTCTGCTCCAACGCCTTGATGATGCGGGGCGCCTTGGCGGTACTCACGGTATCTACCATGAGCGGAGCCGTGCAATGGTCAATGAGGTAAACGAGGGCTTCGGTGCTGATGTTGGTGTCGGCAATGACGAGTGCCGAGCGGTTGATGTAGCCGATGCGCTCTTCCAGGAACTCGGGTGTAATGTGTGCTATGATATCGGTATCGGCCACAGCGACCCGCATCTCCCCATCCATGTCGTTGACGCACAGGTACAGGCCGTTGCGCATACCCTCGCAGCGCTCGCTCAACGTCAAGTCCAGCCCGATGGCCTTGCACTCATGCCAGCACATTTCGCCGAAGGTCTCGCCGCCAAAGGCGCTCACAAACTTCACCTCATGACCCATCAACCGCAGGTTGTGGGCAATGTTGCGTGCCACGCCGCCGCACCCCAGGGTCACATGGCCCGGCACCGAGTCGGCAGGGACAAACGGCGCCGTCAATGCCGCCGCAATGTCCATGTTCACGCCCCCAATCACAGTTACATATTTGTCCATGCAAGAATAAATGTTTAGTGAGTACAAAATTAGCAATTCTCAGCCTTTTGACCAAATAATGACACCTCCAGCGGTCTTTATCTCACTTTTTTCGTCGATAAAGACCGCTGGAAGTTGTGAATTGGGGTGTAAATGCGGGGTTACTGTTTGGTGATCTCGTGGGTGGTGCGGAAGGGGGTGCCGTCGCTGGACTGGTAGCCGAAGAGCCGATAAGTGCATGGCGAACCGTCGGCAATGTTCTCCCAACGCAGCGTGACGTCAACCTCGATCTTGTAGCGTGTGCACTTGCTCACGATGCGCTCTGATAGTGCTTCGGTATCTTGGGCGAGAAGCGGAGCCGCTGTCAGTAACAGTATGGCCAGTAAGGTAGTCATCAATCTCATAACAATCAGGAATTTTGAAGGTTAATCCAATAGCATTTCACTATTGGTTTCAAGGTCAAAAATGTATCGATAACCATTTCGCTGTGTGGAAAATGCAGCTCTGGCCGTAATCCTTTTAGCAACATAAGTTGTTATAAGTTAGGCCCCATAGTGCGAAAAAAGTTTAATAGCCTTCCTTTTTTGCCCTGATATGGCATGACATTAGGCAAAGTTTAGTATCTTTGCAGGTTAGATAAGAATTGAACCATAAAACTAAAAATAATATGATGACCGATAACGACAAACTGATGGCCGAGCAGGAGAAACCATTGTATATCGTCACTGGCTCGACCGACAGCATGGGCAGCGTGATTTCCCGCAAGTTGGCCGAACAGGGCAAGGCGGTGCTGCTGGCCAGCCGTGATATTGCCAAGGCAGAAAACTATGCCACACAACTGCGCAAGGTGACGCGCAACAAGGACATTAGCTGCCTGCAGCTGGATTTAAACTCCTTTGAATTGGTCAACGACTTTGTCAAGCGCCTGCGTGAGCTGAACCGCCCCGTGGCAGCGCTCATCAACAACGCCGGCCTGCTGCCGCGCCGCAGCGAGATTTCTCCTGATGGCTTTGAGCATGCTGTGCAAGTCAATTACCTGAGCACCGTACTGCTGTCGATGAAGGTTTATCCGCTGATTGTTGAGGGTGGCAGCATCATCCTGTCAACCAGCGTCTCACGACGCTTTGTGACACTTCCCTATGAGTTCCCGGCCGTTTCCCACTTCACGCCGTGGGGCGCCTATGCGCAGAGCAAGCTGGCGCTCACGCTGTTCTCCATTTACATGTCCAGCACGATGAAGACGCGTCGTGTAGCGGTGAACTGTGTCAATCCCGGTCTGTTGAAGAGCGGTGCCATTGCCATGTCGCGGTGGATGGACCGTGTGCCTGACTACCTGAGCCGTAACATCCCCAGCCCCGAATCGGGCGTTGTGCCCACGCTGCGCGCCCTGGAGAGCAAGGAAACGGGCTATCTGTTCTCGGGAACTGACAAGCAGGTGAAGACCTCGACGATGCTCAAGAACCGCGAGATGTTTATCCGCGTGTGCAATGACACCATGCGCATCATCAAGGAGCATTTAGACAGCTAATTTCTGGAATAGGGTGGATTTCTAGCAAGTCCACTTTTTTATAACACGCAACGAATGAGGATTCTGGGCGAAAACGACCGCCTGCCGCAGGGCAGCACTGTCGCCACGATTGGTATGTTTGACGGCGTCCATCAGGGACACGCCACACTCGTCGATTTCCTCAAGCGACAGGCCACCGCCCAGGGTAAGCAGTCCCTGGTCATCACTTTCCTTAGTCATCCGCGTCAGGTATTGCATCCCGACCAACCGTTCAAGCTCATCATGTCACTTGGCGACCGCTTGTCGCAACTCCAGGCCCTAGATCCCGACCTATTGCTCACGTTGGACTTCACTCCTGAGCTGGCACAACTCGATTCGGCACGGTTCATCGAACTGTTGCGTGACCGATATGGCGTGACCGAACTGGTGGCGGGCTACAACCACCGTTTCGGACACAACAGGGGAGAGACATTCGGCGACTATTGCCGCCATGGCGAGCAACTGGGTGTCAAGGTCGTGAAGGCGCCTGAGTATTTAGGACAATACGCGCCCGTGAGCTCGACCATCATCCGCGGACTCATCGCAGCGGGCAGGGTGGTCGATGCCATGCATTGCATGGGCAGGCCCCACAGGCTATCGGGCAAAGTGGTACACGGTTTCCACAACGGCAGGGGACTGGGATTCCCCACCGCCAATGTGGGAGAGATTGCTACTAATCTGCTCCTTCCGCACAATGGCGCTTATGCCGTGCTGGCGCACGTTGGCGGACGATGCCTGCAAGGCATGACAAACATCGGTTGCCGCCCCACACTCGACAACGGTCCCCAGCTGAGTATTGAGGTCAATCTGTTTGACTTTGACGACGACATCTACGGCAAGGATATCACGCTGGAATTCATCAGCTTTCTGCGCCTGGAATTCAAGATGTGCGGACTGGATGAACTCAAACAGCAGCTCACCCTCGACCGCGAAAATGCCCGTCGTCTATTAAACGAATACATAAAGGCTCAAGGGTGAAAAACTAACAACTAAGGACTAAAAACTAAAAACTGATTATATGGACATCATCAACCTGTGTGATAACAATTCGCTTTTGGGACAGTACATGAGCGAAATCCGTGACAAGAAAATCCAACTGGATAGAATGCGTTTCCGCACCAACGTTCGGCGCCTGGGCCAGATTATGGCCTATGAGATTTCAAAGACGCTCAAGTATAACACCGTTGAAATCGAGACCCCGTTGGGCATCAAACCCTGCAATGTGCTGGCTGATAACGTGGTGCTTGCGTCGATATTGCGAGCCGGCCTGCCTCTCCATGAGGGATTCCTGAGCTACTTTGACAACGCCGAGAACGCCTTCGTGTCGGCCTATAGGAAATATATCAATGATTCCGACGACTTTGAAGTTCACATTGAGTATATTGCCAGTCCGCGCCTTGAAGGCAAGACGCTGATTCTCGTTGACCCGATGCTCGCTACTGGCTCGTCGATGGAACTCGCTTATAGGGCATTGCTTACTAAGGGCAATCCCGCCCGCATTCATATCGCCAGTGTCGTGGCAACGCCCCATGCCATTGCAGTGGTGCGTCAGCATTTGCCCGAGGACAAGACCACGCTGTGGACCTGCGACATCGACGCCGACCTCAATGAGCACAGCTACATCGTTCCAGGCCTGGGTGACTGCGGCGACCTCCTCTACGGCGAGAAAGAGTAATAACACTTCAAGGCGAAAGCATCATTACTTAAAACTTAAGACTTACAACTGTAATTATGGTACGCAAATATGATTATCTCGTTATCGGTTCGGGTGTAGCCGGTATGAGTTTTGCCCTCAAGGTGGCAAAAACGGGGACTGTAGCTCTCGTGTGCAAGTCCAAGATGGAAGAGGCTAACACCGACCTCGCTCAGGGCGGTGTCGCCACGGTGACCAACCTCGAGGTGGATAATTTTGACAAGCACATCCACGACACGATGGTGGCTGGCGACTGGCTCAGCGACCCCGAGGCGGTGAAGAAAGTCGTGACCGAGGCTCCTGCCCAAATCCAGGAACTGGTGGGGTGGGGCGTGGACTTCGACAAGAACGAGAAGGGCGAGTTTGACCTCCACCGCGAGGGCGGCCACAGCGAGTTCCGCATCCTGCATCACGCCGACAACACCGGTCACGAAATCCAGGTGTCGCTCATCGAGACGGTCAAGAACCATCCCAATATCGACGTCTATGAAGACCACTTCGCCGTCGAAATCCTCACACAGCACCACTTGGGTAAAATCGTGACCCGCCGCACACCCGGCATCGAGTGCTATGGCGCCTATGTCCTCAATCAGGAGACGGGCGTGGTCGATACCTTCCTGTCGCGCGTCACGCTGATGGCGACGGGCGGCGTTGGCATGGTTTACCACACCACGACTAACCCCTTGGTGGCTACCGGCGACGGCATCGCCATGGTCTATCGTGCCAAGGGCACCGTACAGGATATGGAGTTTGTGCAGTTCCACCCAACCGCCTTGTACCATCCCGGCGACCGTCCCGCCTTCCTCATCACCGAGGCGATGCGCGGCTACGGCGGCGTGTTGCGCAACCTGGGCGGCGAGGAGTTCATGCAGAAGTATGATCCGCGTCTGTCGCTGGCACCGCGCGACGTGGTGGCCCGTGCCATTGACAACGAGATGAAGCAGCGAGGCGAGGACCACGTCTTCCTCGACGTGACCCACAAGGACCCCGAGGAGACCAAGCACCACTTCCCCAACATCTACAAGCACTGCCTGGACCTGGGCATTGATATCACCAAGGAGTATATCCCCGTGGTGC
Organism: uncultured Bacteroidales bacterium; assembly: GCA_902782465.1. Classification (GTDB taxonomy): domain Bacteria; phylum Bacteroidota; class Bacteroidia; order Bacteroidales; family Muribaculaceae; genus Sodaliphilus. The sequence goes on from CACZNH010000007.1 coordinate 189,758, forward strand.
CCGCCGCGCACTATATGTGCGGTGGCATCAAGGTGGACCTGAATGCCTGCTCCAGCATCATGCGCCTGTATGCAGTGGGCGAATGCTCCTGTACAGGTCTGCACGGCGGCAACCGTCTGGCCAGCAACTCGTTGATTGAGGCTGTCGTCTATGCCGACGCTGCAGCCAAGCATGCCATCGAGCACCGCAACGAATTCAGCTGGCGTGAAGACATCCCGGATTGGGACGACGCCGGCACCATACACCCCGAGGAGATGGTGCTTATCAGCCAGAGTGAAAAAGAGGTGGGCGAAATCATGGCAAACTATGTGGGTATTGTGCGTAGCAACCTGCGTCTGGACCGTGCCTGGAACCGCCTGGACATCCTCTATGAGGAGACCGAGAAACTCTTCAAGACCAGCAAGGTGTCGCGCCGCATCTGCGAGTTGCGTAATATTATTAATGTGGCCTACCTCATCACCCGCCAGGCCAAGGACCGCAAGGAGTCGCGCGGCCTGCACTACACCATCGACTATCCGCCTCAACCCAAAAACGAGGAAGACCTCAAACTCTAAAGTTTAAGCGTGCTTTCGACCGCTGTGGATAAGCTGCCGTGTCATAATTCAATTGCAAGGATTATAACCGCCCTGCGGGCGGGAAATTAAGCAAATTAATTATAAAATTTTTATTATTATACATATAATAAAGCACGGTTATATTACCATGTAGCAATTATGACACAGCGTCGTGTATGGTGTATGGTGTATTTGCGGGCTGTCGCCCGCGTGTATGGTGGATTTGCGCCTGACGGCGTGAGGGGCCTTGCCGTGGTGTGGCCGAGTCCCGTTAGGGACGGCAAGATTATAGGCAGGTGGCGGAAGGAGGCCTAGCCGACTGTAACCCCTGCAACAAGTACAGCCATTATCCCAAGCCCTGAAAGGGCGGCAGAAAAACGGGTGACTGCAACATTCTAGCTATCTTGACGTTTTTTTATTATTACTGTCCGGTAAAACTTTTACCGGATACCGATATAAAAAACAACTACCCGTCATGGTCATGACGGGCAGCAGTTTGGATGATGTGTGTTTCTCAAATTTAAGGAATACCTAATTATTTAAAATCTAAACATTTCTCTCAAATTCATCGGTCAAAAGTGCGACTGTAATCATTTTTAATCTGATCTGTCACATCTCCCCAGCTGGGGATTCTGGAGCCATTCAGGACTCCGTTTTCAAGTCTCCACACGGTGGTGGAGCCTCGTGAGCTCGTTAAGGTAATCACGTAGGTTGCAACTATCGAGAAGTCATGATAGTTAATGACGTTGCCATATTCCCTACCGATAATACCCGTCCAGACACAGACCGTTTCCCTGGTGATGGTCACATTGAAGTACTCATTCTCGCTACCCATAACTTCAATCAAGCCATCTTCGTTGAATTGAAGCTGCAGAAATTCGGTGAATATTGTCAAGCCACCACGATCCCTGCCAGTAGTCTGGTGGGTCATGTCTGGTCTATCTTGTGCCATTGCGGTCAAGCCGCAGATGGTTATCATTATTGCGATGTAGAAACGTTTCATAATTCAGTAAATGTTTAGATTCAACAGTCGATATGTTTAGATTTCCGATGCAAAATTACAGCCAATATTTGAATTGACCAAATTTTTTCGTAATACAAGGTGGTTTTATTGTTCTGATAATCAGTGCGTTGAAAATATTTTTATAATACACATTTTTGGGGCCTCAAAAACAGTGTCAAAAACCGTCATTTTTACGGTTTTTCGTCATTTTTTCATTTCATCGTTGTTCTGGATGTACTCGTTGAGTGAGCAGTCAAGTCCCATTTTCTTGACCAGGCGCTGCTTGATGACGCTCACACTGGTGGCGTTGGAATAGCCCATGATGATGGCAATCTGGATATAGGAGAAGCCCATGCAGGTGAGAGCCAGCAGCAGCAACTCACGGTCGTTGAGTTCAGGATATTGCTCACGTGTGCGCGTCATGATGTTGTTGTGTTCCATGTCGATGTAGTCATACAGCTTCACCCAGTTGTCCTTGTTGCTGTCCTGGAACTTGACGATACGCTTCATGTTCTCGGCAATGCGGTTATTGGGTTCATGGTAGCATGCCTCAATCATCTCACGCATCATGCCCATGTGGGACAGGATAAAGCCCTTGAGGCGTTCGTCGTTGATTTTCAGCTCATTGATGTTGCCCTGCAGGTTGGCAAGGTCATTGATTTGGCTCTGCGAGCGGTCCTTCAACTCGAGCACGAGCTTATCGTAACGGTGAGAACGGCGGTAGAACAGCAGGGCGGCAAGCAGCAGCGCCAGGCAGATGGCACCGGCAATGGCTGTAAGGACTGTGTTTTTGGTCATCCGTTCCTTCTCAATGTCAATCTGATGCTGCTTGTCAAAGACCAACTCGGCATTCATGATGTTGACAATGTTGGTGTCTTTAAGCAGCGCAAAGGAGTTGCGGTCGCATTGATGGCTCAGTCTCAAGTACTTAATGGAGTCGCCTCGGGCTTTGGCAATCTGCGATAACGGCTCCAGGTAATTGTTGGTGCGCAAGAATGCCGAATCTTGTCTTTGGACGCCTTCGGCCGATTCCAGGTACCACATGGCCGAATCGGGCATTCCCAGGTTGGCATAGACGCTGGCAAATGTGGTATAGACAACATCAGAGAATCCGCTCTTACAGTATTTTTTGATCTGTTTGAGTTCCTCATAGGCCTTATCATGCTGTTTTTGCATGAAATACAGGTAGGCCATACTGTTCAATCCATCAATCAGAATGGATGTGTCTCTGATGATTTTGGCCAGCGAGATGGCTTCATTCAGGTTCTTTTCGGCCTGAACGGCATTCGAACTCCTATAGATGGATCCCAGGTCTTTCAGGCAGATAATCTGATAAGTCGTGTCTTTGGCTTGCCTGAAGCAGTCCAGTGCCTGCTCAAGCTTCTCGATGTCACGGCCGTCATAGGCATGGTGGTAATAGTACATCTTGCCCATTCGCAGCAGGGCATAGCCGCGGTTGAAGTAATCATCCTCACCTGCAGTGACTTCCGCCTTCTTGTAGTAGTACATGGCCTCGTCAAAATGCTCGAACTCTTCCATCACGGCACCTTTATATATATAGGCGCGTGTGAGCTTCTCCCGTTCCTGATTGTGCTTTTCATAGTATTTTATCGCGGCATTGATGTCGCTGTCACCGGGCAGTTTAAGATAGTTGATGTATCGGGCCTGTGTCAGCAGCAGGGAATAGTAGGCCTGGTCAGCACTGCTGGTGAGTTCAGTCGGTTTGATGGAGTCTAACCGGCTGAAAGCCTGCCAAATGGAGTCATAGATTATGCTGTCTGCAGCCACTAGACGACTGTCATAATGGGGCGCACGATTGCAGCCGACGAAAATGCTCGTCAGTAGCAACAGAACGAACCAAATATGAAGCAATAATTTCATCATCCGCTTGCAAAGATAATATTTTTTTTCTTTGCAAGCATTTTTTGCGCAATTATTTGCTGCTGCGGCAGGTAAATAATGTGGCTTGACAGATGATAATAAAAAGCGAAAACGCGATGCAAAAACAACGGTTTCATCGCAGATTTCGGCAACTTTATTCCTTCAGGCGGCTGTCGATGATGATGGTCACGGGGCCGTCGTTGATGAGGCCGACCTGCATCTCGGCGCCGAAGACGCCCTTCTTGGTCGGTTTGCCTAGCAGGCTGGCCAACTCGTCGCAGTAGGCCTCGTAGAGCGGCACGGCCAGGTCATGGCCAGCGGCGTGGATATAGGAGGGGCGATTGCCCTTCTTGGTCGAGGCGTTGAGGGTGAACTGGCTCACGGCCAGTACCTCGCCGCCCGCATCGATGATGCTGCGGTTCATCACGCCCTGCTCGTCGTCAAAGATGCGCAGGTTCACCGTCTTCTGCGCCAGCCAGCGCATGTCGTCGAGGGTATCTCCCTCACGGACGCCCACCAGCACCATCAGCCCGTGGCCGATGGCGCTGTGCAGCTGTCCGTCGATGGTGACCGATGCTTGGGTCACCCGTTGTATCACGATTCGCATGATTCAGTCTCTGGTTTTAAACTACGAATTACACGAACCTTTAGCTCAATTTAACGAATATCTGGCTCTTCACAACCAAGATACAAGCGTAATTCGTAGTTTGTTTTTTTATTTCATCCACTTGAAGAGGTCCTTAAGGCTGGCCTTCTGCCCATAGTGCAGGATGCCGCGGCGATAGATGCGGGCGGCGAGCCATGTGATGGCCAGCGCTGTGCCAAAGAGCAGGGCAAGGCTCAGGATTAATTGCCAGGTGGGCACGCCGAAGGGCAACCTTACCATCATTACAACAGGCGAAGTGAACGGGATAATCGAACACCACACAGCGGTGGGTCCGGTCGGGTTCTCCATACATACCATGCCGGCATAGAAGGCAATGAGCATAATCATGATGACAGGCGTGACGAATTGTGACGAGTCACTGGGCTGGTCCACGGCCGAACCAAGTCCGGCAAATAGCGAGCTGTAAAGCAGATAGCCACCAATGAAGTAGAGCAGAAAGTTGAGGATGATGGGAACGTAGTTGATAGACAACACTTCGCGCATGAAGCTATCCATGACTCCAGCGTCGGTAGCTGCTTCAACTGCTGCGCCAGCGTTGGTTCCAGCGACTATTGCGTCGGGCGATGACATGTTTGAAATGCCGAATACGCTACCGGCAACAGTACCGACGATGGCGAGCAACACAATCCAAATGGCCATCTGGGTCAGACCTACCAGACCCACACCGATGATTTTGCCCAGCATCAGCTGGAAGGGTCGGCAACTGCTGACAACGACTTCGACGATGCGGTTGGTCTTTTCCTCGATGACACTGTTCATAATCATCGCGCCATACATGAGCACGAACATATAAGTGATGAGCGACAGCATGAATCCCAAACCCATTGCTACATCGGTCGAGGATTCCTGTTCGCCAGACTCGCTCCACTTGATGGAACGCACATCCACATTGACATGTGCTTTCTCTACCATCTGCTGGATGTTGGGGATGCCCATCTCGGCCAAGTGTGCGCTCTCGATGGTATCAGTCAGCGCATTGCGAATATTCATGACCATTGCAGGGGTGATGGTTCCCTCGCTGTAGATGTTGACGGCACCGGTGCTGTCAACATCATGCGGGATGATGACGATGGCATCGAGGCTACCGTTGGCCTTGTCGTAGAACTCACGGGCATTGGTCACGGTGTCGCCCTTGATAGCAACAAAGTGGTACATGTCATCGCTGTGCAGCGCGGCGGCATAACGGCCTGTCTCGTCGATAACAGCAATCTGTTGCACGTCACTTCCCTTGTCATTGAGATATGCCAACCCGATGGGAACCGCCATGATGAGGATAAACAGCAGGGGCATTCCCAGTGTCACAAATATGAATGATTTTCGCCCTACAATCGACATGTATTCGCGGGCGATGATGAGGCCAAGCTTATTCATTGTTCTCTGCGTTTTTAGATTTGACGGTTTCGATGAAAATCTCGTTCATGCTGGGCAACACCTCGGTGAAGCCAGTGAGGAGGTAGTGCTCGTTGAGCCAGCTGATCGCGTCGCGCACGTTGACACCAGCAGCAAGTTTGATGAGCTTATCATTTTTCTTGATGGGGTCGGGGGGCAGTATCGTGAACAAGGCATCGTTGGCCTCAATCTTGTCGGGGGTCTGTACTGCGATGATGTTCTTCTTGTGCTGCTGCTTTACCTCGTCAACACTGCCGGTGAGCACCACTTGGGCATGGTTGAGCAAGGTAATCTGCTGGCACACTTCCTCGACCGAGGCCATGTTGTGTGTCGAGAACAGGATGGTGCTGCCCTGGTCGCGCAGGGCGAGGATCTCGACCTTCAGCTGCTCGGCGTTCACGGGGTCGAAGCCCGAGAACGGTTCGTCGAAGATCAGCAGCGGCGGGCGGTGGATGACGGTGCCGATGAACTGCACCTTCTGTTGCATACCCTTAGACAGGTTCTCCACCTTCTTGTTTTCCCACTCCTTGAGGTCGAAGCGGTCGAGCCACCAGTGCATCGATGCCACGGCATCGGCTTTGGTCATACCCTTGAGGCGCCCCAGATACACGATGTGGTCGCCCACCTTCATTTTCTTGTACAGGCCGCGCTCCTCGGGCAGGTATCCGATGTGTGCGATGTCGTCATCGGTCATCTTCTTTCCGTTGAGGGTCACGGTACCCTCGTCGGCAGCGAGGATGCGGTTGATGATGCGGATCAGGGTGCTCTTTCCCGCTCCGTTGGGGCCGAGCAGGCCGTAGATGGTGCCTTGCTCCACCTGCATGGAAACGCCATTCAGGGCGGTGTGGCCCTCATAGCGTTTTACCACGTTGTTAATATCCAAATAAGCCATATTATATCGAAATTTTGAATTTTGTAATCTGTTGAGGGGCTCAAAGATAATGATTTTTGCTCAAATGCCACGGGTGCCCTCACGCTTTTTTATCGTTTCGTTCTTGAGCGCGGTGCTGCTGGTCGAGCATCGAGAAATAGGACGAAAGGCTCACGGCGCCTCCACCAAACAGCAGCACGATGCCACTGACGGGTGCCAGAATGCGCCAGGTGTCCTGCACGAAGTAATCCATGCGATACAGATAGAACAGGGCGATAGCGACGCAGATGGCAATCACACCGAGGCCCATACCGACTTTCTTGCCGGTGTAGCCCTGAATGCGTGTGAGGAAAACTGCGAGTATCAGCAGGATGAACACAATGACAACGGTCATAATTGCCAACCCAGCTTCAGGGAAGCGCTTGGCAATGACCATCAGGCCGTCAAAGACGCCACAGCCGATGAAACCGCAAATGAGTCCCAAGACCCATGATGAGTTCTTTCCAAATTTAGAGTAATCCATAATTGTTCTTTTTTTAGTGGTTTTGACCCTTAGACGCAAGACAGTGCCGAAAAATTACATTAAAACGCGAATATTTTCGCCATCACACGAAAAAATAGTAAATTCGCAGCCACTAATGAAGAAAGTTTTTCAGAACATAGCCTTTTGGATTGCCTACGGCGCGTGGTACGCGTTGTCGCTGCTCCCCATGTGGATGCACTACCTGTTCAGCGACATCCTCTACCTGATTGTGGCCTACGTGCTGCATTACCGCCACCGCGTGGTGTGGAAAAACCTCAAGGGCGCCTACCCCGACAAGAGCGACAAGGAACTCAAGGCGCTGCAGCGGCAGTTCTACCGCCACTTTTGCGACATCCTGGTCGAGACGGTGAAGTACACTTCCATCACCGATGGGAACATCATGCGCCGCATGACCTTCAAGGGCAGCGAGCAGGTGGCCGAGATTCTCAACAGCGGGCAGTCTGTCGCCTTGCTGCTGGGGCATTACGGCAACTGGGAGTGGGTCTCCTCGCTCGTGCTGTGGCTGCGTCCCCTGATTACCAACAATACGGTCATGGGGCAGATTTACCACCCGCTGGAGAACGAGGTCATGAACCGCGTGGTGCTGAAGGCGCGCAGCCGCATGGGCTCGGACAATGTGTCCAAGAAGGAGACCTTGCGATGGATTCTGGGCAACAAGCGTGAGGGCCGCCCCACCATCCTGGGCTACATCAACGACCAGGTGCCCAAGTGGGAGAACATCCACCACTGGCTCACCTTCCTGAACCACCCTGATACCCCTGTGTTCACCGGCATCGAACGTATTGTCCACTCGCAGAACCAGGCTGCCGTCTATGTGGACGTTAAGCGGGTGGGGCGGGGACGCTACCAGTGCGAGTACCAGGTCATCACGCGCGACCCGTCCACGATGGGCGAGTTTGAACTGACCGATATCTACTTCAAGCTCATGGAGCAGACCATCAACCGTGCGCCGCAGTACTGGTTGTGGAGCCACAACCGCTGGAAAAGGACGCGCGAGGAGTTTGACCGCCGCTTCAAGGTCGTTAATGGCAGGGTAATGCCTAAGAGTGAGGAGTGAGGAGAGTGAAGAGTGGAGTGGTTCTTTGCTAATTCCACTTGATTATTTTGCCTATTCGGGCAAAAACCTGTACCTTTGCACCCAGCAAAAGACTAATTAACTTAAAACTGATAACACAATGAACCGACTTTCGGACCGTATCAACGCACTGGCACCGAGTGCCACCCTGGCCATGTCACAGAAGAGCAGCGAGTTGCGCGCTCAGGGCGTGGACGTGATTAACCTTTCGGTAGGAGAACCCGACTTCTTCACCCCCGACCACATCAAGGCTGCCGCCAAGCAGGCGGTTGACGACAACTTCTCGTTCTATTCGCCCGTGCCCGGCTACCTGTCACTGCGTCAGGCCGTGTGCGAGAAACTGCGCCGCGAGAATGGCCTCGAGTACACTCCCGACCAGATTGTCATCGGTAACGGTGCCAAGCACGAGCTGTGCAACGCCATCATGGCGCTCGTCAACCCCGGTGACGAGGTTATTATTCCCACTCCCGCATGGGTAAGCTATGTGCAGATGGTCAACCTCGCTGGCGGCAAGAGCGTGCTGCTGCAGTCGAGCATGGACAAGAACTTCAAGGTGACCGCCGACGAACTCGAGGCTGCCATCACCCCCAAGACCCGTCTCATCATCATCTGCTCGCCCAGCAACCCCAGCGGTGCCATCTACAACCGCGAGGAGCTGAAGGCCATCGCCGACATGCTGGCCCGTCACCCCGAGGTGATGGTCATCGCCGACGAGATTTATGAGCACATCAACTATGTGGGCCATCACGAGTCGCTCGCTCAGTTCGATGCCATCAAGGAGCAGGTGGTTATCATCAACGGTGTGTCCAAGGCATACGCTATGACGGGTTACCGCATCGGTTACATCGCTGCCCCGCTGTGGGTCGCCAAGGCTGTCACCAAGATGCAGGGCCAGTACACCAGTGGCGTTTCCTCGATTGCCCAGAAGGCTGCCGAGGCCGCCTATAACGGCTCGCAGGACTGCGTCGAGGAGATGCGTGTCGCCTTTGAGCGCCGCCGCAACCTCATCGTGGGTCTGTTGCAGGAAATCCCCGGCTTTGAGCTCAACATGCCCGATGGCGCATTCTACGCCTTCCCCAAGGTGGACTCCTACTATGGCAAACGCTGTGGCGACGCCGTCATCAACGATGACAACGACCTCGCCCTGTACCTGCTGAACGAGGCACACGTTGCCACCGTGGCAGGCAGCGCCTTCTGCTGTCCGGGCTACATCCGCCTGAGCTACGCCACCAGCGACGAGAACCTCATCGAGGCAGCCAAGCGCATCGCCGCTGCCCTCGCCAAGCTCGCATAATAATCATAGAAGACAAGAAAGACAAGAAGCGGCCGTGTCATAATTCAATTGCAAGGATTATAACCGCCCTGCGGGCGGGAAATTAAGCAAATTGATTATAAAATTTTTATTATTATACACATAATATTAATTTTAATTTAATAATTTGTTTAATTTCCCGAAGCTTGGCGGCACTTCAGCAAATCGAGCAAACTCGTTTGCCTTCAGTTTGCACAAGCT
>CACZNH010000008.1 GCA_902782465.1 uncultured Bacteroidales bacterium
ATGTTGAACGTTAAATGATTATAGAGTAATGAAGAACGTATTATTCGCATGCCTGTTGTGCATGCTCGTGTGCAGTTGTAATTCCCGTCAGTATAAGGTTGAGGGTAACGTGACCGGTCTGGACGATGGCACCGTTGTGCAACTCGTGCCCATGAGCCATGATAATGAGGCCCCGATTGCCGAGGCTACTGTCAATGGTGGAAAATTCACCTTCGAGGGAGAGATTGGAGACAGCCTGCCGATGCCCATCTGTGTGAACCTCATGGTCAAGGATGCCATCGGAATTGAGACTTTCATGCTCGAGAAAGGCAATGTCACTATCGAGGGCAAAGCCACCAAGGGCGAACCCGACCAGAACGGAGTGACCAATTACACTTGGGACGTTACTGTCAAGGGTTCACCGCTGACCGACAAGCTCAACGGCTACAAGCAACGCCGCGCCGACCTCGACAAGCTCTTCAACGATAATCACGAGAAGTATGCCCAGGTCATCCAGCAGGTCAATGAGGCCCGCACGGCCAAGGACGCTGCCCGCGAGAAGCAGATCATGGAGACCGAGGACTACAAGGCCTTCGAAAAGGCTGAGAAGGACTTCTTTGCCAAGGTAGAGGAGACCTACAAGGGCATCGTTGAAGAGAATAAGGACACCTATTGGGGCCCCATGATGGCCATCTACTTGTGGACTTACTTCACTGCCGCCGACAAGCCCCTGTATGACTCACTCTCGCCCGAGGCACAGCAGAGCTGGTACGGTAAGAAGATGATTGACGAGATGATGCCTGCAGGTGTCACGGGCCAGAAAGCCAAATCGTTGACCGTGAAAGGCGATGACGGTAAGGAACTGACGCTTGAAGAACTTGCCAAGGGCAAAAAGCTGTTGCTCATCGACTTTTGGGCTTCGTGGTGCGGACCCTGCCGCAAGGAGATTCCCAATGTAAAGAAACAGTACGAGCTCTATAAGGACAAGGGCCTTGAGGTAGTGAGCATCAGTATTGACCAAAATGAGGCCGCATGGCGCAAGGCCGTGGAACAGGAACAACTGCAGTGGCCCAACTTCCTGGACCGCATGGGCGCTGCCGATGCCTATAAGGTGCGTTCCATCCCTGCCATGTTCCTGCTTGATGCTGAGAACCTGACAGTGATTGAATCAGGCGAAAACGCCCGTGGCGAGGCTCTCGCCCAAAAACTCGTCGAACTCCTCGGCAAATAGAAACGGGCACTCACATGAGATTCGAGTAATCTATGTTTTTGTTCATGGTTCGGGTGACTGCATGCCAGTCACCCGAATCTTGAAAAAGGATTGCTGTGAGTTTTCTTGAAAAATTTGGGTATTGATATGATTCTTACTATCTTTGCCACAGTAAATCATTCAAAAAACCAAATAATTACGATTATGAAGAGGTTTTTTTTGTCCATGCTTGTGGGCTTGATGACGTTGGGTGCAATGGCTCAGGAGGCCACATTCACGCTGAGCGGTACGATTGAGGGCGTGGGCTCCAAGGTCATGTACTACTTGATCGAACCCGATGGCGGCGTGATTGCCCAGGAGACGAAAAACGTGGTTGGCGACAGACTGGAGTTGTCCTTCGTGGTGGATAGCGTGGGCTTACTGTCGGTCATCGGCAGCAGTGGATACTTGTTCTTTGTCCCAGTGATTCCAGGTGAGGCGGCTACCGTGACCGGGACGCCCGGGAATTTCACCTTCGACGGCTCGCTGTTTTATCGTCAGTTCAGCGAGGTGGTTGCTGCCGTCAATCCCCTCCAGGAGGCATGCTGGAAATATGACTTCAAGGCCGATTGCCAGGATGAGATAGCAGGTAAGACCGCCGAAGAAATCTTTGACCTGTATCAAGCCAAAACGCAAGCCCAATATCAGCCTGTCAGGGACTTTGTGCTATCCTATGTCGAGCTCCATCCCGATAGCGACGCCTCGGTGTTTGCACTGCGGTTTTTAGATGATAAGGTTAGCGTGGACCGCGCCGTCGATTGCCTGAGCAAGGCCGTGCGTGAAGGCCGCATGAAGCCTTTTATTGAAGAGAAGTATGAAGATATGCTCTTGAAAGGATGCAGCTTCATGAATGCGACCGCTCCCGACTTCACGTTACAGGACGCCCAGGGCAAGGCGTTGCCGTTGAGCAGCATGCGCGGCAAGTGGGTGCTCGTCGATTTCTGGAGCACGACATGTGGGGCCTCCATCTCCCAGTTCATGACATTGACGCAACTGTATGACCAGTATAAGGACCATATCGAGATACTGGGCGTTGACTGTGAGACCGATGAGACCACGTGGCGAACGGAGATGAACTCCAAGTTCAGATTCTTGCCCTGGAAGAATGTCAACGGCTGTTATGACTTTGATGACCCTGAGAACCCGGCTCGCGTCTATGAAACGTCAGCCACTCCCACCTATTTTCTTGTCAATCCCTCGGGTAAAGTCGTCAAGAAGAGTGTGGCCAATGCCGAAGAATTCAAGACGATTTTTGGAATATTATTCGATTAAAACAATATGAAGATGAAAAAGTTCTTATTGACCATGCTCATGGGCGTGATGGCGCTGGGCGCGATGGCCCAGGACGGTAAATTTACGGTGACTGGCTCTTTCAAGGGGCTGGGCGACACGGTGCGGGTCTTCCTCGTCGATGCCAACGGTGAGATGCTGGCTCAGGAAAGCCGTGCCATCGTTGATGACAAGTTTGACATGACGTTTGACTTGACTGATGCGGCGACGCTCCACGTCTTCGGTCTTGAAAATGGACAGTTGAGTCGTGACAATTCGTTTTCCGTTCCTGCTTTGCCTGGTGAGCATGCAGTCATCGAAGGCGATGCCAACGCTTGCACCATGAGTGGCTCACAGTTCTATGTCGATTATCAAGAGGCTTCCAATCTCATTGAAGCCCCTCAAAAGGCAGCCCGTGACTTCGTGAGGGAGTGCCGTGAGAAGTTTGAATCGGGAGTCCCTCAAGAAGAGGTGGAAAAAGAGTTTGATGAGAAATATCCCGCTTTGGAACAGGCTGTGGCCGATGCTGTGCTGGACTATGTCAAGGCTCATCCTGATCAGGATGCATCGGCAATGCTGCTCTCCGACCTGGGCAGTGATACCAAGCACATGGAAGAGGGTGCAGCCTTGTTGAGTGAGCGTGCCCGCAGTAGCGTTGCCGCCAATATGTATAAGGGCATACTTGCCGCTGCTAAGAAGGAAGAAGCCGACAAGGCTCAGCAAGAGGGGCTTACAGGTAATATGGCTCCCGATTTCACCTTGATGGACATCAACGGCCAGCCGCTGGCATTGAGCAGCTTGCGCGGCAAGTGGGTGATTCTCGACTTCTGGGGCTCGTGGTGCAAGTGGTGTATCAAGGGTGTGCCCGACATGAAGAAATATTATGCCAAGTATCAGGACAAGCTGGAAATCCTGGGCGTGGACTGCAACGACACGGTCGAGAAGTGGAAAGCCGCTGTCGCACAATACGAGTTGCCCTGGCTGCACGTCTATTGGGACAAGGATGACGAGAACTGCGATAACCCGATTGCGCTCTACGGCGTGCGCGGTTTCCCCACCAAGGTCATCATTGACCCCGAGGGCAACGTTGCCAAGGTCATCGTGGGCGAGGACCCCGCCTTCTACGGCATTCTGGACGAGATGCTGAAATAATATAGAGTAAACTCAAAATAAACGGATATGAAGATGAGAAAGTTTTTATTGACCATGCTCGTGGGCATGATGGCGCTGGGTGCAATGGCCCAGGAAGGTATTTTCACGGTGAGGGGCACCTTTGAGGGCCGCGACGACTCGGTGTCCTTAATCCTGGTCAAGCCCTCGAGAAACAGAATCATCGTTAAACAGACCTATCCCGTGACTGGCGAGATGCTGGAGCTGTCGCACAAGTTGAAGGATGTGGCGATGCTCTATGTCGTGGACGTCAAGAATGGCAAGAATAATGGCTACATGAAGTTGCCTGCAGTGCCTGGAGAGACCTTGGAGTTCTATTTGGATGCCAACGGCGTTACACACCTCGGGGGCTCGCAACTGTATATAGACTTTGATGAAGCCGAGCAGACCGTCATGGAAACCGATATAGCTCTTTCTAACTTCCCTCGACCTGAATCAGAAGAACAATGGGATGAGCATGTTAAAGAGTATCGCAAAGCGTATCAGCACATGGTTGACTGTGTAATGGACTATGTCAAGGCTCATCCCGACCAGGATGCCACCGCTGCCCTGATTGGAATCACGATTGAGGACCATGTCGAGAATATCGAGGCTGCCGCTGCCATGCTGACCGAACGCGCCCGCAACAGTGTGGCCGCAAACCTGTATAAGTCCAACCTTGCTCGTGCCAAGAGTATACAGCAGGAGAGAGAAAGCCGATATGCCCTTGAAGGTTGTCCCGCGCCCGACTTCACCCTCAATGACATCAACGGCAAGCCGCTGGCATTGAGCAGCCTGCGCGGCAAGTGGGTAGTGCTTGACTTCTGGGGCTCGTGGTGTGGCTGGTGCATCAAGGGATTCCCTGACATGAAGGAATACTATGCCAAGTACAAGGGCAAGTTTGAAATCCTGGGTGTGGACTGCAACGACACCGTCGAGAAGTGGAAAGCAGCCGTTGAAAAGCACGAACTGCCTTGGCTCCACGTCTATTGTGACATGGATGACAAGAGCGGCAACGACCCACTGACGCTCTACAACGTGGGTAGCTTCCCCACCAAGATTATCATCGACCCCCAGGGGCTGGTGAACAAGATTGTCATAGGCGAGGACCCCACCTTCTATGACTACCTCGACAAGATAATGAATTAGATAACAGATATTAGATAATAGATATTAGATTGACTGACAACTGATAACTTAAAACTGACAACTGAAATGGAACATACACAATGTTTGATAGTCGGCTCTGGCCCTGCCGGTTACACCGCAGCGATTTATCTGGTGCGCTCCGCCATCGACTGCCTGCTCATCGAGGGCTTGCAGGTGGGCGGACAGTTGACCCAGACAACGACCATCGAGAATTTCCCGGGCTTCCCTGAGGGCGTTGAAGGTTTCCAGCTGATGGAAAGCATGCGCCAGCAGGCAGTGAACCTGGGTGCAAAGATGAAATCGGGCCTTGTGGCAGGTATCGATATGAGCCAGCGCCCATTCTTCGTCACCCTTGACGGCGGCGAGCAGCTCACTGCCGACACCGTGATTGTCGCTACTGGCGCGACTGCCAAATATTTGGGCTTGCCTGACGAGACGAAGTATGCGGGCCAAGGCGTTTCGGCTTGTGCGACGTGCGATGGCTTTTTCTACCGCAAGAAGGTCGTGGCTGTTGTGGGCGGCGGAGATACCGCCTGTGAGGAGGCCGACTATCTGAGCCATCTGGCCAGCAAGGTCTATCTCATCGTGCGCAAGGACTACCTGCGCGCTAGCGAGGCCATGCAGCAGCGTGTCAAGGAGAACGAGAAGATCGAGATCCTGTTCAACACCAACACCGTGGGCCTGTTTGGCGACAACGGTGTGGAAGGAGCCCATCTGGTGCGCTTCAAGGGCACCGACAAGGAAGAACTGTTCGACATCGCCATTGACGGCTTTTTCCTCGCCATCGGCCACCGTCCCAACACCGACTTTCTGGGCGGACAGGTTGACCTCGACGAGCAGGGTTACATCAAACTCACGGGTCACAACACCGCCACTAACGTCGAGGGCGTATTTGCCGCCGGTGACGTCGCCGACCCGCACTACCGCCAGGCCATCGTTGCCGCCGCTGGAGGCTGCCGCGCCGCCATCGACGTGAAGGAATACCTCTCCTGATAACGTAATAGAAGCTATAGCCTCGATAGCAGCTATAGTTGCCATATAATAACACATGAGGACAGTTGCCAACGCAGCTGCCCTCATGTGTTGTTGGGGTTTGAGTTACTGCTCTTGGGGAACGTCAATGTTGTTGGACATCACCAGGTCGTGGGTGCGCTGCATGAAGCGGAAGAACTCGCCTTTGGAGTCGGGACGCAGGAGGTCGGGACGCGACTCGGGGATGAGGACATAGTTCTCGCCCTTGGCGACGGGTTTCTGGACAAAGAAGAGTTTGTAGCGTGGATTTTCAACGACGGGTTTGCCGTTCTCCAGCTTCAGTGATACCTTGACCATGGCGCCGCCTCGGGTGTCGATGTCGCTCTGGTTGCTGATGAAGTTGCCCATGCTGTAAACGAGCAGCACGTTCTTGTCATACTCCTGGCTGTAGCGCATTTCCATAGGCTCGACGACGTGGGGATGGCCGCCGATGATGAGGTCCACACCCTGGGTGACGAGCCAGTCGGCGAGGGTGCGCTGCGAGGCCACGGGCTTCAACTGGTACTCGATGCCCCAATGCAGATTTACGCAAATGGCGCGTGCACCGCGCTCACGTGCCAGGGCGATATCCCTTTCTATCTGTTGCTGGTCAATGAAGTCGACGATGACGTTGCCTTGAATGGGGATGCCGTTGGTGCCGTAGGTATAGTCCAGGAAGGCGATTTTGATGCCCTTGACGTTGACGATATATGGCACTCGACGGTCGCGCTCCTGCTGGTCACGATAGGTGCCGATGTGGGGGATGCACAGCGAGTCGAGCGTCTGGCAGGTGCGCACCAAGCCCTTGTCGCGGCGGTCCAGACAGTGGTTGTTGGCTGTGAGGAAGAGGTCAAAGCCCACATCCTTGAGGCGCTGCGCATAGCTGTCAGGGGCACTGAAGCACGGATAGCCCGTGTAGGGCCTGCCGCCCAACGGACACTCCAGGTTGACCACAGCAAGGTCTGCCCCCTTGATGTCATCCTCGATGTACTGGAAACACGGCGTGTAGTCGTAGGAGCCGTCAGGCTGCTGGGCGGCCGTGATTTGCGGCGCGTGCTGCATGGCGTCACCCACAAACATCAAGTCAATCGTGTGGTTGCTTTGCAGCAATGACACGACCGATAGCATCAATATAGAGAGCAGATTCATAATTCAGAATGATTACCTCACGCTAAGACGCAAAGCCGCTAAGAATAATGTGATAAAAACTTAGCGCCTTAGCGTCTTAGCGTGAGATGATGAGTGTTAGCGTCCGCGTTTGGCGGCCTTGGCTTGTGCCTTGGCGTTGCGCATCATCTGCATGGGATTAGTCGAAACCTGGTGCATGACCTTGCGCATCGACAGGAACTGCTTCAACAGGCGGTTGACTTCCTCAACGCTGGTGCCGCTACCGGCGGCAATGCGCTTGCGGCGGCTGGCGTCGATGATGTCGGGGTTGGCTCGTTCCTGCGGCGTCATCGAGCCGATGATGGCCTCCACACCCTTGAACGCGTCGTCGGGGATATCGATATCCTTGATGGCCTTGCCCACGCCGGGAATCATCGATGCCAGGCTCTTGAGGTTACCCATCTTCTTGATTTGCTTGATTTGCTTGATGAAGTCGTCGAAGTCAAACTTGTTCTGCTTGATTTTCTTCTCCAGCTTCTCGGCCTCTTCCTCGTCATACTGCTGCTGCATGCGGTCCACAAACGACACGATGTCGCCCATGCCCAGGATGCGGTCGGCCATACCTTTGGGACGGAAGGGGTCCAGGTCGGTCATCTTCTCGCCGATACCCACAAACTTGATGGGTTTGTCAACGACGGCGCGGATTGACAGGGCAGCACCGCCACGGGTGTCACCGTCGAGCTTGGTGAGGACGACGCCGTCAAAGTCCAGACGCTCGTTGAACGCCTTGGCGGTATTCACGGCATCCTGACCGGTCATCGAGTCCACGACAAACAGGGTCTCGTTGGGGTGAATGGCGTCCTTGATGGCCTTGATTTCGGTCATCATGGCCTCGTCAACGGCGAGACGGCCGGCGGTATCGACAATCACCAGGTCATAGCCCTGCTGCTTGGCGTGCTCGATAGCGTGTTGAGCGATGGCGACAGGGTCCTTGCTGTCGGGCTCGCTATAGACGGGCACCTCGATTTGCTCGGCGATGGTCTTCAGCTGGTCGATAGCGGCGGGACGGTAAACGTCGCAGGCCACGAGCAGCGGTTTGCGTTTTTCCTTACCGCTCTTGAGGCGGTTGGCGAGTTTGCCGGTGAAGGTCGTCTTACCGGAACCCTGCAGACCCGACATCAGGATGACGGCAGGGTTGCCCTCGATGCTGAAGGTGGCTTCCTCGCCACCCATGAGCTCTGCCAACTCGTCATGGACAATCTTGACCATCAACTGGCTGGGATTGACGGCATTGATGACGTTCTGGCCCAATGCCTTCTGCTTGACGTCATCGACGAATTTCTTGGCGACGGGATAGCTGACGTCGGCGTCCACGAGGGCGCGGCGCACTTCCTTGAGGGTTGATGCTACGTTGATTTCGGTGATGTGGCCTTGTCCTTTCAGGACCTTAAATGACCGTTCAAGTTTATCAGATAAATTTTCAAACATTTGTATGTGAGGTTTTTATAATATCATGATGAACTCCCTCCAAAAAAAATCGGGGGGAGTGCTAAAAGTTGTTATTTTTTCTTCTTGATGAGGCGGTTGGTGGCGGTGTCGGGGAAGACGATTTGCTGCTTGAAATTGCGGCCTTCCTCGGGGGTGACGATGGCATACGCCATGATGATGACGATGTCACCCACCTCGACCTTGCGGGCTGCGGCGCCGTTTAGGCAGATGGTGCCGCTGCCGCGCTCGCCGGCGATGGTATAGGTGTCCAAGCGCTCACCATTGTTCACGTCAACGATATACACACGTTCGCCCTCGATGATGCCGGCGGCATCCATGAGGTCCTGGTCGATGGTGATGCTACCGATATAGTTGAGGTTGGCATCGGTCACCGTAACACGGTGAATCTTGGATTTCATGACCTGAATGTACATATCTCTTGAGTTTTTAGTTTTTAGTTGTAAGTTTTAAGTTTTAAGTAAGATTACTAACGCCTAACGCCTAAAGCTTCTTATAGGTGATGTTGTCGATTTCGCGCACGTCGCCGCAATAGACGGTGATGCAGCCCACGATGTAGTCGCTTTCGTCCCAGCTGGTGACGGGCTGCAGGGTGATGCCGTCGCAGATGGAGAAGTACTCGGTCTCCATCTCGGGCCAGGCGTCGATGGTGGCAACCACCCAGTCATGGGTCTGCTCAACGGTGTGGTCCTTGGCAAACTCCAGGCTGCGCTGCAGGGTGGAGTAAATCTGCGGGGCGACCTTGCGGACCTCGGGGGTGAGTCGAACGTTGCGGCTGCTCTTGGCCAGACCGTCGTCCTCGCGGATGCAGGGACACTGCACGATGTCGATGTCAAAGTCCAGTTGCTTGATCATCGCACGGATGACAGCAATCTGCTGGAAGTCCTTCTCGCCGAAGTAGGCGCGGTCAGGCATTACCCACGAGAAGAGTTTACTCACTATCTGGCACACGCCATTGAAGTGGCCGGGGCGCATGGCACCCTCCATCACCTGCTGGACGGGGCCGAGGTCAAACACGCGGGTGTCGGGCTCGGGATAGATTTCCTCGACGGTGGGCATGAAGGCCACGTCAACGCCACAGCTCTCGAGCAGGGCGGCATCGCGCTCGGCGGTGCGGGGATAGGTGCGCAGGTCTTCCTTGTTGTTGAACTGCGTGGGGTTCAGGAAACAGCTTACCACAACGGCGTCGTTTTCCTTGCGGGCACGATCGACAAGCGACTTGTGACCCTCGTGCAGGGCGCCCATGGTGGGCACCAAACCTACTGACTTACCTGCCTGGCGAAAAGCCTGAACGGCCTCGCGCAACTCATTGACCTTGCTGATAATCTTCATTCTTCTATAAATAATGTAAATTCAACCTGCAAAATTACTATGCAAAACGCATATTAGCAAATTTTGTGCCAACTATCTCATTCCGACAGCCAGCGCCAGTCAAACGTTTTTACGGAATTTTTTTCTATTTTTGTGTGATTTTTTTGAGAGTAGTGCGTCAAAGGGTCAAAAGAACGTTTTAAAACTGTTGAAATAATGAACGAACTGGAAAGCAAATTTGCGCAAACCATCAAGCAGAACAAGAGCACCATCTACACGGTGTGCTACATGTTCTCGAAAGATGCTGACGAGGTGAACGACCTCTTTCAAGAGGCGGTCATCAACATGTGGCGCGGTTTTGAGGGTTTTGAGAACCGCAGCAATGTGAAAACGTGGATTTACCGCGTGGCACTGAATACTTGCATCTCGATAGACCGCAAGAACCGCCGCACGAGTACCGAACCGCTGTCGATGGACATCAACCTGTTTGAAGACCATGACGAGGACACCCGCCAGGTGGACCTGTTGCACGAGCGCATCAGCCGCTTGCAGCCTTTTGACCGCGCCATCGTGCTGTTGTGGCTGGAGAACATGCCCTATGAGGAAATAGGGCAGGTAGTAGGTATCTCAACCACCGCTGTTGCGACCCGCCTCTACCGCATCAAAGAAGAACTCAAAAAAATGAACAATTAAAAAACTGTAAGATTATGGACTACGAACTTGATGAAATGCGCCAGCAAATGGCGATATTGAAAGATAAACTTGACAGCCAGACCATTGTGAACGACCGCTTTATCCGCCGCAGCATCAAGCGTGGCGTGAGCACCATCAACAGGCGCTATCTGGTCCTCGGTATCATCGCTTTGGCAATGATTCCCTATGGCTACTGGGCCTTTGTGATGCTCAACGGACTGTCTGTCGCCCTGTGGCTGACCATGTGTGTGATGATGCTTGTTGTGGTGGGATTCATGTACTTCAACAGCCGTGACCTGCAAGACGACGAGCTGATGAACAACAACCTGCTGGACGTCAAGCGCAAGGTCGTCCTCGCCAAGAAGCGTGACGCCAATTGGCTGTGGTTCGGCATCCCCGTTGCACTGGCTTGGGGCGCGTGGTTCTTCTATGAATTTTCGCAGAAGATGGGCGTTATTGAATATGCCGTGCCGTTTTGCATAGTGTGCATCGTGCTTGGTATTGCGGTTGGCCTGAGAGTGCACTTCAAGACCCAGAGCCATTACCGCGACGTCATCGAGCAGATTGAGGATCTGGAAGACGCTAAGTAACCCTGCATCATATTAGGAATTGTCCCCTGAAAAGCGAGAAACTTCTGTTCAGGGGACAATTCGCTTCGATTTGTATCCGTGAAGCTTAGTTGGGCCAGATTCCGTTGAGGATGTAGTCGATGAGGGTGGTGATGTCACCGATACCAATCAAGCCGTCGCGGTCACCGTCGGCATTGTCGATGTTGAAACTGATGGCAGTACCATTCAGGATGTAGTCGATAAGGGTGGTTACATCGGCGATGGTTATAGCACCGTCATCGTCGGCATCGCCGCGCAGGTAGCCGCCCTGCTTGGTCAGGCGCCACAGGGTGATGTGACCGCCGGGATAGTACTGGTAGATGTTCACGTTGCGGGAATCAATGACCTCGGCATTGAGCCAGTTGGCCTGGAAACCGTTGGCATCGGCATTGGCCGTCTGCTCAACATAGGCGAGCGGCGTGGCGGCATTCATTTCGGCCACGGCAAAGCCGTCGCGGTAGTTGTTCAGGGTGGGATAGACCACCAGTTCCTTGCCGTCCCACACAAAGGGGTGGGCGCCGTTGCAGTTGCCCTTGTTGGGCAGGGCGATGGTGACGGCCGTGAAGTTATCTCCGTCAGGTGTCAGTTTCTTGACGTAGCTGGAGCGGTTCACATAGAGGACGGCGTCGTTGCCGTTCAGGTCGGTATAAGCGTTCAGCTGCGTGCCGGTGCTTGCGCTCACGCCGTTGCAGTTGGCCAGATAGGTGTTGTCGGTATCCAGTTCGCCATCGGTGATGGTGATGCGGCTGATGGAGGAGCCGCTATTGGCGCCCACGATGAAGAATTCGCCGTCCTCCAGCAGGTTGCCGCGAGCGGAGCCCAACAGGTCGCATCGGCCGAAGTTGATGACCTCGCTGGGCAGGGTGTAGGTCTTCACGGCACCCGTGGCGGGGTTGATGACTTTGACCTCAGGACGGCTGGTCCAGGGGCTGGGGAAGTTAGCGTTGCTCACCAGCAGGTTACCGGCCTCGTCGCGGGTGATGCCCACATTGCTGCCGCCTGCATAGGTCTCACCCGTCAAGCCGTTCTCGCCGACCACGAGGATGGTGCTGTTGGCCTTGTCGTTGATGTAGTATTTGCCGTTCATGCCGAAGCCCATACGCGTGTTGTCGGTGTTGAGGAAGACGAGATTCTTGAGTTCCCACACCTTCTCGATGTTGTAGGTCACAGGGGTGGGCTGGTCGGGGTCTTCAGGGGTGTCGCTTACACCCAGATAGGCGGGAGCGCTCTCGTTGCCGTAGCCGTCGATGACGCACACGGCATACCAGTAGCCGCTCTGGTATGCGCTGGGCAGGGAGTAGCTGGGTCTGTAGGTAACATCCAGCAGGTAGTCGCTCCTGATACCGTCATAGGTAGCGCTCATGGCGTCCTCCACGGTCACGTTGCTGGGCACGGCATAGACCGAATATTTTACCAGGGTGCCCGGCTGTTCCGTCCACGAGAGGTCGGCTCCGTCCTGGGAAAGACCGGTCGGCGCATCATAGCCTGGCGCTGGCTTCCACGTCAGGGCAGGAATCATGGCGGGGTGGGGGAAGGCATTGTTGAGCAGATAGTTGCCTAGACCGCCGACGCCGCCATTGTTGCCGTTGATGTTCTTGGCGCTGTAGAGCACGACGCCCGGAGCATTGTCCTCGTTATATTGGCGGGAATAGTTGATCTGCTTGACAATTTCGGCCCAGTCGCTGGTCGTGTTGCCCGACGTGGTGAGGAACGAGATGCTGTGGCTGGCAAAGTGGTGACGGCCATAGTGCTTGGCGATGTAACTCCACCACTGCGTCAGGGGACCGAAGGGGTTGGTCGAGTGGGTCGTCTTCCAGTAGAGCTGGGGCGAGATGTAGTCGATGGTGCCCTGCTCGAGCCATGCCAGCGGGTCGCTGAAGATGCCGTTATACTGCCAGTCGCTGCCCGTGGGGCAAGGGGTGACGCCATGCACGTAGGCCGAGGTGCTGGCCGTGCCCGCCACGCCGGCGGGGCTGATGCCAAAGCGCACTTCGGGCTTGGTCTGCTGTATCATGTTATAGACATCCCTGACCATCATGTTGACATTGTTGCGGCGCCAGTCGGCAAGTGTCATGTCCACACCCGAATCGTTCCACAGGTTGTAATCGGGAGCGCTGCTGTTGGTGGGGATGTTGTCGGGGTAGAAATAGTCGTCAAAGACCACACCGTCCACGTCATAGTTGGTGATGATTTCCTCGATGACGTTGCAGATGCGCTCACGCGTGGCGGGAAGTCCCGGGTTGAGGATGGTCTTGCTGTCCCAGGTCAAGAGCATCCCCGCTTTTTTCAGTTCCTTGTCTTGGGTGGTGTTCCAGTCGGTGCCGGTGCTCCAGCGGTAGGGATTCACCCAAGCATGGCACTGGATGCCGCGTGCATGGCACTGCTCGACGGCGTAGGCCAGCGGGTCATAGCCCGGATTCTGGCCACGGGTACCGGTCAGGTAGCTCGACCACGGCTCATAGCTGGACTGGTAGAAGGCGTCGCACATCGTACGCACCTGGAAAAAGATGGTGTTGAAATTCTGTGCCTTGAGGTTGTCCAGATAGGCAACCAGCTCGGCCTTCTGAGCCGTAGCGTTGTTGATGCTCGTCGGCCAGTCGATGTGCCAGACGGTAGCGACCCAAGCTGAGCGCATTTCGCGCTTTTGTGCCTCGGCGGCGTTGGCGGTGAAGGCCGATGTCATCGCCATCGCAATGAGCAGGAGAAAGATTCTTTTTATCATAATGCTGAAATTTTAGAGGTTTTTTATTGTTATTTTTGGTTAATAGCCACAAAGTTATGTGTTTTTCCTAAAAAAAAGAGTTACTTTGTGCAACTTTTTTGGGGTGGTGGTGCATCTAATGCATGAAACGAGTTCGTTGAGGCTCTCGGCTGAAGGTTTTAGGCATTAGGGCTAAACACGATAGACAAAACAAACAACTAAAACGATAAGACAATGAGAAAGACGATTTTAACATTAGTGATGATGCTGACAATGGCACTTGCTGCCGCTGCAGCACCCGGAGTCACTGCAAACGCTGCCGGTAAAGGCAAAGTGCAGTTCAAGGGCGACTCGATAGTCGTGACCGATGGTGACAAGTCGGTGACCGTGAGCGGTGTGGATTTGAAGAAGGTTCAGGACCGCATTAATGATGCCCTTGACGACACCCTGACCGCCAGTGACGGCACTACCGTGGAGATTGACGGATACAAGGGAGAACTGTCACCTGAAGATATCAAGGAGATCAGCAATGATTGGGCCTCTGTCGCCCGGGCATCAATGTTTTACTCCGTCTGGGGCGTGGTGGCCATTGTGTTGCTGGTACTCTTGTTCCGTTACCTGAGCCGTCGCAACAAGTACCGTGTCATCGAGAAGGCGATTATCAACAATTACCCGCTCAACGAACTGTCGTTGAACGACAGCAAACGCAGTGCCATCTATGTGCAGCAGCCCATAGTGACGTCGGCGCCGGGGCAAGTGCCTGTGGGCACTCCCATCAGTGGCCAGACTCCCGATAATCCCATCGTGATGACCGACATGGTCAACTGGCGCGCCTTGATGCCTGCCATCAAGTGGATGGGCTGGGGTGTATTGCTGATACTCTTCAGCGTGGCGATTGGTGAATTCGATAATCCGTTCTGGCCCGTTGGCTTGGCACTTGTGTTCGTGGGAGCTTGCAAGGGATATATCCTCTACAAGGAGCAGAAGGCGCTGCAGGAGGCATGGAAACGTGCCGGCCAGATGGCACCCAAGAGTCAACCCATGCGTGAGGGCATCCCCGTGCCGCCTCCCATGGACAACGACTACAAGGAGGATGACAATACGCCTTACCAACCTTATTAACGCTGAACGATAACAATGTCATCTTCGCGGCTTAGCGCCTTAGCGTGAGGCCTGCAGGAGAAAAAGTGACCAAAACATGCTTTCCAAGCTTGATGAAATAAGACTGCTGTCGCAATGCGCCCTGGCCGACAACCGGGACGCATTCGGCCAGCTTGTCGAGGCCTATCAGCCGCGCGTGCGCCGGTTCCTGCTGAACCTGACCATGGGCGACGAGATGCTTACCGACGACCTGGCGCAGGAGACGTTCATCAAGGCCTATGTGGGCATCCGCAGCTTCAAGGGGCTTTCGTCTTTCGGCACCTGGCTGTACCGCATTGCCTACAACGAGTTTTACAGTCACAGCCGCCGCCATCACGAGGAGCATGTCGAGAACATCGCTGCCCTGGGCGACGTGAGCACGGCGGCGAGCGATGCCGTCGATGCCTCGATGACGGTGCAGGAGGCCTTGACGCGCCTCAACGACAACGAGCGTGTCGCCGTCACTCTGTTCTACATCGAAGACCAGCCCCTCAAGCAGGTGGCCAAGGTCATGCAGATATCCGAAGGCTCGGTGAAATCCCTCATCCACCGCGGCAAAGCTAAAATGAGACAATTTATCGACAATTAAACCGTTACTAAAGTATGAATCCCATCGACGAAGATAAGAAACTGGCGCAAGTGCTCAAGCAGGGCGCACATGACCCCGGCGAGAACCCCTGGTTCACCCGCCGCGTGCTCAACAAGCTGCCCGAGAAGCGTCCCCGCGGCTCATGGGCGACGACGGTCGTCTATGCCATCGCCCTGGTGGCCTGCATCCTGTGCTGGCTGATGATGTGGCGCGGGCAGGACTTGGGAGCCATCACCGTGCGCGACGTGCTCTATAACGCCCTGATGTGCGGTGTGACGCTCACCATCCTGTGGCAGACCATCGTCTCCCTCCTCCACGCCGCCGACGTGTAACCCTTTTCGGTAAAGTGGCGTGATTTTTGCAGGTTTTTTGGAAATAAACCATTAAAACTGAACCATTATGGAATGGAGATTTGTAACGACGATGAATGAGATTCCCGGTTATGAGATTGTGGAAACCAAAGGCGTTTTTATTCAAGCTATAGGATTCAAAGGCCCTGAAAGCATGATTGAAAAATTGGCATTACAAGCTGAGAAAGAAGGCTGTAATGCTGTTGTTCGTCTGAGACTATTATCGGGATACGGTGGCGGCGCTTACGCCTACGGTGACGGCGTGGTCATTCGACCCAAGTCGGCCGAAGTCCCAGAAGCCCCCGACCTGCCTGAGGTGCCCGACTTCACCAATCCCGACAACATGACGAACTGGTAAATATCCCTGCGGGGGAAATTCGCGTTTTAAAACTTATTTCTCGTGGAGCCAGAGGGAGGCGACCTGTCGCGATATTATGTTGGTTTGTTCTTGTGTAATAGCCATTGCAAAACGTTCACTTTGCGTATCCCTTGTAGATTTATGTCGGGGTCATCATCTAGTGTCAATAGCCATTTCGGGTGGTTGTCCCTGATGTTTTGCAATGGAGTTAGTTCTCGTCGTAGGGTATTTTCATCACGCACAGTTGCAGCAACTTGATAGTAGGAAATGTCTTGCCCATTAATGGTGACAAAATCGATTTCTAAATTGTCTGACTTGCCTATAAATACGTGTTGATTGCGGCGAAGTAGTTCAAGATAAACTATATTCTCGAGAAGATGCCCCAAGTCAACACCTTGCCTTCCTAAGATCACTTGTCTTAGAGCAACATCTACTAGATAGTATTTTTCCATGGTTTTGAGTAGTTGGCGACCTTTGATATTATATCTGCCAGCTTTGTAAATGATGAAGCTCTCTTGTAGTGCTGACAAGTATTTCTCGACGGTTTTGACATCTATCTTCCTGCCTGAGGAGGTCATGGTGTCAGCAATCTTTTTGCTGGATAATGTGTTTCCGATATTATCCATCACAAACGCGACAATGCTCTCGAGCATCATGACATCCCTGAAACTGCGGCGTTGCATCACGTCTTTCAAGATAATAGTATTGTAGATTCCTTGTAGATAGTCGTTGACTATAGTGGGATTATCTTGAATTTCAGTTGTATAGGGGAAACTGCTATTGGTGATGTAGTTGATGTATTTTCTATTTAGGTCGTTTTCATTGCCACTGCTCTCGATATATTCTGAGTAAGATAGTGGTAACAAATTGATTTCAAGATATCTGCCTGAAAGTAATGTCGCGATTTCGCTAGATAACATAAATGCATTGGAGCCAGTAATGTACAGGTCCACGTTGGGCTTGATAAAGATAGCATTGACGACATCAGCGAAGTTGTTAACATGCTGAATCTCATCAAGGAAGATATAAGTTGTTCCGGAATTACTAAGGCGTGATACTATGTGAGAGTATAAAATGTCAGGATTGCGCAGTTCCTTATTCTCGTAGTCTTCAAAATTTATAGCTATTATCTGCTTCTCCTGGACTCCCATAGATCGCAACTCATCCTGCATAATTTCCAACAATGTGGATTTTCCGCATCGTCTTACACCTGTGATGACCTTGATAATTTGTTTCTTGCGCAAGGCCAATAGTTTGTCTAGATATTCTTTGCGTTGTAATCTTTTCATAGCCGTAGAGGATTAAACGCTGCAAAGATAATGAAAGTTTTGGGACTAGAATCCAAAAAGTGTAGAAAATTTAAATTTTTTTGGATTATAATCCCAAAACATCAAGAAAGCTCTTTATTTCTCGTGGAGCCAGAGGGAGGCGACTTTGCGGCGGATGGCATGGATGTTGCCAGCAGTGATGGCGCCCATGATGAGCAGGCCGACGAGGATGGCGACTCCGACGCCTGAGCCGCTGACACCGAAGGCGTGTATCATATCCATATAAGCCAGGCGGCCCAGCAGCATCAGGATAATAGCTAGCACGAGCACCACGGCGTTAAGGCCGATGACGAGCAGGATGTAGTGCTTGGACACCTGGCTGGGTGAGAAGCCCAGCAGCAGCAGGTCCTGCAGTTTGCGGGTGTTCTTTTGCAGCAGCAGGTAGATGCTGAGCATGAGCACAAAGAAGGACAGCAGACTGATGATGATGCCCACGGCGATGACGATGCTGCTGATGACGGTGAGGAAGTAATTGGCCTTGCTCGACGACATCTTGTCGCCCGCCACCTCGTAGTGGTGGTCATCCATGTATTGCTCGATTTTCACGTCGCCCGGGGTGCTGACCTCGAGGATGAGGCGCTGCGGGTGCTGCTCCTCTCCTGAGCCGAAATATTGGTTGGCCCACTCCATGAAGTCCTGCGGCACGATGACGGTGTTGAGGCGGTTGGAGAATCCAACGATGCGTCCTGGCATGTCCATGCGCCTGCCGTTGCCGCTCAAGGTGAATTCCAGCGGCAGCATCTCGGCCTGGCCCTCGCTGATGCGGGGCATCCCCTTGGTAGCGGCAAAGCCGAAGTTATAGAGCGACAGATAGTCGCGCGAGATGACCACGGGCACCTCGGGCTTGTCGGGAGAGTATCCCCATTGTGCTGGGTCAATGTCGATGAACTCGTCGGGGATGGCCTCGAAGAAGAACTGCGTGTGCATGGCTTGACCGCTGCCCACGCCCAGCCTGGCGTCGATGGCGAAGTCACTGTTGATGAATCGGCCCACCTGACGGCACCACGGCTGACTGACGATATCGTTGATGTCCTCGTCGCTAAACTCGCCGTTGCTGCCCATCATCGCCCCGGCGCCGGTGACGGCACGGGTGATGATAAGGTAATCCTTGCTGATGAAGCTCTCCTCGTCGTTGAAGACGGGGCGCACGTCGCGGTAGAACTGCACGGCAAGCAGGACGATGGTCAACCCGATGAGGTTGGCGATGGCAAAGCCGATGAGTTGGCCCTTGCTGATGTGCTGCCGCAGCAGTTTCCAGATGATATTGTTCATTTTAGTTTTCAGTTCTCAGTTTTCAGTTGTTAGTTTTCAGTTCTTGGTTTTTACAGGTTGAAGATGGTGTCCACTTCCATTTGGAGGTGGTTGCCCACCGAGGTGGCAATGACACCGGCACCCTGCCTGGTGGCCTCTTGGGTAATCAGGTCGGCGACAATGCGGTTGTTCTCGTCGTCGAGGTGGCTCACAGGTTCGTCAAGCATGATGAAGTCGCATGGTTGACACAGGGTGCGGATGATGGCCACACGCTGCTGCTGGCCGATGGAGAGCTTGCTTGCGAGGCTGTCCATCTTGTCGGCAATGCCCATGGCCTCGAACAGGCGGCGGATGTCGTCGCGGCTCTTGAATCCAGTGAGGCTGTTTTTCAGCTCCACGTTCTCCATTGCGGTGAGTTCGCCGAACAGGCGCATGTCCTGTGGCAGGTAAGCGATGTGGCGCTGGCGAATGTCGCACCACTGCTGGATGGAGAGCGAGCGGATGTCCTGCCCGTCAAAGGCGATGACGCCGCTGTAGTCCTGACGGTAGCCGTAGATGTAGCTGCAAAGCGACGACTTGCCGGTACCGCTCTCGGCGCTAATGAGGTAATGCTTGCCGCGCTCCAGGGTGATGTCCTGATGCCAGACGTCACTGCTGATGCCGTTTTGTCCGGCAAACACGCGTGGCAGGGTGTTATTTAATGCTATCTTTTCCAAATTGAGTTGTAAGTTTTAAGTTGTAAGTTTTAAGTAAGAATACTGTCGCCTTCTCTCCTCTCTCCTCTCTCCTCTCTCGTCAGTTTTCTCTCCTCACACCTTTCAGCGGCGTTGCCGTTTTCTCGCAGTGGGTGCTGCCGCGGTAAGGCTCGACGTGGATGTTGGTCATCACCTCACCCAGGGCATCGCTTAGTTTCCGCTCGATTTCGCGGGTGATGTCGTGCGAACGGCTGACGCTCATGTCGCCCTCGACCTTGATGTGCATGTCCACCACGCGCAGGTTGCCGTTGCGGCGGGTGCGCAGGTTGTGGAAGGCCTTCACGCCATCGGTGTGAGTGACAATATCGGTAATTTTGTTCTCTTCTTCATTGGGCAATGACACCTCAAGCAACTCTTCGACGGCGGGTTTCCCAAGTCGGTAGGCCATCACGAGGATGAGCACACTCACGGCAATGGCTGCCAGCGGGTCGAGCACACGCCAACGCTCTCCCAGGAACATCGCTCCAGCCACGCCAAGCAGTGTGGCGACGGTCGATAGAGCATCGGCGCGGTGGTGCCAAGCATAGGCCTTGAGGGCGGTGCTACCTGTCCTTTTGCCCACATGCTGCGTGTAGTGGTACAATCCTTCTTTGACGGCGATGGCGATGATGGCGACAACGAGTGCGATGTTGTGGGGACGCTCGAGGGTGGCACCGTTCAGTGCTGCCCACACGTCCTTAACGCCATCCATCATCAGTCCAATGGCGACCACCACCAGGATGATGCTGATGAGGAAAGCCGCCAGGGTCTCATACTTGCCCCTGCCGTAGCGGTACCGTTCGTCGGTACCCTTGCCCGATAGTTTGACCATAGCATAAACGAGGGCATCGGTCACCGTGTCGCTGATGCTATGGATGCCGTCGGCAAGGATGGCGCTGGAACGCCCAAAGAAACCGGCTGCAATCTTCATCGCCGATAAAGTGATGTCGCACGCCAGCCCGGTCAAGGTGCAGCGCTTCTCCTGACGGTTTTTGTTAATATGTCCTGAATGCTGATTCATAAGGTAGTGGTCGAAAAACCGCCGCAAAATTAATCATTATACTGCATTGGTGTGGCAAAATGCTGGTTTTTTTTGAAAATGCTATCATAGGTAAGGCAGATATGCCTAAAAAGATGGCGTTTTGCTTAATAATTTCATGGTTTTATGCTTTTTTTATATAAAAAACATTGAATAATTTGGAATCATTGTTTTGTTCTATTAAATTTGCGGGGTCTTAAAAACGAGTACATTTTTTATCTTTAATCACCTATACATTAAACTAAAAAACCAAAACATTTATGAAAAAAGTCCTATTACTTTTAGCAGTCGCTCTTGCGACGCTATCAGCGTCGGCAGCCGATGTGTCCATATCGCAGGCACAGGCCGCTGCCAAAGCGTTTCTGACGCAACAAGTAAAAGCTGGTAATCTTAAAGCTTCTGCAGCTACCAACCTCCAGCTTGTCAAGGCTGAAAAATCTGTAGCCAAGCCCACAGCTGTGGACTACTACATCTTCAACTCGGCAAAATCCTATGTGGTAGTTGCCGGTGATGACTTGGCACCCCAGATTCTGATGTACGGTGAGGAGGGTTCTCTCGACATGGACAACATTCCTCCCGCCATGCAGTGGCTGCTCAACAAGTACAAATTTCAGATTGACGGCCTCAAGGCTGGTACCCGCGCGCCGGTGAAACTCCCCAAGTTTGCCACTACCCCCGTTGCACCGCTGGTAACCGCTAACTGGGACCAGAGTTCGCCTTACAACAACCAATGCCCTACCAGCGGTAGCAGTCGCGCTGTCACCGGTTGCCCTGCCACTTCGCTGAGTATGTGCTACTACAAGTGGAAATGGCCTGAGACCTACCCTGCATGTGCAGCCATCAATGGTTCGACTACTGGCGGTTACTCGGCTTCGGCTCTTGCCGCACGCGAGGCTGACTGGGACAACATCATCGACGAGTATACCGGCCCCACTAATACTTCCTCCACAAGCGCTCAGAAGACCGCTGTGGCATGGCTGATGCGTTATGCGGGTCAGTCTATTCCCGACTATTATTACACCAGCAGTGCCAGCGGTGCCGATGACCCCGAAATCTACCAGGGTGTCCTCAACATGGGTTATACCGACGCCCAGTACCTCCTGCTCACCGAGCTTCAGCAATCGGGTTGGAGCTACACCAACGGTCCCCAGCAGTACACCGATGCCCAGTGGAACGAATATATGCTGAACGAGCTGCATAATGGCCGTCCCATCGAGTATCTGGCCTATGACTGCAGCAGCTATCAGCCTGCAGGTCACGCTTTCAATGTGTTTGGTGTAAATTCCAATGGCCAGTACTACGTGAACTGGGGTTGGAGCGGCGACAGCAACGGCTATTGCACGCTGCACAACTTCACCACTGCTACGGGCGCTACCGGTCAGTCAGGCTCCTATGTCTTCAACTATGGCGAGGCTATGATTATCGGTATCGAGCCTCCCGCAGGAGCTCTTAACACTCCCAGGATTACGGTTGATCCCACAACGCTCACGATGAACACAACCGTGGGCACTCCCGTCACCGCTACCTTCACTGTTACTGGTGCCAACCTTACCGGCAACGTGACGCTGACCCGCAGCGGCGACAACGTGTTCTCATTGAACAAAACCAGTATCACCGCATCTCAGGCCGAAAATGGCGTGACGGTTACCGTAACCTATAATCCTACTGCAGTAGGCACTCATGAGGCTACTGTCACCCTGGCAAGCACTGATGCCGAATCAGTGACCGTGAAACTCAACGGTACCGCCGATCCCACTCCGCTGGAGACCTATGCCCCCGTGATGCTCGACGCTACCAATATTACCTCCACTTCGTTCACCGCTACCTGGACCGATGCTACTCCTGCCGCTAACGTGGCCAGCTATACCCTGTATGTACAGTCCCAACCCGTACAACCTGCAGTTGCTCTACTCGATTCTGTTGACTGGTCGGCAAACAACAATTTGCCCACCGGTTGGACTGCCTCTGGCCTGACCTATTGGAGCTCCAGCAGCGCATGCTATCTGAAATCAAATGGTTATGTAAAGACTAAGACCTACGACCTCACTGGTTACAGCAAGATGAGCGTGATGGTTTACTCGCAGCCCTATCAGAGTTCCAACACCATTACCGTGACTACCAGTGTTGACAGCAAGACAGTCACTGTTCCTGCCAACAGCTCGTTCCAATGGTACACCATCGTTGTGGATTGCGCCAGCAGCGACTATGTGAACCTCACCACCGACGGTATGCCTGACCTGAAGTACATGAAGGTTTATGCCGGTGACGTCACCGCTACTAACAAAAAGGCTTCCGAGACCGGCGATGCCACTTACCGTATTGTCACCGGTATCACCGACAAGAACTATACCGTTACCGGCCTTACCGAGGGTGGAACGTTCTACTTCTATGTTGTGGCCAATTATGTCAATAGCACTATCGGCACCAGCAACGTTAATGAAGTGACCCTGCTGGAGGATATGATGGGTAAGGAGACTCCTATCATGCTTCCCGCTATTGAGGAGTACATCAACCTGACTGAGTTCCGCGCCGACTGGACGCACGGCACTCCTGCCGAGAATGTGGCCAGCTACACTCTGGAAGTAACTCCCAAGCCCACCACTCCCGTTGTTCCCGATCCCGTCCTGCTCGAGGATGCCGACTTTACAAGCTTGTCGGCTGTAACCAACTCTTCTAACCAGCTGACCAACGTTGCCAGCACGGCCACTCAGTATCTGCCCACGGGATGGACAGCACAGAACGGTCTGTGGATTAACCAGGGTTATATTATCTCGGGTTACTTGAGCAGCACTACCTGTGGTATCACCTCGCCCACTTATGACTTTACCGGTTATGATAAGGTGACGGTAGAGATGAGCGCTTATTCCTACTATGCAAGCTACTATGGCTCTGCAACCATCCGCATCAGGACCAGCGCCGGTTCGCAGGAGATTGTTCTGAATGACGAAGACTTCGCCACCTACAGGGTTGTGCTTGATGTTGCCCAGAGCGACCAGGTGGTATTTGAGGGTGTTGAGAACATGTTCGCCATCGAGGACATCAAGATCTATGCCGGCGACTACTATGCTGTAAATACCTTGTTGCTGGCTCAGGAGACCGGTGACGAGAACAGCCGCTTGATTACTGGCATCACCGACAAGTTCTACACTGTTAAGAACCTCACCGCCGAGGGCACCTTCCTGTATCGTGTTAAGGCCGTTTACACCGATGGCACCGAGAGCGGTTGGAGTAACGTCGAGGAGGTAACCCTGTTCCAGAATGGCCACGGCTTCGAACCGGGTGACGTGAACCACGACGGCAAGATTGACATCGTCGATGTAACCGCCCTGATTGATATGGTGCTGAATGGTAATACAGACGCATGTTCCATCTGCGCCGATGTGAATCAGGATGGAATAGTTGACGTTGGTGATGTAACGTCCATGATTGATCTGGTTCTGAATGGAAACAATGCATCACTCATGATGCCTCGTCAATCAGCCAAGTTGCGCCTGTTGGCGATGTAAATGCTTGTCAAGGTAAAGTGACCTGATTATATTGAAACAGTTGCGGGGTGTCCCAGCCAGGGGCGCCCCGCATTGTGCCATGGTCAGTAATGATGGAGAACGAGCAGGTTTTCCAGTTGCTTGGTTTTACTTGATAAATTGTTGGTTTAGATGATTTTTTATGATAATTTCATAAAATAATTTGGATGGTTTATATTGTTCTATTATCTTTGCGCGGTCTTAAAAACGAGCACTATATCTTTATCATTAATATAATAATATGAAGAAATTATTGTTTCTATTGACTGCCGCTATCGCGGCTATGTCGTTGTGTGCTGCCCCTGTTGACCAGGCAGCAGCAGCCAAGGTGGCCAAAAAGTATTTGGCCGAAACGATGTATGCAGGCAAGATAATGGCTCCTGCAGCCCTGAATCCCATCTTGCTGAAAGCCGAGGCTGGAGATTCCAAGCTCAACAATCCGGTGTATTACATCTTCAACACCTCCTTCACCTTCCTTGTTGTGTCGGGTGATGACCGTGCCGAAGATATCCTTATGGTGGGTGACGAGCCCTTGAATATGGACCGCATTCCTGACGGACTGCAGTATCTGCTGGACTGCTACAAGGAGCAGTTGACCTTCTTGATGGAACGTCCCAACCTGCAGGTTGAGAAACGTTCTCAGACTCCTATGCTGCGCGCCGTGACCTACGGACCGCTGCTGACGGCAAAGTGGGCCCAGGAGACTCCGTACAACAACCTGTGCAAATTCACCTACAACAACAGGACCTATACTTGCTTGACGGGTTGTCCTGCCACCTCGGCAGCCATGGTGATGTACTACTGGAAATACCCTGCAAGTGTTAGCGCTATTGCATCCTACACTTCAACGCTGGATATCGGGTATAATCAAAGCGTGAACTTTACCTATCCTGGTCTGGATGCTACCACCTTTGACTGGGGTAACATGAAGGATACATACAGTAGCTATAATTCAGCCCAGGCTTCTGCCGTCGCTACCCTGATGCGCTACATTGGTCAGGCCGAGCAGATGATGTATGGTACATCTGCTGCTGGAGGTAGCGGTATCTACACGAATGAGACCTATAAGGTCGTTAATATGTTTAAGAATTGGGGCTATCAGAACACCGTTGCAGTTAAGTACAAATCCAGTTATACCTCAACTAACTGGGCCAACTTGATTATCGGTGAAATGGCAGCCGGCCGTCCCGTAATTTATAATGGTGTGGACAACAGCGGTGGAGGCCATGCCTTCAACGTTGACGGTTACCGCGACAGCGACGGCAAGTACCACGTGAACTTCGGTTGGAGTGGTGACGGTAACAGCTGGTATGCTATGGATGCGTTCACTTATAGCGGTTACACCTTCAACCAGGGCCAGCAGGCTGTCATTGGTATCCAGTCTCCCGGTGGCACGGTAACTACTCCCGAGTTGACCGTTAACCCGACCTCGCTGGCATTTACCGGTGAAGTAGGTGAGACCTATACCAAGACCTTTACCGTAAGCGGTGAGAATCTGTATGGTGAAGTTACTATCAGCAAGAGCGGTAGCAGTTACTTCACTGTTTCTCCCACTACCCTGACGGCCGCTCAGGCTAATGCTGGTGCCCAAATTACTGTAACTTATAAGCCCACTTCTACTGGTAACCAGACCGGTACGATTACC
The DNA here is from genome assembly GCA_902782465.1 of uncultured Bacteroidales bacterium. GTDB lineage: Bacteria > Bacteroidota > Bacteroidia > Bacteroidales > Muribaculaceae > Sodaliphilus. The sequence continues at coordinate 25,691 of CACZNH010000008.1, forward strand.
GTGAGCAGCAGCGGTGCCGATAACCAGACCATCTCATTGACCGGAACCTCGGCCAAGACTCCTACGCTCACCGTGGAGCCTGCCTCTTTGTCATTGAATACGACCGTTGGCACTGTAGCGACCGAGACCTTCGTTGTCTCGGGTACAAACCTCACCGACAATGTGTCGCTGAGGGTTGAGGGCGATGATAGCCCTGAGTTCTCCATCGACAAGATATCTATCCTCAGGAGTGTGATTGGTAATGGCGTGACAGTGACTGTAAGCTATGATCCTTATGAAGCTGGAACGCATCATGCTTATGTATCTATCACCAGCAGCGGTGCAGAAACCAAGACTGTTACTTTGACGGGTACTGCTCAAGAGCCTGATCGCCTAATCACTGTTGAACCGGCTTCCTTGTCGTTTGAGACGGTAACGGGTCAAGCAGTTTCCCAGACTTTCTATTTGACGGGTACTAATTTGTCAGGAGACCTTACCCTGTCGCTGACTGACCCCAAGGGCTCTTATAGCCTCAGCACGACATCCGTTACTGCTGCCCGCGCAGCAAGAGGTATCAACATCACGGTGACCTTTAATCCCTCTACGACCGGCACTCACAATGCTACTGTCAACATCAGTGGCGGTGGTGCACAAGCCAAGACTGTCACCCTGAGCGGTACTGCTGCAGGCCCCACGGTTACTGTTAATCCCACCTCCTTGACGTTTGCTGCCAATACTGGTGAAACTGTAACCCAGACGTTCACGGTTACCGGTGCAAACCTGACCGGCAACCTGTCTCTGGCACTGAATGATGCCAACGGCGTTTATAGCATTAATCCCACCAGCATCACTGCTGCCAATGCCGCTAATGGTTTCCCCGTTACCGTGACCTATGCTCCCACCGCATTTGGCAACCACCAGGCTACCGTCACCATCAATGGTGGTGGAGCAGCTTCTGTTAGCGTTAATCTGAATGGTACTGCCACTCTGGCCAAGTTCACTCCCGTCATGCTGGCAGCTGTTGAAGAATACATCAACCTGACCCAGTTCCGTGCTGACTGGACCGATGCAACACCTGAGGCCAACGTGGCAAGTTACACCCTTGAGGTAACTCCCAAGCCCGAAGAGCCTGCCGAGCCCGTGCTGCTCCATTCGTTGAGTGGAAGCGCATATTCCGGCAATACCTACAATGATATTGTCCTGTCTGCCCCCTGGAGTGGTGTGAACGTGCGAGGCGGCAACAATATTATCTATATCAAAAACAATTATAACAATATCGCCCAGGGTTACATCAAGTACACGATTCCTGAGGGTTATAGCAACGCTACCTTCACGTTGATGATTACCTCGATGAATGATGCCACTGACGGTATTGGCGACGTGACTGTTTCCACTCCGCAGACTGCTGCTGTAAGCCACAACTTCGTTAAGAACGAGACGTTCTACTGGGTTGTTACCGCAAGCTCGGGTGAAGAGATTACCATCTACTCGACCGACGCGAAGTATTCTCCCAGCATGACTCTGCTTGCCGTTTATGCAGGCGATGCCACCCCGGCAACGTTGATGGCCACCGAAACTGGTGACGCTACTTGGCGTACCATTACCGGTATCACCGACAAGTTCTACACCGTTGAGAATCTGACTGCCGAGGGCACCTTCTTCTACAGGGTTAAGGCTCTCTACCAGGATGGTACCGAGAGCGATTGGAGTAACATTGAGGAGGTAACCCTGTTCCAGAATGGCCATGGCTACGAACCGGGTGACGTTGACCATAATGGTACTATCGGCGTCGTTGACGTGACCACTCTGATTGACTTGGTACTGAATGGCAATGACAACGCATGTCCCATCTGCGCTGACGTGGATCAGGATGGCGAAGTAAGTGTTACTGACGTAACTGCCTTGATTGATATGGTTCTGAATGGAAGCGCTGCATCACTCATGATGCCTGTTACTGCCCGTCTTGAGAAGTAACAACCTGTTCAGGTAATTATCATCTATACAATTGCGGGGTGTCCCAGTCTGGGGCACCCCGCAATGTGTGTCGTATAATGTGTCGCTGTGCAAATGTCTATTCGCAGTGGCTTGCCGATGACAAGGTATAACCGCGCAGAAAGGCGTCAGTGTCCATGCGTTTCTTGCCTGCCTGTTGCAGTGATAGCACTTGCAGCCAACCGTCAGCACAAGCGATACGCATAGTCTTGCGGTCAGCGGCAATAGTGCCTGGTGCGGGCGCCTTGTTGCAGTCAAAGGGCTCAGGCTCGCTTGTAGTATAGATTTTTAATGTGGTGGGCTCTTTGCCGTCCTCGTCCACGAGTGTGGTCCAAGCGGCGGGGTGGGGAGAAAGGCCGCGGATGTGGTTATACAGTTGTTCGGCTGGACGTGCCCAGTCGATACGGCAGGTGTCCTTGAAAATTTTGGGTGCAGGAGTGGGTTGTTGGTTTGACATCAGCATCTGGTCCTGGGGGATAGGCTTGACGGTGCCTGCGATGATGGCATCCACGGTTTCCAGTACCATATCGGCGCCCATCACCATCAGGCGGTCGTGGATATCCTCGACGTTCTCGTTGCGGCCGATGGGGCAGCTGCGCTGCTGGATGACATCGCCCGTGTCTATCTCGTGTTTGAGGAAGAAGGTAGTCACGCCCGTCTCGGTGTCGCCGTTCATGACGGCCCAGTTGATGGGCGCTGCGCCACGGTAACGGGGCAGCAGCGAGGCGTGCAGGTTGAAGGTGCCCAATGGGGGCATCTGCCACACGGCCTCGGGGAGCATCCTGAAGGCGATGACAATGAATAGCTGGGCGTTGTACGAGCGCAGTTCCCCGATAAAGGCCTCGTCCTTGAGGCTGACGGGCTGCAGTACAGGCAGGTTGTGCTCCACGGCATAGCGCTTGACGTCGCTGTGCTGCAGTTGGCGACCGCGTCCGGCGGGTTTGTCGGGCATGGTGACCACGGCAACGACGTTGTAGCCACCGTCAACCAGTCGGCTCAGACTCTCGACGGCAAAGTCGGGTGTGCCGAAAAAAACTATCTTTAAATCTTCTTTTTTCATTACTTCTAACTCCTAATTCCTAACTAAAAAGAGACACACAGCGCGCCGCCCAGTACCCACTGGTGCAGATGCTTCCGTGCACTGGACGTCATCGTCTGAGAGAGATGGAATTCAAAGATATCAAATAGAGTGCTCATTTCGGGGCTTAACGTTTCGAAGAAGCCAAATGGGCTGTAGTCGGCGGTATAAGTCTTGGCAGAGTAGTCGTAGTCACAGAACACGCGCCATGAGAATGAATTCTTATAAGCGTAGGTGAATGAGAGACCTGTACCAAACTTCATCGAATTGGAAGCCTTCACACCAATGTAATCCCATTTATGCTCCACATCCTTGTCTGTTTTGATGAACATGGGAACATTGTCGTTTAACAGATATTCGAAATTGAAGTCTAACTGTGTGCCCCTGAAATAGGCGTTTACATCAATGTCATCCATGATGCTGCGGCCCACCAGTAACTTCGAACCGATGGCAAAACGTGACGACAGCGGCAGGTTGAAGTAAACACCGACATCGGCAGAAAACTCAGAGATGTGGTCGCTCTCGATTTTGAGGTCTATGCTCTTGATGGCACCCTGGACAAGAGGATCTACCATTATTACATCGCTGATACTTGTACTGTCACTTTGGACAAAGGCGTTCCAACCCTTGATGGGGGTACTCTTGACTCGCAAACGGCCTCCGATGCCTACATAGGGACAGAAGAACCATGCGCCTTCAGCTCCAACGGCGGTCGCTGATCGGAATTGCAGTTTTAAAGGCATATCAGAGACTAATTCGTCTTGAGTGTCATCATCGTCATCATCTAACAATGACTCGGCCTTGAATTCAAAGGGGGGCAACGTGAGGTTTTTATTGCCAAGACCGATACCCATCGAGATGGAGAAGAACGACGGGTCTTTGCTGAGGTCGGAATGGTAGTTGAGGTCATTCATGAGGAGTCCTTTCTCCTTGAAAAGGAGGTCACAGATGCCGTAGGCCAACTCGGTGGAGAGAATGCCGATTCCGGCACCCGAAAGTACGTCCGAAACCCAGTGCCGGTTGTTCAACACGCGCATCACGCCCGTGGCGGTTGCAACGGAGTAGCCTGCGATGGAGTACCATGGTGAACGCGTGAGTCCGTACTCCTTGTGCAGAATTGTGGCACCGACAAAAGCGGTTGCAGTGTGCCCCGATGGCCATGAGTTGCGGGTGGAACCGTCGGGACGCATCTCGCTGGCGGTATATTTGATTCCGTTGACAAAGGCTGCCATGACGCCATAGGATGTCAGAGACGAAGCAAAGAGGCGGGGCCAGCTGGAACGTCCTTCGACACCTGCCATTTTTAGCCCGGCAGTTAATGCGATGCCCGAGAACTGCGTGTAATTGTCTATCTCGCTGTGAAAATTGTATTTGACCAGACGGATTCTGGTGTTTTCTCTTTTATAGTCCTGTCGGAATGCCTTTTTCTCGTATTTGGCAAGCATGCCGGCCAGAAATACGGGAATGCCCACCCATGTCTGGTCTTCCAAGAAGGTATAGGGCTTGGCTGCGGGGTTGGTAGTGTTCTTGAGAAAGTGAAAATCGGGCCCGTTGTACTTGCGGTACTTATCTCTTTTCCTAAACATGTAAAAATCGCCAGCGCCTCCCTCTAAAGGGCCATAAATCGTTTGTCCTGATACCGAGTCGATGGCTTTAACGGAATCAGTGGCCACAGTGTCGGCCACTGCCGGCTCTGTCTCGTTGGCTGCGGCAGCAGGGCGTGCCGACAACATGCCTATGGCGATGAGTATTATGGAGATATGTAAGTATCTCATGTGCTGGGTCTTTAAAGGGTTATTATCTCGTTTTACTTGTAACGGTCGCTGATGTTATAGATGGCTTTGTAGATGTCGCGGTCAACATCGGTTAAGGCAATGTTGCGTCGTGCCATGACACGCTCGGCAATGGTGTAGAAGGTTTCGAGCGGCACATTCTTGAATCCTGCTGCCGCGCTGCCTTCCTGGAACGATGCTACAAAGTTGCGAGGGAACCCCGCCCCGTGGATGTTGACACCGACACCGAGCACGGTAGCGGTGTTAATCATGCCGTTGACGCCGATTTTGCTGTGGTCACCCATGAATAGGCCGCAAAACTGCAGCCCTGTGCGTTCAAAGCGCTTGGTGGCGTAGTTCCAAAGTTTGATTTCTCCGTAGTCGTTCTTGAGGTTGCTGGCAGTGGTGCCACCACCGATGTTACACCACTCGCCGATGACGGCATCGCCCAGGAAACCCTCATGAGCCTTGTTGCTGTAACCAATAAATACCGTATTTTCTACCTCTCCGCCAATCTTGACATGAGGGCCTAATGTCGTGGCACCATAGACTTTGGCTCCGATTCTCACTTTGGCATCATGGCATGCGGCAAAACCGCCACGGATGCAGGCGCCTTCCATCACCTCGACATCCTTGCCGATGTAGATAGGCCCCTCGTTGGTGTTGAGCATGGCACCCTCGACATAGGCGCCCTGCTCGATGAAGATGCGTGACGGGTCACCGATTACGGTGTTGGTCGATGAGAGAGGCTGTGACTCGCGACCTGCCGTTAAGCGTACAAAATCCTGTTCCAGAACGAGGCGGTTAAACTCGAATATGTCGTAGAGGTGCTTCACGATGAGTGGGATACTCTTGGGATAGCACACACGTGTATAATGGCGGGTATCGTAGTCGTGGGCACTACCGTTGAATGCAATCAACTCTTCGCCCACCATCAAGGCTTCGCCCGACTGCAGTGAGAGTACCTGTTCTGCCAGTTCTGGAGTGGGGATGACATGTCCGGCGACCATGAGGTTGCTGCTTCGGCGTGCCCGAAGCGGGAATTTCTTCTTGAGATAAGGCACGGTAAGGTAACTGTAGGTTGCCTCGCCTAGCATGGCCTGCCATTTCTCGCCAATGGTTGTGATTCCTACACGCAGTAATGCTGTTGGGCGTGTATAGGTGAAAGGCAGGAGTTGCTTGCGCACCTCGTTGTCATCAAACAGGATGATGTTGCGTGCTGTCTTTTTCATTTATAAGAGACTTGATTTGTTTTATGTTGCAAAAGTACTTGTTTTTCCTGAATTATGTTGTATGCGAGCATAAAAATGGTTACCTTTGCAGTAGTTTTCACAAAAACAGGAAATGGAATTCATCGAACAAGATATCAAGGGCGTGTGGGTGATAGAGCCACAACGCTTTGGTGACAGGCGTGGTTACTTCTGTGAGGTCTTCAAGCAGGCCGAATTTGAAGCCCATGTGGGGCATATTGACTTTGTCCAGGATAATGAATCGTTATCGAGCAAGGGCGTGTTGCGTGGCTTGCATTTCCAGCGTGGCCAGTGGAGCCAGGCCAAATTGGTGCGCGTTTCTCAAGGCGCAGTTCTTGATGTGGTTGTGGATTTGCGTCATGGAAGTCCCACTTGGGGTAAAAGCTTGTCGGTGGAGTTGAGCGCTGACAATGCCCGTCAGATGTTCATTCCGCGTGGCTTTGCACATGGCTTTATGGTACTGAGTGATGTGGCCCAGTTCCAGTACAAGGTGGATAACCTGTATGCACCTCAAAGCGAGGCTACACTGCGTTTTGATGACCCCGCGCTGGGTATCGACTGGCGCATTGACAGGGCTGACATGGTCTTGAGCGACAAAGACTTGAAAGGGATGCCCCTTGATGAGATGACCCCGGAATTTCTTGGTTTTTAGCATTTACGATTATCACTAAGCTAAAGAAGATAAAAATGTGGGCGGCAGTCTAAAAACTGTCGCCCACACTATTATTGCTATTCGCTATAGAATCAATTCTTGAAGATGAGTTCGCCATCCTGTGCATCGATGACGATGGGCCGGTCGCGGTTCACCTTCATGGCGATGATGTCCTTGCTCAACTGATTTAGCACCATGGCCTGGATGGCACGCTTGACGGGTCGTGCGCCGAATTCGGGGTCATAACCTGCCTTGCTCAGCAGCTGGATGGCGTCGTCGGTAGCCTCAAGGGTGATACCGTTCTTTGCCAACATTTTCTTGACACTGGTGAGCTGCAAGGTGACAATCTGACGAATCTGCTCCTCGTTGAGCGGCGTGAACATGATAATCTCGTCGATACGGTTGAGGAACTCGGGACGGATGGTCTGCTTCAGCATGCCCATCACATCGTCGCGGGTGCGGTTGAAGACCTCTTCGCGGTTGTCATCGGTCATGTGCTCGAAGCGCTCGCGGATGAGGCTGGAGCCCAGGTTGCTCGTCATGATGATGATGGTGTTCTTGAAGTTAACAGTGCGGCCCTTGTTGTCGGTCAGACGGCCGTCGTCAAGCACTTGCAGCAGGACGTTGAACACGTCGGGGTTAGCTTTCTCGATTTCGTCAAAGAGGACAACCGAATAGGGCTTGCGGCGTACTGCCTCAGTCAGCTGGCCACCCTCGTCGTAACCCACGTAGCCGGGAGGCGAACCGATGAGCCTGGTGACCGAGAATTTTTCCTGATACTCGCTCATGTCGATACGGGTCATCATGTTCTCGTCGTTGAACATATAGTCGGCAAGCGCCTTGGCAAGCTCGGTCTTACCCACACCCGTCGTACCCAGGAAGATGAACGAACCGATAGGACGTCGCGGGTCGTTCAGGCCGGCACGGCTGCGGCGCACGGCATCACTGATGGCCTTGATGGCGTCATCCTGGCCGACGACACGCTTGTGCAGTTCTTCCTCGAGGTGGAGCAGTTTCTCCTTCTCGCTCTGGAGCATCTTGGTTACAGGAATTCCCGTCCATCGGGATACAATCTCGGCAATGTCATCGCTGTCGATTTCTTCCTTGATGAGAGCCTTGTCGCCCTGCATCTCACGCAGGCGGTCTTGAATCTCTCGGTTCTCGTCCTCCTTCTGCTTGATGAGGGAGTAGCGGATTTCAGCTACGCGGCCGTAATCGCCGTTGCGCTCAGCGCGTTCAGCTTCGAAATTGAGCTGCTCGATGTCGATTTTGTTCTGCTGAATCTTGTTAATCAGCTCCTTCTCACTCTTCCACTTGGCGTTGTAGTCGTTCTCGCGGTCCTTGAGTTCGGCAATCTGTTTGTCGAGTTCGGCGATGCGCGCTTCGTCGCCATCACGCTTGATAGCAGCGCGCTCAATCTCGAGTTGAGAAATTTTGCGCGAGATTTCATCAAGACCCTGCGGCACGCTGTCCATCTCGATGCGCAGTTTGGCAGCGGCTTCATCAATCAGGTCAATGGCCTTGTCGGGCAGGAAGCGGTCGCTGATGTAGCGCTGACTCAGCTGGACGGCTGCGATGATGGCATCGTCCTTGATGCGCACCTTGTGGTGGTTTTCGTACCTTTCTTTCAAGCCGCGCAGGATGGCGATGCTGCTTTCCTCGTCGGGCTCATCGACCATGACAATCTGGAATCGGCGTTCCAGGGCCTTGTCCTTCTCAAAGTATTTTTGGTACTCGTCGAGGGTGGTCGCGCCGATGCTGCGCAGGTCGCCACGGGCTAAAGCGGGTTTCAGGATGTTAGCTGCATCCATAGCTCCGCTGCTTTTGCCAGCACCCACAAGAGTGTGAATCTCGTCGATGAACAAGATGATTTCACCCTGTGCTTGGGTAATCTCGTTGATGACCGACTTGAGTCGCTCCTCAAATTCACCCTGGTACTTGGCGCCGGCAATCAGCGCACCCATATCGAGTGAGTAAACCTGCTTCATCTTCAGGTTCTCAGGGACGTCACCGCGCACGATGCGCTGTGCCAAACCCTCGACAATAGCGGTCTTGCCCGTACCGGGCTCGCCGATGAGGATAGGGTTGTTCTTAGTGCGTCGACTCAGAATCTGCAGCACGCGGCGGATTTCATCGTCGCGGCCGATGACGGGGTCAAGCTTGCCCTGGCGGGCACGCTCGTTGAGGTTGACGGCATACTTGCTCAAGGCATTGTATTGCTCCTCGGCACTCTGTGAAGTGGCATTCTTGCCCTTGCGGAGCTCGTCGATAGCCGCTTGAAGGCCATCACGCGTCATGCCTGCATCCTTGAGAATCGAGGATGCGTTTGACTTGATATCAAACAGCGCCATGAGAATCGCTTCAATGGTAACAAACTGGTCACCATTCTTGCTGGCGATGTCGTTTGCCTTTTCAAGAACCTTGCTGGCCTCATTACTCAGGTAAGGTTCGCTGCCGCTCACGTGTGGCAACTTCTGTAATGCGGCTTCCAGTGGGCGCTCAACATTGGCGGGGTTGATGTCCAGCTTTTGGAAAATGAAGCGCACAACGGCATCTCCTTCGGTCATGAGGGCCTTGAGCAGATGCTCGGGCTCGATTGCCTGATTTCCGTTGGTGCTAGTCAGCTGTACGGCTTTCTGTACAACTTCTTGTGCTTTGATAGTAAAATTGTTGAAATTCATATAGTTGTGTCTCCTTTCTTAATCATTTTTTTCACTTCAAAACATCAACACTTGTGCCAAAGACAGAAGACTGACAAAATGGCAGTTTATATACTAAAGCGGCCCAGCCATGTGGCAGAGCCGCTTTGTAAGTTTTTGTTGTTTAGTGCTTTAGAGTTTTGCTCGTACAGTGATAAATGTAAAGATTGACATGAGTGTACCGAGAAGGCCGACACCGAACGAGTAGGCAGGCGGAACGCTCCATACACTGCGTTTTCTGTACTTGTCAGGCTCCACATATACAATGTCATTCTGCTGCAGGAAAAATTCGGGCTGAGTAAGGAAGTTGGCATCATTGATGTTGATGCGCTTAACAGTTCGCTGGCCAGTGGGGTCAGTGCGGATGAGCATAATGTTGTCACGGCGTCCGTGTAAGGTCAAACCACCGCAACGGGTGATAGCTTCAATTAATGTGAGACGACCATTATCGGCAGTTACTACACTATTGCTGGCAAGTTCGCCAAGGCAGTACACTCTAAAATTCTGGATATGGCACTCAACTGTGGGCAACTCGTTCATGTATTTGGGATAAATGAGGTTCATGATATAGTCCTCAAGGCTGCTCTTGGTTTTGCCTCCTATATGAAGTTTACCAAGCACCGGGAACTCGATGTCACCGTTGTCATCCACAATATAGAATAAAGCGCTACGGTCACCCATGGAATAAGATGAGCCTGTACCCAACGTGGGAACGTATTTAATTTTGTTGAAGGGCTTCACTACATCATCGTTCGAAGCCGTCACGTTAATCTGCAACATGTCACCAGGTTTGATGGTGAAGTCACTGGCATTCACAGCAGCTTCTGAGAGGTTGGATGCTTGAATGTCGTCGATGTTGGTCATGTAAGGTACGTTCTTGCCGGAGTCACATGCAGCGAGCAGTAACGCAATAGCAGCAAGCAAAAAGAGATTACGCATTTTCATATTATCTGTTGTTTTTGATTGTTTATTTTAAACCGCAAAGATAGTAAAAAATGGAATAAGCCGGTTTTTTTTCCGAAAAAACATACCAGAAGAACATTTTTTTCTATTTCTTTGCATCCATGAATGCAACAAATCATCCAATAGAGCATCATCCTTGGCCTCCATATGTTCCTGATGAGGCCCGGCATCTTTTTTTGGGAACATTTCCCCCAAAACCTGAACGTTGGTCAATGCCTTTCTTCTATCCAAATCGCATCAATGACTTCTGGAGGGTAATGGGTATTATTTTCTTGAAGGACCGGGATGCCTTGTGGGATAATGAGTCGCGACAGTTTGACCTTGAGGCCATTAAGTCTCTGCTCAACAAGGAGAAAATTGCCTTGTGGGACACTGCTATGGCTGTGCGGCGTCTTAAGGACAATGCCAGTGACAAGTTCTTGGAGATTGTGGAACCCATTGACCTTGCCGCATTGCTGGCTGCGCATCCCACTATTACTCAGGTTATTGCTACAGGAGAGAAAGCTGCCTCGGTTGTAGCTGCACAGGCTGGTATCGATGTGCCGCCCATAGGGGAACCTGTGGATTGCAGTATCGCTGATTCCCGCATCAGGTTATGGCGAATGCCCTCTACCTCGCGGGCCTATCCTTTGTCTCTTGAGAAAAAGGCTGCTGCCTATCGTAGAGTATTCGGCCTCTGATTCCTGATGTCGCAATATGGCAGGTTTTTTCACACATTATATTGTTTATTGGAAGAAAATAGTTAATTTTGCGGTCATATAAAAGTTCGCTGATGGCCCTGCAGGGCTTCTCGAGGGATTGAAAAGTGAACTATGAAAAAATGATTTAGCACATTTATAAATGGAAGCATTGATAAATAAACTGCTGGATTTGAGGATTTTCAGATGGTTCAGAGTCAAGACGACGCCCCGATGGATAATCCTTCTTCTGGATATGCTCATCGTCATGGTGAGTTTTATAGCCACAGTGATGGCTGACATGTATTCCACCCATTTCGTTCAGCCGTCTGGTACCATCTTGCTGAATGCCTTCATCGTCATAGCCGTATATTTTGCCGTCACCTATATCTCCAAGAGTTATACCTGTGTTATCCGCTTGTCGGTAATCGAGGATTTGTACCGCATCTTTCTGGTAATTGTGTTTTCCACTCTCCTGTTGAGCGGTATCAATGTCTTGAAGCTGATGCTTACTGGCTCGACATTCATGAAGTTCTGGGATATTCTTGTCATTGGTGCCTTGTCGTTCTCGATGATGATGATTGAACGATTGTGCATCAAGTATCTTTACATGCGCATGAACAGTGCCACCGAGGGCCGCAAGCGCGTGCTGGTACTTGGAACTTCATTTGCCTCGGTGTTCCTTGCCAATGCACTTAAGGGCGAAATTGGCGGCAAGTATTTGCCGGTGGGATTATTGAGCATCAAGGCCGGACAGGAGAACAACGAAATCAACGGTTTCAAGGTCTATCGTTTTGATCCGACCAAGATGACCGAACTCTTTGAGCAAAAGAAAATTGATGCCCTGCTGTTCGACAGCAAGAGTAAAAACTTGATGCAGAGCGGTTTCGCAGATTTCTTTATCAAGAATGACATCCCCCTGCTGGCCATGAACAGGGTTGCCGAGTTTGACCAGGACAAGGAAGACAAAAACATTTCCACGTTCATTAAGGAAGTTCAGATTGAAGACCTGCTGGGGCGTGACCCCATTGTGCTGAACAACCCCATGGTGAGCGAGCACATCAAGGGCTCATGTGTGCTGATTACTGGCGCCTGTGGCTCGATCGGCAGTGAGATTGTGCGTCAGGTGGCCAACTATGCTGCCAGCAAGATTGTGCTTTTTGACCAGGCCGAGACGCCCATGCATGATCTGGCCTTGGAGATGAGAAAGGGTTATCCCGGTGCCGACATCGAGCTCTTTATGGGCGATGTGCGCAACCGCGAACGTGTCGAGGAGGCCTTCAAGGCATTCCATCCGCGTTATGTGTTCCATGCTGCGGCCTACAAGCACGTGCCGATGATGGAAATCAACCCCACCGAGGCCATCCTGGCTAATGTCAGGGGTACCCGAAACGTAGCAGACCTGGCACTCAAATATGACGTCTATAAGTTTGTGATGATTTCGACCGACAAGGCCGTGAATCCCACCAACGTGATGGGATGCACCAAGCGCCTGGCCGAAATCTATTGCCAGTCGCTCTACTTCGATGCCCAGAAGCAAGGCAAGAAGACCCAGTTCATCACCACACGCTTTGGCAATGTGCTGGGCAGTAATGGCTCGGTGATACCCTTGTTCCGCAAGCAGATTGCCGCCGGCGGCCCCGTGACCGTGACCCATAAGGAGATTATCCGCTACTTCATGACAATTCCCGAGGCCTGCTCGCTGGTACTCGAGGCCGGATGTATGGGCAGCGGTGGCGAGATATACATTTTTGACATGGGTGAGCCCGTCAAGATTTACGACCTGGCCCGACGCATGATTTCCCTCGCGGGTCTCAAGCCCGAGGTGGACATCAAGATTGACGAAATCGGTCTGCGCCCCGGTGAGAAGCTTTACGAGGAACTCTTGAACGACAAGGAGAAGACCACTGCAACCGTCAACAAGAAAATCATGATTGCCAAGGTGAAGACCTACGACTACCAGGACGTGTGCGCCAAGATAGAGAACATCATCTCTCTTGCTGCAAGTGGTGAGACCCATGCCATGATCTATGCCATGAAGGAGTTCGTCCCCGAGTATAAGAGCCAGCACAGCAATTTCGAGTCCATAGACAAGGAAATCGAGGCGCAGAGCAAGAACTGACGAGTTAACAGTTAATAGTTAACAGTTAATAGTTGGGAGTGAGACAGTCCCAACAGAAAAATGTTGTTCCTGTTGTTCAACGTTTATTAAATATATAGTTGTTTGAAAAAAAAGGACGCGGATGCCCGGGCTAATTGCTAATCGCTAATAATTGCTTACCTTTGCAGCCATGAAACGATTGCCGGTTTTGATAGTTGCAATAGCGCTGGCCATGATGGCGATGGGCACCGAGGTGCCGACGACGCCCGGCATCTACATCCACCAGGGCAAAAGAATTTGTGTAAGCCAAATGCCATGATGCTTGCATCAATGGCTGAGGCGCAACCAAATTTATGAAAAATTATCGTGAGATAAGGGGAAAAACAATTCCTGCCACTGTGAAAAATAGGCATCTGCGCAAATCCGAAAATGCGCAGATGCTATTTATTGTTGTTTAGCGCCCTTTATCGTCACGATGGCGAGCCCCGGAAAAACAATGAGGCGGCTTGTGAAAATCTAGAACACCATTTCTCCGTCAAATGAGATGGCGTCGCGGTCATGCCCGTACACGTCGATGATGGCTTTGCCGTTGGTGAACATGTCGATGCGGTAGTGATAGGTGTCCTCGTCATTATTCACATTAAATTCGATGGTGTAGCGGTTGCTTGTTGGCCGTGTTACCATGTAGTCGGTTATCTTGCCTTTGAAGATTAGGCCCTTGCCGCCACCATAAGGCAGACGATAGGCCTCGCCCACGTAGGGCAGGTAACTGTCCACTTCTTCGCCAATCACTTTTAGCGTGTAGTTCGAGCTCACGTGGCGCGGCATGCCGCCTAACGGCTTCATCCAGTCCACTGCGATAGTGTAGTTGCCCTGGTCGAGCGCCGCCTGTACCATCTGCACTATTTGGGCCTCGCGTTCAGCCTTGGTCAGGCTGTTGCTTGTGCCGCATGCAACCAGTGCTGCCAGCATGGTTGCCGCCATAAAGAAGGAAAAGATTTTTTTCATAGCTGTATTTTACTCAACGACGTGGTACTGGTCGCGGGGACGCCAGTTGGCCGTCAGGATGGTCATGGTCACGATGGCGAGCACCAGCGTCAGGATAATCATGGACAGGAGCATATACTTGGAGAGCATGCGGCCCATCACTGCGGCATAGATGTCACCCATGCGGCTGATGACCAGTCCCATCGCTGTCTCGTAGTCAATCCACAGGACAATACTCTTAGTGAAGGGGATGAGTGACAGGGCAGCATAGCTGGCGATGACGCCCTTGCGGCCGCGGTAGTTGCCGAACAGCTTGCGCAGTCCCTCGGCAACGCATCCCAGTCCGACGCATCCCAGCGCAAAGTATTCGTGTCCCTGTCCGAACAGGAAGTTGACCATGAGCAACAACATGGCGCACAGGATGGCCATGCCAGGCATGGGGTGCTGCTGGTTCAGCTTGAAATAGGGCCATGCGGCCAACACGGCAGCAAAGACGGCGCTGTAAGTCCATCCGAACGGGTGGATGAACCCCAGGAACTCGGGAAGCGTTACCGCTACCACATATAATGCTGCCAATGCTAATACTTTTACTGCTCTTTCCATGACTTATTAATGTTATAGCGGCAAAGGTAAGTCAATTTATTGATTTTACAAGAATGAATGGCGACAAAAAAGACGTTTACACCGTTTTTTTGTTATTGTTGATAAGAAAAGGGGGAAAAATTGTACCTTTGCAGCCGTGAAGATTGTGCGCACCTCGATATTGCCCTTCCGGGGTTTCTCGGCGATTAATTTGCTGGGGGTTTTGTTCGTGCATCATGGCGTGTACTTGAGCAACGAGCTGATCAACCACGAGCGCATTCACACGGCGCAGCAGCGCGAGATGCTGTTCGTGTTTTTCTATCTCGCTTATGTCATCGAGTGGCTGATGAGGCTGCCCATGAGGGGGAACGCCTACCGCAACATCTCGTTTGAGCGCGAGGCGTACGCCAATCAGCGCAATCCTCACTATCTGGAATCGCGGCAACATTATGCATGGCGCCGCTACATGAAGAAACCCTTATATCGGTCAAAAAAGAAATGAGAATGAGAAAAATAGCTTTATCTGCAGTGTTGGCTCTGATGGCTGTGGCACAACTTGCTGCCATGACGCCCCAGGAAGCCGTCAACCGCTTTGTATCACACAGTTCACTCCGTTATGCGTCAGTGGGGGTTCAAGTAATTGATTTGGATTCGGCCAAGTCCATTGCCAGCTATCGCCCCGAGCAGGCCAATATCACTGCCTCGACGATGAAGACCGTTGTCTCGTCGGCAGCACTGGGCCTGTTGGGACCTCACTTCCGCTTCGAGACGCCCGTTTATCTTGACGGTGTGGTCCAGGACGGATGTTTCAAGGGCAATGTGGTCATCCGTGGCACGGGCGACCCCACGCTGGGTTCAGTGTTCCTGCCTTGCCAGGCCAATATCGTCGATGAAATCATCGCTGCTTTGCGTGACCGTGGCATCACCAGCATCGAGGGCGCAATTATCGGCGATGACAGCTATTACGGCTATCCCTACTTTGATGAAGACTGGGATGTGGGCGACCTGGCCTATGACTACGGTGCTGCCGTTCATGCCTTGAATTTCCATGACAACCTCGTGACCGTTTCCTGCACCCTGGATTCCCGCGGTCGCGTGTCGCAATCATCGTTCAGGCCGTCGGTGCCTGGCCTTAAGGTCATCAGCCGTTGTCGCAACAATCGTGGCCGCAACGCCATCACACCTTATCTGGACTATAGCATTCCCGCCCTGATACTCACAGGTGAGACAACCGCTAGGAGCTATCGTAACACCTATGCCAATCCCACGCCGGCTCCCATGCTTGTCGATAGCGTGGAGCGTGCGTTGAGGACCAACGGCATTAGCTATACGCAAAATCAGGATGCTCGTGCAGCCCTCTCCACTGCCGACAGCATACTGCTTGTGTTGCACAAGTCTCCCGAATTGACCGAAATCATCACCTCGTTGCTGGATCGCAGCGACAATATGTTTGCCCACGCCCTGTTGCGTGCCATCGGAGCCCGTGACTGGGAATTGAAGGGGTATGAAAACTTGCCCAGCGACCTTGACCAGGTGGGTGTTGCTGCCGTCAAGCACTGGCTGGAACTGCAGGGGATTGACACCGAACCGCTGTTCATGCGCGACGGCAGCGGCCTGGCCCGTGCCAACAAGGCGTCGGTCAGCTTCTTCGGGGATATGCTCACGATGATGGCTCACCGTCGTTTTGACGGCGTCAGGCTGTGTGACCTCATGCCCAAGGCCGCCGACCGCGTAGGCAAGACCTTGGAGAAAAACCCGTTGAACGACCGCATCGTGCTCAAGTCGGGCAGTATGCGCCATGTGCAGTGCTTTGTGGGCTACTATCCTGCCGAAGAGCCCCGCTATGCCTTTGCCGTGCTGGTCAACAACTACACCTGCTCACGTGCCAGCATCAAGGACCAGATAGGCACCTTCCTTTGCAATCTTTTGCAGGAAAAATAGTTGGTGTTTCAAAAAAAATGCCTAAAATTGCAGGCTAAATTTAAGCATGACTTGGCACAGGATTGCTAGGTTACAATAACACTGAAGATTATGAACATGTCGATAGAAAAAATGCTGTCTCATGTCTATGAGATTGAGGGATTGATGCTCGTGTCCCGCCGACTGGGTGAAGAGAACACGCCTGATGTCATCACCAATAAAATGCACCGCAAGGTGCGTGAACTCGCCGAGATGTGCGGCATGGAGATTGCCGTAGAGCAAGAAACCCCTGTACAGCAACCCGAGGCCGCCCCCGTCGAGCAACCCGTCGAGCAGCCGGCAGCTACGGAATTGCCTGCCCAGCAGGAGCCTGTCGTTCCCGCCGAGGCCGAGGGCTTGCCCGAGGAGGATTATGATGCCGACGAGACCTGGCAGCATGACAATGGCGAGGAGTTCAATGAAGTGTTTGAACTCAACTACGAGGAACCCAAACATGAAACGGTTGCCGACAATGAAGTGCCTGTCGCCGACCGTGAGCCCGACGAGGATATCACTGTGGAGTTTATTGAGGCCGACGAAGAACCCGCCGAGGAGCCTGCCGTCGAGGAACCCCGTCAGGAACAACCCACCCCTGTTCCCCCCATCTTTAACCCTAGGCCTGAAGCCGAGAAAGTCGTTGCCCCTGTGGCTCCAGCTCCCGAGCCTGTCAACGATGAGCCCGTTCCCGAGCCTGACCCCGATGTGCTCCCTGAGGCTGACGAAGAGCCCGACATTACTGTGGAGTTTATCGAGGCCGATGATGTGCCCGTACCCGAGCCCGAGGACCTGCCTATCCCGCCAACACCTACCGAGATTCCTGTGGAGGTAGAGCCTGAATCACCGATTCGCGTTGACGAGAAATTGCAGCGACATCTTTCCAAGGATATCCGCAAGGCCTTGTCTATCAATGACCGTTTCCGTTTCCAACGCGAACTGTTCGCCGGTAGCGCCGACGCACTGAATACCGCCATCGAGCACATCGAGGCGATGCGCAGCTATGGCAATGCTGAACTCTATTTTTACAGCCAGTTGAACTGGGACCGTGAGAATGAGGTGGTGAAGGATTTCATGACCCTTGTTCGCAACCATTTCCAGTAATTATGGTTTAGTGCCACATTCCATGGCAGGGAAATTGTATATAGTGCCCACCCCAGTGGGAAATCTGGGGGACATGACACCGCGAGCTGTCGAGGTGCTCAAGAGCGTGGATACTATCCTCGCCGAGGATACCCGTACCAGCGGCGTGTTGCTCAAGCACTTTGACATCTCAACGCCCATGCGCAGTCACCACAAATTCAATGAGCATGAAGCGGTGGCTGCTGTCGTGCAGCAGTTGAGCGGTGGCGCGGTGATGGCGCTCATCAGCGATGCGGGAACTCCAGGCATCAGCGATCCGGGTTTTCTGCTGTCGCGTGAATGCCGTCGCCAGGGCATCGAGGTGGAGACCCTGCCGGGACCAACGGCTTTTGTGCCCGCGCTGGTCAACTCGGGACTGCCTTGTGACCGTTTCGTCTTCGAGGGATTCCTGCCGCAAAAGAAAGGCCGCGCCACGCGTCTTGAGGAACTCAAGTCACAGTCCTTGACGATGGTGTTCTATGAATCACCCGTGAGGCTGTTGAAGACGCTCCAGCAGTTTGCCGAGGCTTTCGGTCCTGACCGTGAAGCCAGTGTCGTGCGCGAAATCAGCAAGCTGCACAACACTACCCACAACGGCACGCTCGGTGAGCTGGTGGAATACTTTACCGCTCACGAGCCCCGTGGCGAAATCGTCATCATCGTTGCCGGATGCCCGCCAGTGGCTGCTGTCAAGGTCGACAAGTATGCCGCCTTCAAGGGAAAACAAGCCAAGGTATAACAAAAAGCAAAGTAATACGTTATTCAATAAGTAAGAACAAACCGATAAAAGCCTTTAGATATGAAGAAGATTTTCTATTTTGTTTGCCTGTTGATTGGCATCGCAGTGTTGCCCGCCTGTCAACGCAGCAACAAGCTGATGGATGAGGTCTCACGCCAGGATTCCATCAATATGGCTCTGCAGGATTCAATCGCGACGGCCAATGCCGAGAAAGACAGTCTCATGGAACTCATGGGTGACATTGCCGACGGCATGCAGCAGATTAAGGAACTCGAGGACATCGTTTCGGTCAATAACCTGAACGGCGAGACCCCCGACCGCAAGAAGCAGCTGCGTGACGACATCGTCCTTATTCAACAGTCTATCAACAAGCACAAGAACCGCTTGGCCGAGTTGGAGAAGCGTCTCAAGCAGTCCACCAACTACAACGAGACGATGCAGAAGTCGATTGCCAACCTCAAGAGCCAACTCGAGGAACAGCAGAAGACCATCAACAGCCTGACCGAACAGCTGGCGGCAGCCCATGTCCAGATTAAGAACCTCAACCAGAGCGTTGACTCGCTGAACACGGTGAACAAGAACGTCACCAAGGAGAAGGAAGCCGCACAGCAGCAGTCCAAACAGCTCACTGCCGAGGTGGATAACCTCAATACCTGCTACTACGTCATCGGCTCCAAGAAGGAACTCAAGGCCAACAAAATCATCGAGACGGGTTTCCTGCGCAAGACCAAGATTCTGCAAGGCGACTTTGAGATGTCCTATTTCACCAAGGCCGACCGTCGCACCTTGAGCGAAATTCCTTTGCACAGCAACAAAGCTGAACTGATGACCAACCATCCTAAGGACTCCTACGAAATCGTGTCGAACGGCAACGTCAAGACGTTGCGCATCCTCAATGCCCACAAGTTCTGGGAGAAGTCCAATTTCCTTGTAGTGAAGGTTGATTAAGCTGTTAGCTTTTAGCATTAAGCTGTTAGCAGTTTTCTAATTATTCAGATGAACGTCCTTTTGGCATTCGATAAATTCAAGGGTTCTGCAACCGCCCGGCAACTCAATGAGGCAGCGAGGCAGGCGCTTGAAGCAATCGAAGGCGTGAGTGTGTCGTGTGTGCCCGTTGCCGATGGCGGTGACGGCACAGTTGATGTGCTGGCGGCTGCTTGCCAGGGACAATGGGTGACCGTTCCCACGATGGGACCCTTGCTGCAACGGGCGCCTGTCACCGCCAGCTATTTCCTGTGCGATGACGGCACGGCACTTATCGAGGTGGCTGCTGCCAGCGGATTGGCGCTCTTGCCCGACGATGCACACGACGTGATGCATGCCACCACCTTGGGGACGGGTATGCTGATGCGTGACGCGATGGAGCGCGGCAGCCGCAACATTGTGCTGGGCCTTGGGGGCTCGGCGACGTGTGATGCGGCAATGGGTATCCTGTGCGCCCTTGGGGCCGAGTTCCTGGATGCTGACGGCCATCACCTCTATCCCAGCGGTGAATCCCTTGAGAAAATAGCCCATATCGAGACCTTCGGCATCCCCCAAACCGTGCGGGACTGCCGTTTTACCTTGTTGACCGACGTAGATAACCCATTGTGTGGCGAACGGGGCTCGGCAAGGATTTATGCGCCGCAGAAGGGCGCTTCGCCCGAACAGGTGGAACAGTTGGAGCGTGGCATGCTCCATATCGCAGACCTCGTGGGTGATGATATCGCCAATCGGGCAGGCTGCGGCGCTGCTGGAGGCATCCCTGCATTGATGATGCACCTGCTTGATTGTGAATTGCAGCCTGGCGCTCCCTATGTTCTGGAACACAACGGCTTTGCCGAGGCGCTTGACGATGCCGACCTGGTCATTACCGGCGAGGGGCGGATGGATAGTCAATCCCTGATGGGCAAAGGACCTGGGCGAGTCATCGAGATGGCACTTGCGCATGGCGTTCCCGTCAAGGCGGTCTGCGGCGTGATAGATGCCGCTTTTGACCCCATAGCGGCAGGTTTAGCCGATGCGGTCGCCGTGAGCGACGGGCTCCCTCATGACATGGCGATGGATACCGATGGCACGCTCATGCGTGTTGCCGCAGCCGTCACCAGGATGATACAGTGATGCCTCTATAGGCACCATGCCAAAAAGATTTTTCGACCGATTGTTGCATTATCTCGGCGAATAACACTAATTTTGCGTTATCAATACTTAAAGACAAGTGGCAGAGTGGTTAAGTGACATATTCTTGACCCATTCGGCGGTGCAGGCGGTCGTCGTTCTATCACTGCTATGTGCCTGCGGGCTTGCCCTGGGCCGCATCAAGGTGCTGGGCGTGTCGCTGGGCGTTGCCTTTGTCTTCTTCCTGGGCATTTTGGCGGGCTATCTGGGCATCTCGATTGATGGTGATATGCTGCGTTATGCACAGAACTTCGGACTCGTACTTTTTGTCTATGCCTTGGGTCTGCAGGTGGGACCGGGATTCTTCAGTTCGTTCCACAAGTCAGGACTCACCCTCAACCTGTGGGCCATCGGCGTGGTCCTGGTGGGCACTGTGTTGACGTTGTTGCTCCCCCTGATGGGCATCAGCTTGAGTGATGCTGTGGGTATCATGTGTGGTGCGTCGACCAACACGCCAGCCCTGGCAGCAGCCCAACAGACGCTCTCCCAACTGCATCAGCCCGAGAGCGGTGCGGCCCTGGGCTGTGCTGTGACTTATCCGCTGGGTGTCGTGGGCGTTATCCTGGCTTTTGCCTTGATGCGAAAGGTTGTAGTGAGTCCCAGCGACCACCTTGTTGATGAGAGTGAGGAAGAGGCCGACCACACGTTCATAGCGACCTATCAGGTGCGCAACGAGGGCATCATCGGTAAGACTGTTGGCGATTTGGCCCGCATCAGTCCGCGGCAGTTTGTCATCTCACGCCTGTGGCGCGAGGGCAAGGTGACCATCCCCGACGCCAACACTGTACTCATGCGTGACGACCGTGTCCTGGTCATCACCGACCACGATGCCGCCGAGGCCATGGAAGTGCTGTTTGGCAGGCAGGAGGGTACCGACTGGAACACGGGCGACATCGATTGGAATGCCATCGACAGCGACCTCGTTTCTCAAGCCATCCTCATCACTAAACCCGAAATCAATGGCCGCAAATTGGGTTCTTTGCGCCTGCGAGAGCATTACGGTGTGAACATCAGCCGTGTGAACCGTGGCGGCCTGCAACTGCTGGCAACGCCCGAGCTGCGTCTGTTGCTGGGTGACCGCATCATAGTCGTCGGCCACCGTGAGGCGCTCAAGAATGTTGAGAAGGAAGTGGGCAATGCCGTCAAGATGCTTGACGAGCCCAATCTGATAACCGTCTTCCTGGGCATGACGCTGGGTCTTATCATTGGCTGCATCCCGATTGTTCTGCCCGGCATCT
This sequence comes from uncultured Bacteroidales bacterium, assembly GCA_902782465.1. GTDB lineage: Bacteria > Bacteroidota > Bacteroidia > Bacteroidales > Muribaculaceae > Sodaliphilus. The sequence goes on from CACZNH010000008.1 coordinate 47,632, forward strand.
CGGCACCTGTTAAACTGGGTCTTGCCGGTGGCCCCATCATTGCAGGTATCCTGATAGGAGCCTTCGGCCCCCGCATCCACATCAATGCCTATACCACGACGAGCGCCAACCTCATGCTGCGCTCTATCGGTCTCGCACTATATCTCGCCTGTCTGGGATTGGCCTCAGGCCCCGATTTCTTTGCCACCGTAGTCCGTCCTGAGGGCTTGCTGTGGGTGGGCACGGGTTTCCTGCTCACAGTTGTCCCCGTGCTGCTGGTGGGCTGGCTGGCGATGCGTCTGGCACACATCGACTATGCCTCGGTGTGCGGTATGCTCAGTGGTGCGATGGCTAATCCCATGGCGATGAATTATGCCAACGACACGTTGTCGAGCGACCGCCCGTCGGTAGCCTATGCGGCAGTCTATCCCCTGAGCATGTTCCTCAGGGTCATCATCGCGCAGGTGCTCCTGCTTATTTTCCTGTAGATTTCAGTTAACCTGTAACGGTTAGATTTCGATGATTGCGGTGTGGTCGTTGATGACCGTCTCGTGGCTGGTGCTGATGTCGTTCAAATCCTCGAGAATGCTCCGCAATACCAGCTTGAAGGTTTTGTAGATGCGCAGTCGGAAAGCTAACTTGACAAACGGCTTGAGGATTCCCTTGACGGTCTGGTTCACCACTTGGTCTATCCCCTTGATGAGCCGATTGATGAGTTCCTTGTTGTTGCTGCCACCCTCGTTGCCTTCGGCAAAGGTGATATATGTTTGTGTTACAGGCTCCTGCAGGTTCTTTAGCAGCAGGTCGGCGATAGCTTCAGGGCTGTCGGGTATGTTGATAAAGCGCATCAGGAAGGGATGCTTGATCTGAAGATTGTCGATGGCCTGGCTGATTTCGGGCCAATAACGTGTGAGCACTCCTTGGGTCATGGTGGGAATGCAGTTCTTGAACACCTCTCGGGCATGCTCTCCGAATTCCGGGTCCGAGGGCAGGCTGTGAAGGGTGACGCTGCGCAGCTGCATCTTTCCTGCAGCTGTGTTGCAAGTGGCGACCCTCCACTGGCAAGGATAGCCCACGGCGGCAGCAGTCGCCACTTCGACCATATTCCCCTCACGGACGCTGGTCTGGCCGATGTCACTGATGTGCAGGTGGCCGGTGAAGATGACATGAACGCCAGCCTTGACGAGCCGTCTGCACAGTTGACGGGCGTCATCGACCATATAGGGCGCTGCCAGTGTGTCCTCCATGTGGAAGTGGGGTGCCAGATGGTGATGCATCATGGCAATGACCTTCCTGCCCGCAGCCGTAGCAGCAGTGGCCTGCTCGACTAGCCATTGCTGGGTCGAAGCCTCAAGACTGCCGCTTGTCTTGCAATGGTCACGCGGGTCGCCATGAGAGACAAAGGTGTTGAGACGGTCCATGCAGGCATCGATGGCGAGGATGGTCATCTCGTCGGTGACATCACGGCAATAGCTCAGGGTGTCGTTGTCGCGCCTGGAGAGCCCGTCATAACCCGCATGGCGGTAAATCTCGGCAAAATCCTGTCGGGTGATGGTCTCGGTAGCTGTCGCGGTATCGCCGTCAAAGACTTTGGCGTCAGGATTGTTGATGTCATGGTTGCCGGGAACGACAAGCACCTGGATGCCGGCATCCGTCAGCCGTTGCAGGCGGTCGGCAACAAGCAGGTGACTCGCCCGCTCACCGTCCTTGGTGAGGTCACCGGTGACCAGTACCAGATGCGGTTTCAAGTCGATGATGTCTGCCACGAGGGTCTCGAGGATTTCGACACTCTCGCGCAGCATTTTGCGGTCACGGCTCAGGTATTGCTCAAAGGCACTGCCGTCCTTCTTGAGCAGTTCGGGTGCCATCACGTGCAGGTCGCTGATGACGGCAATCTTGATGCTTTGGCTTTTTGCGGGTTTCATTGTGATAAAGCGTTTAATCCAGTTCCATTTTGTCGATGTCGGGCATCATCAGACCGTCATTGTACAGGCGGATGACGTTTTCTCCCTTCTTCAGGTTGACGTTGACCTTGATATACTGCGGTGTGGTCCAGTCTTTGGCTTGAACGGTAAAGGTGCCCATCTTTTTCCCGTTGACCTCGACATCGAACTCCCTCTTGTCGCCGGAATAGCAGGTGATGGTTATCCTCCGGCTGCCCGCCCGATGGGCATAGACGTGTTGCCATTGCAGGTCATTGCCTGCCCGGTAACCCAGGAAACAGGCCTTGAAACCGCCTGATGCGCTGGGTTCGGCATAGAAACAGGCCGTGATGACCCAATTGTGGGGTAACAGTTCCTGATAATGGCTCAGCAATGCCGTCTCGGCCTCATAGACCTTGCGTTCCAGGCGCTCCTCGGCCTGGGCGCGATAGATGCGCGTGCCATGGGCGGGGACAGTGATGACCATGGATTCGGTGGCGCTGCCGGCGTTGCATTGGCCGTAGCAGTCATAGAGTTCCACCTTGCCGCCTAGGTCGATGGTGCTGAACTTGAGCGTGACGGTCTGCTCCTTGTCGCTGGGATTGTAGACGGCAAAAGCGCGCTCCTTGCCGTAGAGTTGCCTGATGTCCTTGACCAGCACGTAGCACTCACCCTGTTTCTCGGCAATATAGGCCTGCAGATGCAGCGGGTCCTGGTTCAGGGCGATGAGGTCGCGGTTGGTGAGCAGCTTGAGCGACTGGGGCTTGATGTTTGCCATGTCGCAGCCGATGAGCAACGGTGACGACATGATGCACCACATCCCGAAGTGCGTCTCGTCCTCGGTCTGTGACATCGAGCGTCCCACCTCCAGCATATCCATGTCGTTGTAGTGGCCGTCATGGCAAAAAGCACTCAAGTACAGGTTCTCGGCAAGGATGCTCTTCACCGATTCCCATTTGTCATAGATGTCGCCTGTCGTGCGCCACGAGTCAGCAATGCCGGCAGCCCAAGCTCCAGGGAAAGCCCAACTGCAGATGTTGAAAACAACATCCTCTTTGCCGCAGTTGCGTATGGCATTGGAAATCAGTGTATATTGCTCTTTCTCGTTTAAGCCCAGGTGTCTGCCCCCGCACCAGTCCACCTTGATGAAGTCAAAGTCCCAGTCGCGGAAATACAGTTGGCAGTCCTGCTCTTCATGTCCCGCAAAACCAACGCCCAGCCCCCACGGTTGACGGTTGCCCGAACCGCAGGTGTTGTCGCCCGCGTCGGTGTAGATGCCCGCCTTGAGCCCCAGGGAGTGGATATAGTCCACCAGCGGGCGCATCCCGCTGGGGAAGCGTTGCATATTCAACCGCAGGTTCCCGTCCTTGCCGCGTCCCTGCCAGTAGCCGTCGTCGATGTTGATATAGCGGTAGCCAGCCTCCTGCAAGCCACTGTTGTGCATGGCATCGGCCTGCTGGCGGATAAGTTGCTCGTTGATATCCAGGGCAAACGTGTTCCACGAGCTCCATCCCATCGTGGGCGTGCGTTGAGCTACAGTCGGCACCACGATAGCCAGCGCCATCAGGATAGAAGTCAGTCTTTTCATCATCTTGGTCTCGTTATTGAGGGTTGAATGTTTATTGACCACAAATATAGCGTTTTTTGAGCAAAATGCTGCATCCGAATGAAGAAATTTTTCGTATTTTTGCACCAAAACGTTATAATGTGTCAACAATCAAGTTAAACTTATAAAATTATTACAATGAAAAAGATTACAGCAAGTTTGTTTGCAGTGTTGGCGTTGATGCTGATGTCCTTCACTGCTCAAGCAGAGTATCCACGTGGCGATGTGGACTATGATAGCAATGTAGGCATTGGTGATGTCACCTGCCTGATTGATTACCTGTTGAATGGCGTTTGGGTGGGAGAGCCTGCGACACCTGTCGACGGGCAATACCAGCGCGGCGACGTAGACCTGGATGGCACTGTGGGCATTGGCGATGTCACCAGCCTGATTGATTACCTGTTGAACGGAACCTGGGGAGGTGAACCCGTTACTCCTCCCGATGAGCACGAATGGGTTGACTTGGGTCTTCCCAACGGTACGTTATGGGCGACAATGAATGTCGGTGCCGACAATCCCGAGGACTTCGGCGACTATTTCGCCTGGGGCGAGACCGCTCCCAAGGATACCTATAGCTGGAGCACCTATTCATGGTGCAGGGGCTCCTATAAAACGATGACGAAGTACTGCACAAACAGTTCTTACGGCACGGTTGACGATAAGACCGAGCTGGAGCTTGAGGACGATGCCGCCTATGTGAACTGGGGCGCATCGTGGCGTATGCCGACCAAGGAGCAACAGGACGAACTGCGCGAAAACTGCACATGGACCTGGAAGAAAATAAATAATGTGAACGGTTATCAGGTCACCGGCCCCAACGGTAATTCCCTGTTCCTGCCCGCAACGGGTTGTCGCGACGGCAGCACACACTACGATGAGAACTATTACGGCTACTATTGGTCGCGCACTCTCCACGTGGACCGCTCTTTCTATGCCTACTACATTCTTTTCTATGCACAGCAAGTGGACTTCCACAACTATCACCGCTACCAGGGGTTTGCTGTCCGCCCAGTACGTGTACAGTAGGATTAAGCTCATACTCAAGCATTAATGATTATTGTTAAACTATAAATACTTGTTTTATTATGAAAAAGATTGCATTTAGTTTGTTTGCGGTACTGACAATGGCGTTGGTGTCATTTACCGCCGAAGCACAGTACGTGCGTGGTGATGTTGACCAGGATGGAACAGTGACCGTTGGCGATGTTGCCAGCCTGATTGATTACCTGTTGAATGGAACCTGGAATGATGACCCTGTCACCCCTCCCGAAGAGCATGAGTGGGTTGACCTGGGTCTGCCCAGCGGCACGTTGTGGGCAACGTGTAATATCGGGGCTAACGCTCCCGAGGAATACGGCGACTACTTCGCCTGGGGCGAGACAAAGCCCAAATCTTTCTATTCGTTTTCTACTTACAAGTGGAGCAGCGGCAATTACAATACGTTGACAAAGTATTGTAACAATAGCGAGTACGGTGAGGTAGATGGCAAGACGAAGTTGGAACTCGAGGACGATGCCGCTTACGTGAACTGGGGCCCGTCGTGGCGAATACCAACTACGAACCAACTGGCAGAATTGTGCACTAACTGTACACATGCTGATACGACAATGAATAATGTGAAAGGTGTGTTGGTGACAGGCCCTAATGGGAACACTATGTTCATGCCTTTAGCTGGCTGTCGTGAGGATAGTTTGTTGCACGGCGATAACTTGATGGGCTATTACTGGTCCGACGAGCTTATTTCGACCACCTCCTATGCCGCTTTTTATTTCAACTTGTCTTCATGGCGTTATTGGTTCGGTTATAGACGCGCTAACGGCTTCACCGTCCGCGCTGTGTACATGCCGCAGGATTAGTGCCCTCCCATTTTCGTGGAACTGACAAATAACAGTGACGGCCATCGGGAATTGCCCGGTGGCCGTCACTGTCGTGTGGGTGAGCGCCTGTGGCTCTAGAATTTCATGTAGAGGCGGCGGTTGCGCCCTGCGCGATGGCTGATGTGAATCCAACTGCAGCCTTTCTCGTCGATGCATTGGTCGACGGGCAGGTTCAGGCGCTTGATGAGCGCCAGCAGGCGGCGGTTGCCGCTGCGCGTGCCGACGGTGATGTCGGCCGCCTCGCCTCGCTGATGCTGGCTGCCGGGTGTGCCTCCCACGGCTTTGTTCAACAGGGGGCAGCGGTAGCCGCTGTTGACGCGGATGGGGCCGCCCCAGGCCTCGCGCAGCGGGTCGAGCACCTTGTCAACCAGTTCCTTCAGTGCGGTGACGGCACTGGCAGGCGGCGTGTTGTCGATGCGTAGCCGCCTGGCCGTCGCCGAGCGCGTCAATTCCTCGATGGTGAAGTACTTCATCGGTAATTGATGCGCATGTGCGCCTTGGGATAGCGCAGCACCAGACACGAAGCTTCGGTCATCACCAGCGCGTCAACGTTGCGCACGCCGCTCTTCTTCAGGTTCAGCTGTTCGGTGCTGAAGGGGATGTGTACATACTTCTGGATATACTCGGGGTCGATGACGATGCCGTTCTCGCTCATGCCCATCTCGTCGAAGACCTCGCTGAGCAGGAGGTAGAGGCAACCAAACTTGGACCTCAACTCGGTGAAGTCGATACCCCATTTGGACACATGCTGGTTGGCCGTGATGACGCGGGTGTAGTCCAGCTTGCTGATGCGGCTGATGAGTCCGCTGCCGCCGATGAGAATCTTGCGCTTGCTGCCGGCATTGCCGGTGAATGCGTCGTGCATCAGGTCAATCATCCTGCTGGCATCGAAGTCCAAACTCGACTCGATATAGAAGTCCTTGCCGGCCTGGTTCCAGATGCCGCCCGTGAAGTAGATGTGCTCCTTCTTGCTGTTGTCCCACAGCTGGCGTGCAGCACCGAACAGGAACGACTTCTCCATGCCCAGTCGCATGTCGTAGATGGCGGCCTCCTCCTGGTCGCTCATCGTCCAGCCCACTTCCTTGTTGGCGAGGCGCTGCAGCGTGGATTGCTCGACCTGCATCTTGAAAATCTGGCACAGGTTGCGGCCCTTGGTGGGCAAGGCCTCGAACTGCGGCGACTGCACGTCGAGCTCACTGGCGGCACGACCCATGCGCACCAGGTAGGTACCCTGAGGGATGGCGGGAATGCAGTTGCTGACACCGCCCACCGTGGGTCCGTTCACGGCCATCACTTTCACACCGTCCTCGTTGCGGTCCAGGACGTAGAGGATGAGGTCCTGGGTGCTCTCGGAGGTGCCATTGTTCTGATAGCCCGAGACGCCACGCACGAGAATCGTGTCGGTAGCATCAAAAATCTCGTCATTGCCGGTGCTGATGGTGGCGATGGGAGTCTCACCGGCGTTCTCGGGGTTGGTCTCGGAGACATCCTCCAGCAGTTGTGTCATCGTGGGCTTGGTGTCCACGCGGTAGAAATCGACGACCATGCTGCCGGCATGCTTGCTGCCTGCATAGCGCGAAATTTGGTCGATGGGCGTGGACATGGGGCGGATTTTCACGATTTGCTGGTCAATCTCGTTGAGCAACAGGTCGGGTGACCCCTCGCGGCTCAGCTCGGTGGTGAGCGGACCGTCAACGACGTGGCGACCGCCATCGGCACCGGGAACCACCATACCCACGACGGCAAGCGTGGTGCTGCTTGTTACCATACCGCATGACGCCAAAATGGCGATGAGGATAACGGTGATGACAAAGATGACTAACTTCTTGTGGTTGCGCATCCAGCGCAGAACCTTAGTGAAATGAATAATGTTCATGGTTTTAAAGATTTAAATGGTTAGTAAAAAAAGTGTTTCTTGGCAATTGCCATCTAATACCTATTATCTATTATCTATCTCAGTCCCAGATGCTGCGGCGGCAGTATTGGGGAAAGACCGGATTGGTCTCGGAGGATTCTGCCGAGTCTCGCTCAGGCGGCAGTACGGTCTCGATTTTCTCGTTGCGGCCGCGCAGGTAACCCTCGGCATCGGCATTCTGGACATCGGCATCATGTGTGATGCCGCGGGCAAGGGTGCTCAGCAACTCGGATGATAGCGATGCGGGAGCCATACCGTCGATGAGTTGGGCCAGGCGATTGCTGGTGTCCTCGTCGAGCCCGAGTTCGGTGATCTTGTTGGCAAGGGTGGGGGAGGCGGACGGCTCTGGGGCCTGTGCCTCTTGTGGTTGTTCACGGTTTTCTTCTTCGTTCTTCATGGTTTTACTTGTTTAGTTAATCAATAATGTTAGTAGTTTAACGTGAGGACATTGCTAGAATTTTGCGGTCTCGCTGGCGGCGGAAGGCCTGGAACGTCTCATAGACGTCGCTCAGGGCGATGTTGGCGTTTTCGCTTTGCAACTGATAGGCGTTGGCACTGACGACGGTGGGCTCTTTGCCCTGTAGGGCACCGCTCACACCGCTGATTTCCTCAAACAGGCGCATCTGCAGTTCAATCATCTGGTAGGCACCGATGTTGGTGCCGTTGACGTTGACCTGTTCGGGCTTGGCATCGCTGTAGCGCGGGTTGTAGGGCAGCAGCCCTCCAGCACTGGACCAGCAGCGGCGTGCGTCTTCCCAGGTCCATCCGTCAGGCAGAGCCGTCTCGGGGAACAGCAGCACCCCCTTGGCGCAGGAGCGCATCACCTGGTCGAGCAGCGAGATGAGGCGGTTGACGTGCTTCTGTGTATCGATGATGTCTTCGACCACGGCATGCACCTCGCCGTCGGTGAGCGGGTAGAGTTTGATGACAAAGGGGTGGCTGCCGTGTGCCCATGGAGAGTCATATTCGCACAGCAGGTCACCCATGGGGCTGAACCAGCGGCAGTGCCACACGGTGGCGATGTCCCAGCGTGTGGTGACATCGGGATGACCCTTCAGGCGGCTGGCAGCACTGGCGGGTTCCACGGTGAGTGTTCCCTCGCGGCGGTTGTGGCACACGGTCACTTCGCGGCTCTCCAGGGTCCACACCTCGATGGCACGGCACTTGCCGTCGCGGGCATGCCAAAAGTCCGTCCCCAGTTGCGAGTCGGCGCCCAGACGCGTCGTGAAGTCGGCAAGGCGTTGCTCGGCGCCATCGGTGTACAGACGCCGCACCCATGCCGCCTTGCGCGGGTTACCACCGGCCACGCGGCGCAGCAGTTGGGCGATGTTCAGGTCGTGAAGCTGTCCGATGAGTTCGCAGTCCCAGGCGCGGGTGTCGTTCATCGGCCCTGTGAACAGGCGGTTCACGTTCACGTTGTCGACCCTCACGCGTTCGTCACCGCCAGGTTCGTGGCAGGTGTCCACGCGCTGGATGCAACATCCCGAAATCAGGAACTCCTCTAGGGCCCGGCTGTCGAGTTCGTTTAGTTCGTTGTCCTCGGCAACGGCTGAGGGCGCTGTCTGTTTCCCGTCATCACTGTTGATGTACTGGGCGCGGAAACGGCCTACGATAGTCTTCACCAGCTGGCGAATCAGGTTGTTGGTGATGCTCTGGCAGCCTTGGCTGGCAAGGTGCTCACCCTCGGTCATCAGGCGCCCCTCGTGGTCTCGCACCAGGTCTCCCCACTGGTCGCCGTAGGTGAAGCGCTTGTTGCGCAGTCGTGACTGCCTGAGCCCCGCACCACTCATCCAGGCCTGGTAAGCTGCCTGCAGCACTTGAGTGTGCCGCTCATTGGTTGTTGGTGTTTTCATGGTTTTACTGTTTATTATGTTCTCTTTATCAACTAAATGCTAACAGCTAAAAACTGTTCACGCTGCAAAATTATAACCTGTGGATTCTGCTCCACCATGTCAAAAAGCACAAACTGCAAAAAAAACCGCTTCCCGCTTTTTCGCGGGAGGCGGTTCATGAAAAAACTACCTTTCTTTATTACTGATGCGGACTCCGAGGAGCACGCCGCAGTTGTTTTTTACTTGATGACCTTGGCGGTGGTGCGGGTGCCGTCGGTGTAGGTGGTAACAACGATGTTCACACCATCAACGGGCTCCTGGCTCATCTGACCAGCAAGGTTGTAGTAAGCTACGTTGGCAACAGCCTTCTGACCGTTAATCTCATCAACAGCCGTCATGTCCTTGTTGATGTTGACAGTGATGTCGGTGTACATGTCGGTGAAGGAGAGTTCCTGGCTGTACTTGCCGTCAACAACGATAACATAGGTCTTGGAGTGGTCCAGGCTGTAGTAGTTGCCATCCTCGGCTGGAGCAACCAGCTCACCAATCTGGTCGCCATCCATCGTCCACAGCTCAACGTCGGCTGCCAGCTCGGGCAGGTTGACGCGGATGTCGCTGGTGAAGTAGGGAGTGCGGAAGGCGGGCAGACGGTGCTCGGGCAGGTTGTACCAGTAGGTCAGCAGATTCTCGGGAATCTGGTCCACTACCTCGGAGCTGAAGCAGTACTGTCCCGAACGCATCAGGCTGGCAACGGGCAACTCAGCGTCGTCATAGGCCATGTAGCGATACATCATGTGAATATCCTCCCAGTTGCACATCCACAGGGTGAGGTAGATGCTCTCACCGGTGTACAGGAAGGGGATGTTCCTGCCTTCTTCGTCCTTAACGTTGAAGGGGCAGTCCACGATGGTAGAGGGTTCAATGGCCCTGGCCATGAGGTCAAATTCGCTGATGTAACCAGGATGGTTGCCGAAGCCGCCGCGGCAGTTGACGGTGTCGGTCAGAAGCTCTCCGTCGGGGATATTCCACCAAACGCGATAGCCATTACCAAACCACTCGTCATACTCGTTCAGCTCCTCACCATCAGCGATGTTCTTGCACCATGCCACTACGTCGAGGTAGGTGACGCCTCTTGTGGTGGCGTCGGTGGCTACGTCATAGCCGTCGAGGGCAAGACCGATAACCTTTGCATTGGCAGGGAGGGTGGGAGTACCCTTGGTGATGTCACCGTTAGAGAAGTCTGTGCTGGTAACAACATACTCAGGCTGGAACTTCATCATGCGCATACCGGGGTCAAAGTCGGGGTAATTCTGAATGTGCTGATAATGCTCAATGTCAATGGGCAGTGCGAACAACAGAGTGTCGCCAGCGGGTTGAGGAACATTAACAGCCGTGATGTCGGTATAGGCATTAGCAACACCAAAACCGGCCACAAGCATCAAAAAAGTGGAAAGTAAAACCTTTTTCATAATGTCTTTAATTTTGTATAGTTATAAATATTTGTTCAGTTCACTATATAGATGATGCAAAGTTAAACTAAATTTCTCGATGTAACAAGAAGTTCTCCGTTTTTTTTAAAAAAAAACGCGATTTCGTCAAAAATGAGCACGTTGTTGCCGATTTTCAGTTACTGGTTCTTGGCTCGTTGTACCAGTTGGCCCAACAAGAATACAGGCAATGTGCCCAATATTATCCATAGCCAAGTGTCCCACTCGAGCGGGGAGCAGTTGAACAGCGGACCAGCAAACTGGACAATGAGAACCTGCCCAACGAAGACAACTGCTGCAACGGTCCAGAACACCTTGCTGTCCTCCATGTTGTTGAATGCACTCTTGCCTGTGGCAAAAGACCTGGCGTTGAGCATGTTCCAGAATTGCAGGAAGACAAATACGCTAAAGAACACGCCCATCTCATGCGGATTGATGTTGGGGTTGATGCCGCGGGCAAAGACGGGCCCGCCATTGGCCTCGCGAACGAAGAAATAGAACAGGCCTATCATCAGCACCGCAAAGATGGTGCCGGTCAACATGATGAACTTCATCATGGCTGGTGTGATGATGCTGGCGCGCGAGTCGCGGGGTTTCTGTCTCATGAGTACGCTGTTGGGCGGCAGCGACGCCAGGGCCAGGGCAGCAAAAGTGTCCATGATGAGGTTGACCCATAGCATCTGTGTCACGGTGAGGGCCGGCTGCTTGCTGAAGAACGAGCAGATGGCGACAACCAGGCAGGCGCACACGTTGACCGCAAGCTGGAACAGGATGAAACGCTGAATGTTGCTGTACAGGGAGCGTCCCCACAGGACGGCCTTGTTGATACTGGCAAATGAGTTGTCGAGGATGGTGATGTCGCTGGCCTCTTTGGCGACAGCGGTGCCATCGCCCATCGACAGGCCCACTTGTGCCGCGTTGAGGGCTGGCGCATCATTGGTACCATCGCCGGTTACGGCAACGACCTCGCCCTGTTGCTGCAGGAGCCTGACGAGCCGTGCCTTGTCGTCGGGACGTGCGCGTGCCATGATTTTGATGGCTGCTGCGCGCTGGGCCGCCTCGTTGTCATCAAGGGCGGCAAAGTCCGGTCCCGTGATAATGGCATCGTCGCCATCGTCATCGGTCCACAAGCCTACCTGGCGGCCGATTTCGCGTGCCGTGGCTCCTGTGTCTCCAGTGATGATTTTCACCTTCACGCCCGCATTGCGGCAGTCCTGGATGGCGGCGGGTACATCGGCGCGTACAGGATCGCTGATGGCAACGATTCCCATAAAGGTGAGTTCCTTGCATTTTCCATCCGTCAATTGCTTGATGGCATCCTCGACATCTTGGCCGTCGGGCAATTCAGTGTAGGCAAACCCCAGCGTGCGCATGGCCTTGGCCTGATAGCTGGCCAGTTCTTCATTAATCTGCTGGAAAGTGACGTCGCCAACTACATTATCGCACAGGCGCATGACAATCTCAGGGGCGCCCTTGAGCAGCATTAACCGTTTGCCGGTGGTACTGGAGATGACTGTAGCCATGAATTTGTTCATGGTCGAGAACGGCAACTGGGTCAGTAATTCACTGCTCTCACGCAGTTCCATGTAATCGGCTCCAGCACTGTGCAGCCACAGCAACAGGGCTCCCTCGGTGGGATTGCCCAGCGCCACGATGTTATTGGGGTCGCTGTCGTCAAGGAAGGCTGTGCTGTTGCAGGCGATGCTCTCTTGGACAATCATGCTTGCCTGGTCGTCGGTGAGTTTGTCACCGTCGATGAGGCCGTAGAAGTGGGCATGATAGACCTGCATCTTGTTTTGGGTGAGCGTGCCGGTCTTGTCGGTACAGATAACGGTGGTGGCTCCCATCGTTTCACAGGCATGCATGCGGCGCACCAGATTGTTATGCTTCAGCATCTTGCGCATGCTCAACGCCAGTGAAAGGGTTACGCTCATGGGCAGGCCCTCGGGCACCGACACAACAATGAGTGTCACGGCCAGCATCACAGTCTCGATGAAATACTGGGCGTCGGCAACAAGGCCTTCGCTGCCGGCAATGAAATACTCAAGCAATCGACCCAGCACAAGCAGGCCAGCCATGACATAGCTGCCGCGGGCAATCGTACGTCCCAGACGGTCGAGCTGCTGGGTGAGAGGGGTCTTGACGGCATTGTCGATTTGGGAGTCTCTGAAGACTTTGCCATATTCCGTCTTGTCACCTACACGTTCCACACGCATGACGGCACCACCCTCGATGATGGTGCTGGCACGGAGCAACAGGTTGGCAGGATAAGTAGTAGAGCTCTCGTTGGCTGCGGCAATAGCGGCATCATGCGTTTTCCAAGCCGATGGCTCTCCCGTGAAGGAACTCTCGTCCACGGTGAGGTCGTGGCTGATGACAATGGTGCCGTCGGCTGGAATCTTCTCACCGGTGTCAAGGATGACGATATCATCGACCACGATGTCGCAGCGGGGAACCTGGGTGACGTGCCCAGCTCGCATCACCTTGACCATAACATGGTCGTCGGTCTGGTTGAGCAGGCGGAATTTCTTGTTGGCGTTGACTTCGACAAGGAAACCTACCAGTGTGGCAAGCACGATAGCCAGGAAAATGCCCAGCGGCTCAAACAGGATGGTAGCGCCAAGCCCCAACCAAAAGTATTCATAAATGGATAGTCCTACCGACAGCATGAGAGCCACCAGCAGAATCTTGATGAGTGGGTCATTGAATTTGTCGAGAAACTGCTTCCACAGCGGTTCACGAGCCGGTGGGGTGAGCACATTGTCACCATGTTCCTGACGGCTGGCGAGCACTTGCTCGGCAGTCAAGCCCTTATCTAATTTGGCTTTTACCATGAGTGATCGTTCGTTTCAAGAATTGACAGTGCCCATAAAAGCAGCAAGAACCGTGCCAAATGGGCCGTCTGACCCGCAGAGGGCCAGAACAAAGCAGCATCATGCAGTAATCTGTTTCGGTAGTGGGCGGCGTGTGAATTTCTGCTTGTTGAAAATGGAATCCCAACGCAGCTTGATAACGCCCCACAAAGCCTCAAAGAAGATGCTACTGTTCATCTTGCTCGTTCCCAGCACACGGTTCACGAAGACGATGGGCACCTCCTTGATTTTGAAGCCCATGCAGTGGGCAGTGAACTTCATCTCGATTTGGAAGGCATATCCCTTGAACTCGACAGTATCCAGATTGATGCTCTGCAATACCTCACGACGGTAGCACACATATCCCGCCGTGGTGTCACGGACATCCATCCCGGTGATGATGCGGACATAGGCCGATGCGTAGTAACTCATGAGCATTCTACCCATCGGCCAGTTGACGACATTCACGCCGGTCAGGTATCTCGAGCCGACAGCGACATCGGCACCGCCCGTGGCGCATGCTGCCTGCAACTCGGGCAATTTGTTGACGGGATGAGAGAAGTCGGCATCCATCTCGATGATGTATTCATACTGGTGGTCAAGGGCCCATTTGAAACCTGCGATATAGGCGGTTCCCAGCCCCTGTTTGCCAGGACGCTTGAGGATGTTGACGCGATCGGGCCTCTCGGCGATAATCGAGTCCACGATGTCGCCCGTACCGTCGGGCGAATTGTCATCAACGATGAGCACATCAAACTGGTGCTCAGTGAGGCTGAGCACAGCATCGATGATATTCCTGACGTTCTCCTTCTCGTTGTAAGTCGGGATGATTACTAAGCTGTCTGACTTCATGAGTGCTTACTATAATTATTTCCTCGGTCTAATCTGAGTACAAAGGTACAATATTTTTTATAATAAAGGGCCAAAAGCCGATGATATTGTACCATCGGCTAGATTTTATTATACTTTTGCAATGATTAACTACCGTTTAACGCGAGAAATGCGGGCCAGATAGTCATAGTGGCCTCCGCGAGCGATGACCTCGGCATTGAAGCCGTAGGCGCTTGCGTGCTCGGCCAGCGTCTCGGGGTCGATGAACAGCCAGGGGAAAGATGTGCCCTTGACGTCCTTGTACTGCATCTGATAAGTCAACTCGCCATAGTATCCGTCAATGCCCGTGAGGTCAATGATACCGTCCTCGTCCTCAAAGACGTAGCAGATGTCACTGGAGTCGCACAGCACCTCGCCACCTGGTGCCAGCAACTTGTCCACCTGCATGAAGAAGGCCGGCAGGCGACTCAATGTGCCCACGATGCCGATGCCGTTCATCAGCATCAGGATGGTGTCAAACTGGCCGTCGAGGGTGAAGAAGTCCTGCTCGCGGGCATCCTGAACGCCGCGTTCCTGCATGGTGGCGACGGCAAGTGGAGAAATATCGATGGCGGTCACCCGTTTGCCCATCTGCTGCAATGCCAGGGAGTGGCAACCGGCGCCAGCCCCGACATCGAGAACATGGCCACGGGCAAGACGCAACGCCTCCTGCTCGATGGCAGGCATTTCCTCCATCGGTCTGAAAAGGGTCTTGACGGGTATCTCGTCCTCGTCAAACATGGGCGAGAAAACACGCAACCGTGCTGCCTTGCCGTTCTTGTGATAGTCGGCAATGGCTTGTCCCATGGGGTCTTTGTCGATGTTCATCAGCGGATGAAGTGGGTGCCCTGCCACGGTTCGTATTTGGGCGATTGACTACCCTCGGCAGTCAACTGGCGAATCATCCATGCCATGTTGAGCGCCATCGTGCGCATCGTCTGCATGCCCTCGCTGTCATGGCGAACCTCGCCTGGCTCACGGCCGTAAGCGATATTCCAGTATTGCGAGGTAACCAGCGGCATATTCACCATCTGGAAAGGTGTCTGCAGTGTCTGGAATGCTGCGGTGGCACCGCCACGGCGGCACACGGTAACGGCAGCTGCTGGTTTGCCCGATACTTTTGCACCGGCAAAGAGCATGCGGTGAATCAGGTTGAGCAGGCTGCCCGTCGGGTTGCCGTAATATACAGGGGAACCGACGATGAGGCCGTCGGCCTGGTTCATCTTGTCAATGACCTCGTTGCACAGGTCGTCATTGAAAACGCAATGACCGTCACCGGCAGTTACGCATCCGCCACAAGCGATGCAACCCCGTACGGGTTTGGTACCTATCCATACGATTTCGGTCTGGAAACCTTGTTCTGTGAGTGTCTTTGCAGCCTCGTTCAGGGCAAAGTAGGTATTACCCTTCTCATGAGGCGACCCGTTAATCAAAAGGACTTTCTTCATTATTTAGTTATTTTATGTGGTTCAGTTTAAGTACAATAACTAGAAACTACTATATTTTCGTCATGTGGTAGCCCATGGCTTTGAGTTGCACGGCCATGCCCATCTGGTACAGGCACTGTAGTCCTGCGACATAGGCCTTAAATGCCTCGACCGTTCCCGGCTCAATATCCAGACGGAAGATGGCACGTTTCACGCGCTCGGCACAATCGCCCACGAGTGTTTGCATTTGTTCGGCGTCATCACCGTGCAGGTCAAGCACCTCGTCCAGGATGTACTCATCCAGGTTGTCAAAGCCGCGCTTGTCGCGCATCGGCGTGTACAGGTCGTCTATCTTGCCGTATGTCTCCCAATCCTCGTCCCAGCGTTTGGCAATTGCCATGCCGATAAACATCATCCATCCCAGCGAGGCGATGGGGTAGTCGGCAAATTCACGCACTCCGTCAGGCAGGTAGGCCTCGGCGATGGGCGGCCATTTGGCCTCTACATCAGGGCATTCGGGCAGGCGCTCGTCCACGGCACCCCGCTCAACGAGGTAACGGTGCAGGTCGGCAAGCATCGTGTTGGCAAAGTCTTCCATATCAGAACTTGACGCGACGCTCGGGGTCGCTGTAGGAGAAGAAACGTGCTTCGCCGTCGGTGATGTACATGGCGGCCATGTTGTCATCGGCCTGATAGAATTGCTTGAGCTCGGGGTTCTGGTCGAGGATGAACTGCTTCATCTCGCGGTCATCGTCATTGACGAGCTTGCCGCTCACGCGTATCCATTCGGCGCCATTGTCCTTGGTAGCGCTGAGCTCAAACTGGGGATTTGCCACCAATTGCTTGAAAACGTCCTTGCTCTTGGCTGTCATCAGGTACAGGCGGCCGTTATAGATTTCGCTCACGCCGAAGGGTCGCACCCTGGCCTGGTCACCGTCGACGGTAGCCAGGTAAAACACACGGCATTCAGCCAGATAATCCTTTATTTCTTGTAATATATCCATATTCAAAGTATCTTTTTTAAAAAAGCGGGAACAAAAGTAGTATAAGATTCCGTCTTTTCCAAATCTTACAATCAAAAACCAGAAAACTTGCTATGGAAAAGACGTTTCTGAAAATTTTTAGCTACTTTTGCCGTTCAACTGTACGGAATATGCAGATTTATAAGTTCAATAATATCTTAAAGCCCGTCTTGTGGGGCGGTGACAAGGTGGTGACGTTCAAGCATCTGCCAGCAACAGATGAACCCATTGGTGAAAGTTGGGAAGTGTCAGCATTTCCCGGACGTGAATCGGTCGTCATTGGTGGCAAAGACAATGGATTGACGCTGCCTCAGCTGGTGGAGCGCTACGGCGCTGAACTTGTCGGGGAAGATGTCTATCGCCGCTATGGAAACAGTTTTCCCTTGCTCATTAAGATTATCGACGCTCATCGTGACCTCTCCATCCAGGTGCATCCCGATGATGAGATGGCGATGCGCCGCCACGGTTGTTCAGGCAAGAGTGAGATGTGGTATATCCTTCATGCCGATGACAATGCCACCATTCGTGCGGGGTTCAAGAACACAATCACTCAGGAGGAATATGACCGTCGGCTAGCTGACGGCACGCTTTTGGAAGCCATCAACGCAGTGCCGTCAAGCCCTGGAGATGTCTTTTTCATCCCTGCTGGCCAAATCCACACCATCGGTGCCGGCAACCTGGTGGTCGAGATTCAGCAATCCAGTGACATCACTTACCGAGTGTGGGACTATGACCGCCGCGACGCTAACGGTAACCTGCGTCAACTGCATGTTCAAGAGGCACGCGAGGCGCTCAGTTTTGCTGCCCATGACTGTCAAGTGCATGAATTCCCTTGCATCGGCGATGGAATGAAGTGCTTGGTGCGTTGCCCCGAGTTTGAAGTGGATAAACTCGACTTTACTGACGGGTACACTCTGGAATTGCCGCAACCACACTCGTTTGTCGAGGTGTTCTGCGTTAAGAACGACACGACCCTCCATGTCGAGGGAATGTCACAGCTGACGTTGCATCAGGGCGAGGTGGCTCTGGTTCCAGCCCTTGTCGATAGGGTGGAAATGACAGGCTCTGCCAGCGTTTTACTGGCATCGGTGCCAACAAAAAAATGTAGGAAAGACTAATCCTACTTAAAACTTACATCTTAAAACTAAAAACTAACACAATATGAAAAAGACAAAATGGATTATCGGTGCATTGGTCGCCTTGGCAGTGATTTTTCTGTCATTTGTTGCACCCTATTTCTTCGTCGGTGCTCCCACCGAGGGCATTGTCAAGGTGCGCAAGGGTAGCACAATCAACATGATTGGCGACAGCGTCCAGGCTCATGTGGATAAAACCTTCGGCAGGCGTGTTATCACCATGATGAATCTGATGGGCGCCAAGGTCGAGAACCGCGAGGGCGCTTTCCGCATCACACCGGGGATGTCGGCATTTACAGCAGCCCGTCGCATCAAGAACGGTGTGCAGGATGGCATACGCTTCACCTTCAATAATGTGCGCACCCTCGACGAGTGGACCGAACGTTGGGGCCAGACCTTCATGGCAGGTCCTGATGAGATGCGCAAGGCGCTAAATGATAGTGCTTTGTGTGCCAAATACAACAAAACGCCAGAGACCATGGCCTGTCTGTTGATGCCCGATACCTACGAGTTCTATTGGACCGTTACCCCCGAGAAGATGCTCGACCGCATGTACGATTACTACAATGATTTCTGGACCAACGAGCGCAAGGCGAAGGCCGAAAAATTGGGTCTCACGCCCGACCAGGTGGCAACGGTGGCCTCGATTGTCGAGGAAGAGACATCCAAGGCCGATGAGCGCGGCAAGGTGGCTCGTTTGTACCTGAACCGCTATCAGCAGGGCATGCCGCTTCAGGCCGACCCGACGGTGAAATTTGCCATTGGAGATTTTTCCATCAAGCGCATCACCATTCCCATGACGCAAGTCAACTCGCCCTATAACACCTATCGTGTCAACGGGTTGCCTCCTGGCCCCATCCGCCTGCCCGAGAAATCGACCATCGACGCCGTGCTCAACGCCCCGCAGCATGATTACCTGTATATGTGTGCCCGTGCCGACTTCAGCGGCTATCATGATTTCTCACGTGACTACGCTACCCACCTCGATAATGCGCACCGTTATCAGGCGGCCCTCAATTCTCGAGGCATCAAGTAATCAACTGACAACTGACAACTGAAAACTGAAAACTGAAAACTGAATTATGGAACAGGACGATCAATTAATTGTTTTCAACAAGTATAGCAACCCCGTTGACGCCAATATCGTCAAGGGTGCCTTGGAGGCCGCAGGTATTCCTGCAGGTGTAATCGGGGACAGCTTTGCCAACAACCTGTGGAAAGACGCTATCCGCGTGGTGGTGTTCAGACGCGACCTGGAGGATGCCATCAGGGCTCTCTATAGCGGAGATTTGCGTTACGAGGACTATCAGGATGACATGGATGTCATGGCTTTTGAGAATATGCAGGCCTGCAACCGTGTTTTCTGTGAACTGGCACTGAAAATCCATCCCGAATTGGGGGGCAAGCAGTGTCGGGAACTCTATGCCCGGGCGCGACTCGCTTTTGACGAGGGAGACCTCGATGTCCTCAACAAAATTAAGGACACCCTGTCGTGAAATATACTAAAACCCGCTAATTATCGTTATATCATAGTAAATACTGAATAACGACAATATGACAACCTATTTGCGTCACCTGATATTGCTGGCTGTGGCGACCATGGCATTGTCTGCCATGGCCGATGGCGGCACGTCCACTACGGCTTATGACTTCCTAAGTGTGCCGGTGTCGAGTCATGTGTACGGCTTGGGTGGACACAATATCACCATCATTGATGATGACGTCAACCTGGTAGAGCAGAATCCGGCCTTGCTGGGTGCGGAATTTGACCATCAGGTCGGCCTGAACTACATGCGTTACATCGGCGAGACCAATTTTGCTGGCGTACGTTATGGACAGGGCGTGAGCAAGCACGGGTCTATTGCTGCCGGCATCCAGTACTTCGGCTATGGCGATATCGAGGGCGCCAGCATCGACGGTGTCCAAACTGGAAAATTCACGGCCAGTGACATGGCATTCAGCCTTACCTACAGCCACGATGTGACCAAGCACCTCAGGGGCGGTATCACGTTCAAGTACCTTTATTCAAAATATGAGGACTATACTGCTGGTGCTGTGGCCGCTGACATCGGTTTGAGCTTCTATGACCCCGCACACGAATTCTCGGCATCGTTGGTTGCCAAGAACTTGGGTGGTCAGGTCAAGAAATTCAACGAGTACAAGGATAAATTGCCGTGGGATATTCAGGTGGGTGTGAGCAAGATGCTGGGCAGGGCTCCTATTCGGTTGCACATCACTGCCTATGAGTTGGCGCGCTGGAGCTCACCTTATTACAAGATTGAGGATGTCAACAATCCCAATAGCGGACTGATTGAGAAAGAATCATTCGGCAGCAACCTGATGCGTCACCTCGTCTTCGGTGTGGATGTCTTGCCCACCAACAATATCTATTTGGGTCTCGGCTACAATTACCGCATGCGCACCGACATGGCAACTTACAAGCGTGACTTCATGTCGGGCCTGTCGGTCTGTGGTGGACTCAAGGTGAAGGCCTTCGGTGTTGGAGCGGCCTTTGCGCGTCCTCATAGTGGAGCCACCACGATGATGTTCAACCTCACCGCCTCAATTGGCGAGCTGTTGAAATAAGAATACTTGTCCAAAAGCGTCATCTTAATGTGCGCTTCCAGACAAGTATAATTTCCTAACTCCTAACTCCTAACTCCTAACGTAGTGTGGCATCTCTTGTGGGATGACCATCGAGATTTCGACCATACCGCACACTTTGCCGTCGCGGCGCCACGGGGTCTGGTAAATCATTTTCTTGACGCCCTTTTTGTCGATGGTGTAGCAGTTGACCGTGTCGGTGGCTATCATGTGACGTATTTTCTCCTGTGATTTCTCGCTGTGGCAGGGCATCAGGTTCTGGCCCAGCATCGTGCGGCCTTCCTTATCAAAGGTGGCACGTGAACGCTCGTTCATGAAAATCACTTTCCCCTCCAGGTCACACACGGTGATGGCACAATGGGTGCCCTCGGCCCAAGCCAGGGCCTCATTAATGATATCCTGTTCGTTCATTTCAGTTTTCAGTTTTCAGTTGTTAGTTTTAAGTCTTGAGTATGATTACTTTTGCCTAAAGCCTAAAGCCTAAAACCTAATGCCTAAAGCCTTAATTCACCACGTTGATGGGATTACCGTCGAGGTAGGCGGCGACGTTGCGGGTGATGACGTCCATCAGGCGCACGCGGGCCTCGTAGCTGGCCCAGGCAAGGTGTGGCGTGATGTAGCAGTTGCGGGCGGTTAACAGCGGATGGTCAGGTTTGGGCGGCTCGATGGTTGAGCAATCGACAGCAGCTGCAAACAGATGGCCGCTGTTCAAAGCGTCAGCCAGGTCCTGCTCGACAATGAGGGCACCGCGTGCCAGGTTAAGCACGATGGAGCCTTTCTTCATCATCGCCAGGCGTTCGGCGTTGATCATGCCCCTGGTGTCATCGTTGAGCGGGCAGTGCATGGTGAGCACGTCGCTGGTGCGCAGCAGGTGTTCCAGATTTTCGGCTTTCATGATGCCTTCGGGCAACTGGTCGGCGCTCTTGCTCGTCAGAGCCATCACGCGCATATTCATCGCCAGGGCGATGCGTGCCACGGCGTTGCCGATTTGCCCCAGACCCACGATACCGAGCTGCTTGCCTGACATCTCGATGAGCGGTGTGTTCACATAGGTGAAGTCGCCGCAGTAGGTCCACTTCAGGGCGCGGGCCTCGTCGGTGTAGTGCTGGGGCTGCCAGCAGATGTTCAGCAAGTGGGCGATAGTGAGCTGGGCCACGCTGTCGGTGCTATAGGCGGGAACGTTGGTCACCACGATGCCGCGGCGCTTGGCCTCGGCGATGTCAACGATGTTAAAGCCTGTCGCCATCACACCGATGTACTTCAACTCGGGCAGCTGGGCCATGGTTTCGGCGCTGATGGCAACCTTGTTGGTCAATATCATCTCGGCGTCTTTACACCGTTCAATGACTGTGGCAACAGTGCCTTTGTCGTAGATGTCACAAGGGGCGAGAGCCTTCATGGGTTCCCACGAGAGGTCACCGGGGTTGCCGGCATATCCGTCAAGGATAACTATTTTTCTCATAGCTGTAAATTTTAATCTATTGTACTGAAGGACAAAATTAAGCGAAAAAACTCAAATGACAAAAAAAATGACTAATTTTGCGGTTTGGAAATCGTATTTGGAGGCTTGACATGGACAACAAGAAACTGGTTGAGACTTTATCAGAAAAACTGGGCCGCTCGGCAGATGACGTGAACAAACTGCTCGAGGGCTTGGCTGGCGTGCTGCGCACACGGTGCGGCGATTTGGACAGCGTGATAGTGCCGGGGTTTGGCTCGTTTGAACCCAGAAAGCGCAACGAACGCGTGATGGTGAACCCCAAGACCGGCAAGCGCATGCTGGTGCCTCCCAAGATTGTCCTCGGTTTCAAGGTGAGCAATGTGCTCAAGTCAAAACTCAAATAAAAGAAGGAGGAGACGATGAACACCAAGCTTACATTAGTCGAATTGATTGACATGCTGGCCGAGTCCACCTCGACCTCCAAGCGCGTGTGTGAACTGTTCCTGCGCGAACTGTTCTCGACCGTTTCCCAGGAGCTGATTAATGGCGAGACGGTAAAAATCAAGAATATAGGCACCTTTAAGGTTACCGAGGTCAAGTCCCGCAAGAGCGTAAATGTCGTCGATGGCGAGGACATTGAGATTTCAGGTCACAAGAAAATCACTTTTACTCCCGACAAGTCGCTTGCCGAGGCGGTAAACCAGCCCTTTGCACAATTTGAGACGGTCGTGCTCGACGATGCGCTCACCGACGATAAACTGGCAGCCATCGACGAGAAATATCCCTCGGTCGCTCTTGACTCGTCCGTTGAGGAAACCCCAATCCCGGCTCCCCAAGAGAAGGCCCCTGCCCCTGAAGAAACTCCAGTCGTTCCCGAACCTACAGTCGTTCCCGAACCTCAAGTCACTCCAGAGCCGCCCGTCGCTCCAGTCGATACTCCTCCCATCGAGCGCAAGCCGATGCTGGTGGGCATCCCGATTGACGGCCCCAGTCATCCTGTCCCCGAGGCAGCTCCTGTCGAGGAGCCCGTGGTCAATGACCGCTTTTACCGTCCTGAGCTGCGTGACGCCTACAGCCCCACCGAGGAGCAGTTGTCGGCGGCAAAGCCCAAACGCAATCTCACGTGGTTATGGGCACTGCTGGGCGTGGCATTGCTTGCGGGCATCCTGTGGCTTGTGCTGGGTCATCAAGGCTCATCTTCTGCCCCCGACCAGGCTGTGCCGCTGGATACCGCCGAACTCTACGTCGAGGAGAATGATGTGGTCACCGATACGGTGACGGCTCAAATCGTGTTGACAGTCCTCGCCGAGAAGCACTACGGCAGTCCCTGGTTCTGGGTGTATATCTACGAGGAAAACAAGGATAAAATCAGCAATCCCAACAATATCCGTCCGGGCACCGAGGTCGTCATCCCGCCAGCCGACAAGTATGGCATCGACCCCAAGGACCCTGCGAGCCTCAAGAAGGCGCAGCGCCGTTCGTGGGAGATTCTGACACTGGGCAAACGCTAGGCAGAAAGCTGGTTCAGCGATTATTTGTTTTTAGGTAAGGTGAGGGCAGCGATACCGCATGGTAGGCGCTGTCGATGAGCCGTGCGCAGTCCTGGGCAATCAGGTGGCCGTCGTCGTAGTAGTGACACAGCTGGCTGCCCAATTCGGGGTCGTGGCTGTAGTCATGCACCCTGTTCTCTCCGAAGATGTCCTCAAGGATGTACAGGTCCTGGCTGTCGATGGCCTCATACCCGTAATGGGGAGGGATGATGATGTGGTAATTGGTGCCTTGTTTTTTCAGCACGTGGGCGATGTCCCTGAGCATGGCTGCTACCCATGAGTTCACCTTGGGCGGGCATGGCAGTTCCATCAGCGGCAGGCTGTATTGGGCGATGTGTTCGGGCGTGAAGAACTCACTGGGGTTGACGGCAATCACCGAGTCGGCCCACGCATAGTATCCCTCGTTGATGTTCTCGATGCGGTTGGTGATGTCGGTGGTGGCATATCCCTTGTCCAGCACGGTCTGTGTCAGTGCCTTGGGGTAGAGCAGGTAGCCCACCAGTTCAGGGCGGCGGAAGGCATTGAAGTACAGCTGATGGAAATACCACCACGACACTTCTCTTGCCGTCGCGGGGTGCTGCACAAAGAGCACGTCGGAATCCAGCGGCTTGCGCCGCAGCATCTCGTCCTCCATGATGATGAGGGCGTTCTTGATTTCCACCCCGCGTGAGGTGAGGTAGTTGAGTTTGTTCAGGATGCCGTTGAGCGTCTCGCGCGAAGCGTTGAAGTGGAAGGGACGTGCATCGGCAGGCAGATAGGGCTTCCAGTCCTTGATGCGGTAATAGCCTGACAACGAGGAACCGAAGATGAATGAGTCGAAGTGCCCTTCAGGGTCAAAATACTTGTAGGACTCGATGGTGACGTGTCCCCAGTTGATGGTTAAGGCGATGGTGTCTCCTGGGTTGTACACGCGTCCCTGATAGGGCTTGACGACGTGGAAGGGGTCCTTGACGACATACAGCGCCACAAGCATGAACACCGGCAGCAGTGCCAACAGGCACAGCAGGACAAAACGCTTGAATGGCTGGCGGGTGCTCATGAGGGATGCGGGTGGTTAGAAGCGGTTGATAATGGCGGCGATGTCGCGGGCATCATCGGGAGTGATGGGATGGGCAATGGGCAGTGAGACCACCTCGGCTGCCAGACGTTCGGCGACAGGTAGCGGGGCGTGATCCAGGTCTTGGTAGCAGGGCTGCATGTGGGGTGGGGTGGCATAGTGGATGTCGGTGCCCACGCCGTTGCTTGACAAGTAGGCCATGAAAGCATCCCTGTCCTCGACGCGAATCACGTACTGGTGCCACGTCTGCTTGGTGTCATCGTTGATGAGCGGTGTGATGATGCGGGGATGGCTGATGCTGTCGTTGTAGGCGCGTGCCACGGCAGCGCGGGTGCTGTTCTCGCGGTCCAGATAACGCAGCTTGACGCGCAGCATCGCGGCCTGGATTTCGTCGAGGCGGCAGTTCAGACCCTTGTACAGGTTGTGGTATCGCCTGTCGGAGCCGTAGTTGGCGAGGGCCCGCACGGTAGCCGCCAGCGTGTCGTCGTTGGTCACCACGGCACCGCCGTCGCCCAGGGCGCCCAGGTTCTTGGTGGGGTAGAAGCTGATGCCGGCGCAGTCACCCAGTCCTCCCGTGACAAATGTCCCGTTCAGGCCGGCAATGTCGCTCACGGCGCTGATGGCCTGGGCGTTATCCTCGATGACAATCAGATTGTGGTCGCGGGCTGCTTGCATCAGCGTGTTGTCCCAGCAGGGACTGCCGTACAGGTGCACGGGCATGACGGCGCGGGTGCGGCTGGTGATGAGCTGCTCCAGCAAGCCGCTGTCCAGGTTCATGGTTTGCAGGTCAGGGTCGCACAGCACGGGCTTGAGCCCGTTGTCGCTGATGGCAAGCACACTGGCAACGTAGGTGTTGGCGGGGACGATGACCTCGTCGCCGTCACGCAATCGTCCCATCTCCTTGTAGGCCCTCAGGATGAGCCTCAACGCGTCGAGGCCGTTGCTCACCGTCACGCAGTGTTTGGTTTGGCACAGCTCGGCAATTTCCTTCTCCAGGAGTTCCGTCTGGGTGCTGTGCAGGTAGCGTCCGCGCTCAATCACCTCACAGGCTGCCGCCTTGAGGGCATCCATATAGGGGGCGTTTGCGAGCGCTAAATCAAGGAATGGGTACTGTTTCATTGCAATGTGGTTAACGGTTAGTGACCATGCAGGTCATTCTGTTTTCTCGCCCGAGTGTTTCAGCTCAACGAATTTCTCGTAAGACCTGACGTAGTCTTCCTCGTCAAAATGGTGAGATGCCAGGGCCAGGCACACCGACCCCGACGAGAAGTTGTGCAGCGTTCTCCAGATGCCGGGCACGACCAGCAACCCCTGGTAGGGGCGGTTCAGCGTGTGGGTATGGCAGCTGAAGCCGTCATCGACGGTGACATCAAAACTGCCGCTGATGGCGATGATGAACTCCTGGCACAGGTAGTGGCTGTGGCCACCGCGTTCGGCACCTCCCGGCACGTCATAGATGTAGAACGTACGCTGGATGTCAAAGGGCAGCTCCACGCCGTTGTTCACGGCAGTGAGGTTGCCGTTGGCATGGTGGTGCTTGTTCAGTTCGATGATGTGGCAGTCACTGATTCTAGACTTGTTGTGGGTCCTGATTTTCTCTATACTATTCATTTTCCTTAGATTTTTGGGTTTGATATTCGCTGAAATGTTCGATATAGTCGCTGGGGTCATAGATAGTGCTGGACAACACCAGCGCTACCGAGTTGGTGGAGAAATTGTCGATGTGCCTCCACATCATCTTGGGGACGTAGAGACCGATTTGCGGACGGCACAGGTGGAACGTCAGCCGCCGCTCGCCGTCGTTGACCACTACGTCAAAGCTGCCGCTCAGCGCCACGATGAACTCCTCCTGTTCCTTGAAGGCATGGCCGTCGCGCCACATGCCACTGGGAACGTCATAAATCCAGTAGTTGCGCATCACCTTGAACGGCACATCTACGCCGCTCTCGATGACCGACAGGTTGCCGCGCGGATCCCTGTTCTTGGACAGCTCGATGAGATGAGGTTCGTTTCGGTTATCGAATGCCATTTTGGGCCAGCTTGATGAGGTATTGTCCGTAATGGTTCTTCTTCATGGGCTCGGCAAGCGCCAGCAGCTGCTCGGCGGTAATCCAACCCTTGCGGAAGGCGATTTCCTCCAGTGCAGCAACCTGCACGCCTTGCATGTTCACGATGGTGCCGATGAAGTTGGAGGCATCGGCCATCGATTCACTGGTGCCCGTATCCAGCCAGGCAAAGCCGCGACCCAGCGTCTGCACGTGGACGCGGTCCTGGGCAAGGAACTCCTGGTTGACGGTGGTGATTTCCAGCTCGCCACGCGCGCTAGGCTTGATGTGCTTGGCGATTTCCACCACGTCGTTGGGGTAGAAGTACAGGCCCGTCACGGCATAGTTGCTCTTGGGTTTCTCGGGCTTCTCCTCCAGGCTGGTAGCTTTACCGTAGCTGTCAAAGGCCACCACGCCAAAGCGGTTCGGGTCCTTCACGGCATAGGCCCATAGCGTGCACACGTTCTTCTCCTC
This sequence comes from uncultured Bacteroidales bacterium, assembly GCA_902782465.1. Taxonomy (GTDB): domain Bacteria; phylum Bacteroidota; class Bacteroidia; order Bacteroidales; family Muribaculaceae; genus Sodaliphilus. Next base: position 74,728 of record CACZNH010000008.1, read on the forward strand.
GGTGCGCTTCACGGCATCCAGCAGCATGCTCGTAAAACTCTGGCCGTAGAAGATGTTGTCGCCCAGCACCAGGCACACGCTGTCCTTGCCGACGAACTCCTCGCCGATGATGAACGCCTGCGCCAGGCCCTCGGGACGCGGTTGCTCGGCATACTCAAAGCGTACGCCGATATCCTCGCCGCTGCCCAGCAGACGCCGGAACATGGGCAGGTCCTGAGGTGTGGATATGATGAGGATTTCGCGGATTCCCGCCAGCATCAGCACCGAGATGGGATAATACACCATGGGCTTGTCATAGATGGGTATCAGCTGCTTGGAGATGCCCTTGGTCACGGGATAAAGACGCGTGCCGCTGCCTCCTGCCAGTACAATTCCTTTCATGTTCAATCTATATTTATTGTCAAGACTACGGTCTTGGGTTAATAATCAAATGGCGAAGATACAAACTTTTTCACAACACACCAAGCAAACACCGTTAAAAAACCCCTTTTTAGGAAAAAACACCCTCTCCACCGAGCCAATACGGCCCTCACGCTAAGTCGCTAAGTTTTTCAAGTCGTGCTCGACGGCCGAGAAAAAGACATCCGCATGCCCAAAAAAAGGTATGCGGATGCCTGTCAGATCATTCAGAGTGCTCAGTTGTTTGATGAACGTATGCTGGGAAAATCGTCGTTTTTTGGGCCGAAAGTGTCAAAAATTCTAAATAGGGCTGTAGAAATCAAAAAATTGATAGGTTTTTATAGTGCACGAGTGACAAATTTGCGGTAATTTTGTAGCCGATTTGTAGGGCCTCGCCTTGGCGTGGCCAAATTAGTAAGGTAAAAAAGATTGTTTAACCGGTTATATACAAACCATAAATAAATAAGTACAATGACTGACAATAAGAGTTATCTGGAACAGATGAGATTGACCTACAGGCCCAAGTTGCCCGTTACCCTGCGTTGCCCCGTGCGCGCCGTCGAGGGCGAACCCACCCAGTCGGTGGCTGATCAAGAGGCCATCAAGCAGCTGTTCCCCTGCACCTACGGTTTGCCGCAGCTGACGTTTGAACGCGACGACTCGGCCATGCCGCCCGAGAACCCCTTCAACGTAGGCGTTATCCTGAGCGGTGGCCAGGCTCCTGGCGGCCACAACGTGATCTGCGGTCTGTATGACGGCATCAAGGCGCTGAACAAGTACTGCCGCCTGTATGGTTTCCTGGGCGGTCCTGCCGGACTGGTAAAGCACCGTTATATCGAGATTACCGGCGACATGATTGAGCAGTACCGCAACACGGGCGGTTTTGACCTCATCGGTTCGGGCCGCACCAAGCTGGAGAAGCCCGAGCAGTTCGAGGCCGGCCTCGCCATCCTGCGCGAGCTCAAGATTTCGGCCGTAGTCATCATCGGCGGTGACGACAGTAACACCAACGCTGCCATCCTGGCCGAGTACTACAAGGCCCACGACGCTGGCGTGCAGGTCATCGGCGTGCCCAAGACCATCGACGGCGACCTCAAGAACGAGCACATCGAGATTTCGTTCGGCTTTGACACCGCCACCAAGGTCTATAGCGAGCTCATCGGCAACGTGGCCCGTGACTGTAACTCTGCTAAGAAATACTGGCACTTCATGAAGCTGATGGGACGCTCGGCGTCGCACATCGCCCTGGAGTGCGCCCTGCAGACGCGCCCCAACTACTGCATCATCAGCGAGGAGGTTGAGGCCCGCAACATGACGCTCCATGCCATTGCCGAGGAGATTGCCGATATCGTCGTCAAGCGCCACAATATGGGCATGGACTATGGTACGGTCCTCGTTCCCGAGGGTATTGTCGAGTTCGTCCCCACGATGAAGAAACTCATCGCCGAGCTCAACGAGATGCTAACCAAGTATCCCGAGGTTTCCAAGCTCAGGGATATGGACCAGAACAACTTCGTGCGTGAGCACCTCACCGAGGAGAACCGCGTCGTCTACGACTCGCTGCCCGACGACGTGGCACGCCAGCTGACGCTGGACCGCGACGAGCACGGCAACGTGATGGTGTCGCAGATCGAGAGCGAGCGTCTGCTCAGCCGCATGGTGGGCCATGCCCTCGACGTGCGTGTTGAGTCGGGACAGATTGAGCCCATCAAGTTCAAGACGCAGCATCACTTCTTCGGCTATGAGGGACGTTGCTCCTTCCCGTCGAACTTTGACGCCGACTACTGCTACTCGCTGGGTTACAACGCTTCGCACCTCATCTTTGTGGGCGCAACCGGCTATATGTCGGCCATTACCCACCTGGGTCGCAAGGCACAGGATTGGGTCGCCTGCGGTGTGCCCATCACCATGATGATGAACATCGAGCGCCGCTCGGGTAAGGACAAGCCCGTTATCCGCAAGGCGCTGGTGGACCTCGAGGGTGCACCCTTCAAGCACTTTGTCGAGAACCGCGAGCAGTGGGCGCTGGAGACCTGCTACATCTATCCGGGTCCCATCCAGTTCTTCGGTCCCGAGGAGTTGTGCGACAAGACTTCCTACACGCTCTTCTTTGAGCAGTTCGGCAAGGAATAAAACGGCGTAAGCCGTGCATAAGGGATAGAGGATAATGTTTAATGACGGCATCCACATTCATTATCCATTAACCATTATCCATTATGCTGCGCTGAAAGCGCGTTATTATTAACTTCTAAACAGCTTGCTCCCCGTCCCTGGTGTTCAGGAGGCGGGGATTTGCTTTGGGCAATAAAGCGGCGCCATTCACGTTAGTTTTATATATTGACATTATTAATAATAGAAATCAATTAATCAAGAATACGACTATGTTTTCAGGAATCGTTGAAGAAGCGGCGCGTGTCGTCGCATTGCGTAAGGACGGCGGTAACCTGCACATCACCCTCAAGTGCAGCTTCACCGATGAGTTGAAGATTGACCAGAGCGTGTCGCACAACGGCGTGTGCCTGACGGTTGTGGAACTGCCAGGCGACGGCACCTATACCGTGACCGCCATCCAGGAGACCCTCGACCGCAGCAACCTGGGCCTGCTCAAGGTGGGCGACGAGGTGAACGTGGAGCGCTCGATGCTCATCGAGGGCCGACTGGACGGACACATCGTGCAGGGCCACGTGGACCAGACGGCTGTTTGCACCGACGTCAAGGAGGTGGACGGCAGCCACTACTTCACCTTCAAGTATGAGGTGGCTCCTGAGATGGCCCGCAAGGGTTATGTCACCGTCGAGAAGGGCAGTGTCACCGTCAACGGCGTCTCCCTCACCGTGTGCAACAGCGAGCGCGACAGTTTCCAGATCGCCATCATCCCCTACACCCGCGAGATTACCAATTTCCATTGCATCGAGGTAGGCACCGTCGTCAACCTGGAGTTTGACATCATCGGCAAGTACCTCGCTCGCCTCATGGAATTTGCATTGTAACTTTTAGGCATTAGGCGTTAGGCATTAGGGATGCCACCTAAAGCCTAAAGCCTAAAGCCTAAAACCGAACGTCTAATGAAAAAAATCGGCATCATCAGTGACACGCATGCATGGTGGGACGACCGCTACGCCCAGCACTTCGCCGACTGTGACGAGGTGTGGCATGCAGGCGATATTGGCAGCGACGACATTGCCGACCGCCTGGAGGCCATCGCACCGGTGTTCCGCGCCGTTTGCGGCAATGTGGACGGGGCGAGCCTACGCCGACGCTTCAAGGAGATGGAAATCTTTGAGGTCGAGGGCGTCAAGGTGGTGATGACTCACATCGGCGGCTATCCCGGCAAGTACGCCCCGGGCATCCGCCAGCGCCTGGAGTTGTCGCAACCCAAACTCTTCGTTTGCGGCCACAGTCACATCCTCAAGGTGATGCCTGACCGCGCACTAGGGTGCCTTGTCGTCAATCCCGGTGCTGCTGGCGTCCAGGGCTGGCAGGTGGTGCGCACGCTGGTAACACTCACCCTCGACCAGGGCAACATCACCCACGCCCAGGTTATCGAATTAGCGAAATAATCGATGCATATTGCATCGATTGGTTAGTGATTAGAGATTAGAGATTAGTGATTAGTGAAATGAAAAAGACGATATATTTGTTATTGCTGATGGCTGCGGTATTGTTGACCGCTTGCCACAGCAGCGAGCAGAATTATCGCGAGGCCTACGAGAAGGCGATGGAACGGCGGCAGACGGGTGTCGGCGCCGAGGCCTATGCCAAGATTGAGGCCGAGCGCCAGCGCTACACCCACGTCATTAACGGTGACAGCGTCAGGCTGGTCCATGTCAACGCCAACGTGGCTATCGACTCGACCGCCATCGTCAAGCCCTATAATGTGGTCGTTGCTTCGTTCACGCAGCGCATCAACGCCAAGAGCTACCGCGAACGACTGCAGGAAGAATGCGGCCTCAAGGACAGTTACATCCTGTATGGTGGCAACGACAAGCAGTACTATGTGGTCGCCCGAGGCTTTGACACCAGCGGTGATGCAGCGGCCATGATTCGCGACATTGAGCAGTACCTCTGCATCAAAATCCTCGAACCCATCCCCTGGATACTCAAGAAGGTATAGCGCCTCAGTATCAAGGTGACGTTTGACATTTATCCAAGAATTATGAGAAAACTGAGATTCAAGACCAAGGGACGCAGGATGTTGCGTCTCTACAGCCTGCAGTTGCTGGCAGTGCTGGCGATGGCCGCTGGCGGTGGTGTGGTGATGGCGACACCTGTGCCGCAGTCGCACCATGGCACACAGCAGCCCGCAGTGGTGGCAGGACAGGTGCTGGACGAGAACGGCGAACCCATGATCGGGGCGACCGTCAGTGTCAAGGGCACCATTGTGGCTACAGGCACCGATTTTGACGGGCGATTCAGCATCAGTGCGGCCCCAGGAGCCACCTTGACCGTAAGCTATTTGGGCTACGAGACCCGTTATGTGAGGGTGGATGGCTCTAACTTGACGGTAACAATGGTGCCGTCATTGAATTATGACCTCGGTGAGGTTGTTGTGACCGCCCTCGGCATCAAGAAGGAGGCTAAGTCGCTGTCCTACAACGTGCAGCAGGTAGACGGTGACGCTCTGATGCGGGTGCAGGACGCCAACTTTGTCAACTCTTTGTCGGGCAAGGTAGCCGGTGTCACCATCAACAGCAGTGCTGCAGGTGCCGGTGGCAGCAGCCGCGTGGTGATGCGTGGCGCCAAGTCCATCAACGGCAACAACAACGTGCTTTATGTCGTTGACGGCATCCCCATGCAGAACCTGAGCAGCGAGCAGCCTGAGGGCATCTTTGCCGGCGCTGGTCAGACGGGCGATGCCACGAGCAACATCAACCCCGACGACATCGAGAGCATCAGCGCCCTCACGGGTCCTTCGGCAGCGGCTCTCTACGGTGCCAATGCTGCCAACGGTGTCATCATCATCAACACCAAGCGTGGCCGTGCGGGTAGGGTAGACGTGACCTACAACGGCAGTTTCCAGTTCTCCAAGCCCTTTGTGTTGCCGCGTTTCCAGAACCAGTACGGTCCAAGCGAGACGGGCAGTTACTTCAGTTGGGGCGAGAAACTGGCGGAATCCAGCAGTTACAATCCCGCCGACTTCTTTCAGACGGGAACCAACATCGCCAACTCGGTGAGCTTGAGCACCGGCACCGACAAGAACCAGACCTATGTGTCGCTCGGTGCCACCAATGCCCAGGGCATCATCCACAGCAACAACTATGACCGCTATAACGTGAGCCTGCGCAACACCACCAATTTCCTGGACGACCGCATGACCCTAGACTTGGGCTATATGCTCACCTCAGTCAAGGAGCAGAACATGATTAGCCAGGGACAGTACCATAATCCGTTGGTGCCGGTTTATCTGTTCCCCGCAGGTGACGATTTCTCCAAGTTGGGCTATTTTGAGCGTTACGACACGGGCCGCAACTTCCCCGTGCAGTACTGGCCCTACAACTACGACATCTCGATGGAGAACCCCTATTGGGAGACCGAGCGCGAGCGTTTCATCAATCACAAGGAGCGCCACCAGGCGACCATATCGCTCAACTGGCGCATCACGCCGTGGCTGGACATCACGGGCCGCGTGAAGTATGACAAGAGCAGCGAGAAATACGAGGAGAAATTCTTTGCTTCGACCAACACGCTCTATGCCTCCAAATATGGCCATTACGGCCTGCGCAACGTGAGCAACCGCCAGATGTATGCCGAGGCCTTCGCCAAGTTCAACAGATACTTTGCTGGAGACGCCTGGAACCTCAGCGGTGTGCTCGGCACCAGTTTTGACCAGCGCGACAATGCCATCGAGGGCTTCAGCGGCCACTTGAAGGGTACCGCCAACAAGTTTACCCTCGCCAATGTCGAGACCGGCAACTCGACCTTCAAGCCTGTGCAGAGCGGCTTCCGCACTCAGTTGCAGAGCGTTTATGCCACCGCCCAACTGGGTTACCGCAGCATGGCTTACATCGACGTGACCGCCCGCAACGATTGGTCGTCTAAACTCGAAAAGAGTTACTTCTACTGGTCGGCTGGCGTCTCGGCCATCTGGACCGACATCATCCCCGCTCTCAAGAGTGACAGTTGGCTCAATTACTTCAAGACCCGCGTGGGCTATTCCCAGGTGGGTAACGAGCCCAACGAGCCGTTCCTCACGCGTGAGACCTACGCCATCAACCCCTCGACGGGTCTGGCCGAAACCTCAACACGCATGCTCACCGACCTCAAGCCCGAGCGCACTCACTCGTGGGAAGCCGGTATCGACCTGTATATGTTCCGCAACCGTCTGCGTGTGAATGCGACCCTGTATCAGTCCAGCACGCGCAACCAGTTCTTCTATCCCGCACTGCCCGCTTCGTCGGGTTACACCAGCGCGGTGGTCAACGGTGGACGGGTCGATAACAAGGGCGTCGAACTCACCGCCCGCTACACTCAGCCCATCGGTGCTGTGACGTGGGAAACTTTTGTGACCTGGACCCTCAACCGCAACAAGGTGAAGGAGTTGCTCCGCAACTGGCGCAACCCCATCGACGGCGAAATCTATAACCTCGATGAACTCTACATGGGAGGCACCTCGGGCTACCAGATTCGCCTGACCGAGGGCGGCACCTTGAGCGATGTGTACGTCTCCACGCTCAAGACCGACGAGCACGGTGCCATCTATGTCAACCCCGAGCGCCAGACCGTCGAGGCCAACCCCAATAACAATGCCTACTACATCTATGCCGGTCAGGCAGCACCCCGTTACAACCTCTCCTGGGGCAACGCCTTGTCCTTCAAGGGCATCACCCTGTCGGCTATGCTGGCTTACCGCAACGGCGGCATCGTCGTGAGCGAGACGCAGGCCATTCTGGACTACTATGGCGCCTCACAGGCGACCCAGGATGCCCGCAACGACGGCGGCGTGGTCATCAACGGCAAGAAAATCAATGCCCAGGGCTATTACCAGACCGTGGGCAACCCCAACGGCACGGTGGATTCCCGCTATGTCTATAGTGCGACCAACCTGCGCCTGGCTGAACTGAGCATCGGATACGATGTGCCCATCAACCGATGGGTCAAGTGGGTCAAGGGACTGAATGTCGCCTTCGTCGCCCACAACCTGTGCATGCTTTACAACAAAGCCCCCTATGACCCCGAGGCAACTGCCAACACGGGCACTTATTATCAGGGCATCGACTACTTCATGCAGCCCAGCCTGCGCACAATGGGATTTAATGTGAAACTCAAATTCTAATGACGGCTATGAAGACAAGAATCATCATCAGTATAGCTGCCGTCCTGACATTGGCGGCATGCACCAAGTCGTTTGACGAAATCAACACCAACCAGCACCAGCTCACCGACGAGGAACTGCAGGCCGACTATCAGAACGTGGGCGCCTTCTTCTCGCAGATGGTGTCGCGTGTCATCCTCTTTGACGACGGTTCGGGCAACTGCCTGTCATCGGACTATCAGGTGGCGCAGGGTTTGAGTGCCGACGCCTTCTCGGGCTATTTAGCGCTCACGGGAACTTGGCGCAACGGCGTACACAACGGCTCCTACAGTTTTGTGAGCGGCTGGTATGACCAGATGTTTACCCGCGCCTTCAGCGAGGTGATGCCTGCCTGGCAGCGTGTTACCCGTGTGGCAAGCGAAATGAACCAACCCGCTGTGGCTGCCTTGGCAACGGTGGTCAAGGTCGAGGCGCTGCACCGCGTGACCGACATGTATGGCCCCATTCCCTACATCCACTTCGGCAGCGGTTCGCTGGGGACGACCTACGACCGGCAGCAGGATGTATACAAAAAATTCTTTGCCGAACTCGACAGTGCCATCGACGTGCTTACACCGCTGGCCGAGTCGGGCGGAACGCTGTTGCCCGACTATGACAACGTCTATGAGGGCAATGTCGCCCGCTGGGTGAAGTTTGCCAACACCCTGCGTCTGCGTCTGGCACTGCGTGTGGTCTATGCCGACCCTGCCCTGGCACAGCAAGAGGCTGAGAAGTCGGCAGCATGTCCGTTGGGCTTCATCGAGACCGCGGTCGAGCGTGCCCAACTGCAGCATAGCCGCCTGACCTATTTCCACCCCAACTACGACATGGCCTACAACTTCAATGCGGGCGAGGTGCGCATGGGGGCGACGATGGACTGCTACATGAACGGTTATAGCGACCCGCGTCTGCCGGTTTACTTCGTGCCCGCCAGCAGCGACAACAAGTATCACGGCGTGCGACTGGGCGTCCACAACATGAATCCCACAAATTATGCCGGACAATATGTCTCCAATCTGAACATCGACCGTGCAACGACGCCCATCGTGTGGATGACGGCTGCCGAGAGCTTCTTCCTGCAGGCCGAGGCTGCACTGCGGGGCTGGAACATGGGCGGCACGGCACGGGCATTCTACGAGGCAGGCATCCGCGCCTCGTTCGGCGAGAACGGGGTCGGTGGCGAGGACGCTTATATCTCAAACTCGACCCTGGTGCCCACTCGCTATGTCGATAACACCAAGGGTCGCAACGCTACCGCTGCACCCAGCGACATCACCATTGCTTGGGACGATGAGGCGGACTTTGAGACCAACCTGGAGCGCATCATCACCCAGAAGTGGATTGCCATGTACCCCGATGGTTGTGAGGGCTGGGCAGAGTTCCGCCGCACAGGCTATCCCCGCCTGCTGCCTGTGGTGAACAACGACAGCCAGGGACTCATCGACACGCAGATTCAGGTGCGCCGCTGCCCCTTCCCTGTCCAGGAGTATAATACTAACCAGGCCGCTGTTCAGGCCGCTGTCCAACTGTTGGATAGCGAGGCCCTGGGCGGTGGACAGGACAATGGCGGCACCCGCCTGTGGTGGGACCGTAGAGTGATTGGAGATTAGTGATTAGTGATTAGAGATTAGTGATTTGAGAGATATGAAACTGACAAGATATATATCGGCGGCGTTGCTTCTCCTGGCTGTCGCGGCTTGTGACACCGAGCCCGAGGCGCTGGACCTGCAGCCGCTCAAGGAGTATAGCGACGAGTATTACCAGGCGTTGCGTGACTACAAGGCAAGTCCGCACGAGATTTGCTACGTCTATTATGCCGACTGGGCACCCATCGAGGGCGCCAGCGGCTACAAGGATCCCGCCTCGTGGGGCGAGCGCATCATCGGTCTGCCCGACAGCATCGACCTGGTGAACCTGTGGATGGGAATCCCCACGCCCAAGATGCACCCCGTTGCCTATCAGGACATGATAGAGACGCGTGAGAAGAAGGGCACCCGCTTCATCTTCCATGCCGATGCGTCCAACTATAACCACCGTTTCACCATCGACGGCCGCAATTATGACCTCTCCAACGACCGCAGCGAGGAGGCTATCCGCGCCTATGCCCGCTGGGTGTGCGACACGGTTGTTAAAACCGGTCTTGACGGTGCCGATTTCGACTACGAGGGCTGGAGTGGCCAGCACTTGACATGGGCCATCGAGGAGTGTGACAAAATCTTCGGTCCCAACGGCCAGTACCCCGAAAAGCTGGTCATCGTGGACTATTTCTCGGTATCGCCCCCTGTGGCGTGTGACCCCTATGTGGATTACTTCATCAAGCAGGCCTACAGTCAGCAGGGCGCCGGTGTGGGAGCTATGGGACACCCCGACGAGAAAACCGTCTATTGCGAATCCTTCGGCCAGAAGCCCACGGGCGGCGAAATCTTCAATTATGCCGCTTGGGAGCCTGAAACTGGTCACAAGGGCGGCTGTGGCGCCTACTATGTGGAGCGCAACTACTACAACACGAGCGACGGTGTGCCCTATGGTGCCATTCGTCGTGCCATCCAGATTATGAACCCTGCCAAAACCCGATAAACGATGAAAAAGACATTATTATATATGTTTCTGATGGTGGTCGGTGTCTTGCTGGCTGCCTGCGATAGCGAGGGTGATAAATTTGACTACGAGAAGGTGGGTCTGCTCATCACGGGCACCGAACAGGTGCCGGTGCAGCGGTTTACCGTCGATGAATTGCCCGCTACCTATGCCGTGACTGTCAAGGCGACGCGTCGCACGGCCAGGGACGTTACTGTGCGTCTGGCCATCGACACATCGCTGGTGCGCGCCTATAATGCCAAGCACGGCACTGCCTATTATCCTGTGCCCGCCTCCTGTGTCGCCATCGAGAACAGTGCGGTGACCATCGGTCAGGGTGAAGCTCTCTCCACAGCAGCCCAGGTCAAGGTCCTCAATACCGACGGCTTTATCGAGGGCGCTACCTATGTCATTCCCGTGACCATTAGGCAGGTCGAGGGCGACGGCGGTGAGGTCATCGAGAGTTCGCGCACGATTTTCCTGCAGATTTCCCGCATCATCTCGTTCTATTCGCTCGAGAATAACCAGAACGCCTCGTCCAACTACATCTTCCCTGACGACAAGATGGTCAACCTCACCAATTACACCATCGAGTTCAAGGTGTATTCCTACAAGTTCGGCAACGTGGGCGATATCAAGCGCGTCCTGGCCATCGAGGGCAAGAACGAGGAGGAAGCCAACATGTTCCGCTTTGGCGAGAACGGCTCGGCGGGCGGCGACATCCTGCAGTGGGTACTGCCTGGCGGCAGGTGCTTCTCATCGACCCATTTCAAGACCAACCGCTGGTATCTCATTTCCTGCACCTACGACGGCTCGACCTTCAAGATGTATGTCGATGGCGTCGAGGATGCCCAGGCAAGCGGCACGGGCAAGGCAACGCCCTTCCAGCGCTTTGAATTGGGAATGTCGTGGGGCAATTACCGCAACAGTCAGTTCTTCTCGGGCCGCTTGTGTGAGGTGCGCCTGTGGAACCGTGCCCTCACGGCAAGCGAAATCTCCACGGGCTTTGCCGGTGTGAATGCCCACAGCGACGGCCTCGTTGCCTACTGGAAAATGAACGAAGGCGAGGGCCACATCTTCCACGATGCCACGGGTCATGGCTATGACATGGACTGGACCGACACCTGGCGCGACGACCGCGAGAACGGTGTCCTCGTTCCCCACGACTACAGCCCGTACATCAAGTGGATTAAAGACGACAACAACAAAGTCGCCCAATAATACATTTAAGCGGCATTCGCCGCTGTGTATGGTGTATTTGGCGGCTGTTGCCGCCGTGTATGGTGTATAGTGTATGGTGTATGGGTGAAGCGTGGTTGTCACAGCCCTCCATACACCATACACGCGCCAACGGCGCAAATCCACCATACACAGCGGGCAACGCCCGCTTTAATCAATCGTCGTCGCCGCCGCTCAGCAGGTAGTCGATCAGGTCGGCAACGTCGCCTATGCCGATCTTGCCATCCTCGTCAAAGTCGGCGTTCTCCTCGTAGAATGAGGCGTCGCCGCCGCTCAGCAGGTAGTCGATCAGGCTGGTCACGTCGCCGATGCCGATGTTGCCGTCACCGTCCACGTCGCCAGGACCGGCGTTGATTTCCACGCCCACGATCTGCAGGAACTCCTTCCAGTAGTCAGCGCTGCTGTAATCCTCGACAGCGGCGATGGGAACCTTGAGGGTTGCTGTCTCATAGCAGTTGAAGCAGGCGCGGCCAGCCAGGGTGGGAGGCGTTACCGAGCGACTCATCACCGTGGTCAGAGCATCGCAGCCGTCAAAGGCCTGTGCGCCAATGGTGGCGACACTGCTGCCGATGGTGGCATCGGTCAACGTGGTGCAGCCCTTGAAGGCGTTGGCACCGATGGCGGTCACGTTGTCGGGGATGGTGACACGCGTCAGCGATGTGCAGTTCTCAAAGGCGTTGTACTCGATGCTCTGGATGCGCTTGCTCATCGTCACCTTGGTCAGGTCGGGACAATCCTTGAAGGCCTCGAAGCTGACGCCCGTCACGCGGTAGGTCACGCCCTCATAGTCCACCTGCTTGGGAATCGAAACAGTGCCGCTGTAGGTGTTGTAATCCGTGTCCTTATAGGTCACGCTGGCAGTGTTTTCGCCCGTCTTGACATAGTAGATGCCATCGACCTCAAAGTCATACTCGTCACCCACAATCGTCAAGAAGTTCTTCCAATAATTCGCCGCCTTGTAATCCTCAATCACTCCACGCGGAACTTTCAGCTTAGCAGTGCTGTAACAGCTCCTAAACGTGTAATCACTAGCCACAGTAGGAGGAACAACCGCACGACAGATAATCTGCAACAACCCTGTACAGTTGTAGAACGCGTAAGTGCCGATTTCAGTTACTCCCGACGGAATCACAACGGATGACAACATTTTACAGCCATTAAACGCATACTGCCCGATGCTGGTTACACCCACAGGAATGTTGACACTGACAAGACTATCACAACCTGCAAACAGATAATTGTTGATTTTGGTCACGCTATCAGGAATAGCCACCTCAACCAACTGCTTGCAGTTGCGGAATGCGTAGCTTCCGATGGAGGTGACAGATGCGGGTATGGCGACCTCGGTAATCTTCGAGCCGTCAAGGAATTTGTCTGGCAGGAGCGTCACCTCGCTGCCGATGGTGACCTGCTCGATGTTGGCCGTCGGCATATCACCGCGTGAAGAGCAGCTGCGCGCGTTCCACACCAGTGAACAAGCTGGAGCAGTTTGCGAACGTAGCCTTTTTTATTTCGGTCACTCCCTCTGGTATGACGATGCCGTCAAGAGCACTGCATCCGCTGAAGGCATAATGCCCGATGCTGGTCACGCCCGCGGGGATGTTGACGCTGGCCAGGCTGGTGCATCCATCGAACAGGTAGTTGCTGATGGCGGTCAGACCGTTTGGCAGGACGACCTCGGTCAACTGCTTGCAGTTGCGGAATGCGTAGCTTCCGATGGAGGTGACAGATGCGGGTATGGCGACCTCGGTAATCTTCGAGCCGTCAAGGAAGTTGTCCGGCAGGAGCGTCACCTCGCTGCCGATGGTGACGCGCTCAATGTTCTCCGTGGGCATGTTGCCGCGCGATGAGCAGCTGCGAGCGTTCCACACGAGCGAGGTGAGGGCGTTGCAGCCGTAAAAAGCTGAGGAGCCGCTGGGGTAGGACGTGTAAATCGATGTCACTCCGGTTGGGATGTTGATGGCTGTGAGGCTTGAGCAGTTCTTGAACGTGCCCTCGTTGATTTTGGTCACTCCCTCAGGAATGACGATGCCGTCAAGAGCACTGCATCCGCTGAAGGCATACTGCCCGATGCTGGTCACTCCCTCAGGAATGACGATGCCGTCAAGAGCACTGCATCCGCTGAAGGCATACTGCCCGATGCTGGTCACGCCCGCGGGGATGTTGACGCTGGC
>CACZNH010000009.1 GCA_902782465.1 uncultured Bacteroidales bacterium
CCCATTGAGACGTGCTCGGGCTTTCTGTTCCTCCTCGACTAAGGCCTTCACTTTTTTTAGCAAAGCATTCTCTGCCCTCAGGCGGAGGTTCTCTGCCTGGAGCTTTTCAAGTTCTGTCTGCGGTTCTCTCTTCTTTGGTCTTGCCATCGGATCTTTGGGTGGACGTCCTCGTCGTTTTACATCATATAGGGAGCCTCCAGAACGAACTGTCCTCAACCACGATTGAATCGTGCTCCGGGTCAGGCCATATCGAAGGCTTAACTGCAGCAAAGTTACACCATCCTGGAGATGTTCCAAAATAATTTTCTCCTTTTCTGCTGGGCTATAGTAATAACCTCTCGTCGATTTCAGTAGGCCGGATTCTCCAAAGGCCCTGTACCTGTACACCCAGCTGCGGACCAAATTAATACTAATATGCCGCTCTCGACATAAAGTCTTGAGGCCTTTACCATACATGATTTCGATTACAACACTTAGCTTTTCTTCATAACTGTACTTCATAAACAAACTGCACTCCAAAAGTTTTGTGTCTAACTTTTGGGGTGCAGTTCATGTTTGCGGATGCCAATTCGTATAATTCGCTTAATTCGTGGACTGTAAAATGGAGCGCGGATGCCAAATTAGTATAATTGGCTACGCCGAGCTAAAGGTTTAAAAAAGCACTCCGTTTCACAACGAAAGTGCCCTAGGAAAAATAGTATGAATAAAGTTTGATTTAAGGTGATGCAAATTTACCGCATTTTTTTGAATTATACAAGTTTTACCTACAAAAACCGAAAATCTATTCTTTATCTGCATCTCTTTCTCTGCAGAGCTAACGCTAATTATGCGAATTGGCATAATAATAAGCAGTACCAAGAGATAAAAAATGAAAAAAAAATGTTTTTCATTTTGTTCTGTGCTTGACTTTCATTATCTTTGCCTTTTGATATGCATAAACCATTTCCCGTCGCGCTTTTTCATGGTGCTGTTCTATCTGACTGTGGCAGTACTCATGGCCATCAACTTTTTTAATTTTTTAAATACACCCTTATGGACGGGCGTGAGATGGTTCTTTGCAGTGATACTTGGCCTGTATGGCATTTATCGCGGTTACCGTGAGTTCACGGGTGAGCACACCTACGGTATGCGCGTTGATGACGACGCTGACGAGGAAGAATACACCACATACTCCGAGCGCATGAAGCACCTCGGTCAAAATCCCGAAAAAGATGAGAACAATCAATAATATCCTGATGGCACTGGCGCTGATGGCGCTGTTGCTCGCCGCTTGCGGTGAGAATCCCAAGAGCACCCAGACCCGCGGCTTGGCACGCCTCATGTGCGAGGAGTCGTTCCAGAGTGTGCTGGAACAGGAAATCGCGGTGTTTGAGTACCTGTATCCCGAGGCGAGCATCATGCCCGAGTACACCAACGAGCATGACGCCCTCGACTCACTGTTCAACAACAAGACTGACCTCATTATCATCTCGCATGACCTGACTGACCAGCAGAAGAAGAGCCTGAAGAAAATCGGGCGCGGCAGCCGCACCAAGATGATTGCCGTGGATGCCGTCGCCATCATCGTCAACAAGCAGAACGATATCGACGAGCTGTCGATGGATGATTTGCGCGACATCTTCTCGGGCAAGGTGAAACGCTGGGGCGAGGTGTTCCCCACCAAATTGAAGAACGACACGATCAAGGTGATGTTTGACGGTTCGGGAACAGGCGTAGTACATTATATGAAGGAGAAATTCCTCAATGGCGGCAAATTCGGGCCTAATGTCTATGCCCGCCAGTCGAGCCAGGACGTGTTTGAAGCCGTCGAACAGTATAAAAACGTGATTGGATTCATCGGGGTGAGTTGGATTACCAGCGACCTGAAGAGCGCCGAAATTCCCATTGCAGAGAAATATGAGGAACTCAAGAACAAAAACGAGGTGAGCGTCATCGACTTTACCGACCGCATCAAGGTGATGCCCGTGCGCGGCGAAGACCAGATTCAGGGTGTGAAGCCCTACCAGGCACATATCAACAGCGGCGAATATCCGCTGGTACGCACCATTTGGGCCGTCGATGCTTCCTATAACGGTATGCTGGAACATGGCTTCTACACGTTCCTGACAGGCGTGATCGGCCAGAAAATCATCCTGCAAACCGGCATCCTGCCCGCCGCAGAACCTGTCAGAACCGTTGAAGTCGTCCAGTGAGTTAGTAGTCACAAGTTAGCGGTTTGTAGTCAAAAGTGAGGCATTAGGCGATAGTAATCTTACTTAAAACTTAAAACTAAAAACTTACAACTTAATTTGGCACAGAAATTGTAATACGAATAATCAAACAAAACGAACTCATAAATATTAACATTAAATTGTTACTACAATGAAAAGGAAATTCTTTTTTGCATCACTCATGTTGATGGGTGCATCCCTGGTAGCCAACGCACAGGGCTACAAGGACGGTATTGAGTACTACAAGGTTGACAAGCTGGACAACGCCAAGGAGCTGCTGGAGCGCAACCTGAACGCTGCCAGCACCAACAAGGCTGAAGCTTTCTACTATCTGGGTCAGATTGCCCTGCATCAGGGCAAGATTGCCGAGGCTGCCGAAAACTTCGACAAGGGCGTTGGTGTAGATCCCATGTACCCCTACAACTACGTGGGTAAGGCTGCACTGTCCATCAAGAACGGCGGCGACGTGAAGGGTCTGCTCGAGAAGGCACGCAAGCTCGTCAAGAAGGACCCCAAGCTGGAAGTCGAAATCGCACGTGTGCTGTATGATGCTGATCCTGTCACCTATGCCAAGGACATCGACAAGTGCATCAAGAATGCCCGCAAGTGGGCTCCCGATGATCCCAACAGCTACATCTTTGAGGCCGACACCAAGGCCGACAAACAGGATTGGGGCAATGCAGCCGGTATCTATGAGCTGGCCTTTGACAAGGATCCCAACAACATCGAGGCCTATGTGAAGTATGCCAACACTTACTTCAATGTGGTTCCCGAGATGGCTATCGGACGTCTTGAAGAGCTCCAAGCCAAGGTGCCCAACTCAGCCCTGGTACAGCGTGAGCTTGCTGAGAAGTACTATGCCGACAACCTGGGTGCCAAGGCAGCCGAGCAGTACGGTAAGTACATCAAGAACCCCAACCACTTTGCACAGGACGAGGTGCGCTACGTGCAGCTGCTGTTCTTCGGTGAGAGGTACAAGGAGTCTCTGGATTTGGCTACCAACCTGATTGGTAAGCTCAATCCCGCCGACGACAAGGTGTTCTACATGAAGCGTATGCAGCTCTACAATATGATTCAGCTCAAGGATTGGGCAGGTGCCGTCGAGGCTGGCAAGTCGTTCTTCGCTAACGCATTGCCCAAGGGTTCCAACTACGAGGTTCGTGACTACACCGACTACGGTCAGGCTCTGCAGGAGGCTGGTTTCCCCGAACAGGCTGTTGTAGCCTACGAGAAGGCTCTCGAACTGAATCCCAACAACGCCGACCTGATGCGCTTTATGGGTGACAGCTATGCCGATACCGACAACTTTGTGAAGGCTGCCGAGTACTACCAGCGTCTGGTGGACAGCGGTCTCAACAAGTCCAACGACCTCTTTACCCTGTCGAACTACTACCTGGGCATTGCCAGCAGCGAAGTTCTTGACGAAATGACCAAGGCTGACGCGCTTGCCAAGTCACAGAAGTACATCGACGAGGTTGACAAGCTGGTTCCCGGAAACGTACAGATTGTTAACCAGAAGGCCAAAATCGCCAAGTTCCGTGAGGGTGACACCAACAACGGCGCCGCTCTGGCAGCCTACAACGAATTGCTCAGCATCCTCGACCAGAAGGAGAACAAGGCCGATTACACCCGCTACTACAAGTATGCTTACAACTACCTGGCCACCTACTACTTCACCAAGGGTGACAAGGCAACCGCTAAGACCTACTACCAGAAGTGGCTGGAGAATGACCCCGATAACGAGTCGCTGCGCAACTACGTGAACAGCCTGAAGTAAGCGCTGACAGATTATTCCGAAAATAAATACTGGCGGATGTGTTGAAGCATCTGCCAGTACTTTTTTATCAATAAATGAATCTTAGCGCCTTAGCATGAGAATCATTTGAAGCCCAGGTCCTTCATCGTGCGGGGAGCGGGAGTCTTGGGCATGGGCTGACGGTCCTTGAGCTGTTCAAGGATGACCTCGATGGCCTTGTCAAGCTGCTGGTCGATGCCTGCCGCCTCCATCACGGGGTCGTTGTCGATGATGATGTCGGGGTCAACGCCGTGATTCTCGACAATCCAGTTGCCGCGCGTGTCATAGTTGGTGAAGAAGGGGACACGGATGTCGGTGCCGTCCATATAGGGCAGCGAACCGCTGATGCCCACGATACCGCCCCACGAGCGGGTACCGATAACGGGACCGATCTTGTTCTCCTTGAAGCTCCAGGGGAACAGGTCACCGTCGCTGGCGCTGTACTTGTTCACCAGCAGCACCTTGGGACCATAGAGTGTGCGCTCGGGAATGGTGCCGTTGTAGTTGCTGCCTCGGAACATCGTCATGCGGTAGGGCTGACGCAGCAGTCGCTCGATGACCATCGGCGAGATGTTGCCACCGCCGTTGCCACGGTCATCAACGATGAGCGCCTCCTTGTCGGTCTGGGCAAAGAAGTAACGTGAGAACTCACGCAGGCCCTCGGGACCCATATCGGGGATATAGACGTAGCCCACACGGCCACCGGTCTTCTCGCTCACATAGTCGATGTTGTGCTGTACCCATTCGTAGTGATAAAGGGGATATTCGTCCTGGATGGGCTTGACAACGACCTTGCGGTTGCCGTTGATGGTCAGCTCGGTCATTACATCGGCCTTGTCGCGCAGCAGGGTATAGATATTTGCAACACCCTGGGTCGTTACACCGTCAATAGCGGTAATCACATCACCTTCCTTGACATTCATGCCAGGTTCAAGCAGGGGCGAACGCAGTGACTCACGGTCAGGAGCGCCACGCAGGATTTTGGCGATTTTGTAACCGTTGGCGACTTGCTCCAGCTCAGCGCCCAGCATACCGATATTGTGCTGGTCGGCCTGGATGTGGTCACCGCCGTCAACATAGGCATGTCCCACAGCCAACTCACCAATCATGCCGCCGATGACGTAAGTCAAATCAAGACGGTTCTTGACGTAGGGCAGCAGGGCTGCATATTTGTCATGCATGGCCTGCCAGTCCACGCCGTGCATGTTCTCCAGATAGAAACCGTCGCGATAAGCACGCCAAGCCTCATTGAAAATCTGGTTCCATTCCTGGTCATAGTTGACAGTTGCAATCATGTCGTCGAGGTTTACTGCCTCGCTGAGGTCCGTCTTGCGCGGAGCCAGCGGTGCGATATAGAGTTCCTCACCCTTGATGAAAGCGGCGTTTTTCATATCGGCCGAAGGAATCATGCGGGCGCGGTCAGCAACAAGCTCATCCTTCTGCTCGGCAAAGTCATACACGCGCACACCGCTGCGACCGCTGTACCACAGGTGGCTGCCATCGCACACGAAACCGCCGTAACTGCCGGTTCCTATGGGCACCTTAACGATGCGGTCGGCAATGCCGTCAATGTCAATGCGCATGGCGCCGGCATTGTCTTTTGCCTTGGCGTTATCCTTGCCTTTCTTTCCCTTGGGGGCATCGGCAGGAGCATCCTTGGGTTGGTCGGCATTCATATTGACCTGGTCGTCCTTGGGGAGGAAAGGCGAGGGGGTGTCCTTGGAAAGCATTACAAGGTAGATACCTTCCATTTCTCGGTAGGCAAAGTTCCACTCGATGCTGCTGTAGATGGGGTTGAAATCGCGTGCCGAAGCAAAAATCAGGTATTTGCCGTCGCTGCTGAAGACAGGCGAGTTGCTGTCATACCAGCGGTCGGTAACGGGGTATTCCTTACGCTCAGCGATGTTGTAGAGATAGACCACACTGTACTCGTTGGCACCCTGGCGATAATAGGTCAGCCATTTGCCGTCGGGCGAGAAACTGGGAGTGGGGATTTCGCCCATCTCATCCTGGACGAGCGTTTGCTTGGCAAGCGTCTTGACGTTAAGCAGAATCATACGGTTCTTGCGGTCGGTATAGACAATCTGACTGCCGTCGGGACTCCATTCCAGGTCACGGATATAAGTGTCGTTGTCCTTGGTCAGTTGGATGGCCTTGTCGCTGTCCACGGGACGCATCCAGATCTCGGTCTCACCAGTCTGGTCGCTGATGTAGGCGATGTTCTTGCCGTCAGGGCTCCACGAGGCGTTGCGCTCATGCACACCGGGTGTGTGGGTGATGTTGCGGGTCACACCATGCTTGGCAGGCACGTCAAACACTTCACCGCGGGCACTGATGACGACACGGTTGCCATCGGGTGCCAAGCTGGCAGCGGTCAGGTTCTCCTTGACCTTGCGCTGCTCTTCGCGGGCAAAATTGTTCTCACTGTTGAGATAAACGGTAATCTTCTCACTGCGCTTGGTAGAGGGGTCGAGCACATAGAGGTAGCCGCCGTTCTCAAAAACAATCTTGCCGCCACCACAGTTGGCAAACTTCACGTCATACTCGGTGAAGTCAGTTACCTTCTGCGTTGTAGCCGTGCGAGTATTGTAGACAAAGATGTTCATGCGGTTGTCACGGTCGCTCATGAAGTAGATTTCGTCACCAATCCACATCGGGTCAATGTCCTGAGCAATGTTGTTGGTGATATTGGTAACCGTCTTGGCATTGGTGTCATAAATCCAGATGTCATCGGCCATACCGCCCTTGTAGTATTTCCAAGTACGGAACTCGCGGAAGACGCGGTTATAGGCCATCTTGCTGCCGTCGGCGTTATAAGAGCAGAAACCACCCTCAGGCAGGGGCAACTGCTGTGCCATGCTTCCATCGATGGGAGCGCGCCACAGTTTGCCGTCAAAGCTGTCGCTGATGCGGTTGCGGAAAATCACGCCCTTGCCGTCAGGAGTCCACGTCATCGTGATGTTGTTGGGACCCATACGGTCACCCCAGTCGTCACGGGGATTGCTCGCCGTGAAAGTGATGCGTTTGGGCTCACCGCCCTGGGCAGGCATGATATACACCTCGGTGTTGCCGTCATATTGTCCCGTGAAGGCGATAGTCTGTCCATCGGGGGAGTATCGGGCAAAAGCCTCATAGCCGTTGTGCGAAGTCAATTTACGCGCTGTGCCGCCAGTGATGGGCACGGTGTAGATGTCACCGGCATAACTGAAAGCCACTTCACTGCCGTTGGTGCCGGGGAATCGCAGCAATCGACCCTCGTCGGCTTGGGCTGTCATGGTCATGGCAGCGAGTGCCGCCATCAATAAAAACTTTTTCTTCATATTCTCCTTATACTTTAATGATATGTATTTATCTAATATCTATTATATTATCTAAAAACTGATCACCCTCAAGTGTACCGGCTCACAGGGCGTGAACGACTTGGGTAGTTTCTGCTGGCTCACGGTGATGACATTTTCACCCTTAAGGAGTTTAACTTTCAACATATTGCTGTAAGCCAAACCATTGATGTCTGGCTGGTTGCCGCTGGCCATAACCAGTGTTCCCATCGGGTGATTGTTGGCCGACACATTTCGAACGTCGAGTGTTCCTGTCGGGCGATAGCCAATATCAATCAGATAGTCGCCACCCCGTGCCACGCTCACGTTGATGACGGCGGTATCGTTCTCAGCATTCGGGAAAAACGCAATTTGAGGTGTCAGGTGATAATGGAGTAGGGGTTTAGACATGAAACCATTCATGTATTTCCCCGACACTTCGACCGAGAATTCCGTATAGCCTTCGGTCTCGGGTAGAACAAACACCGAGTCTTTCAAATCGGTTAACTCACCATTCACCGACAGACGATAAGGCGTGCCGTAAACATAGTCCACGATACGTCCAGTGTCATTATTCCATACAACAGTCGGGGTTAGTGGTAGATATACCTCATTGCGGTGAATAGTGACCTTCTGTGTTGAATGAGTTCCCTCTTTCAGAGTGATGGCTATCTGGTGATGCCCTTCGATATCACAAGGCAGAAATGCACTCTCGAGCGGTTTCCCGTCTATGGTTATTGTAGCGATGTCGTTGCCCGTGCCCTCAAGGGTGAAATCGAGCACAGACTTGCGGTAGCTGAAGCCCTTGAATGTCTTCTTGCCGGGCATACCGACAGGCACCATCGGCTCAAATTCGATACCCTCGGGCTTGAATTTCATGCCAAACAACACGTGCATAATCATTGCTACATTGCTGGCACTGGTTCCCAATTCATCGATATCGACATCTTTCATGCGGATGCCTCGTGACTGATATAGCGCCTGGGCACGATAGAGAGCGCCCAAGCCACGACGCAGGGCATTCTCGTTGCCTGTGTAGGCAGCTGCCATGTTCCATAGTGCTTGGGTAGTCGCCCATGAGGAATTAGCAAAATACGGTTCCAGCGGGTTGTTGGAAGGATAGGTGACATTAACGCCCTTATCTGATACGGGAGTATTGGCAATAAGGTTCTCTGCACGCTCATCATCGGCTATGTCCCATAGCACACACATTGCCTGCGATGTGTTGTCGGTGGTAGGCGATTGGTGCGGGAAGGCCATACCGTAGAGAAAAGAGCTATAAAAGCCTTTATCTTCATTCCACAGGTATTGGTTGACGGCATCCTTGAGACGTTGGGCATCCTTTTCAGCGCTGCTTTCGATACCCAGTTCCTCACACATGTCATTGAGAATGGCATAGGCGTGTGCCGTCAGGATGTTGTTGCCAAGCGACATGCAAGCAAACAGGTCATTATAACCCATCCATGTCATGCGTCTCACTCCCAGCGGCCTTGATGTTGTATAGCCCGCTCCGTGAATCAAACCGGTATTATGGTCCACCAGCACTTTACTGTTGATATCCAGGGTTTTCTCGATGACGTGTTTGCAATAAGCCAGCCATTGGCGGTCGCCGGTCGTTTTATAGACTTCCCAAGCAGCGGTAGCCCATCCGATGTGGTCACTCACTACGGGCCATTGGCCCTCGCGCTGCATGATGATGCTGTCCTTATCCACCAGGGTGCGCAGTGTCGCCATCGACTGGTGGGGCTTGAGTGCCGCCAGCGACAGATAGATGGAACAGTACAAGCGGCTGATGTTGTGCGTCACATGAAAACGCCCGTTGTTGTCGATAGCATCGGCAATGCGTTCAATCGACATATTATATAAGGCGTCAACCAGTGGCTGTTCGCTCTCGTATTCAGGCATCATTGAGGGACGGTCTTTACGCATGCGCCAGGGTCGGCCATGAGTGAATTGCACGCGTGACGAGTCCACATGGCCATACAGGCTGTCCAAGCGGTTCATCGTAATGTTCGTCTCGATACGGTCGGGTTTTATTGCTACGGCAAACACTGTGTCCTCAATCACGCTGTCACCTGTCAAGGTGAACGTGTCATTCTGAACAATCACTTGGTTGCTCATCTGGCTGCGCCCGCCGCAACCGCACAATAAACCAAGGCTCACGGCCATTACCGTAAGCGTCATTGCAATGCTTTGCATCCTATTTGCCTTCATTCACCGCAAAGATAGTGCAAGCCGAGCGGAAAACAAAAGAATTCATTCTTTTTTTTTCCCGAGGCGTCGCCTATCTTGCCCGAGCAAAGCGAGGGAACGATAATGTAAATCGTGAGCAAAACAATCAACTTGACATGTTTTATGACAGATGACTACTAATTTTAGCAATATTTTACAAATCATTTCGACTTGGCGCATTTCTTGTTTATATTGAAGGCAGAAGTGTTTTTGCCGCTGTTTTTGTGACGAAAATATCAAATGGTTTGTTATTAACCGCTTGATAAAGAGTTAAGTTATATAGTTTTATTTGATTAAAGAGTGCTTATGGAAAAGACAGTACACAACAACCCGAATGTGACAGTTCGTCAGCTGCCTCCACACGCCTATCATCCAAATCCCTCGCTCGACCTGCATCGTCGAGCCTATATCGCCTTGCCCAAGTGACGAAAAAAGACTGTGGGCAACAGTCAGTGTTGACATGTCACCCACAGAGATTCTTTAAAAATGCTTTGTCGAATTATCCGAGCAGTGCCTCAGCCATATTGAGGGCGGCACGGCGGCCGTCACCCATGGCGAGGATTACAGTAGCACCGCCACGCACGATGTCACCACCGGCATAGAGGTCGCTAACCGACGACTGCATGGTCTCCTCGTTGACAACGATGGTGTTGCGCTTGCTGATATCCAGGCCGGAAATCGAGCGGGGCACGAGCTGGTTGGGCGATACGCCGACAGCTACAATCACCAGGTCAACGGGAATCTCCTCGATGGCACCCTCGATGGGCACAGGGCTGCGACGGCCTGAGGCATCGGGCTCGCCCAGTTCCATCTTCTGGACGCGCATGGCTACCACGCGGCCCTTGTCGTCACCAATGTACTCGATTGGGTTGTGCAGGGTCTTGAACTCTACACCCTCTTCCTTGGCATGGCCAACCTCCTCGCGACGGGCTGGCATCTCCTCCTCGCTGCGGCGATAGATGAGGATGACGCGCTCGGTGCCCATGCGCAATGCGGTACGGGTCGAGTCCATAGCGGTGTTACCGCCACCGATCACGGCGATGGTCTTGCCACGCAGCACGGGGGTATCGCCACCGCGGCCGGCTTCCATCAGGTTAATACGGGTCAGGTATTCATTACTCGACATGATACCGTTGAGGTTCTCGCCGGGGATGTTCATGAAGCGCGGGAAACCGGCGCCAGAACCCACAAATATACCCTTGAAGCCCATCTCGTGCAGGTCATCGTAGGTGATGGTCTTGCCAACCAGGCAGTCCTTGACGAACTCAACGCCCATCTTCCTCAAGCCCTCGATTTCATAGTCCACGATGTGGTTGGGCAGACGGAACTCGGGGATACCATACTTCAGCACACCACCAATTTCGTGCAATGCCTCGAATACGGTAACGCTGAAGCCCTTCTTGGCCATGTCACCGGCAAACGACAGTCCCGAGGGACCGCTACCGATAACGGCAACCTTGATGCCGTTGGCGGGAGCCATGGGAGGCACTTCCTGAGGCAGATTGTCACGCTGCCAGTCGGCGGCAAAGCGCTCCAGATAGCCGATTGCCACTGCGGGGTGACCCATCTTGGTGTGGATGCAGCGCGACTCGCACTGCTTCTCCTGCGGGCACACGCGGCCGCACACTGCGGGCAGTGAGCTGGTCTCTTTGAGGGTAGCGGCGGCCTCGCCAAATTCGCCACGCTCGATGTTCTTGATGAACTTGGGGATATTGATGTTCACGGGGCAACCGGTCACACACTGCGGATTTGCGCAGTCCAGGCAGCGGCTGGCCTCAACAACGGCCTGCTCGGCGCTGATGCCCTGGTTAACCTCTTCGTTGCAGGTGATGCGGTATTTGGGGTCGAGTTGCGGCATCTCCACGCGGGGGATTGCGGTGCGCTCCTTGGGAGTCTTAGAGTTGCGCAAGTCGATGCGCCACTGTTCGTTACGGGATTCCATATTATTCTGTTCCATTTTATTTCTTAGTTTTAAGTTGTTAGTTTTTAAAGTAAGGTTTCACTCCTAACTTCTAACTTCTAACATCTAACTCCTAACTATAAATTAATTATTGTGCTCCTTTGAGGCGCATCATCAACTCGTCAAAATCAATCTCATGGGCATTGAACTCGGGACCCTCGACGCAAACGAAACGCGTCTTGCCGCCCACGGTCACACGGCAAGCGCCGCACATACCCGTACCGTCAACCATGATAGCGTTGAGCGAAGCCTCGGTGGGCACCTCATACTTCTTGGTCAACAGGGCGCAGAACTTCATCATGATGGCGGGACCGATGGTCACGCAGTAGTCAACATGCTCACGCTTGAGCACCTCTTCCATACCCACGGTGACAACACCCTGGTTGCCATAGCTGCCGTCGTCGGTCATGATGATGACCTCGTCGCTCGAAGCACGTACCTCGTCCTCAAGGATGATGAGGTCCTTGGTGCGGCCTGCCAGCACACTGATGACACGGTTGCCGGCCTCCTTCATCGCACGGATGATGGGAAGCAGGGGAGCGGTACCTACACCGCCACCGGCGCACAGCACGGTGCCATACTTCTCGATGTGAGTAGCCTGGCCCAAGGGACCTACCACGTCATGCAGGAATTCACCCGGCTCCAGGGCGCAAATCTTGCGCGTGCTGTCGCCCACACTCTGGATAACCAGCGTAATGGTGCCAGCCTTGGGGTCGCTGTCGGCGATAGTCAAGGGAATACGTTCGCCTTTTTCGCCAGCGCGTACAATCACAAAGTGACCGGCGCGGCGTGCCTTGGCGATGAGGGGAGCCTCAACGACAAGCTTCGTCACGTTAGCAGAAAACTGCTCTTTACTAACGACTTTGTTCATTTGTAGAAAAATAGATTAGTTATTAGTTGTATATGTTGTTTATTGTTGTTCAAGTTGTTTGACCAAATCACAGTTGTTTGGCAAAGTCGCGGCCGAACTGGCGGCTCTGCTCTAGGGCGTCCTGGTCTGGTACCCACTGGGCACGGATTCCGTCATTCACTGGCTCGATGCCGGCGGCCTTCAGGTGCTCGGTGATGAGCTTGGCGGCCTCACCGCTCCAGCCGAAGCTGCCGAAGGCGGCACCTTTCTTTTTCTTCAGCTTCATGCCCTTGAGCATCTCCAGGATGCCGGCGATGGCATAGCTGTAACCGTTGTTGATGGTGGGGGAGCCCACGAGCACGGCACGCGAGCGGAACACCTCGGTGAGGATGTCGTTCTTGTCGTTGAGTGCGGCATTGTAAATCTTGACGGTCGTCGTGGGAGACTGCTCGCGGATGCCGTCGGCAATAGCCTGGGCCATCAGGCGTGTGCTCTGCCACATCGTGTCATAGACGATGGTCACCTGATCCTCCTGATAGGCGTCGCTCCATTGCAGGTACTTCTCGATAATCAGACCGGGGTTGTTGCGCCAGATGATGCCATGGCTCGGGCAAATCATCTTCAGCGGCAGGTTCATGCCGATGACCTCCTTCACCTTGCGGTTGCATAGCGGGCTGAAGGGAGCAATGATGTTGGCATAGTATTTCTCGGCCTCCTGCAGCACCTCGGCGATGCACACCTGGTCGTCATAGAGCGACTCGGTGGCATAGTGCTGACCGAAACCGTCGTTGCTGAACAGGATTTCCTCACCGCTCAGGTAGCAGAACATCGTGTCGGGCCAGTGCAGCATCGTGGCCTCGATAAAGGTCAGCGTGGTGTCACCCAGTTCTAACTTGTCGCCCGTCTTGACGTTGACAAAGTTCCAGTCCATGTGGTAGTGGCCGCGGATGATGGCCTCACCCTTGGCGGTGCAATAGATGGGCGTGTCGGGGATTTCGCGCATCAGGTCAACGAGGGCGCCACTGTGGTCAATCTCGTTGTGGCACATCACGATGTAGTCAATCTTGTTGAGGTCAATCTCCTTCTTGAGGTTCGCCACAAACTCGCGGCTGTAGGGCAGCCACGACGTGTCGATGAGCACATTCTTTTTGTCACGGATCAAGTAGGAGTTGTAACTCGAGCCACGATGTGTGGACAGCTCGTCGCCATGGAACGTCTTCAGTTCCCAGTCCACTTTACCTACCCAAGTCACTCTCTCGGTCAGTTTCTTTCCCATTTGTCGTCTATTTCTTAGTCGGTTAATAGTTAAATTCGATTTCAACCTGCAAAATTACTGCAAGTCAAGGACAGGACAAAAAGAAAAACCACTTTTTTCATTATTTTTAGTTACCCTCAGTAAAAGGATGTCTGTAGAATGGTCATAATTTGCAGATATGGAAAAATAAAGTGTTGCGAGAGCCAATCCCATCAATCCCATTAATCCTCCGACAAAAAGCAGTTTGATGCAGCCTAAATATTCGCCTAATTTGTGAAATTAGCCGTAAAAAAGTGCTTTTGCAGTTAGGTTTGCTTATTTTTTTATATATTTGCCGTTTGATAACCGTTATTAGTAGCTAACAGACGGATGTTTGGCAAAGCGGGAAATATCTTCAAGAAGATGGCTGCCTGGGTGGGTGGCGGTCTGCTTGGTATGGTGGCGGCACTGCCGTTTGCCATGTATATCCCGTGGGTGCAGAATGCCGTTGCCGATGCTGCTGCCGACTATGCCAGCAAAAAGACGGGCATGGATATCAGCGTGGGTGACGTTAGGGTAGGGTTCCCGCTTGACGTCAAGGCCACTGATTTGCAGGTGATTGACCAGAACGGCGACACCCTGTTCAAGGCCGACGAGGTGAAAGCCAACGTAAAGCCAAAACCTCTGCTGGACAAGAAGGTGGAGGTCGAGGATGCCTCGCTCAAGGGCGCCAAGAGCCAAATCAAGACCGAAGACGGCTCGATGGACCTGGACGTTGATGTCGATGATGCCAAAATCGACAAGGCCAAGGTTGACCTGAATAACAACCAGGTCGATGTGGGCAATGCCGCGCTCAAGGGCGGTAAGGCCAAGATGAGCTATAAGCCCGAAAAGAAAAAGGAAGAAGAGAAAGAGCCCAGCAAGCCTTGGAAGGTCAATGCCGACAAGGTTACCGCCGACGATGTCGATTTCAAGATGGACATGAAGCCCACAGTCGATAAGCTGGATGCTAAGGTGGGCCATGCCGAGGCAAAGAATGTCAAGGTCGATACTGGTGAGCAGACCGTCGATGTCGATGAACTCAACGTCGATAAGGCCGACGTCGATTACAAGCATCCCAGCGAGAAGGATGCCAAGCAATACCGCAAAGACCATCCCATGCCCAAGCAGACACCGAAGGCCAATGAGGACGACAAGCCCTGGAAAGTCAAGGCGGGCAAGGTGCGCCTCAAGGACAGCAAGGGCAAGTACGGCCAGACCGGCAAAAAGCCCAACAAGCCCGGAACTTCGCTGGACCCCGACAACATCGAGGTGGAGGATGTCAATGCCGAAATCGACAACTTTGAGATGGACGGTGACAACCTGAAGGTGCCCGTCAAGCACCTGTCGGGCAAGGAACGCAGCGGCTTGCAGGTCAAGGATGCCAGCGGCACCGTCAACAAGAACAAGAACGGCCTGGACATCAATAACGGCCGCGTCAAGACCAAGGGCAGCGACATCAAGATGGATGCCCACGTGGATCAGGATATGCTTGACGGCAAGCCCAACGGAAAAGCCACCATCGACACCGACAGCAAGATTGACCTCAACGAGGTGGAAAAACTCGTTCCCGAGGCCAAAAAGGCCCTCAAGGACATCCCGCACAATAAACCTGTGCGCATCAAGGCCAAGGCCCGTGGCAACGACAAGCGCGTCGATGTGCAGTCGCTGGATGCCGACGTGCCCGGCATTGGCCGCATCAAGGGCAAGGGTACCATCTATAATCCCACCGATTTTGACCGCATGAAGGCTGACATGGACACCGAGGTCGATTTGCGCGACCCGAGTGCCCTGAACAGGATGCTGGGACTCAAAGACGTGAAACTCCCGCCCATGAAGATGAGCGGCAAACTCAATAAGGAAGGCTGCAAGTGGGTTGCCCGCAACCTTCGAATCTCGACCGGTGGCGGCTCGATGCGCGGCGACGGCTACTATGACATCTGCAACGAGAACTACGACGTGGATGCCACCTTCAACAACTTCCCCGTCAAATCGTTCCTGCCTGATTACGATGTCAAGGACCTGACGGCAAGCGTCAAGGCACGTGGTCACGGCTTTGATTTCACCGACTGCGGCTCGACCTGGACCGATGCCACCGTCAACCTGGGCAATGTGCGCTATAACGGCACCCGCTACGGCAACATCAGGGCCCATGGCAAGCTGTATGGCGGATATGCCGACGTGTATGCGTCGGGCCGTGGCAAGGGCAATGACTTTGACGCTGATGCCCACAGCACCATCTGTAACGACCATTACGTCTTCACTGCCGATGGTGACTTGCGCGATGTGGACCTGAAACGCCTGGGATTGTATGACGGCATCTGCAAAGGTTCGACGAAACTCCATGCCGAGGGCGACCTTAACCTGCGCACCCGCTATTGGGATGCCGACCTCACGTTGAACGACATCGACTGGCAGCTGGACAGCAGTCTGCTCGTTGCCGATGACGCCCATGCACAGCTGCACAGTACGCCATACATTACCTGCATCACTGTCGAAAATGAGTCCAATTACGCCCACTTGAATGCTCCCAGTCACATCACCGAACTGATGGATGACTTCCAGAATACCGCCAAGGAAATCAACCGCCAACTTGATGAGCACTGGCTTGACATCGAGCGCCTGAAGGAGCCGATGCCCTGGTTCGACTTTGATATGCACATGGGCACCGACGGTATCGTGCAGCGTTACTTGCAACAGCACGAAATCGACTTCCGTGACATCAGCTGCGAGATGAGCCGTGACACCAGCCTCTTCATTGACGGTAGGGCACACGGCATCAGCTACGGCGAGACCAATATCGATACCATTACCATCCATGCCAACGAACTTAACAATAAGTATCTGGCCTTCAATGCCCACATGGGCAACCGACCTGGTACCTGGGACGAGTTTGCTAAGGTGGACATTGAGGGAGGTATCAGGGGGCAGGCCGTTGACTTCATGCTCCACCAGCATAACATCAAGGGCGAGACCGGCTACCGCCTGGGCTGCAATGCCCATTATGCCAACAACGAAATCAATACGCGTCTATTCGGTAAAGACCCCGTCATCGGCTACCGTAGATGGGAATTCAATGACGACAATTTTGTGAATGTCGATTTGAACACTCGCATGATTGACGCCAACCTGATGCTCTACAGCGACAGCAGTAGCATTGAATTGGTAACGATGCGATTGCCGGGAGACAGCACCGAGAATGTACAACTCAACATCAACAACCTGCAGCTCGAGGAGTGGACGCGCATCGTGCCCATGCTCGACAAGACCAGCGGAACGCTCAACGCCATTGTAGATATCAACTGGGACGGTGCCAATGCTGACGGTGACGGCGTGATTGACATCAAGGACTTTGTATATAACGGTAAGGAAGAGGGCGACGTGACGTTGAATGCCGACTTTGATTTTGATCCGGCAACGGCAACGACGCGCATGACCGCCGACCTGATTATGGATGGAGAAAATGCTGTTAAGGTGCAAGGCTCTCTCAACGATGCCACGGCAGCGACACCGCTCAACATGGAAGCCAGCTTCAAGCGCTTCCCCTTGGCTCGTGCTAACGCCTTTATTCCCGGCAACTATATCTCACTCGATGGCTATGCCATGGGTACAATGACAATCAGTGGCTCGGCCGACAATCCCCTTGTCAACGGTTATCTCACTGCCGACTCGGCAACGGTCAACCTGCCGCGTTATGGCAGCTCATTGAAGCTTTCCAGCGAGCCCATACCTGTTGAGGACAATGTCATCAGCTTCAATGATTACAAGTTGATGGGAGCGAACAAGAGTCCCGTAACAATCAACGGAACTGTTGATTTGCGCGACCTCGACAACATGATTATCGACCTGTCGGCCACCGGCCGATATGTGCAGTTCATGAACAGTAAGCAGGACGATGAAACGCAAATCTTCGGTAGGGGTGTCGCTGACATTGATGCCACTGTTAAAAGCTCTGGTAACATGATGGTCGTGCGTGCCGATGCAACGCTGTTGTCCGGATCCAATATCACCTATGTCATGAAAAATGACATTTCCCAGCTGAACAAGACGGTGGACGAGAATATGGTGACCTTCATCGACTTCAACCAGCCGAGTAACGGAAATACCATCCTTGTCACCGGCAAGGGAAGCAGCGCTACAAACATCCTTGTCAATATTGATGTAGAAAAGGGTGCAAAAATCAACGCCTATCTCTCGGATGATGGTCAGAACCGTGCGGTTGTTGATGGAGTGGGACGTCTCAAATACACCCTTGACTTCGCTGGACGTGATAACCTCACTGGAACCTATACTATCGAGAACGGTAACGTGCGTTACACGCCACCCCTCATTTCTCAGAAGAATTTCGATATCGACAACGGCAGTACTATCACCTGGACGGGCGACATGCTCAATCCAATGCTCGACATCTCGGGTACTGAGCGTGTCAAGACCAGTGTGAGCGATGATAAGGAGGGTGCTCGACCTGTAGAATTTGTCATCGATGCCCATGTGGGTGGTACGCTCAACTCCATTGACCTGGATTTCGATTTGAGCTGTGAGAGCGACATGGATGTACACAGCGAGCTGCAGTCCATGAGCGACAACCAGCGTTCGCAGGCGGCCATCAACCTGCTGCTTTACAACACCTATTCCGGTACCCGAAGTGAAGGTAACATCAACAACCTGACGGCATCGACGGCATTGTTCTCCTTCCTGCAGTCACAACTCAATGCATGGGCTGCACAAACCTTGCCAGGCATCGACCTCTCTTTTGGCATCAATCAGTATCAGGGCAAACAAAGCGGTGGCACCGAGACAAGCTACAGCTACCGCCTTGCCAAGACGCTGTTCAATGACCGATTCAAGATTGTTGTTGGTGGTGAGTACAGCACCGATTTGGGCGATGATGAGAATATTGCCAACAGCTTGTTCAATGACATCTCACTGGAATACTATCTGAACAATGCAGGTAACAGGTACTTGAAGCTGTTCAGGCACTCAAGCTATGAGAACGTGCTTGAGGGAGAAGTGACCGAGACCGGCGTGGCATACGTGCTTAAGCGCAAATTGACCGACTTGAGAAACCTGTTCAAGTTCAGGCATTCCAAGGAGTATCTGTTGCGTGACTCACTAGAGAAAGCCCGCAAGGCAGAATTGAAGCTTCAGGATGCCGTCCGCAAGGAGGAACTGTTAATCCAAGAGCATGCCATCGATGCCATGAGTCGGGAATACAACGAATTTGTTGTGCCTGAAGACGAGATCGACAAACCGACCGTAAACCGCAAGAAAGAAGATGAGAGTGAACCATAAAATATATTGTCTAATCGTCTTGGGAGCGCTGGTTGCCTTGTTGGCATCCTCATGCTCGACAACCAAGAAGTTGGGGCCAAACGATGTGCTTTACACTGGTGTGAAGCGCCTCAAGTACCATGAGGACAGTGTCAAGGTGGATGATGCGGTCAAGACCGACATTTTCACTGCCATCAACGTGAAGCCCAACAATCCGCTTTACTCTCCTTATTACCGCACACCATTCCCCATCGGCCTGTTGCTGTATAACTACATTGATGAGGATGCGACTGGCTTCAAGGGATGGCTTTACAAGCATTTTGCTGCCAAGCCTGTGCTTATTAAGCGTGTCAATCCACAGGCGCGTGTCGATATGATTAACACGATCCTGCGCAACAATGGCTATTTCACTTCATCGGCAAGTTACAAACTGCACCCTTCCAAGAATCCCAAGAAGGCAAAGATATCCTATTATGTTGACGTCAACCCGCCTTATACCATCGGTAATGTGGAGTATATCGGTGGGGGAGAGCCGCTATTGGAACTTGTGGATTCGTTGGCAAGAGAGAACCGATACCTGAAGACCGGTAACCGCTATTGTCTGGATTCACTCAATGCTGTTCGCGTCGATATCACAAATGCCGTGCGCAACCGTGGCTACTATTTCTTCAGACCCGAGTACATCCAATATCTGGCTGACAGCATCCAGGAAAAGGGCATTATCCACATCAAACTGATAGAGTCGGCCGACATCCCCAACAATGCCAATCGCCGTTATCTGACCAATAACATTACGGCAACGGTAGTCAACGACGATGGCGTCGGCGAGCCTGATACCATTATCAGCCGTAATTGTACACTCATCAAGTATGAGCCTGTTCACATCAAGGATAACGTCATTCCCAGTTGCATACGGGCACGTAAGGGTCGCCAATTCCGTGTCAACAGCATTGACCGTACCCAGGCAGCCTTGTCGCGATTGGGCATCTTCAGCACGGTAGATATTCAGGTTGTGCCGCTCGACAGCATCACTCCTGATGGTGATGGCCTCTTGGACCTGCTCATTAATTGCCAGCTCGACAAACCTTGGGAGGTAACGTTTGAGATGCATGGGACGTCTAAGAGCAACAGCTTTATCGGTCCGGGTCTTCAGGTGGGTGCCACACACAAGAACGCTTTCGGGGCAGGAGAGAAATTCTCGGTAGACCTATATGGCGACTATGAGTGGAAAACCGGTGGCGGATATAAAGGCGCAGATTTTGATTCCTATGAGTTCGGTATTGAGGGCAAATTGGATTTCCCCCGACTGTTGGCTCCCAAATTCCTGTATCCCTCTCGTCGATACACCAACTGGACGCGCTTCTCGTTAAGTGCCAATCTGATGAACCGTCCGGACTTCTTCAAGATGGCTCAAGTAGGAGCTGCCGTAACGTGGGAATGGCACACCAACCGCTATTCCAGCCATGTGCTGTCACCTTTCAAACTCACTTATAACCGTCTTATCAGCTCTACTGATAACTTTGAAAAGGTGTTGACCGACACGATTGTCAAGGAGAATAATGACACCGTAATCTATCGAAACACTGCACTTGAAGAGAGTTTTAAGAACCAATTCATTCCCAAAATAGAATATTCCTACACCTATGACCGCGACCTCACACCTCGTGACCATATCACGTTGACAGCCAACTTCAGCGAGGCCGGCAATATCGCTTCAGGCATTTGGGCGCTGTGTGGCGCTGATAGCACTAAGGGATTGTTCGGAACACCGTTCTCACAGTTTGTGAAGGCGCAAGCACAAGTCGTGTGGACACGTAAGTTGGGAGAAGGGGAATTGGCAACAAGGGTGTTCTTGGGTGCCGCTCATGCCTATGGTAACAGCAGCGAAGTGCCGTACAGGGAGCAGTTCTATGTTGGCGGCTCTAACTCTGTCCGCGCCTTTGGTGTCCGCACCATCGGTCCAGGTGGCTACAGTCCCGAAAACCGTAACCGCTACACCTATTATAACCAGACGGGCACCTTCAAGTTTGAGGCCAATGCCGAATACCGTTTCCCCATTTTGGGATATTTCAAGGGTGCCGTATTCCTGGATGCGGGCAACGTCTGGCTGCTGCAGGATGACCCTGCACGCCCCGACGGATTATTGAAAATGAAGAATTTCTTTGACCAGCTGGCACTGGGAACTGGTGTCGGTCTGCGCTTCGACATGTCGATGCTTGTTGTGCGTGCCGACCTGGGTATAGCAATCCACGCCCCCTATAAATCAGAGAAGCGTGGATACTATAACATCGAAGATTTCAAGAAAGACGGCTGGGCATTCCACCTCGCCATCGGTTATCCCTTCTGATTCAGATACAAGATATTGGTTAATAGATAATGGATAGCCATTCGCATGCATATGGCGAACACCTATCTACTATCTATTATCTAATCAATTCTCGTGACTATTTTGCCGTCTTTGGCATCGATGACGATGGTGTCACCGGCTTTGGCTTCGTCACGCAGGAGCATTTCGCTCAGCGGGTCTTCAATCTCGCTCTGGATGGCACGTTTCAGCGGACGGGCGCCATACTGGATGTCAAAGCCGTGGTCTGCGACCAGTTCCTTGGCGGCATCGGTGATTTCCAACTTCAAGCCGTTCTCTTCAACACGTTTGTAGAACGAGGCCAACTCGATATCAACAATCTTGAGGATGCAATCATGGTTCAAGCTGCCAAAGGTGACAATGTCATCGACACGATTCAGGAACTCGGGCGAGAACTGGCGGTTCAACGCCTTGCGGATGACGGCGTCGCTGCGCTCCTTGGTCAGTTCGTTGGTGTTGAAACCAACGCCAGCACCAAAGTCCTTCAGTTCCCTTGTGCCGATGTTTGAGGTCATGATGATGATGGTGTTCTTGAAGTCCACCTTGCGGCCCAGACCGTCGGTCAGGCTACCTTCGTCAAGCACCTGAAGCATCATGTTGAACACGTCGGGGTGGGCTTTCTCAATCTCATCGAGCAGCACCACACTGTAGGGGTGACGGCGGACTTTTTCGGTCAGCTGGCCGCCTTCTTCATAGCCCACATAGCCCGGAGGCGCACCCACAAGCCTGGAGACGTTGAATTTCTCCATATATTCGCTCATGTCGACGCGAATCAGCGCCTCATCGCTGTTGAACAGGAACTCGGCCAGTTTCTTGGCCAGCAGGGTCTTGCCCACGCCTGTCGGTCCCAGGAACATGAACGAGCCGATGGGGCGCTTGGGGTCACGCAGGCCCGCACGGTTGCGGCGGATGCTGCGGGCAATCTTTTCAATGGCTTCGTCCTGACCAATGACCTGCTTCTTCAGTTCGTCGGTCATGCCCAGCAGACGGATGCCCTCACTCTGGGCAATGCGCTGGGTGGGCACACCGGTCATCATGGCAACAACCTCGGCGATATGCCCCTCGTCAACGGTGACGCGGCGGTTGTCCAGTTCTTGCTCCCAGCGCTCTTTGGCTTCTTGCAGCTCCTGCTTGAGCTTTTCTTGCTGGTCGCGGTAGCCTGCAGCGCTCTCAAAATTCTGTGCCTGGACGGCCTTAAATTTGTTCTCCTGGGCCTCGGCAATTCGGGCTTCCAGTTCTTCAATCTCCTTGGGGGTGTCCACTTCGGTGATGTGTACGCGCGAACCGGCCTCGTCCATGGCATCGATGGCCTTGTCAGGGAAGAAACGGTCACTGATGTATCGGTCAGTCATGGTGACGCAGGCACGCA
This sequence comes from uncultured Bacteroidales bacterium, assembly GCA_902782465.1. GTDB lineage: Bacteria > Bacteroidota > Bacteroidia > Bacteroidales > Muribaculaceae > Sodaliphilus. The sequence continues at coordinate 22,643 of CACZNH010000009.1, forward strand.
GGGCCTCGTCGGTATAGTTCACACCGTGGTGCTTCTCGTACATCTCCTTGATGTTGTTCAGGATTTCCAGCGTCTGCTCGGGGGTGGTGGGCTCGACAAGCACTTTCTGGAAACGGCGTTCCAGGGCGCCGTCCTTCTCGATGCTCTTGCGGTATTCGTCCAGGGTAGTAGCACCGATGCACTGGAACTCACCTCGGGCAAGGGCTGGTTTCAGCAGGTTGGCGGCATCCATCGAGCCGCTGGCGTTGCCGGCACCCACGATGTTGTGGATCTCGTCAATGAACATGATGATGTTCTTGTTCTGGCTCACCTCGTCGATGACGGCCTTGAGGCGCTCCTCAAACTGGCCACGGTACTTGGTGCCTGCCACGATGGCGGCCATGTCGAGCGAGACGATGCGCTTGTCGAGCAGGGTGCGTGCCACCTTGCGCTCGACGATGCGCTTGGCCAGGCCCTCGATGATGGCGCTCTTGCCAACGCCAGGCTCACCAATCATCACGGGGTTGTTCTTCTTGCGACGGCTCAGAATTTGCGCCAGGCGCTCAATCTCCTTCTCACGGCCCACAACGGGGTCCAGACGGCCCTCGGCGGCCTCACGGGTGATGTCCTTGCCATACTTGTCGATGACGGGAGTGGCCGAATTGTCACCCCGACTGACATTTCGTCGCTGTCGTGTCTCACGGTAGGAGGGGTCGCCCGTGTCACCCGTGCCACCGCTGCCTGGCAGCTCCTCGTCCTCCTCATCCTCCTCGTCAGGGAAGTCGGCACCTGCCTTGGGCAACGTAATATCCTGTCTCCAACGACTTTGCTGGAGCCTATGCTGGTTATCTGTCATATTGTCAAAATTCTTTTTGTTTTAATTTCTTGCATTGTCTTTATGAGAATCAGCAAACACCGTGCCATCTATTGATATGATAAGAAGAGGAGTGTGTTTCTCTGCACACTCCTCTCTACTCATTACTCAGCAGCGATAGCCGCTAACGTCAATTTCCGTTTAATATCAGGTCGATGAGAGCCGTGATGTCGCCGACGATGATGAAACCGTCACCATCGACGTCGGCAGCGGCAGGGTCAAATTCTGCTGCAGTTCCATTGAGGATATAGTCGATGAGCATCGTGATGTCGCCAATGTTCACGAAGCCGTCCCCGTCGACATCGCCTTTCAGGACATCGCTGATGCCGGTGAGCGTCACGTGTTGGATATTGGACCAGGGGCTCTCGGTGCCATCGACATAGACAGCCTTGACCAGATACTCGTAGAGGCCCTCGGTCAGTGCCTGGACGGTGTAGCAGGTGTCGGTGATGCCGCTAACGCTGCGCCAGGTGGAATCTCCCTCCTCGACGACAATGCGATGCGGTGCATTCAGCGTATTCAAGTCACCGTTATAAATCTCCACGTTGGAGATATAGAAACGGTCCTTGGCACCGGTGCCCGATAGCTTGATGTTGCTCTCGCTGCATCCCGTGAGCACGACAACGTAGTCGGCAGCATTCTCGGTCACAGTGACCGTCTTGCTGATGTCGCCACAAGACACGACAACCTTGCTATTGTCGGTCTTCCATTGGCGAGCATTGAACTTCACCGATACCGTGTGGATGAGTTCCAGCTCAGGACTGATGAGGTAGCCCGCCTCGTTGGCAGTGCCGAATTTCAAGCTGTGACCAGCGGCAGTGTAGAGTTTATGGCCAGTCCATCCAGGGTTGTCGGTATAGTCATCCAGCAATTCTCCAACATCGTTATAACCGTCGCTATAGGCAACGACATTGCCAAATTCCTCGGACAGCAGCAGGATTGGGCTGTCGGCACCCTCGGCAAGACGGTTGACCTGAAGCGTATAGCTTGACACATCGCCACCGTTGGTCCAGTCGGCGCGGAAGGCGGTGCCCTTCACTGCCGTGGTGTCAACAGGCTGCATCACGGGTTGCAGCTTGGTGATGACCTGGGGCAGGTTATCGCCGGTCCAATTGGTGTTCTGCTTCGTGCCCCAGATGTGTTCAGCCAGTTCGGGGCAATCAACAAAGGGGTTGCGGTTACCTTGAATCTCGTAAACTGCCTCGTTGCGGGCAATCTCCTTCTGGCTCACAGGGTCGGCACGATGCCACTCCATGAGCATCTGCATCGACCAGGAGGAAAAGGCCTTGTAGCCGTTCCTCTTGTCCAGCTGGCCGCTGCCGGGCCAATGGCTGACCGAATCCTTATAACAGGTTACCATATAGAAATAGATGCGTGCGAAATCACCCTTGTACTCGTCATCGGGTTCAAACACGGTGGCTGTGTAGCCATTATAGGTGCTGGTACCCAGTTTGCCCAGCATGGAAACGCCCAATTCTTCGTTGGTGTAGGTCACGCCACCGGCACACACGCCGTAGGGGTAATTGCTGCGGCGCTGGTTCACGTAAGCGTCGGCGGGAATGATCATCGTCAAGTCGGTGAACATGGGCTCCACTTCTCCGCCAAACCAGCTCTTGGGGAAGGAGTGCTCGCGATTCAGTCCCTGACCCACATAGGAGGCCGTGCCGGGATGGTAGGTGTCATGATTGTACTTGCAGGTGCTGTACATGTCAATGTAATAGCCATCGCTGCCAGCATCAGTGCTGGGATAGCAATCCCACAGGTAATTGTAGCCGAGCAGGGTGTGCGTGAAGATGATTCCCTCGAGGGCGGTCATCAAGTCTTCGTCCTGCTTGCCAACGGCGTTATTGTAATAGCCGTCGGGAATGCCGGCTATTGCCGTAGAGCCCAATAGCAGGGCCAACAGTAGAGTCGAATAGATTTTCTTCATACAGTTTTCAGTTTTCAGTTGTCAGTTCTCAGTTATAAGTTTTCAGTTGTCAGTTCTCAGTTTTCAGTTGTCAGAGTATGCGGATGCCGCTGAAAACTGACAACTGAAGACTGAAAACTAGTTTAGTGATTCGTAGATTCGGTCAAACATTTTTCGGAATGCCGTTTCATCGGCCAGTGTCTGACGAAAAGCATACAGTCGGACGGCGTTATCGCTCTCGGGAATCCACAGCTTGAGGTAACCGCCATAGTCATATTTTTCGCGCATGTGTTCCATCAAACGTCGATATTGTCCCTCGCGGTCCAGGCCCGGCTCATGTTTCATGCCATATTGCAGGGCGCGACGCACAATGGTCTCGCCGTCAATGATGCGGTCGGCCTCGGCAACGATGCGGCCATAGATGGTGCGCGGTTCATGGCTGCTCGAGGCTCGATGGTCCTCGGCAGCATCGGCGATGGTATTGATTTCCTCATTGGTGAACCACTGACGCAGCCGTGCGTCCTCGCGCACGATGCGGGCACTGTGGGTGTGGTGCTCCTCACGGCCAAAAGCCAATCCCAGGTCATGGTAGGCCGCAGCCACGAGCAACACACATGGATCCACCTCAGGATAGTATTGTGCCAACTCCAACGCCTGGGAAATCACAGTCTGAACATGGTCCCTGCCATGCCCGGCGTCAAAATTGTCGTATTGCGGAATAATATCCCGCACAATAAACTCCCGTATTTCTTCAAATTCTCTCATCTCTTCCATACACCATACACGCGCCACAGGCGCAAATCCATCATACACAGCGGGCTCCAGCCCGCTTCTTAATCCACCTTGTGCAGGTCATGGCCCATGCGAGTCTTCTTGGTGTGCATGTAGAACTCGTTGTAGCGGTTGGGCTTCACCTCGATAGGCACGTTCTCGACAACTTCCAGGCCGTAGCTTTCCAGTCCCACGCGCTTGACGGGATTATTGGTCATGAGCCGCATCTTGGTGATGCCCAGGATGCGCAGGATGTTGGCGCCCACGCCGTAGTCTCGTTCGTCGGGCTTGAATCCCAGGTGCACGTTGGCTTCGACGGTATCCATACCGCCCTCTTGCAGCTTGTAAGCCTTGATTTTGTTCATCAGTCCGATGCCGCGTCCCTCCTGATTCATGTACACGAGTACGCCCTTGCCTTCTTTTTCTATCATCTGCATTGCCATGTGCAACTGTTCGCCGCATTCACAACGCATCGAACCAAAGATATCGCCCGTAGCGCACGACGAATGTACGCGCACCAGAACGGGTTCATCGGCCTTCCATTCGCCCTTGATGAGAGCGATATGCTCCAGGCCGTTGTTGATTTGGCGGAAGGGGATGAGTTTGAAATGGCCATACTGCGTCGGCAGGTCCACTTCGTCGCCCACCTCAACGACCTTTTCGGTGCGCAGGCGATAGGCAATCAGATCCTTGATGGTGATGATGGGCATGTCGAATTTCTTGGCCACCTCGACGAGCTGTGGCAAGCGGGCCATTGTGCCGTCGGGATTAATAATCTCGATAAGGGCGGCGGCAGGGTAGAGGCCCGCAATGCGCATCAGGTCTATCGAGGCCTCGGTGTGGCCAGCGCGTTTGAGTACGCCCTTGTCCACGGCACGCAGCGGGTTGATGTGTCCCGGGCGGCCAAAGTCCTGCGGCTTGCTGTGCGGATTGGCCAGGGCACGGATGGTCATCGCACGGTCATGCATCGACACACCCGTGGTGCAGCCGTCCAGCAGGTCCACCGTCACAGTGAACGGTGTTCCCAGCATCGACGTGTTGTCATCGACCTGCATATTCAGTTCAAGCTCATGGCAACGCTCGGTGGTGACGGGTGCACACAGCACGCCACGTCCCTCACGCAGCATGAAATTGACTTTCTCCTCGGTGATTTTTTCGGCAGCGATGATAAAATCGCCCTCGTTCTCACGGTCTTCGTCATCGACCACGATGACAAATTCGCCGCGTCGCAGCTGCTCCACGGCCTCGTCAATGGTATTCAGTTTGATTTCGTCCATTATTATTTCAGTTTTTTTATGAACTACGAATTTCGCTAATTACACTGAAAAATTACAATTCGCTAAATTTGTGTAATTCGTAGTTTGTTTATTGTCTGTTGGCTGAAGCCAACGGCGCTTTATTTATACTCCATGTCGCGACTGTATTCACCGTTGAAGATAGCCACGAGTTGGTCGCTGGTCTTGATGGTCTGGGCGATGTCGCGTTTCAGGTTTTTCTGATGCCGCAGGCCGATGAGCCACAATGGCAGGCTGATGGGCAGCAGTGCCGCCAGTGCAGTACCCACATTCTTGTTGCTGGTGGGCTGGTAGGTGAGCAGTTGGCGGATAACGGGATAGTCCATCGCCTTGTTGAGCACCATCTGCTCGCGGGAGTTGGAGAGGTAGTCCACCACAGCGTCAACCTCTTCGGCCAGGGCCTTGATGGCTGCCTTGTCATAGCCTTGTTGCCAATAGGCAAGAAAACCTTGGCGAACGGGATAACGGTCAAGGAACTGCTGGCAAGATGTCTTCAAGTTCTCAATACGTTCGATGGCCACGTCAGGCACCACCTCATTGATAATGACCTCCTTGGCGCTGAGCTTGCGCGTCTGGTGCAGGCCGGTGAACCGTCGCAGGAAGTTGAGCCATACGTCGGGGTTGAATACTGCCGAGTCGTTGACGGCCTTGTGAGTGAGGAATATGCCTAACGGCAACAGTACCACTGAACTTAGCCACATGCCGTGCCACACCTCCCAACGGCCATCACGCGCCAGCTTATAGCCCATATTGTCGATAATATAATAGACAATGAACAGCAGCACCGAGATGACGATGGGCATACCGAATCCGCCCTTGCGGATAATGGCTCCCAAAGGGGCACCGATGAAGAAGAAGATGAGGCATGCCAGCGACAGGGTGAATTTCTTCATCAGCTCAATCTGGTGGCGGCGGATGACGAAGTTGTCGTCACTGATGGTGTATCCCTGGAATTGCAGGTCTTGCATTGCCGACGTGGTGTGGGCAATAGCCTGGTTCAGGATTTGCTCTTGCTCATTTTGCGGCATCTCCTTGATGATTTTCTTCAGGTCAACCGGTTTGTCTATAGCGACCTCCTTGACCTGTTCAATGACCTGCTGGCCGTCTTTATAGGCATAGCGTTGAGCAGGTACGCCACACACTGGTTGAGTACGTAACCTTGCCAAGACGAAATTGGCAGCCGAGTCCACCTTGAGGCGCACCGAGTCGATGGTTTGCCGCAACTCGGTGATATTCTTGCCCACATATTGCGAGCGCATCGTCTCGTCATCCATGCGGGTGAAATTGGCGTCATAGGGGATAAGGATTTCCTTGTCATGGAATGTCTCGCGGCGATAAAGGTCTCCACTCATGCCATTCACGCCGTCACTGTTTTTCATCTCCTCATACCAGGAACCCTTGTACATGGTCAACACCAGGTGCTGTTTGTCCTCGGTCATGCTCAGGCGGCCCGAGTCGGCAGCCACGATGCGCGGGTATGAATTGCCGTTCGACACGTCATAGATAAGCAGCCCGTAGAGCATGTCGTGCTCTTTGTCATTACGCTTGACAAAAATGTTGTATCCTGGAATCTGGCTATAGACGGCTCCTTCGGGGATGTCGAGTGTTGGCGAGGTCTGCCGCATCGAGAACAGCAGGGTCCACATCTTGACCTGTGACTGCGGCAGTACATTGTTCTGGAAGAAGAATGCTCCCACGGCAACCACTGCCATGAGGATGGCCAGCGGCTTCATGATGGTCGTCAATGAGATGCCCGACGACTTGAGCGCCGTCAGCTCGATGTGCTCGCCCAGGTCGCCAAAGGTCATCAACGCTGCCAGCAGGATGCTCAACGGCAGCGCCAGCGGCACCATTGACAGCGCGGCATAGAAAAAGAGCTCGGCAATCACGTCCACGCTCAATCCCTTGCCCACCAGCTCGTCGATGTAACGCCACAGGAACTGCATAATCACGATGAAGAGGCAGATGCAGAAGGTCATCAAGAACCTCGGCAAAAACCTCGACAGCATAAACGTATGTAGCCTTTTTATCTTCAACATGGGCCTAAAACGGCAATTAACGGCTGCAAAGTTAGTGTTTTTTAGTTAATGACGCACGTTTTTTACTTTTCAGTTAGTGCGACCGTATCAATTTTTCATCTCCTTTTATGTATTTCAATTTGCGGCAGCAATTCGATTTTTTTGAATTCTACCAGAAAAAATAAAATCTTTTTTGTAGATTTGCAGCATCAAACTTATATTAACCTTTTATTTGCTTTTTTTATTGTACGACATCACAGAATGACGTGTATGAGGTGTTTAAACTTCGTATATTATTCTTTTGTTATATAAATAATTATCATATTACAAACTACTAAAACCAACAATTATGAAAAAGATTTTATTGATTTGCATCTTAGCGATGATCGCTGTGTTTAACCTCAATGCCGAGCCACTGGTGTCGGTACCTGTAGCAACCCTGACCCATGACGGTGTCGCCACCCAGTTCTACGGCGCCAACGCCCTGGCGAATGCCCATGCTGCCGCCGTCAGCGGTGACATCATCACCCTGAACGGGGGCACTTTCACCGCTTGTGACATTACCAAGGGCATCACCCTGCGCGGTGCCTGCATGTTAACCAATACAGAGATGTCAGAGCAGGGCATGAAATCTTCGATAATCAGGGGTAATTCTGAATTTCACATTAAAGTCCCCAAAACCGAGACCCATGCGTTGACCATTGAGGATTGCGCATTATATGCACAGGTATATATTGACAGTGTGCCGGAAATCACAATGAGACGTGTGTACCATCGATACTATTATCTAAACTCATCAACTAATAGTGTTACTACAATCTATATGGGGATAAGGCCTAATGTTGATAAATTTGAAGCCATTCAGTGTTCTTTTTACCAGATAGCTACATATTCAAGTGCATCTGGAGCGAGTACTTCTACCAATACATCAACCACTTTCAATTTTACGAATTCTGCAATCAGTTTTACCGGTTATTTGCCTGCCCATGTGACGATGGACCATTGTGTCGTGGGCTATTGGAGAACACCTTCTGGTATTGAATATGATGGCGTTTTCTCAAATTGTGTTTTCACATATTATTCTACTTCTTATCCTTCATATTCACAGCTGCCCATGGGATGCACGGCACTGAACTGTGTTGCTGTCAACTCTTATGCTTTTGCTTTGTGCACTAGCCAAAATTGCCAAAGCAATGTTTCGTTGTCAACGTTATATAATACGACATCATCTGTTTATGAATATGGCTGTTATACCAGTCATCTTACTGAGGAGGCTGCTGCTACCTATCTGGGTACAGACGGTACCGAGGTGGGCATCTATGGCGGCTTGTTCCCGTACACCCTCATGCCCGACAACCCCCTCGTGACCAAGTGCGATGTCGCCAACAAGACGACTGAGGACGGCAAGCTGAAAGTCGAAATTGAGGTCAAGAGCGTACAGTAACTTTTCTTATCCCATGACATCATGAGAAAACAATGGTTACTATTTCTGTTCCTGACGATGCAATGCATCGCCCGGGGACAGACGGCTGGCCAAGTGACAGGCTATGACTGCCGCTTGCTCGTTGATGGTGAGCTGCTGGAACAGACGGCACTCACTGCCAGCGGCGGCAGAATCACTTGGGATGCCGACGCATCGGCCTTCTCGCCAGGCCTGCACCATGTCACGGCACAAGTGGTGCGGCACGAGACGGGGAGCGCGACCACGATGCAGTATGAATCGCTCTTCTATCGTGTGGCAGGCAATGCCCCGATGACCCATCAAGTCGAGGGTTACTGCTACATTGATGGTAACTTATATAAGAAAGAAACTCTAACAGTTGACGGCGGCCTTGCCCGCTGGGATATGGATGTGACAGCACTGCCCGTTGGCCTGCACCGTGTCAACGTCAAAACGGTTGACCGATATGGCGCAAATACCCGTACTGACAGCTATGAGTCTTTCTTCTACCGTGTTGCTGACGGCACAGGGCAAATTGCCCATGAATTAGATGCTGAGGTCTATGTTGACGGCAATCTGTTCAAGCATGAACAACTCACCGTGGACGCAGGCGTGACGCGATTGATGCTTGACATGGACGGATTGCCCTATGGGCTTCACACTGTCAAGGTTATTGTGACCGATAAGACATCACAGGGTACAACAACCTCATGCTATTGTTCGTTCTTCTATCACCAGGCTGCGAGCCAGCAGATTGGCCACAACCTGCAGGGCTATTGCTATGTGGATGATGAGTTGGTAAAGCAGGAAGCACTGACCGTGGATGGCGGCAACGTGCAGTGGATGCTCGATATGTCCGCTCTGCCTGTCGGCCTGCACCGCATCAATGTCAAGATGATTGACGAAAACGAGGCAGCTGTGACCTGGAGTTACAACTCATTCTTCTACCGTCTTCCCACAACAAGTGACGTTAAGGGCATTACAGGATATGATTACTGGGTTAACCAGGATCATCAGGGCCATAGCGATGTGAGACCCTATCAGGAGGTTTATATGCTTGATACGGTTTTGACCGTTTCAAAGCAGGAAATCCGCAGCATCAGCTTCCACTTTGCAGTAGAGGATGATGTGCCTGTTGTATATGCCCAAAATGACCTCTGGGTAATGTTCCATGACGTTTCAGGCAAGGAGGCAAATGCATTTGCTTCTTATACCGACATCCGAACCCGTCGCGAGGTGACTGATGCCATCCTGCTGCAACCCGGTGAGACGGCATCGATGACACGTCCTGCCGAGAATGAAATCAAGTGGTATAAGGTTGAAGCCCTCGCGGGCGACAGCTTGCTGTTCAAGACCGACAAGGCTTGCACATGGCAGTTGTTCTCACCCACGGGAGTGGAACTGTACCGTGCCGACGGCGAGACGGCAACAGAGTGGGGCGGCACATTTACCGTCGAGGACGGCACTCACTATATAGCCGTTCATGACATGAGCGTTACGGGTAATACGCTCTCCATCAGTTACCATCATGTTGACGGCCAGTTTGTGCTTGACGAGAATGATTGGGAAATCCTCAAGTCATTCTACGCCCAGTATGGCAATGACAGCTTTAGCTGGGATTTGGCTGACCGAATCAATGTCCGTGATTTGGATGGCGTGTCAATTGCCATAGGTCGTGTCGTATCCATTGAGCTCCCCAATAAGAACCTGAATGGAACCTTCCCGACAATGTTGCTTGGTTTGGAACAGTTGCGATTGCTTGATTTGAGCCACAACAACCTAAGTGGCAATGCGGCAGATGAGATAACGCAGTATGCCGACGGACAAGACTCATTCATATCCAATTTGCAGGAATTGAATGTCTCTTACAACGACTTTGAAGGTAATCTGGGTGAATTGGCAGCATTATTGCCGTCATTGACAGCTCTTGACGCCGCCAGCAATCAATTCAATGAGGTATCTCCTGTCATCAGGCAGACAGTGACTGTGAACCTCAATGACCAACGTCTGACGTTAGATGCCGATCTTACCCGAGGCATGCATGACGTTATCGCTTCGATTCCGTCAATTTGCTATTATGACCACCGCAATCAGGTGCAGTCCACCAATCTGACGGTTGAACTGGTTGATGAAACACAAGAGCCCCAATGGACGCTTGACTTGTCATTGACAGGAGACCAGTACTGGATGAATGCGCCTTATCCCTACAGGGGTGAAAACGGTCAGGCCATTACGGGACATACCTCATTCTCAAGCGGCGCCTGGAACAACCGTCAAATGCTGAGCGGAATGTTCTCGTTTGCAGCTGGTGATGCCAACCTGACCGGTGATGTCGATGTTACTGACCTCCAGGCGATGGTGAATTACATCTTCAGCGAATACAGCCGACCGTTTAACTTCACGGCTGCCAACCATCATTTTGATGCCATCCTTAACGTGCAGGATGTTGTAGGTGAGGTGGGAATTCTGCTGGCACTGAATCCCGCTGAGATAACTAATGCGCCCTTACGCGCCTCATTGCGAGAAGACAATGCTGCTTTAGCCTCACTTTATTGGCGCAACGACACACTCTATCTGGAAAACTCAGTTCCTGTCGCATCAATTGACGTTGTCAATGTGGCATCGGGCAACATACGCTGGCTGGTCGATGCTTTAGGTATGATTGTCAGCACCACCAGGGTAGAAGGTGGCGAACATGCAATTATCTACTCACTGGGTGACGCTGTCATCCAACCTGGTATAACTGCGATTGCCAAGACCTCTTCCTCTAATTCGATCATTTCGGCAGCTAAGTTGAGTGATGAAGAAGCGATGCTTGTTCCTGTAGTTCTCAACAATGCTACCGATGGCATTACGCCACTTGTTGTTGAGCCTTTGCGTCTGCATTTAGAGGGAGATGCGCTAAATATATCTTGTGGTACAGAATTACAAGATGTTGATGTCGCTATATACTCCATTGACGGACGTGTAGTTCTTAAACAACATCTGAACGGACTGCAAAATGGCACCACATCCATCAACCTGATTGACAGGATTGATAAAGACGGTTATTATATTGTTACCGTGCGTGCTGCAGGTCAAATGATTGCTACTCAGAAATTAACTCAAACACGTTAATCATGAAGAAGATAAAAAATAGAACGTGGCTTTTCCTGCTGACTCTGTTGTGTGCCTTGTTAACAAGTTTGCAGGTTGAAGCCTACAATAAATTAAGCATACCTGATGTGGTTGTCGGGCAGTGTGGCACTATCGCCCTGCCAGTCAATCTGGAAAATGATGACCCTGTGGTGGCGGTACAGTTCACACTCACCGTCCCTGACGGGTTCTCGGTCAATGCATCCACATCACGATTGACTGAGCGCAAGGTTGATCATGCACTACGCATGAAGCGGATGCAAGGCAATGAATACCTGTGCATGATTTATTCACCTGCCAACACAGCGTTGAACGGTAATCATGGCACTGTACTGAATATCATGTTGACCGCTCCTTCCCAGGCACCCGTCGGCAATGTATATCCTTTACATTTGAAGGATGCTGTGGCAAGTAATGCGGCAATGGATGATGTGCTCAACAGTTACACGTCAGGCAATATTACTATTGCCGAGGGTGTTGACTTGGTTCCCGCATCTGTTGTTGCCAATGCGACAAATTATCGTCCGGGAGACCATCTGACACTTTCTTGGAGTGTGGACAATGTGGGGCAAATGCCCACAACTGGCGGATGGAGTGAACGAGTGTCACTGATTGACGGCGAGGGAAACGTTTGTATGCTGGGAACAGTCACCTACGACGGTTCCTTGTCTGGAAATGGCAGCGTCTCACGGCAGGCCGAATTTGCCATTCCATTGCTCCACGGTTTGGGAGATGACATTGAACCACAGGTAACCATTGTGCCTGATGCTGATTGCGGAGAACGTGTCGAGGCTCGTTCCAATAACACGGCACAGGGTCCTGCCATCTTAATGAGTGATGAACTCTATTTGGAGGTTCCACAGGCCAATGTGCCTGAAAACTCGCCTCAAGCAATCAAATGCCGCTTGTCTCGAAGTGGTCATTGGCAAACGGCTTTGCCAGTGGATGTCGCTTGCGGTGACAGTCGTGTAAGCATTCCTTCATCGGTGACAATCCCTGTTGGTCAGTCAGGTGTATATTTCTATATCACACTTGAAGACAATCAGGTGATGGATGACGATTCGCAAGTCGTTATTACCGCCGACGCAGCAGGCTATGATATGGTGACAGCAACGCTCAACATCGAGGATAATGAGTTGCCGATGCTCATGGCTAGCGCATCAGCACGTGAAATTGGAGAGGGGCAATCCTTTACTGTCAGGGTGTCTGCCGACAAGGCTCCCCGTACCGACTTGGCGGTACATGTGACGTGCTCTTTACCTGCTCGTTTTGAGTACCCCAGCGCGATTACCATTCTGGCCGGGGAGTCATCAACAGAGTTCCAAGTATTCACGGTAGATGACAACACACCCGATGTGGAACAAGAAGTGACATTTGCCTTTGCCGCCGAGGGGCATCAACCCGATGAGGTGTGGATTACTCTGCATGACAATGATGTTCCCGACATAGAACTCACCTTGACTCCCGCAACAGTCAGTGAAATTGCCGGCACCAATGCCATTCTTGCCACCTTGCGACGTTTGAATCACATCGACAATGCCATTACCTTTATCCTGAGTGATGACAGTAGCGGATTGCTGAAATATAGTTCGTCACAGGTAACTATGGATGCTGGAGTAAGTGAGGTATCGTTTGCGATTGGTGTGAATGACAATGATGTGGTGGATGGTGACCGCACAGTCAATGTGACCGCTGCCATCTACATCAAATCATGTTCTTGCCAGGCCCAAGGTGGACAGGCTGGCAGTGTGACCCGACAAGTCATTGTCACTGACAACGACGGGCCAGCCATCACAATCACATCGTCACGGTCAACAGTGGCCGAGGGCACTGAAGTGATATTGACGGTCTCACGAAATGCTAATCTTGACCAGTTCGTGACTGTATACTTGAGCAGCAATGATGACACTGGCTTGACTTACAGCCATCAGGTAATGATTCCCCAAGGCGAAAAGTCAGTCATGGTACGCTTGTCGGTCGATAACAATGACCAGACCGACGATGGCCGCGTTATTGCTTTGCAAGCAACAGCCGAAGGATTCTCTACAGGTTCCTGCTGGATTATGATCAGCAACCAGACTTTGCCCGACGCGCAAATCGCTGAATTCTCATTGTCGAGTGGTGAAGCCGTGATTGGCACTCAACTGACTGCCACGGTCAATGTGACCAATTCAGGGTCGGCCCCGCTGCCGTCACAGCTCAGAACAGTCGTTTATCTGAACGATGGCAGCGAGTTATGTCGCATGTACACCCAGACCGTTCTCGAACCTGGTCAAACCGAAGCCATGGCCAAGACCTTTACGGTGCCCGAGTCTATCGGCACCCATGAGGTGTATGCAATGGTTAACGATGGCTTGAAGGTTATAGAACTGATAACAAGTAATAATACCAGCGAAAGAATGCCGCTGGTCATTACTTCTCCGTTCTCCACTTCGCTCACGACCGACAAGGCCGTTTATCAGACAGGCGAGTCAATTCTGTTTACAGGCAATGTGGCTGGAACAGATGCTGACAGTGCTGAGGTTGAGATTTATATCATCAATGACGGATACAGGCAGACACTGACCGTCACAACCGATGCAAATGGTCATTTCATGACACAGTACACACCATTTGCAGCACAAATGGGGCACTTTATTGCCGGTGCCTGCTATCCGGGCGAGAATGCCAAGGATGAAATGACGTCGTTTGACATCGTGGGATTGAGGCGCACAACCAGCGGATACCTTACAGGTGACGTGTTGCTGAATGAGCCCTTTGAACTGGAAATCGGCATTGAGAATCCCTCACACATCGATTTGCACAACGTCCATGTCAATATCCTGTCACAACCTGACAATTATGAATTGACATTTGATGACATCAGGGTTTTGACAAGCGGTGGAAAAGACAAGGTAACGGGCCATATCTTAGGCAAGGCTCTCACTGCAAAGAATGAGTGGGAACAGGTACGAATTGAGGTTGTCAGCGATGAGGGTGCGAGGACCGAAACCACGCTTTATCTTTACTGTCGTAATCCGCAGGCCCAACTCAAGGCCGACATCGTGACCATCAACACTACTATGACCAAAGGACAAACCCGCGACTATCCTTTCTATATCAGCAATATCGGCAAGGGTAGCACTGGCAAGATCACCTTGAGTCTCCCCAGTTGGATGACGACGGCAACTCCTGCCACTATGGCCTCACTGGACAAGAATGAGTCTGCACAGGTCGTTTTGCGGCTCATGGCCACCGATGATATGCAGCTCAATGTTCCAAGGACCGGTACGATTGCCATCAACTGTGAGAACGGTAACGGAATTACCATCCCTTATCGCATTGAGCCGGTATCAGAGACCACAGGAACGCTCATTGTTGACGTATGTGATGAATACACATGGAACACTGCCGCTGCTCCACATGTTTCAGGCGCCAATGTTACTGTCAAGCATCCCACAACCGGTGCTGTGGTAGCCGAAGGGACAACCAGTACTGACGGCATCTTCCAAGTGACGATTCCCGAAGGCTACTATGCCCTCTATGTCAAAGCCGACAAGCACGAGTCCTACAGTAACTATATCCTCGTTGACCCGGGCCGTGAGACCCGCAAAGTCGTGAACCTCTCCATCAATGCCATCGACTTCTCTTTCACCGTTGAGCCGACTGAAATTGAGGACGTTTATGACATTGTGATTAACGCCGATTATGAAACCAATGTGCCGAGACCTGTGGTGACTATCAATGGTCCCACACGTGTCGATGGAGGCTCATTGGCCGTGGGCGAGTCCTTGTTATTCTACCTTACGTTGACCAATCATGGCTTGATGGATGCGTTGAATACACAATTGCTCTTACCCGAGAATAATCCTTACTGGAGTTTCAAGGCACTGGCTTATACCGAGCCGTTCACCCTTGGCGCAAACCAGAGTGTGGTAGTACCCGTTCAATTAACGAGAATTTCTTATCCATCCAACACACAATTAAGGTGGTATGATGGTCAATTTGTCTATGACGCTTGTATGGCTGGCATAAAGGCCCGTTATGAAGAGTTTTGTGGGACCGCACTTATAAGCAATGATGCTGCTTATGCCATGGCAATGGACCTTTGCTCTTATGCTGCAGCGATGAACGACATCCTTAGCGCATTGAGCGCCTTGTTCGAAGGTGTTGGCGGGAATGGTGAAATCATACCGCCTCCTGGCCCCCCAACCCCGACACGACCAGTAGAACCTGAGCCAGACCCGGATCCCGATCCGATTGAGATTGATAAGGATCAGACGATTTGCAATCCTGTTCTGGCACGTTGTTATAAAGGTTTATTAGATGAGCTTAGAGCCCTAATTCCGCGAGCAAATGCCCTCTGGGGAGCGGCTATGAACATAATTGATGAACTGAGAAGCCGGTATACCACACAATTAAGGGCACCGGAAGATTGGTTCGATTGGTACCGCGAAATTTTGCAGCGTTACAATCAGATTGTGAATGCCTATAATGCCATCAGAAGTGCCTTGGAGCATTACAGGAATTTCAGGTCGTGTTTGATATATCTCTTCCCGGAACTGCCTGCATTACCCGACCCCGATACCCTGTTGCAATACTTGCCTGAAATGCATGAAATTCCTAATCTGAATGCTTCAAATGCGATAAAGCAGAGAGCTGAAAACTACGGCACCAACACTGGCATTGATTGGGCTGATGAGTTCAGCAAACAACTGATTGACTTCATAGCCTATTCTCAATATATCGAAAAGGCGTTTGATGAATTGTTTGGGGACAGCATCTGGTTAACTGAGGATGATGAGACCATTGCCCGATTCATGGAATATGTCTCGACGATTTCTGATGACGAATTCAGCTTCGAGAATCTGTTGCCTCTTAAACCTCAAAGCATCAGTGAGGAGCAGTTGAGAGAATTCGTTCAACGAATCAGCAACACTGAGCAAGGCACTGATGACCTCCAACCGCAGATGGATGCTGCATATTTGAAAGAATTGATAGACAATTGTAGTCAATTTGACGAGTATGCTCAGTATAATAGCTTCAACTCGATGGAAGAGATGTTTGAAGCAGCCTTCAATGATTTCAAGGCGAACATGGAGGAGGAGTCCAACTCGGTTTGCTCGACGGTGTCGCTACAGTTCTCGAGCCGCATGGTGATGACCCGTCAGGCCTTCCGTGCCACCCTCAAGGTCTATAATGGTAGTGACAGTGTCGCCATGCGTGACGTGAAACTCTTCCTCACTGTGACCGACGAGGATGGCAAACTCGCTACAAGCCATGAGTTCCAAGTCAATCCCGAGTCACTAGAGGGCTTTGAGGGTGAATTGGCACTCGATGCCGGATGGTCACTGGCAGCCCAAGAGACCGGTATCGCCACTGTCCTGTTCATTCCGACAAAATATGCTGCTCCCACAGTGGATAGGGCATACACATTCGCTGGCACCTTGAGTTATATTGACCCGTTTGTGAATGAACTGGTGACGCGCTCGTTGACTCCTCAGACGCTCACGGTGAAACCGTCGCCCGACCTGGAACTGGACTATTTCCTGCAGCGTGATGTCTTTGGCGACGCCCCGCTTACCGATGAGGTTGAGCCGATGATTCCGTCAGAGTTCGCCTTGTTAATCAACAATAAGGGCTATGGTGATGCCTCCAATGTGCAGATTACTACAGCTCAGCCCGAAATCACCGAAAATAACAAGGGCTTGTTGATTGACTTCTCTTTGCTGAATGGTGATAAAGGCGATTTGGGTTTGGATGTCATCAACAATTTTGGCACCATCGAAGCCATGTCACAAACCTATGCACAATGGTGGTTGCTCAGTTCCCTTACTGGACACTTCACAAAGTATGATGCCTCATTCACTCATGTGACAAGCTACGATAACCCTGATCTGTCGCTTATTGACACTGTGCGTGTGCATGAGCTGATTCACGGTTTCACGGCTGGCATGAAGGGTGAGAAACCCTTGCGCGGCTTCCTCGTCAATGACCTTCCTGACGCCGATGACTTGCCCGACATCATCCATTTCACCAATGCCACACAGGCCTCGGTTGCCGTCTCAACGGCCATTGTCACTCAGGTGAGTGATACTGAGTATCTGCTCACAGTGACATCAGGCGCTCCGGGTTGGAATTACGGAAATGTCCCTGACCCGACTGCCGGAAAGCAGAGATTGATGACTGTCATCCGACAAAGCGATGACACGGTAATCTATTCCGACAATGTATGGACTACCGACCGCACACTGCGTGATGGACATGAACCGTTGTATGAGAACCTGTTGCACTATGTGGTCGATATGACTGGCGTTACCGAGAATTATCTGATTACTTTTGAGCCGAAACCCGACACAGAACTCAAGGTAGAGTCCTTTGGCGGTTTGCCCGCCGAGGGTGCGATATTGAGCGAGCCGCTCACTCGACTCACGGTAGTGTTCAATAAACCTGTTCAAGTCTCGACATTTACTGTCGATGACATCAAGTTGTCATGCGATGGCAAACCGGTTGACTTGTCTTCCGTTACCATTCATTCGTTGAGTGACGAAACTTTTGAACTGGATTTGACAACAGCCACCATCGGCAATGGCTTCTATGTGCTCACGGTTCAGACTGCCAACATACTTGATCAGGAGGGCTATAATGGCTCAAACGGATATGAGGCGACATGGACCCAGATTGCTGGAGGCCAAATACTGTTTACTATCAGCATTGAGCCAGAAGGTTGTGGTAGTGTACAACCCGAGGAGGGCTTGTACGACTATGGCACAACCTTACACTTGATTGCTATCCCCATGTCGGGTTATGCGTTCCAGTATTGGTTGCAGGGCGATGAGGAAATCAGTCGTGATGCGGAATTTGATTATCCGTTGCTAGTCAATACCCATCTGACGGCAGTATTCCACCCCGTCCAGTGCAGTGTTGAGATTTTCTATAACCCGGAACAGGGTTGTGTGAACGGTGGAGTTAGCCAGGTTTATCCCATGGGTACAGAGCTCGTGCTGGAAGGAGTCCCTGCCGAAGGCTTTGAGTTTGACTATTGGCTGCTCAACAACAGTATGTTTGGCACCAATCCAACTTTGAGTGTGACCGTCGATGATGACATGATTATCGAGGCCGTATTCAAACCAGTTGAGGTCATAATAGAAGTAACTGAGGCACCGACGATTCAAACCACTGTCAGTCTTGGTGAGGTCATCATCACTGCCATTGGTAATGGAGAGGTACTGCTGTATATTGATGGTGTGAAAGTCGATAATCCTGTCTCGGTAGCACGAGAAGGCGAAGATGTGACGATTACCATTACAGCAACAGCTCAAGAGGACGGTAAACTGATCAGTGAAACGACGACACTGGTGTTTGTCATTCCCAAATTAGTAGATGTGGCGGTTGAATCCATCTTCGAGGATAAAAGCGTTACCAATATCCGTTATTTCAACATGATGGGACAGGAAATGACTCAAGTCAATGGCGCGACTATTGTTCTCATTACCTACAATGATGGCACCATACGTGTCATCAAGGCAATGAAGTAAATGATTCGTCTTTAATCTTTTAAGGCGGTTCTCCTAACAGGGGGAATCGCCTTAATTATCAAAAATATAGCCTTTTAATGGCAATGGCAATAAGAAAATGCACTACCTTTGCAGTCATTGTGGAGGCTTCTTTGCGACATATCGTGTGCTTGGTGGTCGTGCTTTTGGCTGCTTTGACAGCAGCGGGACAGCAGGCGGTGACGCAGATTACCGGCTTGGTGCGTGACTCGGTGAGCCGCGAGGGCATTCCGTATGCGTCGGTGACTCTGGTGGGCACCGATGAGGGCACTATGGCGAACGACATGGGCGGTTTTACCATTAACTCACGTGCTCGTTTCGACAAGTTGCGCGTCTCGGCGATGGGCTATCGTTCCAAGGAGGTGCCCATCAAGTCGGGGCAGGGGAATGTTGTACTCATCGACTTGGTTGCCACTGGTGTCGAATTGGACGAACTGGTGGTGCGCAAGGGCAAGGAGAAGTACAGCAAGAAGAACAACCCTGCAGTGGACCTTATCAAGGACCTGCGCCGTCGGCGCGACGATAACGACCCACGACAGCACCCGCATTACGGTTACTACCAGTATGAGCGCATGATGATGGGCTTTGGCGACCTGGACGGACTGCTCAAGAAACCTGAGGAACAACGATGGGTTGATGAGTATGCCGACACATCACTGCTCACGGGAAAGCGCGTCCTGCCCGTTTCCATCAAGGAGACTGTGGCCCGCGACTACTATAGCCGTGACCCCAGTGCCCACCGTCAGGTGATTCTAGGCGTGAAGAGCGCAGGCATCGACGAGGGCATTAATCAAGAAAATGTCAAGAAGATTCTCGATGACTTCATGGGTGAGGTGGACATTTTCCAGAACGATGTTACACTGATGAGCAACCGTTTTGTCAGTCCGCTCTCGCGCATTGCTGTGGATTTCTACAAGTTCTATCTCAATGACACTGTAACGATTGATGGAGAGCGGTGTGCGGTATTGAGTTTTGTACCATTTACGCCGCAGACCTTCGGCTTTATTGGCCGCCTGTATGTATCACTTGAAGACACCACGCATTTTATCAAGAGGATATCGATGGGCGTGCCACACGACATTAATCTCAATTATGTGGAGCGCATGAGCATTGAGCAGAATTTTGAACGTGCCCCCAACGGCTCGCGGCTCAAGACGCTTGACAACGTGGAAATCAGCATGAAACTCATGCAAGGCTTGCCCGAGGTGTTTGCCCGCCGCGAGACGACTTACCGTAACCACAATTTTCAACGGCCTGAAGGAGGCATCTTTTCTGACAAGCAGGAGCAGAAGGTCGATGGCAGTGCGGCATTCATGCCCGATGAATTCTGGCAGGAATACCGCCCGTCCCAGGTGCGCACCACCACAGCGACGATGCGGGGGCTGATGAAGCGCTTGCGTGGCTCCAAACTTTTCTATTGGGCCGAGCAGGTCATCCTGGTCATGGTCAATGGCTATATCCCCACGGCCAAGGTCAGCAAATTTGACATCGGCCCCGTCAACTCCATCATCAGCGGCAACTCGCTTGAAGGCTTTCGCCTGAGGCTGGGAGGCTTGACCACCGTCAACCTTAGTCGCCAGTGGTTTGCCCGCGGCTATGCTGCCTACGGCTTCAAGGACCGCAAGTTCAAATATATGGGCTCATTGGAATATTCCTTCACGCCCAAGAAAGCCCTCGACCAGGAGTTTCCTATCCATAGCCTGCGCCTGACTCACCGTTATGACGTGAGTCGTTTGGGAGAACACAACCTGTATACCAATGCCGACAACGTCTTTCTCACCCTGCGTCGACACAAAGAGGTGGGGTTGCACTACCTGCGCACGACACGCCTGGAGTACCGTCGTGAATGGTACAACCACTTCTCTATCGCCCTGGGCATCGAACACAATGCCCATGACTTGGGAACTTGGAGTGATGAATTAGGGGTTGGCCGCTACACTACTGCGGGATTCACCGCCCAGCTGCGTTTTGCCCCGGGTGAAACATTTTACCAGGCGCGGTCGGTGCGCATTCCCATCAATATGGATGCTCCCATCATCACCCTGACACAGACCTATATGCCCAAGGGCTTCATGGGTGGCGACTGTGAGGTCAACAAGACTGAGCTGAGTTTGCAGAAGCGGTTTTGGTTCTCGGCCTTCGGCTATGCCGACGTCATCGTC
This sequence comes from uncultured Bacteroidales bacterium, assembly GCA_902782465.1. Taxonomy (GTDB): domain Bacteria; phylum Bacteroidota; class Bacteroidia; order Bacteroidales; family Muribaculaceae; genus Sodaliphilus. Next base: position 43,762 of record CACZNH010000009.1, read on the forward strand.
AAGGGTGCCAAGGTATGGAGCCGTGTACCTCTTCCCGAACTGCTGTTGCCCAACGTGAACCTTTCTTATACCATCCAGCCCGAAAGCTATGCCCTGATGAAACCCTTGGAATTCATCCATGACAAGGCCCTGTCCTGGGACCTTACCTATTGGGGCAACGGCGTGCTGATGAACCGCCTGCCGCTTATCAAAAAGCTGCGCCTGCGAGAAGTCTTCACCCTGCGCGGCCTCTGGGGATCCCGCAGGGACTATAATGAGGAGTTAGGAGTTAGGAGTGAGGAATTCTCTTCACTTACACTTCTGACTCCTAACTCCTCATTCCTAACTGGCCAAGCCAAGGCGAGGCCTTATATGGAGGCTGCCGTGGGCATCGACAACATTTTCACTGTCTTGAGGGTGGACTACGTGTGGCGCCTCAACTACCGCGATAACGCCGGCAGCGACCGCCACGGCGTCCGCATCCAGCTCCACTTCAATTTCTAGGCTTTAGGCTCTAGTTTTTAGGCTTTAGGAGCATCCGCCCCCTAATGCCTACCGCCTCAGTTATCATTCCATACACCATACACGGCGGCAATAGCCGCCAAATCCATCATACACAGCCCCGTAAATCAATGATTTGCGGGGTTTCTAGTTCATGACGATGCGGAGGCGGGTGTGGGGTTGCAGGGATTGGATGTAGTGGTTGAACTGGTCGTAGGTGAGGGTGGGGAAAAGGTGGTCAAAGCCGCCGATGATGTCAATTCCCAAGGCGCGCTGCTGCAGGGCGCGCATCCAGTAAGCATTGGTCTGCAGTGCGCTCTCGTGTTCGCGGGTGACCCGTTCCTTGATTTTGCCGAACAAATCCTCACTGATACCACTGTAAAAAACTGCTGTGGTAGCCTCTTCGGCATACTCAAGCATGCTGTCGCGGTCGGCAGTACTGGTCTCGAACTCATAATTGATCATCCAGCGATTGTGGTAAATCGACAATGAGCCGTCGGCAGCGACATCATAGATACCGTGCTTCTCGTGGCGCAGATAGGTCAGCAGCGCCGTTCCCACCGATTCGCCGACAAGGTCCATCATGAATTCATCATCATAACTATAGGGCTTATCACCCATGATAGACACATAGACCGAAGACTTGGGGTTACGCATCGGCACCTCAAAGAAATTGTCCACCATGCCCGTTGCCATCACGGGACGGTAGCCGCCAAAACTTTCGCGCACGCCCTCGTCAGGCAGGGAAGCCAAGTATTTGCGAATCAGCGGCCGCACCTCGTCGACGGTAAAGGCTCCCACCAGCGAGAAGGTATAATCGCCCGCATTGGCGACACGCTGGCGGTAGAGTTCCAGCACACGTTCGCCATCCAAGGCATCGACCTCTTCGGGGCGAATATTGCGATACATGGGATTGCCGCAATAGATGGTGCTGCCGATGGAATCGCTATAGGTCATTTTGGGATTATAGCTGGCTTGTGACAACTGTGAACGGATACGGGTCTTGATGCTCTGAAAGGCTTCCTGGTCAAGGCTCACATCAGTGAAATAAAGATAACACAGCTGCAGCAGCGTCTCCAGGTCGGCACTCTGGCAGCCGCCACTCAACTGCTCGTTGGGGTCATTGAGGATAAAGGAGATGCCCAGCTGGCGACCGCTCATCATGCGGTTGAGCTGGTTGATGGTGTGGCCACCAAGAGCACAGTTTTCAATGACCTGGTCCATCAGGCGCACGTTGATGTCGGCTGTGTCCCCATAGGCCCATTCGCCACCCAGGCTGAAGGCGTTGAACAGCACCTCGTTGTTCTTGAACGTCGTGGGCTTGAGCCTTACCGTAGCGCCATTGCGCAGGGTCATCGTAGTAATGCCCGTTTCGGGCTCAAACGTTTCGTTGACGATGGCACCGGCAATGGGCTCTATTTCTATCAGTTTGTCGTCGGCCGTCGAGTCGATGTATGGCGACTGCGGGGTGCTGTAGATGCGGCTGAAGTGGGAAATGACATCCCTTGAAGTGGGATAGTTGTTGTTCTTACCTATCGACTGGGGCCCTGAAATCAACACACTCACATTGTCCTTGCCGATGACTTGCTGCAGATAGGCATTCACCTCGTCGAGCGTGATGCGTTCGAGCTCATCCAGCAGCATTTTTGACTCGGCAACGACTCCCGGAATATAGCCACCATTGGCATAATGGTCCATATATTCGTCGGCATATTCTCGGCTTGTGCGGGTATTGGCTTCGCTCTGCAGGTCGGCATAGACGGAATGAACGTTCTGCTTGGCACGTTTGAATTCTGTGTCAGTAAAGCCGTGTTGTCGGGCACGGACGGCATAGGTCACAAGGGTATCCAACGCCTCCAGCGAGCAACCATGCTTGGCGAGGGCCGCCAGCGTGAGGGCGCCACGGGAGCGTGCAACGAGAAACTGGCGGTCATAGACCATGCCATAGTCCACTGGCGAGTCAGCCGTGCGTACCAGTTCGTCGAGCCTGCGGTTGAGCATCTCCTGAATGAGGGTGGAGATGACGTTGTGTTTCAGATAGGTCGCCGTGTTGCGCTGTTCCATCGGGAACTGTGCGTGCTCAAACATCAGATAAACCATCGTGTTGGAGGCTTCGGGGTCATTGTGCAGGGCATAGGAAACGCCGTTATGGTCAGGAATGGTGCCCAAATCGGGACTAGGGGCGCTGTTGAATCGTTTTGGAATCAGGCCAAACGTCTTCTTGACAGCCATTTCCATCCTCTCGGCATCAAAATCCCCCACAATTACCACAGCCTGCTGTTCGGGGCAATACCAGCGGTGGTAGAACGAAAGCAATTCTCCGCGAGTCACATTTCTCACAACGGTCATGTCGCCGATGGGGATACGGAAAGCATAACGGCTCCCTGACAGCAGAATGGGCAGCGTGTTTTCATACATGCGCATCGTCTGGTCAGCGTGCATGCGCCATTCCTCCTGAATCACACCGCGTTCTTCCTCAATGGCTCGGTCGTCAAAATTGAGCTCATAAGAGAGGTCCTTGAGCATGAGCAGTACGGTGTCCAGCAGTTCTACACGCGCTGTGGGAACATTTGAAATCTGGAATCGTGTATCGTCAAATCCTGTCGAAGCGTTGATGTCCTTACCGTAGGAAACACCGTTGTTTTGCAGGATATTGACCATATCGATTTTTGGGAAATTGCGCGTTCCCTGAAAGGCGATATGTTCAATGAAATGAGCCAAACCGCGTTCGTTGTCTTCCTCGACAAGGGAACCGGTATTCTGAATCAGCCAGAACTCGGCACGCCCGGCCGGTTGCCCATTGTGACGGATATAATAGGTCAAGCCGTTGTCCAAACGCCCCACGCGCAACTCGGGGTCCACAGGCAACTGCTGCACCTTTGTGCCGGCAAGCATCGAGGGCATTGCCAAAGCAAATGCAGTAATTAATAAAACGATGATTCTCTTCATCTAGGCTTCAGCAGAAAAGTGATTTCTTTGCCTCATCGCAAATCACGGTGTCGCTGGTGACGATGCAGTCCAGCGGACGGTCATGCGACTCGACGGGAACTACTTCCACCAGTTGGAAATCACAAGCCACTCCAATCGTGGGGCAGTCGGTAGTACTGAGAAGTCTGTCATAGAAACCCTTGCCGCGTCCCAGCCGGTTACGATGGCCGTCAAGGGCCACAGCGGGCACAATGATGAGTTCCAGACACGATGCACTCACAGCGTCACCCACAGGCTCGCCGATATGGAATTTATTGTTATCGTCAAGGCTTTCCGGTCCAATGTAGGGCACTATCTCCAAGTCATCCCCGTTAACGCGGGGCAGGTAGATGTTTTTGCCGTCGGCAAGCCAGCGGTTCACGCTCTCATGCGTGGGCAACTCATCGGGCAGCGACCAGTAGCACAGGATGTGCTGGGCCTGCTGCCAAACGGGCATCGCCTTGATGGCATTAAACACCATGGAAGCCTCCACCTCACGCACGGCAACAGGCGTGATGGCCTTGAGTTGCTTGATTTGCTGCCGCAATTCCTTTTTGCTTATCATTATTCAGTTTTCAGTTTTCAGTTTTCAGTTTTCAGTTGTTAGTCCATACACCATACACGCGCCGCAGGCGCTAATACACCTTATACAGCGCTGAAGCGCTTATCAGACCAGTTTCACGGTATCGCCAAGAGTGACCTTCTGCTGCTTGTACAACAGTCCCAGCGCCTTCTTGAAATCCTTCTTACTGCACTCGAACACTTTGCTGATTTCCTCGGGAGAACTCTTGTCGGTGAGTGTCATTTCCCCGCCATGTTCCTTGAGATACAGCTCAATGCGGTCTCCCAAATCGTCGACGCGCATTTTCTCGATTTTGGCAAGCGTGACATCCACCTTGCCGTCAGGGCGAACCTGCTTGACAAAGGCCGTCAGCCTGTCGCCGACGTTCACATCCTGGTAAATCTCGTTTTGGTAAATCTGTCCCCAATGGGCATTACCCACGATGACGCGATAGCCCAGGTCGCTGCGCTGCACGACCAGCACCTCGACACGCTCACGATGGTAATAGTCGGGCTCGGTTCGGTTGAGGAATTTGGCGAGTTTGGCGCTGGCGACGATGCGATGGCTAGCCTCGTCCAGATAAACGCGCACGATATAACTGCGTCCTGCCTGCATGTCCACCCGCTGCTCGCTGAAGGGCACCAGCAGGTCTTTAGCCGTCAGTCCCCAATCAAGGAATGCACCCACCTTGTTCACCGCCTTGACGCGCATCAGAGCAAAATCCCCGACCACGGCCTTGGGAATCTCGGTGGTAGCCACAGGTCGGTTCTCGCTGTCGTTATAGACAAACACGCGAATGGTGTCTCCCACCTTCATCTCGGGCGTGAGGTAGCGCTTGGGCAACAACACCTCGTGGGTGTCATCGTCAATCAGGTAGGCACCGAAATCCACGGTACGGTTTATCCTCAGTTCATTATATTCACCTATCTTCATTCTCTTGGTTTTCAGTTTTCAGTCTTCAGTTGTCAGTGGCATCCGCGAACTAGAATTGACAACTGAGAGCTATTTTTTTTGCAAAGTACGGGAAAAAAATCCATTTCACAAGTCGATTTTCGGCAAATTTGTCGTACCTTAGCGAGATAAATCATTACATACTAGTTCAAAAACGAATGAAAACGAAGGTTACAACACTGCTTATATTACTGTCGGTCACCGCATTACTCCTATCGTGCGGAAAGTCACGGTCAAGCAAAAACGGTGACGGCAAGCCCGCTATTACCGTCAAGACAAAACACCTGAGCGATACTTCGGGCTTCACGATGAGCAACGGTGAGCGTTGCACTATCGTTGCCGATGCCACTATCGATTATCCCGTGACAACGGCAACTGGCGCATCGCTCGATAGCCTGCAGCGACTCTTCGCCGCCTATGTGCTGGAATCGGGCGACTCGCTGTCGCTGCAGGATGCGATGCAGCAGGTGGTAGCCAACAGCATGCATCAGTATGATTTCATGAGCGGCCCGTTAAGCGATGCTGAAGCTGCCGAGGCCGCCGAAGCTGAAAACCAGACCACCCTCAAGTATGTAACCAGTACGCGCATCACACCTCTCTATAACCAAAACGGAGTGGTGACTTTTGAGCGCGTCGATGTGGTGAAGAAAAACGATAAGGTGACTTCGGTCACCCATCGCTACTACAGTTTTGATGTCGAGACACAGACCTATATCGACGTGAACCGCCTGTTCCGTGACGATGCAATGGCCGATGTGTGCCAGTTGCTCAAGCAACAGCTGCTGGCCCAGAACAATGCCACCGGCAATGAGCAGTTGAATGACCTGGGCTATTTCAATGTTGAGAATATCACGGTGACCCGCAACTTCTATTTCGACGAGAATGGCGTGACGTGGAGCTTCTTGCCCAACGAACTGGCAGTAGAAGCTGTCGGTGAGCCCAAAATCACCATCCCTTATGCCGACCTGGAACCTTTTCTGTGTGACGAGAGCATCATTGAGCGGTTTTAGACAATGGAACATATCCTGAAATACTTTCCAGAACTGACCGAGGGGCAACGTAAACAATTCGAGCAGCTCTTGGCACTTTATCCCGAGTGGAACGACAAAATCAACGTCATCTCCCGCAAGGACATCGATAATCTTGAAGTTCACCACATCCTGCACTCGCTGGGAATCATCAAGTTTGTCAAGTTCACGCCCGGCACCCGGGTAATGGACTTAGGGACGGGTGGGGGATTCCCTGGAATCCCTCTCGCCATCTATTACCCCGAGGTGACTTTCCATCTCGTTGACCGAATCGGCAAAAAGCTACGCGTGGCACAGGATATCGCTGAGCGCATCGGGCTGAAGAATGTCACCTTCCAGCATGGCGACGTCAAGGAGGTGAAAGGCAAATTTGACTTCGTTGTGAGCCGTGCGGTGATGGACCTGGGTGACATGGTGCCACTGGTCAAGAAATTCATCGCTGGCGATGACCGCAATGCCGTACCCAATGGACTCATCTGCCTCAAGGGCGGTGACCTGAGCGGCGAGGTTGCCGGCTACAGAAGCAAGGTACTGATTGACGAACTTTCCAGCTACTTCAAGGAAGAATTTTTCAAAACCAAAAAAGTCCTCTATTTACCGTTGTAAGCGCTTTCAGCGCTGTGTAGGGTGGATTTGCGCCTGCGGCGCGTGTATGGTGTATGGACTGACAACTAAGGACTAAGGACTAAGGACTAAGGACTAAAAACTAAAAACTAAGGACTAAGGACTAAGGACTAAAAACTAAGGACTATGAATGCAAATATAATGACCGTCAACCCGTTTGGCGAGAATATGTATATCCTGTGGGACGAGGCTTCGCTTGAGGCCGCCGTCGTTGATCCGGGCATGATGCGCGATGGCGAGCGCGAAATGGTGACCAAAATCATCACCGACAATCACTTGAAGGTGAAACACGTGCTCTTGACTCACCTGCACATCGACCATATCACGGGGGCGCGCTGGCTAGCCGACCAGACTGGTGCTGACGTATGCGGCAGCATGCTGGATGCCCAATTGGGTCGTGACCTGCCCGAGCAAATAGCGCTGTTTGGCATCAACATCGAGTGCGAGGCATTGACCATCGACCGCAATTTGGCCGAGGGTGATGTCCTCACGCTGGGTGACGAACCCATCCAGGTGCTCCACGTCCCCGGCCATAGTCCTGGCGGACTGGCATTCTACTTGCCGCAGAGCGGACTGCTCATCAGCGGCGACACCATCTTCAACGGCAGTGTGGGGCGCACCGACCTGTGGGGCGGCGACATGGCGCAGCTCATCAACAGCATCCGTGAGAAAATCCTCCCGCTCCCCGACGAGACCGTCATCGCCTCGGGCCACGGTCCCACAACCACCGTCGCCGACGAGAAACGCCACAACCCCTTCCTGTAAAATAACGGGAGAGTCGTTTGCGGCTCTCCCGTTTTTTAAATAAACGATATTTCATTATTTTTACAAGGCAATGGCAGCGCCCAGCATCCAGGTGTTCTTGATTTCCGGGCCGAAGCCTTGTTTGAACATATTACAGGGGCTATAGCGGCAGTAAATGCCAATGCGATTATAGGACAAAGCGCCATAGACATCAAATGTCAGCTTATTCTGCTTGATGCCGCGATAAGATACGTCATAGTGGGTCTTGTTGACCTTATAATGGGTGTTGCACTTGGCATAAACGTTCCAGTTCATGGTACCACCCAGTGTGATGTGAAAATTCTTTCCGAAGAACTGCTGGAATTGGAGCGGAAATTGTATGGCTCTGACCGAGAGGACCGAAGAAAGGTCAACGGTGCCCTCTGGATATGAGTCGATACCCACAATGTTAGTCGTTTCGTCCATGGCAAAACAGTTGGGGCGCTTAAGCGAGAAACGCTTGTTGTCATAGCCAATACCAAAAGAGATCTCTTGGCCATGCAAAGTGCTGTAATTGATGCCGACGATATGCAGTAAGCCCCAGTTAAAACTGTTGTTCACAAGGTCATAGGAAGTACTAAGACCTGCTCCTATGTATAATCCCGAACAAACGATGCTCCAGTGGTACTCCTTGTTGCTGCTCTTCTTGAAAGGCAGGTTCAGTTCCCAGTCGGTGGACTGCGAAGTGTGTACTGTGTCATTTCCCGAGTGCTGCATCGTATAGGTGTAACTGTAATCGTCTTCTTCCTTTGAGCCAATCACCTTTACTTGTGAACCAGTTGGTGTCTCGGTGATAATGACCTGGTTGGGTTGTTCGATGACGGTCACCGTATCGGGGGCAGTGGCCTGTGCTTGTGCCATGACAAGCATTGTTGCGAATAAAAGTACAATCTTTTTCATTTCCTTATGATTTTGTTGAGTGATTATTTACGAATGAGTTTCTTGATTTCGTCTTGATTGGCAAGCCCTTCCATATAGATGAGCGTGACGATGTTTTGGGGAGATTTGCGAGCCAGGTTCTGATTCAAGTAGAAGATGTAACGGTTGTCGTGTTTACTCTTTTTCATCGTGTAAAAGCCGTAATAGAGTTGTCCGTTGCGGTATTCCACTTCTTTGTCGACAGCCTGTGCACCGTCTTTTACAACCAGTGCCTCGACAAGATTGGCCTGACTCTTGTCTGTTACGCTCAGGCTGTGATAGACGGTCAATCCGATTTCGCGGGCCTGAGCTCCAGTCACGATGATCTCGGTGGCGCCAGCCGCTTTTTTGTATCGTCCGTCAAACAGGCGATTGATGTTCAAGCCGTTCTGTGCCATTGCTGCTATCGATGTCAGTAGGCAGGTCAGGATAATGATAGTAATTCGCTTCATATCGGTTATCATTTTATTCGTTGTCAAGTTCAAGGGCTTCGCCCAGGCTAGAGAGTTGATGGGTCATGGCATTGGCGGCATTGTCCATCTTGCTCATGTCATTAGCAATCAGTGCCATGACCTTGTCGTTGTCGTCCACAACATTGCCGTTAACATAGGCAATGCAAACATCGTTTGACTGTTGCTGATGCCACAGGGCATAACCTCCTATAGCAAGAATGATGGCTATCGAGGCTGCGATGCCGATGATCTGGCGGTGGTTGGTCTTCTTGGCCACACGTTGCTGCTCGTTGCGATGTGCGGCAAAGTAGCCCATCGTGAAGCGTGCCTCGTCAATCACGTCGCTGCTCCAGGGGCAGTCAGCGAGGGTTTCGCGCAATGCCTGTTCATCCTGAACGGTGGTTTCGCCGTCAAAGTAGCGGTTGATGAGCTGCTCCAGTTCGGCTTGGCTGCTTATGTTAAGTCTCTTGTTCATGATTTCTTCTCCATGATTCTTGATTGGTAAATTTCACGCACGCGTTTACGTGCCCGGCTCAGTTCCACCCGCACGTTGGCTGGTGTCATGTTCATGCGCTTGGCGATGTCGTCAAACTCCATCCCCTCCATTTCCCTCAGGTCGATAATCAACCGCTGGTTGTGCGAGAGGTCATTGTCGATGATGCGGCGCACCTGATTGTAAGCAAGACTGCGGTCATTGTCGTTTACTTCCTCGACGGTGTCGGTGACTTGGTCAAGGGAAACGTCGGTTTGATGGCTGTTGTGACGTGCCATGTCAATACTTGTGGTGCGTACTGTCATCACTGCTGCCCCCTTGGCATGGCGGACACTTTCATACCGTCCACGTTGCTGCCACAGTTTTACGAATGCGTCCTGTACCGCATCGGCAGCATCGTCATGGTTGCCTGTGATGCGTTCGGCCAGCGAGAGCATCTGCTCCCTCAAAGCTGTGAATGCGGTGGTTATGCGGTCAGGTTGTCCCATTCTTTCTCTACTCTGTGTTCCTCTTGTGGAGGACCTTCACCTATAAAACGCAAGACAAGCGGTTTTGTAACAAAAAAAACGAAAAAAAAGACGGAAATTCCAGAAAATGGGATTTCCGTCTTTTCCATTATAACGTTCTATTGTCTGCAATTACAAGGCCAGCACGAGACCCAGGGTCCAAGTGTTCTTGATTTCGGGACCATAGCCTTCCTTGAAGTACTTACCAGGGCTGTAGCGGCAGTAGAGGCCGCAGCCATCAACGGTAAGTGCACCCATGATGTCAAAGTTGAGCTTGTTCTGCTTCAGACCCTTGTACTTGATATCGTGCACCACGTTGTCCAGCTCATAATGGTTATCTACGCGGGCATAAGTGTTCCAGTTCATAATGCCGGCAATGCTGATGCCCAGTTTCTTATAGATGCGCTGGGTGAAAATCAGCGGGAACTGCACCGTCCACTGGTTCAGGTTGGAGCTGCGGTTCTTGATGGCATCAACATTTTCCGATGGATAAGTACCATTAACGACAACACCATTCTCACGCACCAGCATGATGGGGCGCTTGATACTGTAGGAGCGATGGTGGATACCGGCACCCAGCGAGAAGCACTGGCCATGCAGTGTATTATACTTAACGGCAATGACATTCAATAAACCAACTTCGAAGCTGTTGTTGATGGCGTCCCAGTTGTGCTTCACGCCCATACCCAAGTAAAAACCGCTGGTAGTGATGCTCCAATGCTCTTTGGGCTCCGTTTCAAAGGGATGGGAATAGCCCCAATCGTTGTCGGTGTCCTCATCGGCAGCGGCAACAGCGGTGGCGGCTTCGTTATTTGCGGCGTAATTAGCAGCGCTCACATTCATCTGTGCCATAGCAAACATGGCTGCAATAATTAATAAAACTTTCTTCATTGTTTTGTATAATTAATGAAACTTGTTTAAAAAATCGGGCGCAAAGGTAGTACAAGCCGAACACATAACAAAAAGAATCCATTCTTTTTTTATGTCAAGGCGCAGCCTATCTTAGGCGTAAGTAGTGCTTTCTTTTTAACTGACAAATTAAATGCCTAAATCTTCAAGATTCATCACCTTGGCAAACCGCACCTGACTCTTGAAAATTGGGAAGTTTAGCGTCAGGATAACACCATTCTCAACACTGGCGTAGCAGTCATCGTCAATAGGCTCCATCGTGGCGTCAATCCATCGCAGGTCATAGTTGCCGATAAACTGCGTCTTTACCATGTGGCCCTTCAGCATGCCAGGCTGCCATAGGGACTTCTTGACTTGAGCTCCCGCGATGTAAATCAGGTCATAGCCGTCATCGGCACGCACCACGGCCAGCGTGTAACGTCCGCCCAGCCGCAACCACTTGTCCTCCATGTCTCGGTCCAGATAACGCCAGTAGCCCTCGACAGGGTCTGTGCTGTTTGCCAAGTACTCATCCAGGGCTTGTAACGTCCACAACGTGGAAGCGGTCACCTGCCTCTCGTTGTCGATAGTGAGCACGGCTCGCTCGACAGACACACGTGAACCTGGTCCCACAAGATAGCCCACACGCACCATCCCGGTGGGGCGGGAGAGAGCGGCTTCCAGCACCTGTGTCAACTCGTCTTTTCCAATGGATACCTGCACACTGCGCTCATTGACGTCAACGCAAACGGTATTCAGGTCGTCCTCAAGTGAAACGCCACGCTGCAATGTTTCACTTGCCAACTCGATTTCGTTACCATTCCCGTCACACTTGATTAAGGATACTTGCATCGAACGTTGGTCCGTGATATCGTCATAGGGGACGCTGTTATCGCAGTTGAGAACCACAGCACAATAGTTGCCGTTATCATCCATATTGAAAACCAAACCCCAGCGCGGACTGGTAATGAGGGTTGTACCGCCCGTCATCGGGTTTTTGATGGATTTGGTCTTGCCCTGACGGTTGTTGAGGTTGGCAAGGCGCAACTGGTAGCGGTAGGTGCTGCTGGCAATTTCCATCGTATCGATGGTCAGGGCTGTGGCAAGCGTGGCGTTCTCCTCGACAAGACGGTCATCAACAACTGCCTTGTAACGCCCTGCCATACGCATGCCTGGGTGAGGGTACAAGCCGCCAAAACCATTGGCTGCCGTGTTGTAATAGGACTTGCCTTCAACATCCATTGCCGTCACTAGCAAAAGCGCAATTAATAGACAAATAATATTTTTCATATATTTAGTTCCTTTGTTTTTAGATTTCCACACACGGACGATGACCCGCTATTACTCATGATGATAAGGCTCGTGCCTGAGGATGGTGAAAGCCCGATAGAGTTGCTCCACAAAGATGAGGCGCACCAGCTCATGAGGGAAGGTCATCTTGCTCAGCGAAATCTTTTCGTTGGCTCGTTCATATACTTCGGGCGAAAAACCGTAAGGTCCTCCCACGACAAACACCAACCGCTTGCAACCGCTCGCCATACGACGTTGGAGCCACTGGCTGTAGTCCACCGACGTGCGCTCGATGCCATGCTCGTCGAGCAGTACCACATGGTCGCTCGTGTCAAGGGCAGCAAGCAATGCCTTGCCCTCGGCAACCTTTTGCTGTGCCTCGCTCATGTTGCGGGTGGCTTTCACGTCGCCGATGTACTGGATGTTGAACTGCACATAATGCTGCAAGCGCTTGACATATTCCTCGATGCCTTGACGGACAAATCCAACTTCGGTTTTACCGACGACGGCAAGTGTAATCTTCATAAATGCTGTTTTTTTATATTTTTGGGTGCAAAAATAGCAAATCCACAGAATTATCCGTAATTTTGTAGTCGAGATTTAGCACCTTGCTATTAGCTCATTATTTCAGGCGATAGAAATCGTACTTACAACTTAAAACTAAAAACTTAAAACTGAGATATATATGAAAACAAGAGAAGAACTGATTGATGAACTGATTGACTTGGCTTTTGCCGAGGATATCGGTGACGGTGACGCTACGACCCTGTGCTGCATCCCTGCCGACGCGATGGGGCGCCAACGTCTGATTGTTAAGGAAGAAGGCATTCTGGCCGGTGTGGAGATAGCTCGCCGAGTGTTTGAGAAGTTTGACCCCGAACTGCAGATGGAAGTCTTTATCGGAGATGGTGCCCATGTGAAACCTGGCGACATCGCTTTTGTCGTTACCGGCAAGGTGCGTTCCCTGTTGCAGACCGAGCGACTGATGCTCAACATCATGCAGCGCATGAGCGGCGTGGCAACGACCACCGCCCGCTATGCCAAGTGCCTGGAGGGCCTCAAGACCCGCGTCCTGGACACCCGCAAGACCACGCCTGGCATGCGCATGCTCGAGAAAGAGGCTGTCAAGATCGGCGGCGGCTGCAACCACCGCATCGGCCTGTTTGACATGATTCTGCTCAAGGACAACCATGTGGACTTTGCCGGCGGCATTGTTCCAGCTATCGAAAAAGCCCAGCAGTGGTGCAAGGACAACGGCAAAAACCTGAAAATTGAAATTGAGGTTCGCAACTTCGACGAGTTGCAACAGGTGCTCGACCATGGCGGCGTGGACCGTGTGATGCTCGATAACTTCAGCGTAGAGAATACCCGCAAGGCTGTTGAGATCATCAATGGCAGGGTAGAAACCGAGTCCAGCGGCGGTATCACCATCGACACGCTGCGTGCCTATGGCGAATGTGGTGTGGACTACATCTCGGTGGGAGCCCTCACACACTCCATCAAGTCCCTCGACATGAGTTTCAAAGCCTGCTGATCTCTATCAAACAACAGGCTAATGTCAAACACTTGAACAACAAAAAACAACTTAAACTACTTTCTTTAATTTTATTGTTGTTTATATAGTCTCTAGTTGTTCATGTTGTTTGATAAAACCAACATCAAATGGATTTACAGGATATTGAAGCGTTGAAGTTTCCTGACGTTGATGGCGGGTCTCCCCTCATCATCGCGGGGCCTTGCAGTGCCGAGAGTGAGCAACAAACCCTCGACACGGCAAGGGCGTTGCATCGTGCTGGCGTGAAGGTTTTCAGGGCTGGCATCTGGAAACCGCGCACGACTCCAGGCTGCTTTGAAGGTGTGGGCAACCGCGGACTGGCATGGCTTCAGCAGGTAAAACGGGAAACTGGAATGCTTGTAGCCACCGAGGTGGCGACCATTGAGCATGTGCATGACGCCTTGGCTGCCGGAATCGATATCCTGTGGGTAGGTGCCAGGACAACCGCCAATCCATTTGCCATGCAGGCAATAGCCGACACACTACAAGGGCACGATGATGTGACCGTGCTGGTCAAGAATCCGCTAAATCCCGACCTTGACCTGTGGATGGGGGCTCTGCAACGCCTGTTTAATGCGGGAATCACACGGCTGGGTGCCGTACATCGCGGATTCAGTTCGGCAGGTGCCCACATCTACCGCAACGACCCGCAATGGCACATCCCCTTTGAACTGCGACGCCATGCCCCAGCGATGACCATCCTGTGCGATCCGTCACACATCGGAGGCAAGCGGGAGTTTGTCGAGCCGTTAACACAGCAGGCATTGGACATGGGCTTTGACGGACTGATGATAGAGAGTCATTGCGACCCTGACCACGCCTTGAGCGACAGCGTCCAACAGATTAAGCCCGAAATACTCAAAAACATCCTTGACCATCTGGTTATCCGTTCCGGAGCCCCAATTGAGGATGAGCTGGCACTGCTCAGGCAGCAGATTGACGATTGCGACCACGAACTGCTGGCAGTGTTGGCGCGACGTATGAATGTCTCCCGGCAAATAGGCCAATACAAGCGGCAGCAGGGACTCCAGATTGTGCAACCCAAGCGTTATCAAGAAGTCATCAATGCTCGTATCAGCGAAGGACAATCATTGGGTCTTACCAATGAGTTTGTGCAAGAAATCATGCAGACCATCCACGAGGAAAGCGTCCGTCAACAGTTGAATGATTAGCTTTTAGCTTTTTGCGAATGCCAACTAAGGACTAAAAACTAAGGTTATAATGAAAAGAGTAGTTATCATCGGCGCATCATCGGGCATGGGGCTGGAAGTGGCAAAGCTGCTGCTGGCTGAGGGACATCTTTTGGGTGTGGCAGCACGTCGCGAAGACCGTCTGCAAGCGCTGAAACTGCTGGCATCGGATAGGGTAGAGGTGCAGGCCATCGACGTAACTGCCGACGATGCGACGGCACGACTGCGTGAACTGATTGACCGCTTGGGTGGCATGGATCTTTTCTTTTATGCATCGGGCATAGGCAAGCAGAACCGCACACTCACGCCCGAAATCGAACTCAACACCGTTAATACCAACGGCATGGGATTTACCCGCATGATAGGGGAGGCTTACCGCTACTTCGCCGAGCGAGGCGAGGGGCACATTGCCGCTATCACCAGCATAGCAGGCACCAAGGGATTGGGACCCGCACCGTCCTATTCTGCCACAAAAGCATTCCAGAATGTCTATCTCCAATCCCTGGAACAACAGGCCAACGCGCGAGGACTCAACATCCGCTTCACGGACATCCGCCCGGGCTTTGTCAACACCGACTTGCTCAATGACAATTTCCATTACCCGATGATGCTCAAGCCCGAGAAAGTCGCCCGCCAAATCGTCCGCGCCATCAAGAACAAACGCCACATCCAGGTCATCGACTGGCGCTACGCCATCCTGACCGCCCTCTGGCGCCGCATCCCCCGCCCCCTCTGGCGCCACTTCAAATTATAAAACGCAAAAACCGCAAAGTCAAATCTTTTTACTAACTTTGCAGCCCAAAATCAGGTTTATACTTAAAAACAGGTAAAATTCTATACTTATGGCAAAGAAAGCAATATTGATTATATTAGATGGTTGGGGCGAGGGTCCCAAGGGTCACAGCAACGCGATCTACAGCACGCCGACGCCTTATCTGGACTTCCTGCGCGCCGCTTATCCGCACAGCACGCTCAAGGCGTGTGGCGAAGACGTTGGTTTGCCCGACGGTCAGATGGGTAACAGCGAGGTGGGTCACCTGAACATTGGTGGCGGCCGCGTGGTCTATCAGGACCTGGTGAAAATCAACAAGAGCATCGCTGATGGCTCCATCCTCAAGAACCCCGAAATCGTGAACGCCTACACCTATGCCAAGGAAAATGGCAAGTCCCTGCACATCATGGGTCTGACGAGCACAGGCGGCGTTCACAGCTCGCAGGAACACCTGATGGCATTATGTGACATCGCCAAGCAGTACGGTCTGGAGAAGGTGTACGTTCATTGCTTTATGGACGGCCGTGACACCGACCCTGAGAGCGGCAAGGGCTTTGTGAACACCGTAGTGGAACACTGCAAAGAAAGTGCTGGAACCGTGGCAACGGTTATCGGACGCTACTATGCGATGGACCGCAACAACAACTGGGACCGTATCAAAGTGGCCTACGATATGCTGACCGCCGGTGTCGGCAAGCAGAGTGACGACATGGTGAAAGCCATCCAGGAATCCTATGACGAGGGCGTGACTGACGAGTTCATCAAGCCCATCGTCAACTCGACCGTTGACGGCCGTATCCAGGAGGGTGATGTGGTCATCTTCTTCAACTTCCGTAACGACCGCGCCAAGCAGATTACCATCGCCCTGACACAGGAGGATAAGCCCGAGGACGGCATGAAGGTCATCCCCAATCTGCAATACTACTGCATGACGCCCTACGACCCGACCTTCAAGGGTATGCACATCCTGTTCCCCAAGGAAAATGTCAACAATACCATGTCGGAGTATCTTTCCTCGCTGGGCTTGAAGCAGCTGCACATCGCCGAGACCGAGAAATATGCCCATGTGACTTTCTTCTTCAGCGGTGGCAGGGAACAGCCCTTCGAGAACGAGGACCGCATCCTGGTGCCGTCACCCGACGTGGCAACCTACGACCTGAAGCCCGAAATGAGCGCCTTTGAGGTTCGCGACAAGCTCGTTGCCGCCATCCGCGAAGACAAGTATGACTTCATTGTGGTGAATTATGCCAACGGCGACATGGTGGGTCACACGGGTGTGTATGATGCCATCACCCAAGCTGTCAAGGCTGTTGACCGCTGTGTACATGACACGGTTGAGGCTGCCCGCGCCACGGGCTACGAGGCCATCATCATTGCTGACCACGGCAATGCCGACCACGCCATCAACAGCGACGGCACGCCCAACACAGCCCACTCGTTGAATCCCGTGCCTGTCATCTACGTCACCGAGAATCCCGAACTCATCATCAACACGGGACGCCTGGCTGATGTGGCTCCCTCGATACTTCAAATCATGGGTCTGCCGCAGCCTAAGGAAATGACCGGCCACGGCCTCATTGACGTGACGAAATAAGATTTAAGCAATTTATAAATAAGACTTGAACTCAGTTCCACAGGTTCTTAACTTGCGGAACTTAGCATTATATCAATCAATGCTACCAAATCACCAACGTCAATCATGCCATTCTGGTCCAAGTCGGCAGCTAGTTTGTCAAAACCAATGGCTTCAGGATTATCACCGACGAGATAGTCAATCATGTCAACGAGGTCACCCATATTGATGGCTCCATCCATATTGACATCACCGATATAATAATTCATGCGCCTAAGAATCAGTTTCATGCCTGCCAAGGCATCGATTTTACCATATGCACCGAAATGTGCAGCATTTGGCCCACTGGTATACATGTCCCTGATTGCTGTCTGAGCCATGATATCCTTAGCTTCGGCAATCGACAAATCCGGCTTGGCCTGCAGCCATTGAGCCAAAATTCCGGCAACCGTGGGAGCCGCCATCGAGGTTCCGCTCATCGCGCCCCAATAATGGCCGTCGCTGGTTTTCATGACTGTCAATGTGTTGCTATTGTGCGCATAGGAAGAATAACGGCTCACAGCGGATATCACATAGCATCCAGGAGCACAAATTGTCGGCAAAGCCTTGCCTGTCGGTCCCGCCCCCTGCGCCTGATAGCTGGAAAATGGCGCAATATCTCCAATGGTTAATGAGTTATCAGTAATTGTTTTACCCTTGAACAGGGAATAATAGCTATTACGTGAAACGTAGGCTCCAGCCGAGAAAATCGAGTCGCACACGGCATAGGAATTGATTGAACAAGAGCTATTGGCTGGTGTATAGAAATTATACGCTATTCCACCATCCATGGTAATTATCGCGGAATTCCATTGAGAAAAGCCGGTGCCCGAATTACTTGTCCAAGCGTCAATATAAGATATTCTGTCATCACTAGGCCAGATGCTAACGCCAATTGCATAACGGCCTCGCTTGACATTGCCCGAGACGGTATATTTCTTGTTCACCAAGTTGCGCACTGTAAGAATCAGTTCATACTTCTTGCCGTAGACCGAATATGTGACCTGCCCCCTAAGATAACCTGTGGTGTCCACACTGTTGTCAAGGGTGAAATATTCGCTGATTTCAGGTAACTCAATCCTCGATGACCCCGAGAAGACATCAGATTGCCATACTATCATACCCGTCTGCTGATCAAGGAAATGAAATCTGTAATTGAAATTCCACCCCGAGGACCTCATCCAGAGATCAGCCATACAAATGCGGTAGTAATAAGTGGAATCTACCGACGTGTTTCCGTTGTTGTATTTAAAAAGCAGATTCAAGGGATTGGCGGAACTGGCTTCTTTGGATGAATAAATGCGCACATCACCGTTATTACCTGCAGCAAACACAAAAAAACGGCCAGGACCCATCAGCTGGGAAACGACATTCGAGAGATAGTCCTGTCCATCATGAGCACCACTGAAGGCACTCACGCTCATACTAACCACGTAGGGCTGGGCCACACTATCGGCATAGCTGTCAACATAGCGCAGGCAATTGGCAAGCTCGGTGGCAGAAATTGTGCCGTCGAGGACACTGAGCGCGCACAATACAATGTCCGCACCAGGGGCCATGCCACCATATCCGCCCACATGGCCACCAGCAGCAATGCTGGCAGTGTGGGTGCCGTGTGTACTGTTACTGTCATCGGTGGTCAGGCCATAAATCTCGTCATCCATAAAGACCGACCCCGGCAGACGGATTCTTTTGTTGTAACGGGCGGGATGGCCAGACCTGTCGGTCGTACTGTAGACCCTCTTGATGCGAGTCAGCGAGGTATTGTCACTACGCCTGAAGGCAAGATGCTGATAGTCATAGCCCACATCCATGATTGCTACAATTACGCCAGTTCCGTCGTAGGATTGAGGCAACCCGTTATGAATGCCGTCGAGAACCTGAGCCGCATGTGTCACGCTCAATGTGGAATCGGTACACAGCATCATCCTGCCGCTGATTTCCACATCGGTGACACAAGGCATCATCGACACCGTGACAAGGTCGTCAACCGGAATCTGAGCGGTCACAAAGCCGTCAAAACAGCAGTTGACGATAACACCTGCTGCCTGCAGTTTTCCAATAGCATCATCTCCATTAACGGCAATGAATGCATCAACCATTTCCTTGCCGTCAACCATGCGGGGAGGGAAGAACCGCATAAACCGCTCGGTTGCACCGACGTTCAAAGCCCGCTCGTCAAGAAATTGCCTGACAGTAACAGGCAGGATGCGCTGGGCTTGCGCATCCCATGTTGCCAGCATCATCAAGCAAACGCTGGCAAAAATGATAACTTTTTTCAACTTCATAGCCCTAACTCATGTCGTTTATAAACAGCAATCTGTTAATTAATCAATGCGTCCAAGAATGAAGTCAATCGCGTAAGAGATATCGACGACATCAAAGGTTCCATCCATGTTGATATCCAGTGCAGGCTCATTAACATAAAAGCCATCGCCAATCACAAAGTCTATCCCGTTAAGCAAACAATCAATCATCAGCGTCATGTCTACAACATCAATTGCTCCATCATTGTTCACATCGCCAAAATGCACACTGCGCTCCAGAATGTATAAGGCACCAGCCATGGCGTCAATCTTTCCATTGGGGCCATAGCGTGCGCCATCAATGGCCGACATGGTGAATTCATCTTTAATAGCGGTAGCGGCAATCACTTTCTTGATGTCACCCGGTGAGAGATTCGGATTAATCTGCAACCATTCTGCGATAATACCTGCCACTGTAGGAGCGGCCATCGAAGTGCCAGTCAATACCGCATAGTTGTGGTTGCCGGGAAGGCGCAAAACAGTCGAGGGACCATTCACAGCATAGTTATTGTATCGACTCACGGCAGATACGACATCAAAGCCAGGAGCCATTACAGTAGGCAACGCTTTTCCAGTAGGACCATATCCCAAACCTTCAAAACTTGTGGTTTTGTAGAACGAACCGATTACATATGAATCATTCCAGGTTGTTGTGCCCAGATTATAGGAATAATAATAGTTGCGTGCCACAAATCCACCAGCCGAAATAATGGAATCAGCGACAGCATAGGTACCAATCGAAGCCATATCCGAAGGCGCGCTGAAGTAATCTGACACGGCACGTGTTACGGTATCGCCATTTTCTGTAACCTCATCCACATAAACTACACCGGAATATCTGGTACGCTGTCCGTTGCCAGTGTACATCCACGAGTCAATATAGCAACTGTCGGGCTGTCTGGGATTCATCACATGGGGCGGGAATACAGCAACTCCAATCTGATAGCGGCTGGTACGGTACCCGTCAGCGTCAACGGTGTAAGATTTAGACCTCAAATTATGTATTGTACTTGAGAGGCAGAATTTGTTGTTATTGGGATTAAGTGCCACCATTGCCTCCAAATAACCATCCCCCGAAGAGCCGGATTCATAATAATCGCTGATTTCAGATGCATCTATTTGTTGATACAGGTTACAGTATTCTGAACGCCAAACTATTCGCTGGGTTTGTTTGTCAAAAATAAAAAACTGGTTGATTGGACGCGTACTTTTCGCACGAGCCCAAGAGTCAATCTGTAAATGGTCATAATAATATCCGTGGTTATAGGATGTACTATAACAGCCGAGCAACATATTCATGCGGTTATCGGTTTCAGTGGCCGGACCAAAGGAATACTGGTATTTGGTGGCATTGTTGCCTGCGGCAATGACAAATACACGGCCAGGCCCGACGAGTTGGCTCACTGCCTTGGAAACCCTATCATTGCCGTCATGCGAGCCAAATGATGTGCTCACGCTCATGCTGATGACACAGGGCTTGTTCACACTGTCGGCGTAGGAGAAGATGTACTTGATACAATTGACGACTTCACTTTCCAGAAAACCCCACTTGAAGGTTGCAGGGGCACACATCACGATATCTGCACCGGGAGCCATACCTCCATAGCCATTATAATGGGTGCCCGCTGCAAGGCATGAAGTGTGTGTGCCGTGATAACCCGAGGGGTCATCAGTAGTCATCGTGTCCAGTTGAGCGCCCATAAATACAGAACCGGCTACTTGATTACCGCCGATTATCACTGGATGGCCGGTAGTGTCAGCGGTATTATACACTCGCTTGATGCGATTGGTCACACCGTCAGCCTTTTTAAACGCAATATGCTGGAAATCAAAGCCATAGTCAATGATTCCAATGACGACACCAGTGCCATCGTACATCCTGGGCAAACCATATTCCTTGCCTTTTAGCACTTGACCCGCATGAGTCACACGCAAGGTGCTGTCAGAGCACAATTCAACGACTCGGCTGATTTCGACATTGGTAACACCGGGAATCAGGTGAATCTGCTCTAGCTGGTGCATAGGGATTTGAGCCGTGACAAAACCCTTAAACTCGCAATTCACCTTCACTCCAGCAGCCTTTAACAAGGGGATGACTTCACTATTGGCGATGTCGATAAAGGCATCAATCATTTCTGTGCCGTCAACCATGCGGGGCTGTGCAAAACTGGGTCTCGGACCTGACCAATTTGAGAATGAAGATTTAATGGTCAAACCATTCATATTCTCAAATGCTGACCTCTCGAGGTAGTACTGCTGCACTGACCCTGGCAGATTTTTCTTGAATTGACCGCTGGCGGCCAACGCCAGCAAAACACTGGCCACAAAAAGTAATTTCTTCATTAGTTCTATCTTTTTTTGTTTTTTATCCATTCAAAACCATGTCGATGACAAGCGTTATATCTGAGATATCAATTGTTCCGTTCTGGTCGGCATCGGCATTCAGGATGTTGAAATTAGTGGCTACACCATTCAGGATATAGTCAATCAATGTAGTTACATCGACTATCCCGACCATGCCGTCACCATTCACATCACCTGGCATGACAACAGGTTGCGGCTCAATGACGTCAAGACAGAAAGTGAGGTCATCAATGTTGAAGGTCACCAGGTAATCACTGCCGTCGCCCGTGAAGTAATAAGAGAAATCATTGTTACGCTTGGCTGTGGCATACACAGTTCCGGTTGTGATAGTTGTTGTGGAGGTGGGACCATAACGGTAGGTACTGTTAAAGGCCGTCCAGTTGTTGTCCCAGGCATCGGGACCACCATCGGCAAACACGAAATAAATCGGGGCACTGACAGTCAACGTGTCCACATAGGTGCCGTTACCCAAGTTGGTCATCTTGCCCATGGGCTCGGTAAGGCTCCAAGTGCCTTCGCCACCCACGATGTAGATGCTCGCGCTGTCGGTAGGCTCTACGGGATCGTCACCGCTACCATCCAGGAAACCGGCCATCTCGAACAGGGCATCCATCACCTGACCGTTAGCATTGTCCCACCAGCCGCAGTTATACCAGTCGGTAGTGACAGCATTGGTATAGTTGATGCCATATTCGTTGGCCTCGGGGAACCACCAATACAAGCCATTGACGTTGCTGTGGGCATTCAATGTTGCAACCAACTGCTGGGCAAAAGCCTTTTGCCCGGCTTCGGTGGCAGGCCAGGTCGACTGCAAGTCATAGCTGGCTGCAGTGGGGTAGTAGGCATGGGGATATCCGGTCTCAACAATCTGGATTTTCTTGGTGGGGTAGGTGGATTCAAGTGTCGTCAACAAGCCATCAAGAACACTCAGGTCACCATGCCAATAAGGGTAGTAGCTCAGTCCGATGATGTCATAGTCATCGGTATAATTGCGGAGCGACTGATAAAACGAGGTCACATTGCTAACACGGCTCATCTCTGTGTGCACGATAATTTTGGCTGCAGGGCACACCTCGCGGCAAGCCTGGATTCCTCGCTTGAGGTAGTTGGCGAAATTGGCAAATGTGCCGTTGCCATAGTTGGCGCCACTGGGATAACAGTGTCCTGTGGGCCACAGCATGCCGTATGTCACCTCATTGCCCACCTGGATAAAATCGGGTGTGGCTCCTGAAGCAATCATGGCATTGAGTACACGACGGGTATAGTAATATACGCTGTCGCCAAGAGCATTGGTCACGGTCCATGACGATGGCGTGCTGTGCTGGCCTGGGTCGGTCCAGGTATCACTGTAGTGGATATCCAGCAGCAGATTGAAGCCTTCGGCCTTGATGCGTTGACCCAGGGCGATGACAAACGGTAAATCCTGGCACACGCCTTCTCCCTGGTCCTCGGCGCCCGCCTGTGACGGGTCCACAAACAGACGCACGCGCATGGCATTCATACTATTGGACTTGAGGTAACCAAGTACATCGGTGATTCGGGCACCGTTCTCGTCAAAATAGCGGGCTCCACGCTCCTCATATTTGGTTAACAGCGAGATATCACCGCCTACATACTTGGCAGCAGCTTGACCAAACAGAGAGGTCAGCATAATGAAGGCTAAAAAGATAAATATTTTTCTCATAGTGTTTACTGTTGATTGATTTGCTGCAAAAGTAATGAAATATCATCAAAAAAGCAGCATTTTCTGCCACTTTTTCGATTAATCAACAGTAAATTTTGAATATTGAATTCCCCTTTAAGCCTAACGCCTAGAGCCTAATGCCTAAAACCAACTATGCATGCAGAATTTTATAGACTAGTTCCTTAAGCAGTGCATATTGGTCCTGACGGGAGCCGATGCCCTTGCTGCGGGTGTCACACTCGCGCAGGTATCCGATGATGTTAACCAGCGAGCGCGTGTTGTACATCCGCGTTGTCTCGAGGAACTTGCGGGCACGCCATGCGCTGCGGGTGCCAACAGCAGCCATGATGCCCTCGGGCGACTTGTCACTGGCTGTCGAGGCCAGCAATACACCAGAGAAGAAGGAAAACAGCATCGACACGCTCACCATTGTGGGATTATTCTTCGGATTGCGCTCAAAATAATCGACAATACGGAAGGCTTTAAGGGCATCGCGACGGCTCAAGGCATCCTCCAACTCAAAAATGTTGAAATCCTTGCTGATGCCGATGTTCTGCTCAATCAGCAGCGGTGTGATGTTCTTGTCTTCTGCAAGAATTGACAATTTATCCAATTCAGTGTACAAGCGGGCGATGTCGGTGCCGATGTGGTCTGCCAGCATACTGGTAGCCTTATGGTCGATATTGCAGCCCAGCGAGTTGGCGTAGCCCGTAATCATCGCCTCCAGGTCACGCCCCTCACGCACTTTGTTGGAGTCGAAGGTAATGCCGCTCTTGGCAGCCTTCAGGGCATCCATGAAGGGTTTACTCTTCAACGCACCTTCCTTGTGGCAGATGACCAGCACGGTCGAGGGTAGGGGACGCTCAGCATATGACGCAAACAGGTCCAGGTCATTCTTATGGCCCGGCTGCTTGGCAATGAGCTGCGCCTCGCGCACGACAACAACCTTGCGCTCGGCAAAGGTGGGATACTGCTTGCAGGTGCTGATAACCTCACGCACATTGGCGTTGTTGCCATAGAACACCGACAGGTTAAAGTCGCGCTGATCCTCATCAAGCGCCGTTTCTATGATAAGTTCCTGCAGGCGGTCAATGAAGTAAGGTTCCTCGCCCTGCAGGACGTAGATATTCCTGAAAGTGCCGCCCTTAATCTCCTTCTGCAACGCGGCAAATGTCATCGTTTCTTTCTTAACTGCCATATCTTCTTAACTACGAATATTTGTTTTTTATTGTCCACAGATTAAACGGATTAATGGGATTTTTGGCATCCGCGCCATCAATTAATAATATGTTTAATCTGTGTAATCCGTGGACTTTATATTGTCCCATTTTGAGTTACGAATTATGCGTTTGTATTCTAGAGATTTTTTACCGAAGTTAATCAGGAGACCTAATTCCATTCCAGTTGCTTTCAGATAATTGCAAATTTGTGCATAGTGTTCATCTGTTAAATCTGAAACCGCCTTTAATTCAACGATGACTTTATCATAACACACAAAATCAGGCCTAAAGACTTTTTCTAACAATTTATCTTTATAGGTTACCTGAAAAGTCTTTTTTCTAGAATATGGGATTTTCCTCAAACGCAACTCTTCCTCAAAAGCCTCTTGATAAAGCGGCTCAGTAAATCCACAACCGATGATACTGTGAACTTCCATAGCTGCGCCGATGATGCCGAAGGTCAGATCTTGATATTTAATCTTACTCTCCATATACAAAGATTATAAATCCGTTTAATCTGTGTAATCCGTGGACAAGATAAGTTAGTTTAGGAGGAGGTCGATGAGGTCTACAAGGTCACCCAGGTCAACTCGACCGTTGCCGTTCAAGTCAGCACCAGCGTCACTGAAAGGCGCTACCTCTTTACCCAACAAATAATCGATCGTATCGGTTATATCACCAATATTAAACACTCCATCAATGTTAGCATCTCCCTTCAAATCCATCTCCACAATCTGCCCAAAATACGGATACCAATTTTCATCCACCTGATAAGCCTCAACCGACCCCACCGGCACATGAAGAGTGCGATTAGAATAGTCATTGGTATAAAGATTGAAAACAGAACTTCCCATGGAAACACTAGCTAAATCTATGATATAACAATACACATCATTAAGGTTGAAACAATAATTAAACACCTCGTTACCGATTACGGTGACAGAGCTAGGGATGGTGACTCTCGTCAAGTCAGAATTGGCGAATGCTTCATCGCCGATTGTAGTGACAGAGTAGGGTATAGTAACTTCGTTTAGACCTGACCATGCGAAAGCTTGACTACCGATGATGGTGACGGATTTGGGAATGTCGATACTCGACAGCCATGAGCACCAATAAAATGCCCCGCTGCCAATTGTTGTGACAGAGTTGGGGATTTTAACATCGTACAGGCTGGTGCAAGCAGAGAACAAGCCGCCACTAATAGTAGTAATAGACTCTGGGATAGTGACACTCATCAAACTGGTGCAGCTTGAAAAAGCACTATAACCAATTGTTGTGACGGAGTTGGGGATGTCAATACTTGTAAAATCACAACATGAAAACGCGTCGTCGCCAATAGAGATAACAGAGTTGGGAATGTTGATGCTCGTCAGGCTGCAGCCAAAGAACGCGCCAGAGCCGATGGAGGTGACCGAGTTGCCGATGGTCACGCTCGTCAGGCCACTGCAGCATTCGAACGCCCATTCGCCGATGGAGGTGACGGAGTTGGGGATGGTCACGCTCGTCAGGCCACTGCACTCATAAAACGCATAACTGCCGATGGAGGTGACGGAGTTGGGGATGGTCACGCTCGTCAGGCTGCTGCACTCATAAAACGCATAGTTGCCGATGGAGGTGACGGAGTTGCCGATGACAGTATTCTTACAGCCTGTAATCAATGTGCTGGAAGCCGTTTCAATAATGGCATTGCAATTATTTCGTGAATCATATTTCGGGTTTCCGCTTGCGACAGTAATGCTCGTCAGGCCGCTGCAGCCAGAGAACGCATAGTTGCCGATGGAGGTGACGGAGTTGGGGATGGTCACGTTCGTAATTCTTGAGCCATTAACAAAACTATCAGGAATCAACTCAACTTCATCACCAATTGTTACCAACTCTATATTTGATGTTGACATATTACCTCTTGAACTGCAATTCTTCGCATTCCATGTTAATTGCTGTAGGTTATTGCAGCCAGAGAACGCATAGTTGCCGATGGAGGTGACGGAGTTGCCGATGGTGACGCTCGTCAGGCCGCTGCAGCCATAAAACGCATAGTTGCCGATGGAGGTGACGGAGTTGGGGATGTCGATGCTCGTCAGGCCGCTGCAGCCATAAAACGCCCTTTCGCCGATGGAGGTGACGGAGTTGGGGATGTCGATGCTCGTCAGGCCGCTGCAGTCAGAGAACGCAGAGGCGCCGATGGAGGTGACGGAGTTGGGGATGGTCACGCTCGTCAGGCCGCTACAGCCATAGAACGCGCCAGAGCCGATGGAGGTGACGGAGTTGGGGATGGTCACACTCGTCAGGCCGCTACAGCCAGAGAACGCCCATTCGCCGATGGAGGTGACGGAGTTGCCGATGGTCACACTCGTCAGGCCGCTGCAGTCAGAGAACGCAGATCTGCCGATGGAGGTGACGGAGTTGGGAATCGTCACGCTCGTCAAGCCGCTGCAGCCATAGAACGCATAGTTACCGATGGAGGTGACGGAGTTGGGGATGTCGATGCTCGTCAGGCCGCTGCTGCGAGAGAACGCATAACTGCCGATGGAGGTGACGGAGTTGCCGATGGTCACACTCGTCAGGCCGCTGCAGTTTGAGAACGCAGAGTCGCCGATGGAGATGACGGAGTTGGGGATGGTCACGCTCGTCAGGCCGCTGCAGCCATAGAACGCACAATCGCCGATGGAGGTGACAGAGTTGGGGATGGTGACGCTCGTCAGGCCGCTGCAGCCATAGAACGCATAGTTACCGATGGAGGTGACGGAGTAAGTTGTGCCGTTATAGGCAACAGTGGAGGGGATGTTAACAGAGCCTGAATAGGTGTTATGATTCCAGGAACTTGTACCCTTGTAGGTTACTGCGGCTTCATTGCCGTCGTGGATGTTGTAGTAGATGCCGTCGACTTCGAAGTCGTGGGCTAGGGCAGTGGCTGGTAGCATGAGGGCTAACAGCAGGAGTGTGGATTGGATAAGATGTTTCATAGTCGTATGGGATTTAGTTGTTAATGATGTCGCAAAGTTAGGGGAAATCAAGAAGACAAGCAAGTAATTCAACTACTAATTACGCAAATACCTCTTAATACACAAAGTTAAGGAAAACAATAAGTACAATAAATACTATATTTGTTGTGGTGGGGATAAAAATAACGACAACTTGGTCAACTTTAACAGCATTCATCACGGTGATGATAAAGAGTTGTTAGAGTTGTCCAAGTTGTCGTTTAGTCAACTGGCTACGTGCTGGATAGAATGATTGTTTTCTTTCCAGACGTTGTCGTTGTTGGGTGTTTTAGAAAGGGAAGAGGAGCAGGATATCGGTGATGGCGGTGACGTCAGCGATGCTGATGATGCCGTCGCCGTCCACATCGGCGTTAACGGTGTTGATTTCGGTCGTGTTGTCGCTGATCAGGTAGTCGATGAGAGCTACTGCATCGCTGATACCGATGAAATTGTTGCCGTCCACGTCAGCCTTCATGAGGTCATCGACGATGTACTCGAAGAATGGATACCAGTCCTTGTCGGCTTTGTACAGGTGAGCGATGCCGTAAGGCACATGTAGGGTGCGGCCAGAATAATCACCTTCTTCAGTAGAGAGGATATCAGTGCTACCAAAGAAATTACTTTCTTTCACTTTGGAGGGGTCGGGGATGTTGCAATATACATCCGTCAGGCCAGTGCATTCTTCCAGAGCGCCATAGGCCAAGGTCGTGACAGAGCTGGGAATCGTGATGGTCTCAAGAGCCTTGCAGCCATAGAAGGCCAACTCATTAATGGTGGTGACTGAGCGGGGAATGATGACACTCGTCAGGCTTGCGCAGTTGCCGAACGCCATTTCACCAATAGTGGCCACAGTATTGGGGATGGTGATGCTCTCCAAACTACTGCAGTTCATGAACAACATGGCAGCAATGTTAGTGACGGAAATTGGGATATTGATATTTGTCAAGTTTGTGCACTTTTCGAATGCCGCACCACCGATGGTTGTAACAGAGTTTGGAATGCTCATGCTCGTCAGTCCAGTGCATTCCTCAAAAGCGCTGACGCCAATCGTGGTGACGGAGTTGGGGATGATCAAACCCGTCAGACTGCTACAGCCGTAGAATGCATTGACCCCGATTGAGGTGACTGTGTTGGGAATGATAGTGTTTTTGCACCCCACAATCAAAGAATTGCTTGCCGTCCTGATAATGGCATTGCAATTGTTGCGGGAATCGAATCTCGTGTTTCCGCTTTCCACAGTGATGCTCGTCAGGCCAGGGCATCCCCTGAACGCATAGTTCTCGATAGCAGTAACAGAGTTGGGAATGGTGATGCTCTCCAGACTGCTGCAAAAATAGAACGAGTAAGCACCGATGGAAGTGACTGAGTTGGGGATAGTGACACTCTCCAGTCCCGAACAGCCATAAAACAAACCATTGGCAATTGACGTGATGGAGTTGGGAAGTACCATACTCGTCAGATTAATACAATACATGAACGCTTCAGCGCCAATCGAAGTGACTGAATTGGGGATGCTCACGCTCGTCAGACCGCGACAATTCATGAACGCTTCTTCGCCGATGGTAATAGAGTTGGGAATGCTGATGTCCGTCAAGCCACTACAGTCGGAGAATGCGTTTTGTGCAATACCTGTAGTGCCGTCGTTAATGATGATGCTCGTGTCAGCGGGCATCGTGCCTTTGTATTTATAAGCAATCAATCCGGTATACACCAGGCCGTCTGGCTGGTTGTTATACCATGGCGTGTTATCAAACGCATATTCACCAATGGTATTCACGGTGTTGGGAATGCTGATATCCGACAGACTCGTGCACCCGCTAAACGCACCTTCGCCAATAGTGGTAACGGAATTGGGAATGTCGATACTCGTCAGATTGGTACAGCCATAGAACGCCCAACGGCCTATGCCAATGACGGTGTTAGGAATGGATATATCCGACAGACCTGCGCAACTGCTGAACGCATTTTCAGCAATAGCGACCGTACAATCGTCAAGCGTTATGCTGGTGCCTTCGGGCATCTCACCCTTGTATTTATAGGCGACTAATCCCGCATACACAAGTCCATCAGGCTGGTTGTCGAACCATGCGGTATTTGCGAATGCATAAGCGCCAAGGCTGGTGACAGAATTCGGCAAGTAGATGTCCGTCAGGTTATTGCACCCGTTGAAAGCAGAGTGACCAATCGAGGTGACGGAGCTGCCCATAGTGACACGCTCTAGGTTTATGCAATTCTGGAACGCACCACTAGCGATTCTTTTTACTGAATTAGGAATATCCATGCCTTTCAGACCATTACACTCTTCAAACGCATACGGACCAATAGTAGTTATGGAGTTACCGAAATTCACACTGGCTAAATGATAGCATTTGCTGAATGACATGTGCCTGATTTCAGTGACGGTGTTGGGGATGGTCACACTCGTCACTGTAGCACAATGATTAAACGCAAAGTCTCCAATAGTGGTGACTGGATAGGTGATTCCGTCATGGGTTACCGAGGATGGAATCACTACATCTCCAGAATAATCACTATAATAGTCAGGAACTGCACCTGCGTCAAAATAGAAGATATTCTTGTAGGTAACAGATGCCTCATCGCCATTGATGTCGTAATAGATGCCGTCTACTTCAAAGTCATAGGCAGCAGCTGCCATTGGCAACAGCAAGGTCAGCAACAAGAGTGTGGAGGAGAGGAGGTTTTTCATTTTCGTCATGGTTTTCAATGAGTATTGGTTTTAGTTAAAGTTAATAAAGTTACAAAATTAATACAAGTTACAATGGTGACAAAAGATTTGACAAAGAATTATTCAATCTAGTGTTTTTATTTATCGCCTTCTTCCACATTATCATTCCATGTTCATCTATGCAATCAGTGGACTATTTTTGTCATCTGGATTTGAGGATTTGTTTTTTATTTTATACATTTGCCAAATAATTACAACCAAATGATGAATTGTCTAACCTAATATCAATATTTCCTGAATTATGAAAAAGAATCCATTACCTTTAAAACTGTTATGTTTGATGGTCCTTTTGGCCATTGCAGGCACCCTCACGCTATCGGCTGCCGACTTTGATGTTGACGGCTTCTGCTTCAACATCATCGGCGATAATGAGGTAGAGGTGACGAGCCGTGACACGGACAAGTACGCCGGCGAAGTGTTCATTCCATCGACTGTCATCAACAATGGCACGACCTATCAGGTCACGCGCATCGGCTTGCGGGCATTTTATGGTTGTAGAGACGTCACCGTGGTTGATATTCCCGAAGGTATCACTTCAATCGGTAGAGCGGCTTTCAACAGTTGTGTCAATCTCGAGAATGTCGATTTGCCTAACTCGCTCGTTTCAATTGAAGAATCG
Organism: uncultured Bacteroidales bacterium; assembly: GCA_902782465.1. Taxonomy (GTDB): domain Bacteria; phylum Bacteroidota; class Bacteroidia; order Bacteroidales; family Muribaculaceae; genus Sodaliphilus. Next base: position 74,753 of record CACZNH010000009.1, read on the forward strand.
GCTTTTTCTTACTGCCATGCCATCACGTCCTTTCATGTTCCTCGCAACCTGGCCTCGTTAGGGGAGCAGGTATTCATGGGAAGCAGCCAAATCCAGTTTTTCTCTTGCAGTTCCCTCAACCAGCACTTCAAGGCAGTCAACGGCGTGCTTTATTCCAAGGACATGACCGAGTTGTATTGTTATCCTGTTAAGGCCACTGCGGCAACCTACGAGGTCCCCAGCCCTGTTGCCCGAATACACGAGTACTGTTTTGCCAACAACCAGAGCCTGACTCATGTGACCTTCCCCGAAACACTGCGTTGGATTGACATGAACATCTTCAGGGATTGTAAAGGAATTGAAACCTGCTATATCCCTGATAGCGTGTACCACATGGGCGTTACGGTGTTTGGCGGCTGCAGCAACCTGACCAGTGTGCATCTTCCTGCCAACCTCGACTCGCTCCAAAACAGTATGTTCATGATGTGTGACAAATTGACCGAGGTCTTTATCCCACGCAACGTGAAATACATCGGCAGTTATGCCTTTTATCGCTCGGGCGTTAAGACGGTGACCATCGAGGAGGGCAGTCAGCTGGAAACGATATTCGATCATGCGTTTTCCGAAAGCTACTATCTGGAATCACTTGACATGCCCAACACTGTCAAGACGCTAGGAAGCAGTGCGTTTTATAGATGTGATCAGCTGAAGTCTGTTCACATGAGTGAAGCGCTCACCAGCATCGGCATTTCGACGTTCTGCTACTGCCCGTTATTGACCGAAGGGTATATTCCCGGAGGGGTTACCAATGTAAAGAATGCTTATGCCAGGTGTGAAAACATTAAGCGAATGAGAATCGGCAGCAAAGATTCGGCTCCAGGCGTCACCACGATTGAGAACTGCGGCATTGTTTATTGTGAACAGATTGAGTATCTTGAATTAGGCGCCAACGTTGACTCGCTGGATTCCCACGGGTTGGTGGATCTTGATAACCTCAAGGTGCTCATCAGCTGGGCTGCCGTTCCTCCTCGATGCGATGGTTATTGGCACAGCTTTGACCCGTATTCAGTGTACACCGACGTAAACTTGTATGTCCCCAGGGCATCACTGGAAGCCTATCGTAACGCCGCTGATTGGAAGAACTTCAGAAACATTACGGCTATCGAGGACGTGGGTGATGTCGATGGCAACGGTATAATTGACATTGTCGACATCACTGAGCTGATTGACAAAATGCTGAATGGTGGTGAGATGAACGCTGCCCGTTGTGATGTGGACCTCAACGGCACGGTGGGTATCGGCGATATCACAGCACTTATCGACAAAATTCTGAATGGGAACTGATTCCCAGACCTGATTACCAATAATAAAAGAGGCGCAAATTGATTTGCGTCTCTTTTTATGTATCGATGCCAAGGGGGCTTTACTGTGCCTCGGCGATGAGTTCGATTTCTACCAGGGCGCCCTTGGGCAGATCCTTCACGGCGAACGCGCAACGAGCGGGGTAGGGTGCGGTGAAGTACTCGGCATATACCTCGTTCATGGGACCGAAGTTAGCGATGTCACTCAGGAAAACAGTGGTCTTCACCACGTCCTTGAGGTCAAGGCCCTCGCTCTGCAGGATGGCACGAGCGTTCTTGAGGCTCTGGTGAGTCTGTTCCTGTACGCCTCCCTCGGGGAATGCTCCCGTCTCGGGGATAATGGGCAGCTGGCCCGAAACGAACACGAGATTGCCAGTGCGGATGGCCTGGCTGTAAGGACCGATGGCAGCAGGTGCCTTGTCAGTGTTTAATGCTTTCATCTGTTATTAGATAATCGTTAATTATAGATTTATAAAAGATAATAGATATTAGATGTTTGTTGAGAAACCTATTATCTAATATCTATTATCTGAAATTGTTTACTTCTTGATACCCATCTTCTTGGCAATCTTGGCGGGGATGGCATCCTTGTGAACCAGGATGTTCAACGTCTTGGCACGGAAGAAGGCCTCACTGCAGTAGAAGTAGCCCTCATACAGCTGGTTGGTGTCCCAGCTGTTCTGTACCTTGAAGTACTTGTTGCCCTTCTGGTCAACAGCCTTACCCATGATGACCATACCGTGGTCATCGGTGGTCTCCTTGTTGTCAAACATCTCCTGGCGCTGCTCCTGGGTCACCCACTGCTCCTCTACCGGGCCCTTGATGTCCCACAGCTCGGCCTCGCGGTCCTTGTCGCTGAGCTGAGCCCAACGGGCCATGTCGGTACCGGCTGCATCGGGAACTTCCTTCTCGATGGGCAGGATGGCGTAACCGTTGCGCCACTTGAATCCCTTCTCGCTCACGTCGGCACCCCAAGCGATGCTGTAGCCGTTGTCGATGGCATAGTTGGCAATCTCCATCAGCTCATCGATGGGCACGTTCTGATAGCTGGACCACAGCCAGTTGTCAGCCACCTCAAGGATGAAGGGCTGATAATAGGGGTGGTGGTTGAACGAGCAGATGGGCACATAGTCGTCCAGGTTGATACCCAGGCTGGCAGCCCAGCTCTGCGGGGTCCAAGTCTTGCCCTCATACACGAAGGTCTCGGGCATCTTGCCCATATAGCTGTCGAGGATAGCCTGCAGACCGTCCTTCCACGCGGGGGTGAGCTTCTTGAGGCTACGCTTGTTGATGGTGCCTACATAGCCGCTCAGCAGCGAGGTCAGCTCGCTGGTGTTGAACTTCTTGTCACCATAGGTCATGCCGGTATAAACCTCGTTGGGCACCATACCGTAGTTGCGCCATACGTAGGGCACGTCCTCGGCGGCACCACCCTCGGCGAAGTTGATTTCACCATCCATGCGGATGTACTTGATGGCCTTGTCATAGTAGCAGTGGTTAACCACGAAGCCCTCGCTCAGGTGAACCTCCTTGCCGGTGAGGCGCAGGATTTCGTTCTCAAAGAACGAGTTGGTCGAGTAGCACCAGCACGTACCGGACTTGTTCTGGTCCTTGACGGGGGTGTGACGAATTTCCTTGGTGTCGGTGAACTTGAAACCGGTGCTGTCGGGGATGACAACCTTGTCGTCGGCCATAACGTTGATAGCAACGGCCGAAGCGAGCAATGCAAACAATAATTTCTTCATAAAAAATGATTTAAATATTAATGAATAGGTTAATTGAATTCTTGTTAACAATCTGCAAAGATATAATAATTTGTTGAATCAAGAAAAAATATATTACCTTTGTGCAATGATTTATCCCGAAAATTTTGAGACAAAGATAGGTTTCGATGCCGTCAGGCGAGAATTGGAACGCCATTGCGTGAGTGCGCTGGGTGCTGCCAATGTGCCGCGCCTGCGTTATTCGACGCGCCGTGACGAGGTCATCCGCTGGCTCGAGGAAACCAACGAGTTCCTGTCTATCATCCAGACTGGCAAAGAGTTCCCGTTGAGCTACTATTTTGATCTGCGCGTGGTGCTCAAAGAGGTTTCCACGCCCGGCACCTTCCTGTCCGCAGAGCGGCTATTTGACCTGCAACGCCTGCTCACGACTGTTACACAGGTGGTGCGCTTCTTTGCCGTCGATAGCGAGCAGGGAACGCCTTATCCGCGCCTGCGGGAGCTCACGGGCGGAATGCAGTCGTTCCCCGAACTGAGTGCCGCCATCGGACACGTGCTCGACAAGGCCGGTAATATCAAGGATACCGCATCGCCCCAGCTGCGTGACCTGCGTGCCTCCATCGCACGCGTGACCGCCAGCATCAACGGCACCCTGCGCCGGATCATCACCCAAGGCAAGCAGGACGGCATCCTGGAGGCCGATGTGCAGCCCTCGTTGCGCGACGGCCGACTGGTGCTGCCCGTGAGCGCCATGAACAAGCGCAAACTGCACGGTATCGTGCATGACGAGAGCGCTACGGGAAAGACCGTGTTCATCGAGCCGGACGCCATCGTCGAGGCCAATAACCGCATCCGTGAGACCGAGGCCGAAATCGCCCGCGAAATCATCCGTATCCTCACTGAGGTGACCGACCAGATTCGTCCTCATCTCGACGAGTTGGCAGGTGTGCTGGAAACACTCGGACGGCTGGACTTCATCCGTGCCAAAGCGCTGTTTGCCCAAGACGTGGGCGCACAGATGTGCCATGTGGACCGCAAACCCGTCATCGAGTGGTACAATGCCATCCATCCAGCACTGATGCTCTCATTGAGGACACAGGGCAAGGAAGTTGTGCCCTTGAACATCGCATTGAACAAACAAGACCGCATCCTGGTTATCTCGGGCCCCAATGCCGGCGGTAAGTCGGTGTGCCTGAAGACCGTGGGTGTGGTACAATATATGGTGCAGTGCGGCCTGTTGCCCACGCTGCGCGACAATTCCCATGTGGGAATCTTCCGTGACATCTTTATCGACATCGGTGACCAGCAGAGCATCGAGAATGACCTGAGCACCTACAGCAGCCATCTGCAGAATATGAAACTGTTCCTGTCAAAAGGCGGCAAGGAAACGCTCATCCTCATCGACGAAATGGGCAGCGGTACTGAGCCGCAGATTGGAGGTGCCATTGCCCAAAGCATCCTGGAACAGCTCAACGAGCACCAGGTGATGGGCGTGGTCACGACCCACTACCAGAACCTCAAACATTTTGCCGAGGAGACCGATGGCGTAGTCAACGGTGCGATGCTGTATGACCGCCAGCGCATGCAGCCGCTGTTCCAGCTGTCGATGGGCTATCCCGGCAGTTCGTTTGCCATCGAGATTGCCCGCAAGACGGGTATTCCGCAGCAGGTCATCGACAAGGCCAGCGAGATTGTGGGCAGCGACTACATCAACATGGACAAGTACTTGCTTGACATCGTGCGTGACCGCCGCTACTGGGAAAACAAGCGCCAAGACGTGCGTGCCAAGGAGAAGCGTCTGGACCAGATGATTACCGACTATGAGGAGCGCCTGGACAACATCCGCGCCGAGCATCGCCAGATTATCCACGATGCCCATGCCGAGGCACAGGAACTGCTGCGCGACAGCAACGCCCAGATTGAGCGCACCATCAAGGAAATCCGTAACGAGCAGGCCGAGAAGGAACGCACCAAGGAGTTGCGCCGCCAGCTTGACGAATTCAAGCAGCGCCTCAAGGACCAAGAGCCGGATACCCCGTCACGACTCAAGGAACTCACGCCCAAGGACAAACCGCGCCACAAGCAACCCAAGAAAAAGGCCCAACAGTTGCCTGCCAAGGAACGTCCCCTGCAGGCAGGCGACAACGTGGTGCTCAAGGGCACGAAAACCGTGGGCACACTCATCAGCATAGACGAGAAGTATGCCCTGGTGGCTTTCGGCAACATCAAGACGCGCATCGAGGCCGACAAGGTGGAGCGCACCATGCGTAAAGAGAAGGCGCCCAAAGTCGAGTCGCTGGGACGCACTACGACCGACGAAATCCGTACGCGCCAGCTGAATTTCAAGCCCGACATCGACGTGCGTGGCATGCGGGCCGACGAAGCCCTGCAGGCAATTACCTATTTCATCGATGATGCCATCCAGTTCAGTGCCCAACGCGTGCGCATCCTGCATGGCACCGGCACAGGAGCATTGAAGGTGGCCATCCGCGAGTACCTGCACACGGTGAGCGGGGTGAAAAGCTACCGCGACGAGCATGTGCAGTTCGGTGGAGCCGGCATTACCGTCGTGGACCTGGAGTGAGTTAGAAGTGAGGAGTGAGGCGGTTGTGTAAACCGAGGCTAAGCCTCGGTCCACGGTGACAGGGGCTACACTTTGACCTGTGGGACTTGAAAAGACTAAGGACTAAAAACTAAAACAAAATGATTGAGAACAACATATTTCTTAAGCCGTTCAGGACAACAGGCGGAGCAGTGCCGTTTGACCGCATCACGACGGCCGACTATGAACCGGCCATCCGTGAGGGCATCAAGCAGCATGATGCCGAGGTGAATGCCATTGTCACGAATGCCGATGAACCGACATTTGAGAACACCATCGTAGCACTGGACCGTGCCGGAGAAACGCTTAACCGCGTGCTAGGCGTATTCTATCCCATGCTGTCGGCATATGCCGATGATGAACTGATGGCTGTCAGCGAACGGATGGCACCCGTGCTGAGCGAACATTTCAACAGTATCACCCTTAACGTGCAGTTGTGGCAGCGTGTGAAACACGTTCACGACCACTTTGATGCAGCACATCATGACGTGGAGGACCAGATGCTGATGCGCGAGACCTATGACGGCTTTGTGCGCAGTGGAGCCAACCTGCAGGGCGAGGACCGTGAGCGCTACCGCCAGCTGTCTAAACGCTTGACTGAGTTGACGCTGAAGTTTGACCAGAATGCCCTCAAGGAGACCCCGCGATATGAGTTGTGGCTTACTGCCAGCGACCTTGAAGGCTTGCCCGAGAGTGCCCTTGACACCTATAAACAGGCCGCCAAGGACAAAGGTCGCGAAGAGGAGTGGCTGGTGACGCTGGACGCGCCCAGCTATGGATCTTTCATGAAATACAGCGACCGTCGCGACCTGCGTGAGAAACTGTACAAGATGTACAACAGCCAGTGCACCATGGGCGACTACTGCAACCTTGAGGTCTTGCGAAATATTGCCAACACCAGGCTGGAGATTGCTCGACTGATGGGCTGCAAGACGTTTGCCGACCACAAACTGAAGCACACGATGGCGCAAGAGCCTGCCAACGTCTATAATATGCTCAACCGCCTGCGTGACGCCTACTTGCCCGTTGAGCGCCGCGAGATGGAACGCCTCACCGCATTTGCCTGTGAGCAAGAGGGACATCCAGTAGAAATCATGCCATGGGACTATGCCTACTACAGCAACAAGGAGAAAGACTCGATGTTTGACATCAACGACGAGTTGTTGCGACCTTATTTCGAACTGGGCAAGGTGACCCAAGGCGTTTTCGGCTTTGCCAAGCGCATGTACGGTCTGCACTTCACGCCCAACCACGACGCCCAGGTTTTCCACCCCGAGGTGGAGGTCTATGACGTGACCGATGAGGACGGCAAGGCCGTGGGTATGCTCTATCTAGATTTCTTCCCGCGTGCCACCAAGCAGAGTGGGGCATGGATGACGAGTTTCCGCGAGCAGTATATGGACGAGAACGGCAACGATGTGCGCCCGCTGGTGACCTTGACGATGAATTTCACGCGTCCCACCGAGACCAAGCCGTCGCTGCTCACCGTGCGCGAGGTGGAGACCTTCATGCATGAGTTCGGACATGGCTTGCATCAGCTGTTGAGCCGCTGCAAGTACCAGTCGCTGTCGGGCACCAACGTCTATCGTGACTTTGTGGAAGTGCCGTCGCAGTTCAACGAGAACTACGTCTATGAACGTGAATTCCTGGACAGTTTCGCCCGTCACTACCAGACGGGTGAACCCGTGCCACAGGAACTGATTGACCGCCTGATTGCTTCCTCGCAATATGGTGCCGCCTTTGCATGCGTGCGCCAGTTGGGCTTCGGCTTCATCGACATGGCATGGCACAGCATCACCGAGCCTTACGAGGGTGATGACTTTGACTTTGAATACGATGCGGTCAAGGATGTGCAGGCATTTGAACCTGTCGAGGGCTGCATCATGTCAACGCATTTCACCCATATCTTCTCGGGCGGCTATGCGGCCGGCTATTACGGCTACAAGTGGGCCGAGATGATAGAATGCGACGCTTTCGACAAGTTCAGGCAGGAAGGCATCTTCAACCGCGAGACTGCCCGCTCATGGGTAGAAAACGTTCTCTCACGAGGCGGCACTGAGGCACCCATGACCCTCTACAAGCGATTCCGCGGCACCGAACCCGGCATCGAGGCTATGATGCGCCGCGACGGCATCATTCAGACAGAACAAAAATGAAAAGGATGATTAGGAAAGCGACCATGGAGGATGTGCCGGTAATCATGCGGCTCATCGACGAGGCGCGTGGCATCATGCGCTCGTGCGGCAACATGAACCAGTGGACCGACGGCTATCCCAGCCGCGAGGCCATCGAGAATGACATCCTGGGCGGCCATTGCTACCTGTGCGTGGAGCAGGGTGGGGAAGTGGTCGCCTCGTTTGCCTTCATCCCTGGCCCAGAGCCCACTTACAAGGAAATCTACGAAGGCGCGTGGCTCGATGACAAGCCCTATTATGTGGTGCACCGCCTGGCAAGCACTGCCGCCAGTCACAACATCTTCAACGACGTGATGGACTACTGCATGGAAATAGCAGGCACCCTGCGCATCGACACCCACCGCGACAACGTCATCATGCGCCACGTCATCGATCGCTACGGCTTCACCTACTGCGGCATCATCTACCTGCTCAACGGTGATGAACGCCTCGCCTACCAAAAAGGCATGTAAAAAACAGGGCTGACCCAACAACTGAGTCAGCCCTGAAATACAGCCACATTGAATTTACTGCTATTCGTCGAGTATCGCATTGATAATGGCATTGATGTCTGAAATGTTGACCACACCGTCGCCATTCACATCATAAACCTCATCGTAATCATTTCCACTATTGAAGATGGCTTCAATCAAGGCATTGACATCAGCTATGTTTATGGCTCCGTCACCATTCACGTCACCCACATCGAAGTTCACTCCAACAATGTTTTTAAACCACCTCCAATCATCAGCAGTTTTATACTTCTCCAATGACTGAATGGGCACATAGAGTGCCGCATTGTCATATTGTTGAGACTCAAATGGGTAAGCTACATCAGGTGGCGTCAAGGCCTTGCACTTAATCTCTTTTAATGCCCAGTCCTGTTTGATGACACCGGAACGTAGTTTATACGCTGACTTGCCGATAATGAACGACTCAAGATGAGTGCAATAGGCGAATGCAAAATTGCCTATAATCGTGACCGAATCAGGCAGCTTGACATGAGTCAAGGAATAATTATGACCGAAGGCATAGTCGCCAATCGTTTTCAATGACTTGCCGAAAACGACGTTTTTCAACGCTTGACAGTCGTTAAAAGCGTTCATGCTGATAAAGGTTACCGAATTGGGGAAAACCACTTCGGTCAGCTGCTTGCAATTATCGAAGGCATATCGGCCGATACTGTCCACCGAATTACCCAGTTTAAGACTTGACAATGAGACGCAATTCTGGAAAGCGCCTCTCCTGATAGTGGTAGTTGTGTTGGGAATGTCTATCGCAGTTAATTTGGAACAATCCATAAAGGCGCTGTCACCAATGCTCACGATAGACTGCCCCAAGTCCACATTCTCCAGCGAGGTGCAGTTATAGAATGTATGATTGCCCACTTTTACAACATTGTCACCCAAAGTGACGTCAGTCAGGTTGGCACAACTGTAGAAAAGGCGATTACCCATATATTGAGAAGCACTTGGAATGACCGCACTGGTGAGATTAGGACAGCCCTCGAAGGCTCTATCCCCAATCGTTTCCAAGCCTTCGTTGGTTTCAACAGTTGAGATGCCAGAGCCACGAAAGGCACTTTCGCCAATGTTTTTTAATGAATAGCCGACAAGAGATCCTGTCATGTTGGTACATCCGTAATAAGCTTCTTTGCCAATATATTCGATTTTATCAGGAAGGTCGTAGCATTCCAATTCCGAACACAAACTAAAAGCGTAATCACCTATCGAGGTCAGCGCCTCGTTGTATCTCAAGTTTCTCAATTTCTTGCAATTGTAGAACATCGATCGGGGTATGACAGGCATCGAGTAACCCAACATGACGTTTTCCAAGCCCCAACATTCGGAAAAGGCTCCTGTACCGATGTTGATCACCTTATCAGGAATCTCCAAATTAACAAGCCCATCACAAGCATAAAAAGCACCAGCGCCGATATATTTCAGTCCACTGGGCAGGGTGAAATCCTGAAGCGCAGCGCATCCTTCAAATGCCATGTCACCGATGGATTCTAATCCATCACCGAATGATACTTCTTTCAGGTTACGACAGACATCAAAAGCACCATCCCCGATAGTTTTCAATGAATTAGGTAATGTGACGCTTGTGATACCATCAAAACCGACGAAAGCACGCATTCCGATTGACGTCACGCCATCAGGTATGACCACATGTGATGATATCTCCTGACCGCCAACGATGAAATGCTTAGCAAAATACAGGGGATTGGATACGTATAAATCAAAATCAACAAAATCAATATTACACCATGTCTCCAAACTAGGCGTGTAAACGGTCTCCAGGCTGTCGCAACCATAAAAAGCCCTTTCTATAAATGTCACTGAGGCAGGAATTTCAATCTCACGAAGACCTTCGCACAAAGCGAAAGCACAGTATCCGATACGCTTGACACGTTCCGGCAATCTAATCTCTCTTAATGAACAGCAACCAGCAAAAGTGAAATCATTGATGCGAGTGATAGCCTCTGGCAGATTGATGCTCTGGAGACGGAAACAATCGCAAAATGCATAATCGCCTATGATATCTACTGTTGTGGGAATATCAACATTCTGAAGTTGTTCGCAATAGGCGAATGCATAATCAGGGATTATTTCAAGCCCAGTCGGAAGAGTGATATCGGTTAAAGCACCATTGTAGCTGAAGGCTCCAGCACCAATCCCTGTCACAGAATTTGGTATTTCTATTTTCGGAATGCCGGAACCATAAAAAGAATGTATGCCGATTGACGTGATGGTTTGCGGCAAATCTATTCCAGTGAGGTGGGCATAATAGAAAGCGCTGTCACCAATGGCAGTAACGGTATAGGTTTCACCATACATGGTGACGGACTCGGGAATTGTAACATGACCTTGATAGTAACCAATATTATGGTACCCTTTCCTATAATATGTCACACACACCTCATTGTCATTCAAGATATTGTAACAGATGCCGTCTTTGATAAAGTCGCAATTGTCGGAATTGTCAATGTCAATCCTGAAACGCCAATTGACAGGGTCAAACGTAACCAAGTATTTATCACCTCCAGAACTATTGATACGGTAGGAATTCTTTTTTTCTCCACTGGCTTTTTGAGTGGGAATCCAAGTTCCCTTCTGGATATTTTCAAGTCCACCAGCAGGACCGATTCTCATAGATGCACTGAAGGTGTCCCAATCTCCATCCTCGGCAAGGTTGTCGGCAAACACAAATTGGAGATTACCGGTAAAGGGCTCACACTTGAGGGTATAAGTGCCGTCAGCGTGTTCTGTCATGGCTCTGCCCTTATCAGGCGAAAAGCCTTCACCCATTGGTGCGTTACCCACAACGTAATAGGTGGCCTGCGAGGTGAATGCCGAAATCAGCAAAAAAGCAAATAGCGTAACTCTTTTCATCATAATTCAGGTATTAAAGATTCAATTGAATGAAAATCTCCCGCTAAGATGCAAAGAGCACGATGATTGATAAAATCTTAGCGACTTAGCCTCTTAGCGAGAGATTGGTAGTAGGGAATTACTCGCCCAGGATGGCAGCCACGCCGGGGAGGATCTTGCCCTCGATGGCTTCGAGCATGGCACCGCCGCCTGTCGAGACGTAGGATACCTGGTCAGCAAGGCCGAACTTATTGACGGCTGCTACCGAGTCGCCACCGCCCACAAGTGAGTAGGCTCCGTTCTGGGTTGCCTCGGCAACATACTTGGCGATTTCGCCAGTACCGTGTGCAAAGTTTTCAAACTCAAACACACCGACGGGACCATTCCACAGGATAGTCTTGGAATCCATAATAATCTTCTTCCAGTTGGCAAGAGAAGCCTCACTGGCGTCCATGCCCTCCCAACCATCGGGAATGTTGTAGATGTCCACCGTCTGGCGATTAGCATCGTTGGAGAAGCTGTCGCCTGCAACAGTAGCAACCGAGAGGCTCAGGTTCACACCCTTCTCCTTGGCTGCAGCGATGACGTTGAGTGCTTCGGGCATCAGGTCGTCCTCATGCAGCGAGTCGCCGATGTGGCCACCCTGTGCCTTGATGAAGGTATAACCCATACCGCCACCGATAATCAGGTTATCTACCTTGTCGAGCAGGTTCTTGATAACCGACAGCTTGGACGATACCTTGCTGCCGCCGATGATGGCGGTGAAGGGGTGCTGGGCGTTCTTCATCACATTGTCGATTGCGGTAACTTCCTTCTCCATGAGCATGCCCAGCATCTTGTGGTCGTCATCAAAGAAGTCAGCGATGACAGCAGTCGAGGCATGACGGCGGTGAGCGGTACCGAAGGCGTCGTTCACATACACGTCGGCATAGCTGGCCAGCGTCTTGGCAAACTCGGTCTGACGGACCTTCATCTCCTTCTTGGCGGCGTCATAGTTGGGATCATCCTTCTCGATGCCCACGGGCTTGCCTTCCTCTTCGGGGTGGAAGCGCAGGTTCTCGAGCAACAGCACCTCACCAGGCATGAGCTTGTCGGCCTCACCCTTGGCATCGGCACTGTCAGGAGCAAACTTCACAGGCACGCCGAGCGCAGCAGATACGGCATCAGTGATCTGGCTGAGCGAGAGTTTGGGATTGACTTTGCCCTTGGGCTTGCCCATGTGCGACATGATGATGAGGGCACCACCGTCGTCAAGAATCTTCTTCAACGTGGGCACAGCTCCGCGGATGCGGGTGTCATCGGTGATTTCGCCCTTCTCGTTCAGGGGCACATTAAAGTCAACACGCACGATTGCCTTGTGTCCGGCAAAATTAAAATCATTGATTTTAGTCATTGTTTTGTAAAAATATGAATTATTGATAATTGGGTTTCTAATTAACACGCAAATGTGAGGCAAAGGTAGTGCAAGCCGAGCACAGAACAAAAAAAATTTATTATTTTTTTATGTCGAGGCGCAGCTTACTTTCGCCGACAGGCAAAGTTAGGAAATAATTAGGAAATAATCCGTAACCTTGTGCCGTTTTATGGAAAAAAACAATTTTTTATTGTGTTTTTCTACTATTTTGCCATTTTTAAGAATTCACAATAAGTCATAATGGACATTTTGCGCTATATTTGTGACCTAAAACCAAAATATGATTTTGATATGAAAAAATTCTTTCTATTCTTGTTAACTACGGTGTTATTGGCATCCTGCGGCATGATGTATCATAATGCCGATGATATTATGAACGACATGCGTGATGCCAAGCACGCACAGTATTTCAACGTGGGCAGTGGCTTGTTGGGGATTGGCCGTATTTTATCTCCAACACTTGCCGAGGCGAGTCTCGGCATCACTTCGGTGCAAGTGCTTGACTTGAGCAAATGCAGCCCCAGCGTTCGCGAGAAATTCCGTAAACGCGTTCAGAATCTGTACAAGGACAAGTCCTATGAGGTGATTGTGGCCAATCAGAGCGAATATGACACCAAGACCGCTCTTGTGCGCCGTGATGGCCAGTTTGCTAAAGAAATTGTTCTGGCAAACGCTGGCGGAGCAAACGATATAATGGTCCTTATCTTCGGTCACATCAACCTTGAGAATTTGGAGAAAATCGTAAATGATCAGAGCAATTACCACATCAAATAATGTTTGCTGTTAGCTTTTAGGCATCTAATTAAAGATAGAACAATTATTCAACTACTGATAAATCAATTACAATGAAACAGCAGATTAAAGAAGAATTCAAGAAACGTTTTGGCACCGATGGCGTCATCTATGCATCGGCAGGGCGAATCAACCTGATTGGTGAGCACACTGACTATAACGGCGGATTTGTGTTCCCCGGAGCCATCGACAAGTACATCATGGCCGAAATCAACATCAACGGTACCGACAAGGTGAGGGTTTACAGCATCGACATGGATGCCTACTGTGAGTTCGGCCTCAACGAGGAGGACGCACCCCAGGAGCAGTGGGCACGCTATATCTTTGGCGTTTGCCGCGAGACTATCAAGCGCGGCGGCACGGTCAAGGGCTTTGACACCGTTTTTGCTGGCAACGTTCCCCTGGGTGCAGGTCTCTCGTCCTCGGCAGCGCTGGAATCCTGCTTTGCCTTTGCACTCAACGATATGTTCAACGAGAACAGAATCGATAAGTTTGAGCTGGCAAAGATTGGCCAAAGCACCGAGCACAACTACTGCGGCGTGAACTGCGGCATCATGGACCAGTTCGCCAGCGTCTTTGGCAAGAAGGACTGCCTGATGCGTCTGGACTGCCGTTCGCTGGAGCATGCCTACTTCCCCTTCCATCCCGAGGGCTACAAGCTGGTGCTGCTCAACAGCAAGGTGAAACACGAGCTGGTTGACTCGCCCTACAACAAGCGCCGCGAGTCGTGCGAGCGTGTGGCCGCAACCTTGGGCCTGGATACCCTGCGCGACGCTACCTTCACGATGCTGGCCGACGTGCGTGACAAAATCAACGACGAGGACTATCGCCGTGCCCGTTTTGTCATTGGTGAAAAGCAGCGCGTGCTCGACGTGTGCGACGCCCTGGAGCGCGGTGACTACGAGACCGTTGGCCGTTGCATGTACGAGACCCACGACGGACTGTCGCGTGACTACGAGGTGAGCTGCGAGGAGCTGGACTACCTTAACGATGTCGCCCGCGAGTGCGGTGTGACAGGTTCACGCATCATGGGCGGCGGCTTCGGCGGCTGCACCATCAACCTGGTCAAGGAAGACCGCTATGACAACTTCATTGCTACAGCCAAGGAGAAATTCAACAAGAAATACGGACATGAGCCCGAGGTCATCAACGTGATTATCAGCGACGGAGCTCACAGAGTGGAGGATTGAAATCATGAAAAGTATTCGTATCGACACTCATGAGACCGAGCGTGGCGAAATCACCACTTACGAACTCATCAATGCCAGCGGCGCCAGTGTGAAGCTCTCATCATTAGGCGCTGGCATCCTGGAAATCAAGGTCCCCGACCGTGACGGTAATCTCGCCGACGTGGTGCTGGGCTACAAGGATTTGAACGACTATTTCTTTGACGGCCCATGTGCCGGCAAGGTGCCCGGCCGCTTTGCCAACCGCATCTGCAAGGGACACTTCGAAATTGACGGCAAGGCTTACCAGCTTAATTGCAACCATCAGGGCAAACACCACCTGCATGGCGGCAATGTGGGCTTCCAGAACAAGATTTGGGACTGTGAGATGGATGGTGATACCGTCGTGTTCTCGCTCGAGAGCCCCGATGGTGACGAGAACTATCCCGGCAACCTCACTGCACGCGTAGCCTACACCTGGAGTGACGACAACGTGTTGAAAATTGAGCTGGGTGCTGTAACCGATGCACCCACAGCCCTCAACCTGACCAACCACAGCTATTTCAATATGGCAGGAGAGGATAGGGAAGGGACTGCCCTCGATCAGGTGCTGCAACTCAATTGCTCACGCTTTCTGGTTACCGACGAGGACATCATCCCAACTGGCGAGATGGCACCTGTTGCCGGAACGCCGATGGATTTCACCCAGCCCAAGGTGGTCGGCAAGGACATCAAACAGGATTTCCCCGCTCTGAACATCGGCAAGGGCTATGACAGCTGCTGGGTCATCGACGGATATGAGGACGGTGACCTGCACCTGGCAGCAGTCCTCTGTGACGAGAAATCGGGCCGCATAGTGGAAATCAGCACCGACCAGCCTGGTGTACAGATTTATACCGGCAACTGGCTTGAGGGTTGCCCCATGAGCAAGAGCGGCAAGCAGTATCACGACTATGACGGCGTGGCCATCGAGTGCCAAGGCATGCCCGACGCTCCCAACCACGACAATTTCAAGTCAGCGATTCTTCGTCCCGACGAGGAATACCGCCGCACCATCATCTTCGACTTCAAAACCATCTAAAAACTGAAAACTACGAATTACGCGAATTACACTAACAGATAAAGTAAGGTTTATATTTAGTGATATTAGCGTAATTCGTAGTTTAATAAAAAACTTAAAACTCACTTAATGAAACCGACATTATTTGTACTGGCTGCTGGTATGGGAAGCCGCTATGGCGGCCTCAAGCAGCTCGACGGTCTTGGCCCCCATGGCGAGACCATCATGGACTATTCGATTTATGATGCCATCCAGAGTGGATTCGGCAAGGTGGTCTTTGTGATTCGCAAGGACTTCGAGGCCGATTTCCGCGAGAAGATCTTATCAAAATATGAGGGTCACATTCCCGTTGAACTGGTCTTCCAGGGACTGAACGACCTGCCCGAGGGCTTTACCTGTCCCGAGGAGCGCGTGAAACCCTGGGGCACCAACCATGCTCTGCTGATGGGTAAGAATGTCATCCGTGAGCCGTTCGCCATCATCAATGCCGATGACTACTATGGCCGCAACAGCTTTGAAGTAATGGCACAGGAACTCTCGTCATTGCCCGAGGGCAGCAAGAGTCACTACAGCATGGTGGGCTTCAAGGTGGGCAACACCATGAGCGAGAGCGGAACAGTGGCTCGTGGCGTGTGTGAGACCTGTGACGGTATTCTTGTCGGCGTGGTAGAGCGCACCGACATCGGCTATGATGCTGACCACAACATCACCTTTACCGACGAGAACGGCGATGTGCAGCACCTGGCATTCGACACACCCGTATCGATGAACTTCTGGGGATTTACCCCCGACTACTTTGAGCACAGCGAGAAGTGCTTCGTCGATTTCCTCCAGGAGAACATCGACAAGCCCAAGGCAGAATTCTTCATCCCCACCGTGGTCAATGAGATGGTAACCGCAGGCACCGCTCAAGTCAAGGTACTCACTACCGAAAGCAAGTGGTTCGGTGTGACCTATGCCGCCGACCGCCAGGGCGTTGTGGACAAATTTGCCGAGTTGCATGCCGCCGGCGTATATCCCGACAAAATGTTCTAAAATCCTGACTGATTTTCAAGCACTGCCTACCATTTATGTGATATAAAGTTGATTTTTTTCAGAAAAAAACATCAAATATGAAATTATTGCCTATATTTGCATATTGAAACGAAAAGTAACCAATTTTATTAATCCATTAATACATTAATTATTTAAGAGAAATGAAAAAGACATTATGCTTATTGTTGAGCGTTCTTTTGATGCTCGGTGTTGAGGGTTGTGGTTCCTTGAACAATACTGCTAAGGGCGGTCTGATTGGTACTGGTGGCGGTGCAGCTATCGGTGCAGGTATCGGTGCTCTCATCGGTAAGGGCAAGGGTGCTGCTATCGGCGGTGCTATCGGTGCTGTTGCTGGCGGTGTTGCCGGAACCCTGATTGGCAAGAAGATGGACAAGCAGGCTCGCGAGCTCGCTCAAATCGCTGGTGCTCAGGTTGATACCTGCACCGACGTGAACGGCTTTGAGGGCATCAAGGTGACCTTTGACAACGGTATCCTCTTTGGCTTCAACAGCTCCAAGCTGGGTAACGATGCCAAGGCTTCGCTGAACGAGTTTGCCAAGTCGCTGATCAACAATCCCCAGACTGACGTGCAGATTTACGGCCACACCGACAACATTGGCACCCGCGAAGCCAACGAGAAGGTGTCCAATGCCCGCGCTACCGAGGTAAAGAACTACCTGTCCAACGCAGGTGTTCCCGGTGCCCGTCTGACCAGCCAGGGTCTGGCTTATGACTATCCCGTTGCCAGCAATGACACCGAGGCCGGTCGTGCACAGAACCGCCGCGTCGAGATCTACATCACCGCAAACGAGGATATGATTAAGGCTGCCCAGGACGGTACGCTCAAGTAATCAAAGCCTCTTTTTTCGGAAAAAACCATTTGAAGGGTGTCCTCTTTATGGGGATACCCTTCTTGTTGTCAAGTAGTTTATTTTGAGATATTTTTAACTTTACTTTGTTTACGTTTTGGAAAACTTTTTCGATATCATGAAAAATTAAATTATTAATTTTCAGTATATTAAAAAATTTATTGGAAAACTTTAAAAAATTTGCTAAAAATTTTGTTGTTCAAAATAATCATATTACCTTTGCGAGGTTTTTCGCATGAATAACGAAAACCTCCAAGTATTTTCCTTTGAAATAACCGAATTACAACAAGATAGCAATGGAAGGAAACACGTACACTTACCAACAGGCTTACGAAGCCTCGTTGAAGTACTTTGACGGCGATGAACTGGCCGCCAGGGTATGGGCAACCAAGTATGCCCTGAAAGACTCTTTTGGTAATCTCTTTGAATTGACTCCCGACGACATGCACCGTCGCATTGCGCGCGAAATTGCACGCATCGAGAACAAGTATCCTAATCCTCTTAGCGAAGACCGCCTGTTGGAGCTGATGAGCCATTTCCGCTACATCGTGCCTCAGGGCAGCCCCATGGCCGGTATCGGTAACAATTTCCAGGTGGGTTCACTGAGCAACTGCTTTGTAGTAGGCCTCGATGGCGAGCCTGACAGCTACGGCGGCATTCTCAAGATTGATGAGGAGCAGGTGCAGCTCATGAAACGTCGTGGTGGCGTGGGACATGACCTGTCACACATCCGCCCCAAGGGCTCACCCGTGAAGAACAGCGCTTTGACCTCGACTGGCCTGGTGCCCTTCATGGTGCGCTACAGCAACAGCACCCGCGAGGTGGCTCAGGACGGCCGCCGTGGCGCCCTGATGCTCACCGTCAGCATCAAGCATCCCGATGCCGAGTCGTTTATCGATGCTAAGATGGAAGAGGGCAAGGTAACCGGCGCCAATGTTTCGGTGCGCATCGATGACGCCTTCATGCAGGCCGCTGTCGATGGCAAACCTTATCGCCAGCAGTATCCCGTTGACAGCGACAAGCCAGTCTATGAGAAGGAGACCGACGCTGCCCGCCTGTGGGCCAAGATTGTCCACAACGCATGGAAGAGCGCCGAACCTGGCATCCTGTTCTGGGACACCATCACCCGCGAGTCGGTACCCGACTGCTATGCCGACCTGGGCTTCAAGACCATCTCGACCAATCCCTGCGGCGAGATCCCCCTGTGTCCCTACGACAGCTGCCGCCTGATTGCCATCAACCTGTACAGCTATGTGCAGAAGCCCTTCACGCCTGAGGCATACTTTGACTTTGACCTGTTTGCCGAGCACGTGGCTTGTGCCCAGCGCATGATGGACGACATCATCGACCTGGAGATGGAGAAAATCGAGAAGATTCTCGAGAAGATCCAGTCCGATCCCGAGACCAAGGAGGTGAAGACCACCGAGCTCAACCTGTGGAACAAAATCCGCACCAAGACCCTCAAGGGCCGCCGTACCGGTGTGGGCACCACTGGCGAGGGCGACATGATTGCCGCCATGGGACTGCGCTACGGTACGCCCGAGGCTACCGAGTTCTCGGTAAGTGTACACCGTGCATTGGCACTGGCAGCCTACGGTTCCTCGGTACAGATGGCCAAAGAACGTGGCGCATTTGAAATCTACGATTCCAAGCGCGAGAAGAACAATCCCTACATTAACCGCCTGCGCGAAGCAGATCCGAAACTCTACGAAGAAATGATGAAGTATGGTCGCCGCAACATCGCTTGCCTGACCATCGCTCCCACCGGCACCACGAGCCTGCTGACGCAGACCACATCGGGTATCGAGCCGGTATTTATGCCTGTTTACAAGCGTCGCCGCAAGGTCAACCCCAGCGACAAGGACGTCCATGTTGACCTCGTTGACGAGAACGGTGATTCCTTCGAGGAATTCATCGTTTATCACCACAAGCTCATCACCTGGATGAATGCCAACAACATCCCCGTGCGCCGCGACTACACCCAGGAGGAACTCAACGACATCGTCGCCAAGTCACCTTATCACAAAGCCACTGCCAATGATGTGGACTGGATCAACAAGGTGCGTATGCAGGGCGAGGTGCAGAAGTGGGTGGACCACAGCATCAGCGTGACCATCAACCTGCCCAACGACATCAGCGAGGAAATGGTGGGCAAGCTCTATGTCGAGGCGTGGCGCAGCGGCTGCAAGGGCTGTACCGTTTATCGTGACGGCTCACGCACCGGCGTGCTCGTGGCACTGAGCGACAACGACAAGAAGAAGGAAAAAGAGAAGGAGAAAGCCGCCAACGAGGAGCAGGCCGCCCGCTACATCGCACAGGAAGAGCACATCCTCAAGCGCCCCGTTGAGCTGGAGGCCGACGTGGTTCGTTTCCAAAACAAGAAGGAGAAGTGGATTGCCTTTATCGGCCTGATTGACAACCGTCCCTACGAAATCTTCACCGGTATTGCCGATGATGACGAGGGCATCTTCTGTCCCAAATCGGTGACCAAGGGTAAGATTATCAAGGCTGTTGGCGAGGATGGTGTGAAGCGCTACGACTTCCAGTTCATCAACAAGCGTGGTTTCAAGACCACCATCGAGGGTCTGAGCGAGAAGTTCAACCCCGAGTTCTGGAACTACGCCAAGTTGATTTCCGGTGTGCTGCGCTACGGTATGCCCATCCCGCAGGTGCTCAAGCTCGTGAGCAGCCTGGAGCTGGACAGCCAGTCCATCAACACCTGGAAGATGGGTGTGGAACGTGCCCTCAAGCGCTACATCCACAACGGCGAGTCAGCTGCCGAGAAGTGCCCCAACTGCGGTCAGGAAACCCTCGTTTATCAAGAGGGCTGCCTCATCTGCACCAACTGCGGCACCTCCCGCTGCGGCTAACCCTTCAACCGACGACTGCCTTTTATCAGAACAACCTGAACAACATACAAACAACTTTTGTAACAATTGGTTCAACGAGAGGTTGAATTATAGTGTTAATTAAAAAGGCAAAAGTCAGTTTATTAAGCGTGCATTGCACCACCCGGTGACAATGCACGCTTTTTAATATATAACTGGCGGCGGATTATGGGGATTTATTGGATTACAAAAACAATCCCATTAATCAGTATAATCCGCCGACAATAAATAGTCCACGAATTAACCAAATTTTACGAAATATGGATGGCGGATGCCTAAATTCGTAAAATTCGATTAATTCGTGGGCAAAATTTCGTAGGCTGGTTTAGCCGCAGTCCCAAGTGTAGTAGGTGCGTGAGAAGTCGCGGTTTGCGAGGTCATCGCGGTTGATGAAGATGAAGCCGCTGCCCATGTCGCCCCACATGACAAGTTCACTGCGGTCAACCGTGGAGAATTGGGAGTCCAGTTGGAACAGGAGCGTGTCATGAAACTGGATGTCGCGGCGCGCTTCCTCTTGCGAATAGACGGGATAGCCGAGCATCTGGTGATGGGGGCGCTTCATGCCCAGGTTTTTCTCAAAATAGAGGCAATCATCATTATCGAGGTAGGAATACCACATCTTGTCGCTATGGTCCTCGCCCGTGATTTCCTTGACAATCTCAAAGAACAGGTCGTTGAAATGGCCATCGCTAACGCCCATGGCGGTCTGCTCGGGCACGAAGTCAATGGCGAACTCGCGCTTGACAGGTGTGAGCATCTCGTCAACAGTGTCGTGAGCGGGCGCGTCAGGATAAGTAGTGTCGCCCTCGATGCTTTCATGGTAAACGATACGGAAACCCTCGCCGTCCTCGTCAAAATTACCCTGACAGCCGTACATCTTATCGGGATTGAGGCTGATGAACCACTGCAACATGCCTTGCTCGGGTAGGGGAGCCTGCAGTCCGGCCTGGGCACAGTTGATTTGCATAAGCATCAGCATGGGATTGCCGTCAGCGTCCGTAGGATATTCCTTATCAGCAGGCCAATAGGGTTTGCCTCCGATTTTACTGTCGGTGATGGCTGGTTGACGTTCCTCGTTGAGCACAAGACGGTAATGCTCGGTTGACGTGCGCCGTGTAATCTCCTCGGCAATACGCATAGCGCGTTCACTTGCTTGTTCCATATTTTTCTCTGTGTTTTGGAAGACAAGAAGGACAAATTTTATTATTTATGAAATAGTCTTTGTTGTCTTTCTTGTCTTCTAATCAGTAGTGTAGTAGCCCTCGATGTTGTTGATGCAGGGGCAGGCGCGGCTGTCGAGGATGCGGATGCGCCACTCGCTGGCAGTCTTCTCGTGGAAGCGGACGATGCGCTTGTAACCGATGGTCGTCGTCTCCTCGTCGGCCAACACGGGAACCCACTTGCCGCAGCAGGTCTTGTACTCAATGACAAACTCCTTGACACGTTGTCCCAGGGGGATGTACTCCTGCAGCATGATACGATTGAGGGTAATTTCGTCTTTGGTCTTGATGACGATATCGGCAGCGGTGACGCCATCACTGGCAGCCCAATAGGTGTCCCAATCACCGTCACCCATCAAGGCGGCGCCAAATTGCTTGTTGCGGGTATCGCTGGCGCTGAACTTGGCACTGGCAAGCAGATTGGTGCCCAATTCGCGGTCCAGACGCTCACGCCACTGGCAAATGGTGGCCGAGTCGGTGGGATGAATCAGCCCCTCGCGGTTCACGGGGAAATTGAGCAGGAATGTGCCGTTGTGACCCACGCTGCGGTAGTAGAGTTCGGTCAAGTCGTC
This sequence comes from uncultured Bacteroidales bacterium, assembly GCA_902782465.1. GTDB lineage: Bacteria > Bacteroidota > Bacteroidia > Bacteroidales > Muribaculaceae > Sodaliphilus. The sequence continues at coordinate 96,980 of CACZNH010000009.1, forward strand.
CACACTCTTGACCATCTCGTCCTCGTTTTCATGATAGAACCATCCCGGACGGATGCTGGTGTCGCACTCGCTGGCACACCAGGCGTCTCCGTCGGCATGGCCCGACTGCAGTTCCTCGTATTGCGGATAGCCAGGATAGACCTCCTTGATGCGCAGGAAGGACCAGTTCGTGGGATTGGCATAGCCTTTCTCATTACCCACCCAGCGGCAGCCGGGACCGCCGTCCGAGAAGATAATGGCATCAGGCTGCAAGCGGTTCACAATGCCCCATGCCTTGGGATAGTTATAGTAAGTGCTGCGGTCAATCTGACGTTTCTCGCTGGCTCCGCCATACCATCCGTCTCCACCGTTGGCTCCGTCAAACCACACCTCAAACACATCGCCATACTGCGTCATCAGTTCCTCGAGCTGGTTGTAGTAGTAGGTGACATATTCAGGAGTGCCGTAGCTGGCCTGGTGCCTGTCCCACGGCGAGAGGTACATGCCCATGCGTATGCCATACTTCTTGCAGGCGTCGGCCAACTCACGCACCACATCGCCCTTGCCGCCACGCCATGGCGAGGCCGCCACGCTGTAATCGGTGTATTTGCTGGGCCACAGGCAGAAGCCGTCATGATGCTTGCAGGTGAGGATAACGCCTTTCATTCCAGCCTTTACTAGGGTCTGTACCCACTGCTCACAATCGAGGCGGGTGGGGTTGAATACCTCAGGTGACGTGTCGCCATAGCCCCACTCCTTGTCGGTAAACGTGTTGGGGCCAAAGTGGATAAAAGCATAGGTTTCCAGCTGTTGCCATGCCACCTGCTGGGGCGTGGGCACTGGAAAACACGGCTCTGGCGCTTGGCTGTTGTCAGCCATAGCAATCGCCGCAATCCACAGCAATATAAATACTATTCTAAATCTCATGGGTCCTTTCTATTTATTCAAGTGCTAAAGCAGAGTGACCACTTTAGCACTTGAAGATGAGTGTGAAGAGAGAATTGGTGAGTAATAACTTAATGAGTCAGGGGAGAGTAGTCCTGACCGTAGCGCAGCATCTGGTCGATGTAGTTCTCGGTATAAGAAATCTTAACGTCAATGAGCTTGCCGTTCTTGTCATAGACGGGAGTGTAGATGGGATTGACAAAGCCCTTGTAGGGAGCAATGTTCAGGCCCTCGTAGCGGGAGAGCACTTCCTTGTGGATGGCGGGATCAACCTTGACACCGTAAGTCTCCACGAGCAGGCGACCAGCCTCGTAGTCACCCTCGCTCTTGATGCGCTGGATTTCGGCGAGCAACTCACCAAACAGGTCACGCAGTTTCACGTAGTCGTTTACCTTGATATAGGTCTTGCCGTCGCGCTTCACATACTCGATGACGTTGTCCTTGAGACCCTTCTGGTAGCACCACTCGCTGATGAGTTTGCGGTTACGCATGTGGGCCTCCTCGATGTCCTTACCCGGCTCAATGCGGGTCAGCTGTGTCATCAGACCGTTCATGATGTACTTGTAGTACTCAGCCTTGTAGGTGTCCTTATCCTTGAAGATACCCAATTCGATGAGCTTGGGGTCTGCAAGATAATAGAGGGCGAACAGGTCGGCGCGTGCCTCCTCGAGGGTTGCACCGTGAGCCTTGAGGGCATCCTGGTCAACACCGGGAAGCAATTGTCCGGAAGCATGACCGAGGCACTCATGCAGGTCGGTGTGCAGGTTGTCGGCGAGTGCGAGATACTTCTTCATCAACTCGACCTCGACATCGCTGTAGGCAAACTCCTCGTTAAAGCCGGTACCGGCAGCTACTTTATTATAGGCATCGGTGATGTTGTCGATGGAAACCGACTTGGAGCCGTGAGCGGCACGAATCCAGTTGCTGTTGGGCAGGTTGATGCCGATGGGCGTCGAGGGATAGCTGTCACCGGCCAGGATAGCGGCGTTGATAACCTTGGCGCTCACACCTTTCACGTTTTTCTTCTTGAAGCGGTTATCAACAGGTGAATTGCTCTCGAAGTACTGTGCATTCTCGCTGATGAGTTTGGAGCGGTAGGAGGCAGCCTTGTCCTTAAAGTTGACCATACCCTCCCATGAGCCGGTCATGCCCAGGGGGTCACCATAGCTCTCAATGAAACCGTTGATGAAATCGACTTCGCTCTTGGTCTCCTCGGCCCACATGATGCTGTAGTCGTCAAAGGTCTTGAGCGAACCGGTCTGGTAGAACTTGATGAGCTCGTTGATATAGGCACGCTGGCCCTCGTTCTCGGCAACGGTAGCTGCCTTCTGGAGCCAATAGACAATCTTCTCAATGGCTTTGCTATAGAGGCCGCCCACCTTGTAAGGCTCCTCGACAATCTTGCCGTTCTTTTTCACCACCTTGCAGTTCAGGCCCCAAGAGATGGGGGTGAGGTCGGTGGTGTCCTTGAGGTTGTTGTAGAAGTCCTCAACTTCCTTCTGGGTCACTCCCTCGTACATGTTGCAAGCCGAGGTAAGAATCAAGTCCTCACCATCAGCCTGGTTCACGCGCTTAGCCATGAAATCGGGATCAAAGATGACGCGGTCGAGCACCTTCTTCTCGGCAGCACGTTTCTCGGCACCGGGCAGGGCGGCAAACTGCTTGTCAAAGAAATCCTTGGAGAATTCGGGCACAAACTTGTCCATCGAGTAGTGATGATGGATACCGTTGCCGAACCACACCTGCTTCAAGTACTTCTCAAAGGCCTGGAAGTTCTTGTCGTCCTTCTTGCCCTTGTAGTTGCGGTAGATGTCCTCGAGGGTTGTGCGGACCATGAGGTTGTACTTGCAATTCTGGTCAAACAGGATGTCACGGCCATTGAGTGCAGCCTCGGTGAGGTAATAAACCAGCTCCTTCTGCTGGAGCGAGAGGTCCTCAAAGCCGGGCACCTGGTAACGCAGCACCTCGATGTCGGCAAAACGGTCAACCGAGTAATTGAAATCTGTATTCTGTGCCATTGCGGTCATAGACAATGCCGCGGTTGCCATAGCGGCTATAATCGTTTTCTTCATTTTTCTAATCCTTTAATATCATTTACCGTTGGCGCCGTGGTAGGTAATCTTGTTCTGGTTCATGATGGTGAGTTCCTCACTGCCCGGAGTCGACTTAATGACACAAACCTGGCCATCAGGACCCTTCATCAGATAGTTGTCCTTTTGCATGACGCACTTCCTGGTCTTCACCTCCTGGTCAGGCTTGCTTGCCTTGCTTGCACCAGGCTTCCACAACGAGAGACGGAAATTTCCGTCTGCAAGGTTCTCAAGGCGAACCTGATAGTCATCGGTATTGAATTCTGCAACAGTGTGGTCCTTGCCGTCAGGCGTCGGCTCGGCTTTCTTGACGTCAATATTCGGTCTCTTGCCAGTCGTGTCCATCAACTGTTCGACCTCGGACTTGTTTTCGGAAGCCTTTTCACCTTCTGCATTCTTGGCGGGTTTTTCATTACATGCGGTCATGGCCATCATAGCCACAGCAGCAAAAAGAATAAAAAATTTCTTCATTGTCTTTTAATTGTTAATTTATTAAGTTGTTAGTATTGAGTTCGATGGGTATAGTCTTATTCCACATACAGCACCAAACCCTTCAGGTACTCGCCCTCAGGGTGGTAGATGTTGATGGGATGGTCGGCGGGCTGGGTGAGCTGGTGCAGGATGCGCACCTTGCGGCGCGTTTGGGCAGCTGCACTGAACACCGCCAGACGGAATTGTTCCTTGTTCACTGCCTGAGAGCAGGAGAAGGTAAACAGGATACTGCCATGAGGCATTTTTTCCAGCGCCTTGGCATTCAGGCGACGATATCCGACCAGCGCATTACGCAAAGCCGTCTTGTGCTTGGCAAAGGCAGGCGGATCAAGGATGACCAGGTCATAGACATCCTTCTCCATATTGTCAAGGAACTTGAAGGCATCCTCGGCAAAGGATTTGTGGCGACCGTCCTCGGGAGCGAAATTCAGCGCCACATTGTCATCGGTCAAACGCACCGCCTTGGCCGAACTGTCTACCGAGTGAACAAACTCGGCACCGCCGCGCAGAGCATAAACCGAGAAACCGCCAGTGTAGCAGAACATATTCAGCACTCGTCTTCCACTGCTGTAACGCTCCAGCAGACGACGGTTTTCGCGCTGGTCCACAAAGAAGCCTGTCTTCTGGCCCTTGAGCCAATCGACATGGAAACGCAGGCCGTTTTCCAGGGCCTCGTCAGTCTCCATACGCCCGATGATGTAATCGTTCATCGGGTCAAGTTGTGCTTTGTAGGGCAGGGTGGTCTCGCTCTTGTAATATACGTTGCGCACTGTGCCACCAGGCAGTTTGGTCAGCGCTTTAGCGATAATGTCACGGGCAAAATGCATTCCGGGCGAATGAGCCTGCATCACTGCTGTAGGGCCATAGATGTCCACCACCAGGCCAGGCAGGAAATCACCCTCGCCATGAACCAGGCGGTAAGCGTTATTGTCCTCACGTTGCAGGCCCAAGGCTTGACGCATGCGATAGGCATCGTTGAGGCGCTGCTCATAGAAAGCCTCATCGATGGCGGTGTCGTCAAAGGTGAGCATTCTCACAGCAATGCTCCCGATTTGGGAGTGACCGTTACCAATGAGCGTGCCATCGTGGGCATAGACGGTCACCAGGTCGCCTTCCTCAATGGTATCGTCGGCCGCCGCAATGGCCCCCGAGAACACCCAAGGATGAAAGCGCTGCAACGACTCCTCCTTGCCCCGCTTGAGAGTTACGGTTTTATAGGTCATGTCTTCTAAGTTTTTAGTTTTAAGTATTTAGTTTTAAGTACAATTACTATCGCCCAAAGAATGTAGAGCATACGGTATTATTACTTAAAACTGACAACTTAAAACTGACAACTTTAATAGTTATTTAATGAAAAATCTATAGATGTCGTTCATATTAGCATACAGCAACAATGCAATCAACAGGGCCATGCCAACGGTCTGAGCCCGCTCCAGGAATTTAAGGCTTGGCTTACGGCGAGTGATGATTTCATAGAGCAGGAACAACACGTGGCCACCGTCCAGCGCAGGAATGGGCAACACGTTCATCACGGCAAGGATGACCGAAATGAATGCGGTGATATTCCAGAAGTCGAGCCAGTTCCAAGTCGAAGGGAAGATGCTGCCGATGGTGCCGAAACCACCTACACTCTGTGCACCCTGAGGGGTGAAAATGAGCTTCAGTTGCTTCACATAGGTCACCAGTTTGCTCCAGCCCATCTCGATGCCGCGAGGTATCGATTGGAAGATGTTATAGTGCTTTACTGTCGTGTTGTAGATCTTGGTCGGGTCTGTCAACAGGATTCCCAACTTTCCGTCATTGTCGATAGGCACATCGGCAACAGTCAGGGTCTGTCCGTCGCGCAGATATTGGAGCGTGACGTTTTTGCCCTTATTATTTACCAACTCGGCAGTAAACTCAGTATAGGTAGGCGTTGGAACACCATTCACAGCCATTAGGCGGTCGCCCTCTTTCAGGCCCGCTTTTTCAGCACCCATGCGTGGCTGTGTCTGCGAAATGACCACAGGGAGCCTGTAAGCAATGAAATCCTGTCCGGCCTCTGCATCTTTGTTGGCTTGGAAAATGAAGTCCTTGGGCAATGTGATAGCCACAGTATCCTTGTGGTTGCGCAGCACAGTCACCGTTTTGGCGGTGAGCATGGCATTCAAGTCCTCGCTGTTGTAGTAGGTCAGCTTTTTACCATCGGCGGTCAAGGGGATATCACCATCGACAAATCCCACCTTGTGGGCACTGTCACAATACTCCATACCCTCGGTGGCATCAGTGAAATTGATGTACCGTTCGCCAACGGCATAGACGATTCCGGCATAGATAATCATGGCCAACAGCAAGTTGAACAGAACGCCACCCAACATAATCAACAGGCGCTGCCACGCAGGCTTGCTGCGGAACTCATAAGGTTTAGCAGGCTGTTTCATGGCCTCGGTGTTCATCGACTCGTCAATCATGCCGGCTATAGAACAGTAACCGCCCAATGGCAGCCAGCCGACGCCATACTCCGTGGCTCGCCACGACCTCTTATTCTCAGTGGGGTCATTTTCTCCTGCCACGGCCATCTCATTGCCGTGAGAGAACCATTTGAGGTATTTACCCGGTTTCCACTTGACAATGGTTAACCAAGGATTAAAGAAGAGGTAAAATTTCTCTACCCACACGCCAAACAAGCGGGAAAAACAGTAGTGTCCAAACTCATGAATCATCACCAGGATGCCCAGAGCCAGAATCAGTTCAAGCGTTTTAATCAGTGTTGCACTCATTATATTTATGTGTCAGTATTTTGCGTATTTCAGGAATTGATTAATGCAGTAGCACGTGCTCGTGCATCGGCATTGGAAGCCACATAGTCGTCATAGATCGGGTGTTCGACATGCGGTGACAGTTCCATCGTTTTCTCTATGATTCTATAAATGTCAGTAAACCGGATTTTATCCTGCAAGAATGATGCCACAGCAATCTCGTTGGCGGCATTCATCACACAGGGCGCGGTGCCACCTGTTCGAGCAGCTGCATAAGCGGTACCCAGCAGCGGGAACTTCTCAAAGTCAGGACGTTCAAACGTCAGCATTGCCATATCCTCAAGAGTCATCTTGCGGCAATCACTTGCCAGGCGGCGGTCAGGCAGACCCAGAGCGTAGCGGATGGGCAGGTGCATATCGGGCAGGCCCAACTGAGCCTTGACCGAACCGTCCTTGAAGGCGACCATCGAGTGGATGATGCTCTGCGGATGGACGAGAATTTCAATGTCATCGGGCATCACGCCAAACAACCAGCGCGCCTCGATCATCTCAAAGCCCTTGTTCATCATCGTTGCCGAGTCGATGGTGATTTTGGCACCCATCGACCAGTTGGGATGCTTCAATGCGTCGGCTGCAGTTACCGTCTCGAGCTGTTCCTTGGGCAGCGTGCGGAACGGGCCACCCGACGCTGTAAGCAGTAACTTCTCGATATCCTCGTGGCGCTCGCCGACCAGGCACTGGTAAAAAGCACCATGCTCGCTGTCAACAGGATAGAGCACACTGTCAGAGTCTCTCAAGAGGCCGTCTATCAATTCACCGGCAACCACCAGTGTCTCCTTATTGGCCAGGGCAATGCGTTTGCCCGCTCCGATGGCGGCAATCGTCGATTCCAATCCGCTGTAGCCCACCATAGCAGTCACCACGGTGTCAATCTCGGGAGCTGTAACAGCCTGAGCAATGGCTGCGCTACCGGTAGCCACCTCGATACCCGTGTCTTCAAGGGCATCCTTAACGTACTCATAGTACTGCTCATCGGCAATAATTACCATCTTGGGACGCATCAGCCTCGCCTGAGCAATCAACAGGTCGGCACTGCTACGGGCTACGAGCAGCCAAGCATTGAAAAGGTTGGGGTATTCAGCAATGATGTCAAGCGTCTGCTTGCCAATCGATCCCGTGCTCCCCAGCACAGCAATATTTCGTTTCTGGTTCATTCTTTCCATCAAAACTGCAAAGATACATAAATCGCGCGAAATGCAAAATGAAAATCTCGTTTTTATTTTCTTCAGCCTATAATGTGTTACATCAGCACAACCCGCTTGCACAAAAACTCCAAATCATCAATGATTATGTGGAAAAAAAGTGCTACCTTTGCAGTTTGAAAAATTAGAAAAGCGACAAGAGACATCATCAAATAATGAAGAATATACGCAACTTCTGTATCGTGGCTCACATCGACCACGGCAAGAGCACGCTCGCCGACCGATTACTCGAGTACACCAACACTGTGGCTGGCAAGGACATGCAGGACCAGGTGCTCGACGACATGGACCTGGAACGTGAGCGCGGCATCACTATCAAGAGCCATGCCATCCAGATGGACTACATGAAGGACGGCAGCAAATTCACCCTCAACCTGATTGACACCCCGGGACACGTGGACTTCTCCTACGAGGTGTCACGCTCGATTGCGGCATGTGAAGGCGCATTGCTGGTGGTGGATGCCACACAAGGCGTTCAGGCTCAAACCATTTCAAACCTCTATATGGCCATAGACAATGGCTTGGAAATCATCCCTGTCATCAACAAGATTGACATGGATAGCGCTCACCCCGACGAGGTAGAGGACGAGATTGTCGAACTGCTGGGCTGTGACCCCGGTGACATCATCCGTTGCAGCGCACGCACTGGCGAGGGCGTGCCCGCCATCCTTGATGCCATCGTAGAGCGTATCCCCGCACCCGAAGGCGACACCGAAGCTCCGCTTCAGGCCTTGATTTTTGACTCGGTGTTCAATTCCTTCAGGGGCATCATTGTCTATTTCAAGATATTGAACGGCTCGATTGCCAAGGGCGACTTTGTGAAGTTCGTCAATACACAGAAGGAGTATAATGTTGACGAGTTGGGCGTCCTCAAGCTGCGCCAGCAACCTTGCGACCGACTCTCGGCCGGCAACGTGGGCTATATCATATCGGGCATCAAGAATTCGACCGAGGTGCGTGTCGGCGATACCATTACCCACGTGCAGAGGCCTTGCGAAAAGGCTATTGAAGGTTTCCAGGAAGTGAAACCGATGGTGTTTGCAGGTGTTTATCCGATTGACCCCGAAGACTTTGAAAACCTGCGTGCCTCGTTGGAGAAACTTCAGCTCAACGATGCAGCGTTGACGTTCACGCCCGAATCATCGGTAGCGCTGGGCTTTGGTTTCCGTTGCGGTTTCCTGGGTCTGCTGCACATGGAAATCGTGCAGGAAAGGTTGAGCCGCGAGTTCAACATGGAAGTGATCACCACAGTCCCCAACGTTTCTTATAAGGTATATGACAAGAAGGGTGCGATGACCGAGGTCCACAACCCGGCTGGACTGCCCGATATCGCCATCATCGAGCACATCGAGGAGCCTTACATCCGCGCTTCCATCATCACCCAGAGCGACTATATGGGCCCCATCATTACCTTGTGCCTGTCTAAGCGAGGGGAACTTGTGAAACAGGAATACATCTCAGGTAACCGCCTGGAACTGACATTTGACATCCCGTTGGGCGAAATCGTCATCGACTTCTATGACAAACTCAAGAGTATCAGCAAGGGTTATGCCTCGTTTGACTACTACATCAACGGTTATCGGGAGTCAAAGCTCATCAAGTTGGACATCCTGCTCAACGGTCAACCCGTGGATGCCCTGAGCACACTGACGCATGTGGACAACGCCGTCTCACTGGGGCGCCGCATGTGCGAGAAACTCAAGGAGCTGATTCCGCGTCAGCAGTATGACATCGCCATCCAGGCTGCCATCGGCGCCAAGATTGTCGCACGCGAAACAGTGAAGCAGGTGCGCAAGGACGTGACTGCCAAGTGCTACGGCGGTGACGTGAGCCGCAAGCGCAAACTGCTTGAGAAACAGAAGGCCGGTAAGAAGCGCATGAAGCAAATCGGTACCGTACAGGTTCCGCAAAAGGCATTCCTCGCAGTGCTCAAGCTCGACTAAAAAACGGTTAATGGAGTGGGGGAGCGGTGAGTAACATTGACTTGCAGCATATTGACCTCGATAATCCTGAATTTCAGGATGCTTGGAGCGTTTTAACCCACACAAACCGCTCGGTGTTCCTGACGGGCAAAGCCGGAACAGGAAAGAGCACATTCCTGAAGTACATTCGCGAAAACATCAAGAAGAAAACCGTGGTGCTGGCACCGACGGGCATTGCTGCCGTCAATGTGGGCGGCCAAACGATGCACTCCTTCTTCAAAATCCCGTTCAAGCCTCTCTTGCCCGATGACCCGGACATTGCCAATATCACACGGTTGCGCAAAATGCTCCGCTATACCAAAGAAAAAGTCAAGCTCATCCGTGAACTCGACCTCATCATCATTGATGAGATATCGATGGTCAGAGCCGATATCATCGACTTTGTGGACCGCGTGCTGCGCGTCTACTCGGGCAATATGCGCGAGCCCTTCGGCGGCAAGCAGTTGCTGCTCGTGGGCGACATCTTCCAGCTGGAACCAGTCGTTACCCACGACATGAGGGACATCCTCAGGCGTTTCTACAAGAATTTCTTCTTTTTCAACGCCAGGGCCTTTGCCCAAATCAACCTGGTAGCAGTTGAACTTCGCAAAATCTACCGACAGAGCGACAATGAGTTCATATCGCTGTTGGACCGTGTGAGAATCAACCGCGCATCAAGTGCCGATATCGCCCACATCAACCAGCGCTACAACCCTGATTACCAAGAGGTCAATGATAATTTCGCCATGACGCTGGCCACTCGTCGCGACACGGTAGATTCCATCAACGACGAGCATATGCAAGCGCTCAAGACACGCGAATATGTCTATGAAGGTGTCATTGAAAATGATTTCCCTGAAAACAGCCTTCCTACAGCCAAGAATCTTGTCTTGAAAGTCGGTGCCCAGGTCATCTTCATCCGCAATGACAAAGAAGGACGGTGGTACAACGGCACCATCGGCAGGGTAACGCGCCTGGAAACCGAACAAGTATATGTCACGCTTGAGGACGGAAGTGAAATGCATGTTCTTCCCGAGATTTGGGAAAACATGCAATACACCTATAATGAGAAAGAGAAAAAGGTAGAAGAAAAGGTGTTGGGCACTTTCATGCAGATACCCATCAAACCAGCATGGGCCCTCACGGTCCACAAGAGTCAAGGCCTGACTTTCAATCATGTTGTCATTGACTTTGTGGGTGGGGCATTCACCGGCGGACAGGCTTATGTTGCTCTGTCACGATGCACCTCGATGGAGGGTATCACACTTTTGAAACCCTTGAGTGAACGTGACATTATCGTCAACCTGGCTGTAGTGGATTTCAGCCGCCAGTTCAATAATCGCCAAATCCTTAACGAAGCGATGGAACAAGAGCGCGCCAATCAACTCTATCGACGTGCTGTACATGCTTTTGACCATCAAGAGTTCGAGGATTGCGTTAAATATTATGCCGAAGCGGCAAAAATTAAAGATTTCCTTCAAAATGACGCAGTAAAACGTCTAATTTCCAAAAAATTAAACTCATTAAAGAGAAAATTTGCTGAAATTGACCGTCTGAAACAAGTCATCGAGAGTCAGAAGAAAACGCTGCGCAGCCTTGCCCTGGAATATGCATCAATGGGCGACCAGGCACTTGACCTGGACGAGAGTGGGGTAGTGGGAGAGGGTAGTGAACCCTATGGCAAACGTCTGGATGACATTGCTATACGTTCTGCCCTAGCCAACTACAACAAAGCCTTGCGCATTGTTCCGGATTGCGTCGAGGCAATGATTGGCAAAGCCCGACTCTTGATGGCACTGGACCAACTCAAAGCCGCCGAACAGGAATTGAAGAATGCGCTGGTTATTGACAAGGATAACTATCTGGCACACATGATAATGGGAGAGCTGATGGAAACTCATCGGGATATGCCCATGGCCATCAAGTCCTATAAGAAAGCCATCAAAGCAGACAAGAAGCGTCCCGAGCCTCATGACCGGCTACAAGCCATCTACGAGAAAGTGGGACTTGACGATTTGGCCGAGGAGGAACAGGAAATCGCTAACCGTCTGCGCAAGGCGCTTTACAAGAAGACCACCAAACGAAAAAGAAACAATTAGCAATAAATAATAATGTATATATAACTATGAAAAAGAATCTGATCAGCATGTTAGCCATTCTTTTGGCTTTCACTACAGTAACGGGATGCAAGGGCAAAGCCACTGGACCTCAATCCGTTAAAGGCACATTGGAAGAGCATTTCAGTGCAGACAGCATTCACAAAGCAGTCTCAGCAGTGCTCAATGTCACCGAGAAAACACCTGGTGATGAGCGATTTGAGTCCATTATGGAAGACAAGGACCACGGAATCACTGTGTGGGGCTTAATGAAGCTCAATGAAGAAAAATCGTCTGAGGGCTATGGCATCACAGTCATCAGAGATGGAGTAGAGACCGACTTTGCCGATATCCGCCACGGAAACAATCCCAAAGCCTACTTCAGCAATGCCAGACTGTGGTTTGTGGGTACTGCAATGGAAGGTACTGGCGTTCACACCGAACAGCCTTATCTGATGCTCTTTGACAAAGACAGGAACGCGCACATCATTGCCACCATCGACCCGTATGACATGCAGCAGGAACTCTGCAAGAGAGTAGCTTATTCTATTGAAGGAAAGAACATTACGTTATATGCCGATGGCAAGCCGCTGACCACCGTAACCAGCAAGACCGAGGACATGGGCGAATTTTACGATGACCCGATTTGGATTGGTGAGCAGTTCACTTATCTGCCTGGCTCGAGGAAATTAACCCTTTGCTTCACGCCTGGAGTTACCTTCGTTACCGGCAAAGTGTTGATTTACGACGACATGCCGACATTGGCCGCAACAGTAGAACTTGATGAAAAGGGGTTCAAGGTGAGCGATATTCGCTTAGTGGGATCCAACTGATTTTACTGACATTATATTATATCCACCTATATGTGTGCCACTCCCTCCATTGGCGATGGGGTGGCACCTTCATTTACTATAACAATACTGAGGATGTGTTTATTTTACATAATATCAATTCTTATTTTAATTATGGTTTCAATTCACTTATAGTCAAATGACAGTTAACTCAAAATCCTTGCGTTATTTGAAACGACATTCGGATATCCATAAAAAAATCAAATTTATGATTAAATAATTGATAATTGTTTGTAAATTTGTGGTTCAAACTTCATACATCCAAAATCAAGATGTTTAAAACACTTCTCAAACAAGTTAAGCAGTACAAGAAGGCATCATTGTTGACTCCGGTCTTCATTATGCTTGAGGTTGTGCTTGACGTGCTGATTCCATATGTCACGGCTAAACTCATTGACAATGGAATCAACGCGGGCCACATGCCCAGCGTATATAAATATGGTCTTATTATGCTGGTAATGGCATTCCTGAGCATGATGGCTGCAATCATGGCAGGCCGATACGCCTCCTACGCGTCATCGGGCTTTGCCTGCAATTTGCGTGATGCGATGTACAAAAACATCCAGCGGTTTGCCTTCAGTGACATTGACAAGTACAGCACCTCAGGCCTCGTGACGCGCATGACCACCGATGTGACCAACCTGCAGAATGCCTATCAGCAGATTATCCGCACCTCGGTACGCGCCCCGTTCAACCTGCTGTCCAGCATTGTCATGTGCTTTGTCATCAGCCCTCAGTTAAGCCTCATTTTCATCATCGCCAGCGTGGTGCTTGGTGTGATTTTAGCGCTGATTATCAGCAAGGTATCTAAGATGTTTGCTTTGGTTTTCAAGCAGTATGACGTGCTGAACGGCGTCGTGCAGGAGAACGTCTCTGGCATCCGTGTCGTCAAGGCCTTTGTGCGTGAGGACCATGAGAACGCCAAGTTCTGGAATGCCGCCAAGCGCCTCTACGACCTCAATGTCAAGGCCGAGAGCCTGATGGCACTGAACCGCCCGCTGATGAACATGGTAGTCTACGGCTGCATCATCGCCATATCATGGTTCGGAGCCCAATTCATTGTCGCCGGCAACCTGACCACGGGCCAGCTGACCTCGTTGTTCACCTACGTGATGACCATCCTGATGTCCTTGATGATGTTGAGTATGATTTTTGTAACCATTACTCAAAGTTTGGCTAGTGGACAACGTGTGGCTCAGGTAATTGACGAAATTCCAGACATTGTTAATCCCGAGGATGCCGTAACCGAAATCCCTGACGGACGCATCGATTTCAATCATGTCTTTTTTGCCTACAAAGGCGGCAGCGGTGAGTACGCTCTAAACGATATCGACATGCACATCGCCAGTGGTGAATCCATCGGCGTGATTGGTGGCACTGGTAGCGGCAAGTCGTCACTCATCAATCTGGTGAGCCGCCTCTATGACGCCTCCAAGGGCGAGGTACTCGTCGGCGGCAACAATGTGAACACCTACGACCTTGAATCACTGCGAAATAATGTTTCTGTTGTGCTGCAGAAGAACGTACTCTTCACGGGCACAATCCTCGACAATCTGCGTTGGGGCGATGAGAGTGCAACACTGGAACAATGCCGGGAAGCGTGCCGCGTGGCTTGTGCCGACGAGTTCATCAACGAAATGCCTGATGGCTATGAAACCCGCATCGAGCAAGGCGGCAGCAATGTGTCTGGCGGTCAAAAACAACGCCTGTGCATCGCACGTGCATTATTAAAGAAACCTAAGATTATGGTGCTTGATGACAGCACCAGCGCCTGTGACAACACAACCGATGCCCGCATCCGTGCCGCATTGCGCAACAATCTACCCGAAATGACCAAAATCATCATATCACAGCGCATCAGCAGTCTTAAGGACTGTGACCGAATCCTGGTGCTTGACAACGGTAGAATGGTTGGATTTGATTCGCATGACAACCTGCTCAAAACATGCAAAATCTATCAGGAAATCTGTGCTATCCAGGAGGATGACGGAGGCGACTTTGACAAACCCCAAGACAACAGAAAGGAGGTGCAATCATGAGAATGCCCGGAGGACCCAGCAACCGCCATGTCGTCGTGGATACCACTGGCGTGAACAAGCGCAGCACATTGTGGCGCCTGTTCAAGATTGTGATGAAACATTACAAGTTCTCGTTCCTGGCTGTAGCAGTCTGTATCGTAGTGACAGCATGCACTACCCTAGCCTCTACCCTATTCACCCGCACCCTCATCGACGATTACATCACGCCCATGATTGGCCAAGCGCACCCCGATTACGGGCCACTTGCCGACACGTTGGTTAAATTGGGCATCGTACTTGCCTTCGGTGCCTTGTGCTCCTATCTGCATAGCCGTCTGATGATTAACGTGACCCAAGGAACGATGCTGAAGCTGCGCAAAGGCATGTTTGAGCATATGCAGACGCTGCCCATCAAGTACTTTGACACCCATGCACATGGCAACGTGATGTCATCCTATACTAATGATGTGGACACCCTGCGTCAGATGATTTCAAACAGTTTGCCGCAGGCCTTCAACTCATTGATTACCTTGGGCATCACATTTGCCAGCATGATTGTGATGAGTGTGCCCATGACCATCCTGTCGATAGTCATGGCGCTGGTCATGGCATGGTCCACCACCTATCTAGGCAAGCGCTCACGCAAACACTTCCGCGTGCAACAGCAGAAACTTGCCGAGGTGAACGGTTTTATCGAAGAAATGATGACCGGCCAAAAGGTGGTAAAGGTCTTCTGCCACGAAGACAAGGCCATTAAGCAGTTTGAAGTCATCAACGAGGAATTGCGCAGCAACACCTACGATGCAAACCGCATCAGCAACATCGTTATGCCCGTCAACGGCAATCTGGGTCATCTGAGTTATGTCCTCATGGGTGTGCTGGGAGCTGCACTCATCCTGAACGGACACACAGGAATGACACTGGGTACACTGGTGGCATTCCTCACGTTGAACAAGAGCTTTGCCCGTCCCATTGCCAGTATCAGCCAGGAAATCAACAGCGTGTTGAACGCATCGGTGGGTGCCGACCGCATCTTTAAGATTCTCGATGAGCAGGTTGAGCCTGATGCCGGCAAGGTGCGACTGGTTAACGCCAAGCGCGGCTTGGACGGCTTGCTGCATCCCTGCAACCACCACACGGGCATTTGGGCTTGGAAGATTCCTAAAGAAGATGGTAAGTTCCGATATATCAAGGTATCTGGTGGCGTCAAGTTCAACGATGTGGATTTCGGCTACAACGAGGACAAGCAGGTGCTCTTTGACATAGACATTGACGCTATGCCTGACCAGAAAATTGCCTTTGTAGGCGGCACCGGTGCGGGCAAAACGACCATTACCAACCTGATTAACCGTTTCTACGATATCCAGGACGGCAAAATACTGCTGGACGGAATCAATGTCAATGACATCAGCAAGCGCGACTTGCGTCATAGCTTGGGAATGGTGTTGCAGGAAACTCGCCTGTTCACTGGCACGGTGCTTGACAACATCCGCTACGGCAGGCTTGAAGCCACCGACCAGGAATGCATTGAGGCAGCCAAATTGGTCAATGCCGACAACTTTATCCGTCGCTTGAGCGATGGCTACCACACTGTCCTCAATGCCGACGGCGGCAACCTCAGTCAAGGTGAACGCCAGCTGTTGGCCATTGCCCGCGCTGCTGTAGCCGATCCGCCCATGCTCATTCTCGACGAGGCTACCAGCAGCATCGACACCCGCACCGAGACTCTGGTCCAGCGCGGTATGGACTCCCTGATGAAGGGTCGCACGACCTTTGTCATCGCCCACCGTCTGTCAACGGTGCGTAACAGCGACTGCATCATTGTCCTTGAGCATGGCCGCATCATCGAGCGCGGTACCCATGAACAACTACTTGCCGCTAAGGGTAAGTATTACCAACTCTATACTGGAGGTGAAATCACTTAACATCACTACAATGAAGAGAATACTGACAACCGTTGTATCATTATTGGCCTTTACATGCATCTTGAATGCTGCGTCTATCGAGCAGTTGAGAACACCTGACGTTTCTCAACTGAACGTGAATCCACAGGAAAAGGAGGCGCTGCAATTCCTGTATGCCTACATGCCACTAGCAGACATTACCGATTATTCAGTTGAGTTCCACCTGCAAAACATACGTGCCACCTTCGAAGCCCGCGAGCAGATGCCATGGGGCCATCGAGTGCCGGAATTGCTGTTCAAGCACTTCGTGTTGCCCCTGCGTGTCAACAACGAGGCGTTGGACATGTCACGACCTGTGTTTTTCAACGAATTGAAAGAACGCGTACGTGGCATGAGCATGGAGGAAGCCATCCTGGAAGTCAATCACTGGTGCCACGAACATGTGACCTACCAGCCAAGCGATTCCCGCACCCTGTCACCATTGGCATGCATGAAAACCGCTATTGGCCGTTGCGGCGAGGAATCCACGTTCACCGTTGCCGCCTTGCGCTCCATCGGCATCCCCTCACGCCAAGTCTATACCCCGCGCTGGGCCCACACCGATGACAACCATGCCTGGGTCGAAGCGTGGGCCGACGGCAAGTGGCACTTCATGGGAGCCTGTGAACCCGAGGCCGTGCTGGACCTGGGTTGGTTCAACGCCCCGGCATCCAGGGCGTTGCTGATGCACACACGAGCTTTTGGTGACTACAACGGACCAGAAGAGGTAATGTCACGCACCCGCAATTTCACTGAAATCAATCTTATCGGCAATTACGCCGCTACCGCATCAATTCAGGTGCAGGTGCTCGACAATGCCAACAATCCTGTCAAGGGTGCCAAGGTTGAATTTCGCATCTA
The DNA here is from genome assembly GCA_902782465.1 of uncultured Bacteroidales bacterium. GTDB lineage: Bacteria > Bacteroidota > Bacteroidia > Bacteroidales > Muribaculaceae > Sodaliphilus. The sequence goes on from CACZNH010000009.1 coordinate 114,216, forward strand.
TAACTATGGCGAGTTCTATCCCGCCGCCACCAAGTATTCTGATAGCCAGGGCAAAGCCTCACTTACTGCAGGAATGGGTGATATGCTTGTGTGGGCAAGTAAAGATGGAAGGTATGGATACCGTAAAGTGTCCTTCGGCAAAGACGAAACCATTGAAGTAGTTCTCAACCGTAATAACAATCTCATAGCTGGACCGACCTATGAAACCTTTGACATCGTCCCACCAGTCGAGAATGCTGTGATGCCCAAGGTGACTCCCGAACAAGCAGCCGAGAACAAACTACGCTTTGCCCGCGAGGATTCCATCCGCAAAGCTTATGAGGCTACATTTCTTGATACTGAAAAAGCCACGGCCCTCTGCCCTGCCATTGCCGATTTCCTCGTTAAATCACGTGGCAACTGGCAAACGATATTGGAGTTTGCAAACAGCCATAGAGAGAATATGGACCGTGTCGTCGGCGTTCTTAACGGACTGAATGACAAAGACATGCGTGACGTTTCGACGGCAATTCTCGAGGATGCATTCATTGCGCGAAGCGACCAATTGGCGCAACGAGTGGAATATGAGATGATTACATCGCCGTTCAAATGCGAGTTACAACAAGTTTTTGATGTCGAAACCACTGCCCGATATCAAAGTAATCCAGCATTACTTGCCCGCTGGGTGAAAGAAAACATCAGTATCCAACCTGAGGAAAATGCGCTGCACATTGCACAGACCCCTATGGGCGTGTGGCGCTACCGTGTTGCCGACAATCGTGGTCGCGACATTTTCTTTGTGGACCTTGCCCGCTCTCTGAACATCGATGCCCGCAAGGACCCCGTTACCGGAAAGGTTCAATATCGCACCAACGGCGACTGGCAGGATGTGAACTTTGAAGCAGTGAAACAGCAGAATGCAGAAACTGGCATCCTCAAACTGCAATACACCCCCACCCCACTACTGGATGACCCGAAATATTATCACCATTTCTCCATCTCTAGAATCCTTGACGAAGGCACGACCCAACTGCTGAACTATGACGAGGGAGATTCAGGCCTTGAGGAGGGCTCTTCCTGGAGCAACACGTTCCAGAACGGTACGACGCTTGATGCAGGCACTTACATGCTTACCAGCGGCACCCGCGCTGCCAGCGGCAAGGTGCTCGTTGCCAACTGCATTTTCAAGGTCAATCCAAACGAGACCACGACCGTGGATTTGACGATGCGCCAGAGTGATGACATGGTAGCGGTTATCGGCAATTTCAATTCCGAATCCAAATTCCAATTGCTCGACAACCAACTGAATCCCGTCAACAGTGATGCCGTCAGCATCCTGTCACAAACCGGGCGCGGCTACTTTATCGTGGGTGTGTTGGGCGTCGGCCAAGAGCCCACCAACCACGCCATGCGTGACATAGCCAAAATGAACAATGCCTTGGATTCTTGGGGACGCCCCATAGTGCTGCTGTTTGAAAACGAAACCGAGGCCGCTAAATACCGTCATGAGAACTTCGGCACATTGCCCAAGAATATCATTTACGGTATCGACACCGACGGCGCCATCCGTGACCAGATTGTCCAGGAGATGAAACTGCAAAGCAAGACACAATTGCCGATTTTCATCCTTGCTGACACATTTAACCGCGTGATGTTCTGTTCACAGGGCTATACCATTGGCCTGGGCGAGCAGTTCAATAAGGTCATCAACAACCTGGACCGATAAATCGAGTTTTCACCTGCGTTTCTTCAATTACAAGAAACGCAGGTTCTCTATTACCTACACTTTCGATAAAAATCAACCGAGTCGAGGGATTGCCCAAATAAAAATTTATTTTTTATTTGGCACTCCGCTCGAGTTGTGCATTTTTTTTGTAATTTTGTGCGTTATTTTGAAAATTCACTAATTTACATTATATAATCATTTAAAAACCAAAAAGTTATGAACATTTCGCACATCGAACACGTGGGAATCGCCGTTACCTCGCTTGAGGAGGCTATTCCTTTCTACGAGAAAATGCTGGGCTTCAAGTGCTTTGCCATTGAAGAAGTAGCTGACCAGAAGGTAAAGACCGCCTTCTTCCAGGTGGGTCAGACCAAGATTGAGCTCCTCGAGGGCACTGCCCCTGAGAGCGCTATCTGCAAGTTCATTGAGAAGAATGGTGGCCGTGGCGGCATCCAGCACATCGCATTTGCCGTTGAGGATGGCGTACAGAATGCACTGAACGAGGTACAGGAGAAGGGTGGCCGCGTTGTTGACGCACAGCCCCGCAAGGGTGCCGAGGGCCTGAATATCGCCTTCCTGCATCCCAAGACCACCTGTGGCGCACTTGTAGAACTCTGCGAAAATCCCAACAAGTAATAAATAGTCGTAAGTTTTCAGTTTCCTGTTGTCCGCGGCATCCGCATTCAACTGAAAACTGAAAACTGAAAACTGAAAACTGAAAAATAAAATGGGAAAACAACTTGATAAGATTCAAGAGCTGATCGAGCGTCGCGAGAAAGCGCGCCTGGGCGGTGGCGAAAAGGCTATTGCCAAGCAGCACGAGAAGGGCAAATTCACTGCCCGTGAGCGCATCAATATGCTCCTTGACGAGGGCAGCTTCGAGGAACTGGACATGTTCGTTCAGCACCGCTGCACCAACTTCGGCATGGAGAAGAAGGCCTATGACGGCGACGGCGTTGTTACCGGTTTCGGCACCGTTGGCGGTCGTCTGGTTTACGTCTTTGCTCAGGACGCAACCGTCATCGGCGGTTCGCTGGGCGAGACCATGGCTTTGAAGATGTGTAAGGTGATGGACCTCGCTATGAAGCAGGGCGCACCTGTCGTTGGTCTGAATGACTCGGGCGGTGCCCGCATCCAGGAGAGCGTTAACGCCCTCGCAGGCTATGCCGAGATTTTCCAGCGCAACATCAACGCATCGGGCGTCATTCCCCAGATCAGTGCTATCCTTGGCCCCTGTGCCGGTGGTGCTGTTTACTCCCCTGCCCTGACTGACTTCATCATCATGGCCAAGGGCATTTCCTTCATGTTCCTTACCGGTCCCAAGGTGGTTAAGACCGTTACCGGCGAAAACGTGACCCAGGAACAGCTGGGTGGTGCAGGTGTACATGCCAGCAAGAGCGGCGTGGCACACTTCGCTGCCGAGACCGAGGAAGAGGCTATCGCCATCATCCGCCAGCTGTTGAGCTACATGCCCAGCAACAACATGGAAGAGACTCCCCGTGTGGAGTGCACCGACCCCATCGACCGCGTGGAGGATGCCCTGAACAACATCATCCCCGAGAGCGCCAACGACCCCTACGACATGTATCAGGTCATCAGCGCTATCGTCGATAACGGTGAGTTCCTCGAGGTTCACAAAGACTTCGCCAAGAACATCATCGTAGGTTTTGCACGCTTCAACGGCCAGGCCGTGGGTGTTGTCGCCAACCAGCCCAACTGCATGGCAGGTGTGCTTGACGTGAACGCATCCAAGAAGGGCGGCCGCTTCGTCCGCTTCTGCGACGCCTTCAACATTCCTCTGGTAACCCTCGTTGACGTGCCCGGCTTCCTGCCCGGTACCGGCCAAGAGTATAACGCTGTCATCATGAACGGTGCCAAGTTGCTGTACGCATACGGCGAGGCAACCGTGCCCAAGGTGACCGTTACCCTGCGCAAGAGTTACGGCGGTTCGCACATCGTGATGAGCTGCAAGCAGCTGCGCGGTGACTTGAACTACGCATGGCCCAGTGCCGAAATCGCCGTTATGGGCGCTGCCGGTGCTGCCGAGATTCTCTATGCCAAGGACAGCAAGAACTTTAAGGCCCAGGCCGAGGAGGCCAAGGCTGCCGGCGACGAAGCCAAGGCCAAGGAACTCACCGAAGCTGGCAAGAAGTTCATCCAGGAGAAGGAGGACGAGTACAACAACCTCTTCTGCACGCCTTACAATGCAGCCCGTTATGGCTACATCGATGACGTGATTGAGCCGCGCAATACCCGCTTCCGCGTGATTCGCGCTCTGGAGGTTCTCCGCACCAAGAAGTTGACCAACCCTGCCAAGAAGCACGGTAATATCCCCCTGTAATCATGAGTAAAAGAGCTTTGACACTCATGCTGCTGTGCGCCATCCTCGCACTGCCCACGCTTGCTCAACGCAAGAACGTGCGCATCAACGAGGTGATGGTGCAGCAGGACACTACGGGCGGCAACGGCTGGATTGAGTTCTACAACTCATCCTATAGCACCGTCGCCGTCGAGAAGATGTTTATCACCACACTGAGCCGCGACGAGGTCAAGAACCACATCAAGGCGGTGACCGACACTTCCAAAATGAAACCCAACAAGGTGATGATTGAGTGGTGCAAAGAGCGTCCCATGGACATCTACGAGATTCCCCGTGGCGACGAGCGCAACACCAAAATCAAACCCCGCGCCCACTTTGTTATGGAAACCGATGGTGACATCAAGGCTGGAACTTTCCACCTTCCTTTCACCCTCAAGGCTGGCCAGGACAACTATGTGGCACTCTATGACGTGAATGGTGACCTGGTTGACGACGTGACGATTCCCGCATCGCTCAAGCCCGGTGAGACCTACGCTATCAAGGCCGAAGGCCGTCTGCCCAGCGAGCTGGAAGACGGTCAGACCGAATGGATTGTAAAGGACGGCAAAACGCTGGAGACCGCTATCACCAGGGGGAACTACAACATCCGCGAGGTGAACGAGAACATCGAGGCCTTCCACGAGAAAGACCCCCATGGCTACTGGATTGCCCTGCTGGCCATGTCGGTCGTTTTCAGCGCCCTCGCCATTCTGTACATCTGCTTCAAGCTCTTCGGTGTCGTCAGCAAGAAGACCGCCGGTAAGGAAGAGGAACCTGTTGTAGCAAGCGCTCCTGCAGCCCAGGCTGCAGCGGTGCCCGCCAGTGGCGACCTCGACGGCGAGAAGATGGCAGCCATCTGCTTCGCCCTGTATCAGCACCTGAATGCCCATGACCAGGAGAGCGGTGTGCTGACACTGACTCCGCGTGACGGTTCAACTTGGGCCACCAAGGCCGGTCTGATGCGTGAATTACCAGTTATCAAGAAATAATTATCACTAAAAACATTCACTCATGAAGGAATATAAATATAAAATCAATGGCAACGAGTACACGGTTGCTGTCGATAACATTGAGGGCAACATCGCCCATATCCAGCTCAACGGCGTGGCCTATGACGTTGAGTTGCCCGAGCAGCCCAAGGCCGCTCCCGCCGTTAAGCGCGTTGCCGTGAGCGATGCACCCGCAGCCGCTCCCAAGCCCGCAGCCCGCAAGGCTGCTCCCGCCGCTGGCGGTCACGTCATTGAATCGCCGCTTCCCGGTGTCATCAAGGACATCTTTGTTAAGGTTGGCCAGCAAGTGAAGGCCGACGACGTGGTATGCATCCTCGAAGCCATGAAGATGGGTAACGAGATTCATGCCGGCGTTGACGGTACTGTCAAGAGCATCGAGGTATCGAAGGAGGATTCGGTACTCGAGGGTAACACAATCATGGTAATCGGATAAAATCCAGTTGTCAGTTCTAAGTTTTCAGTTGTCAGCGGCATCCGCACACAACTGAAGACTGAAAACTGAAAACTGAAAACTGAAAGAAAACATGTTACTGCTTGACAATTTCCTGTTCAATAAGTTGTTGGATTTCTGGCACTTCACCGGATTCTACAACTTTGACTACACTAACCTGATCATGATTCTGGTGGGTCTGTTCTTCATCTACCTCGCCATTAAGCATGATTTTGAGCCTATGCTGCTCGTCCCCATCGGCTTCGGTATCCTGATTGGTAACATTCCCTTCCAGCCGGGCAACGAGATTGGCATCTATGAGGAGGGCTCCGTGCTCAACATCCTATATCAAGGTGTGCGCAACGGATGGTACCCGCCACTCATCTTCCTGGGCATCGGTGCGATGACCGACTTCGGTGCGCTCATCGCCAACCCCAAGCTGATGCTTGTGGGTGCATCTGCCCAGTTCGGTATCTTCGGTGCATATATGATTGCATTGGCTCTCGGCTTCATGCCCGACCAGGCTGGTGCTATCGCCATCATCGGCGGTGCCGATGGTCCTACCGCTATCTTCCTGTCGTCCAAACTGGCTCCCAACCTGATGGGGGCGATTGCCGTGAGTGCCTACAGCTACATGGCCCTCGTGCCGGTAATCCAGCCGCCCATCATGCGCCTGCTGACGACCAAGAAGGAGCGCCTCATGCGCATGAAACCCGCCCGCAAGGTGAGCCAGAACGAGAAGATTCTCTTCCCCATCTTCGGCTTGCTTCTCACCTGCTTTGTAGTGCCCTCGGCTATCCCCCTGCTGGGTATGCTGTTCTTCGGCAACCTGCTGCGTGAGAGCGGCGTGACTAAGCGTCTGGCCCATACCGCCAGCAACGCCATGACCGACATCGTGACCATCCTTCTGGGTATGACCGTGGGTGCCTCGACTCAGGCATCGCAGTTCCTTACCAAGGAGACCGTGTTCATTTTCTTCCTCGGTTTCTGCGCGTTTGTCATCGCCACTTGCTCGGGTGTATTGTTCGTGAAGATTTTCAACCTCATCTTGCCGAAGAGCAAGAAGTTGAACCCACTGATTGGCAATGCAGGTGTATCTGCCGTTCCTATGGCAGCACGCATCAGCAACGACCAGGGCCTCAAGGCCGACCCCAGCAACTACCTGCTCATGCACGCTATGGGTCCCAACGTGGCCGGTGTGATTGGCTCGGCAGTTGCCGCTGGTGTTCTCCTGGGCTTCCTCGGATAAGCACTACACAACTAACCATGCAATATCAAAGGGCGACCCACTTCGGGCCGCCCTTTGTTTTTCAACACACAACCACTAAAAATGAGTATTACTTAATACTCTTATTCAATTTGAGTGTTGCGAGTTTGAGAATTCAACACTAATTTTGCAAAATAGAAACAATCATCATAATGTCATGAAGAAGATTACATTTTATTCAATTTTTCTGCTGCTGGCATGGTTCATGCCGCTGGATGCCTTTGCAGCAAACACGACTGGTGACGTGAATGGCGATGGTGTAGTAAACATCAGCGATATCAACCACGTCATCAGCATTATCCTCTCAGGAGGCTTCGATTCCAATGACGATGTCAACAACGACGGCGCAGTCAACATTGCCGACATCAATGCCGTCATCAACATCATCCTTAACCCTGCCGCAGTGGAAGAGCAAGAGTGGGTTGACCTGGGTCTGCCCAGCGGCACGCTGTGGGCTACGTGCAATGTCGGCGCCAACGCTCCCGAGGAATATGGCGACTATTTCGCTTGGGGCGAGACCGAGCCCAAGCAGACCTATGAATGGAGCAACTACAAATGGGGAGACCCTTATACCCAAGGACACTTTTCGAAGTACGTCACAGAAAGACAATACGGCACGATTGACTACAAGACGGAATTGGAGCCTGAAGACGATGCCGCCAGTGTGAATTGGGGACCGAAGTGGCGCATTCCGTCCCGTGAACAACTGGAAGAACTTTGTACTGAATGCTCTTGGGAATGGACCTCAATGAACGAAAAAAAGGGGAATCTGGTCACCGGCCCGAACGGAAACACTTTATTCTTGCCCTCTCCAGGCTATTATGAGGGGAGTTCCCTCTACTACGAGGGCGATTACGGCGAGTATTGGTCTCGCACGCTCCGTAAGGACCTCGCCCTTCAAGCTCATACAATCTACTACTTTGGGCGGCCTGGGAGCAACATGTTTGAAAGGACACGTCAGAACGGTATCAGCGTTCGTGCAGTGCGCGTGTCACCTGATGACCTCTACATTGAGCAGCAGAGCCTTGACTTGGGTGTTGTGCCCGTCGGAGAAACTTGCACGGGTGACTTGACCATCGTCAATTGCACCAATAAGTCCATGACCTTGACAATCACTGCCGATGTGCCCTTCTCGTTTAATCATGAAGAAGGCAATGCTTCGAGTATCACCGTTGTGGTTCCGGGCAACACCCGCAACATGGTGACGGTGATGTTCACGGCGACCACACCTGGCGAGTTCAACGGCAATGTGACCATCCAAAACTCAGCATTTGATGGAGACCAGAAGGTTATTCCGGTCCATGCCCAAGCCTTCACCGATGATTTTGCTCAACACGAGTATGTTGACCTGGGTCTGCCCAGCGGCACGCTGTGGGCGACCTGCAACATCGGCGCCAGCAGTCCCGAGGAATACGGCGACTACTTTGCATGGGGTGAGATTGAGCCCAAGGAGGTCTATACGTGGGACACCTACAAGTGGTGTGATGGCACCTTAACCTCGATGACAAAATACTGCCTCGATAGTTACTACGGTCAGGTTGACCACAAGTTTGAACTGGAGCCTGCCGATGATGCCGCCTACATGAACTGGGGTCCGTCATGGCGCACTCCGAACGTGGAGCAGATGCGTGAGTTGGGTCAATATTGCACATGGCAGTCCGCCTCAATCAACGACATATCGGGTTATCTGGTTACTGGGCCCAACGGGAATACGTTGTTCTTCCCTAAAGGGGGCATGTGTGACGGCAGTTTGAACAACCTTGCAGGTTTCTTCAGTTTCTACTGGTCGCGCATGCTTCATGGTTACAGTTACTGCAATGCATGCAGTACTTACAGCATGGACGTTACGGGGGAAAGGAGCCGATATCGATACATTGGGCTGAGTGTGCGTGCTGTGCGTGTCGCCCAGGATTAGCCATCGATAATCCATCCAAAAAGAAGGGAAAAAACGAATTAACGTTATCTTAACAGCATCAAAGCTGCCGTGTCATAATTCAATTGCAAGGATTATAACCGCCCTGCGGGCGGGAAATTAAGCAAATTAATTATAAAATTTTTATTATTATACATATAAT
>CACZNH010000010.1 GCA_902782465.1 uncultured Bacteroidales bacterium
GAAGTCGGTCTCACACTTGAGGGCGATGATAGCAGCAAACTTGCCGTCGGTCTTACCGATAGCGATACCCTGAGCTGCCTGACGGTCTTCACGCTTGGCGGCGATGGCCTGACCGCGCTTGCGAATCAGCTCCATGGCCTTGGTGATGTCGTTGTCGCTCTCGATGAGCGCCTTCTTGCAGTCGCTCAAGCCTGCGCCAGTCATGTCGCGCAGTTTCTTGATGTCATTGATGGTTACAGCCATAATTCTGTTTTTAAAACTAATTGGTTAGTTGTTATTGTTGGGAATTATTCCTCGATTACTCCTCGGTCTTGGGAGCTTCCTCAGCCTTGGGAGCCTCCTCGGTAGCGGCAACGGCGCGGCGAACGCGCTGGCGGCGGGGCTTGGGAGCCTCTTTTACCTCCTCGGCGTCACCCTCGGCGTCCTTGTTGTCGATCTGCTCAACCTTGCGCTCCTCGAGACCTTCCTTGATAGCCTCGCAAACGGTGGCCAGGATGATGTCGATTGACTTGCTGGCGTCGTCGTTGGCGGGAATTACGAAGTCAACGTTGTTGGGGTCGCTGTTGGTATCAACGATACCGAACACGGGGATACCCAGACGGTTAGCCTCGGCAACAGCGATGTGCTCCTTGAGCACGTCAACCACGAACAGGGCGCTGGGAAGACGGTTCAGGTTCTTGATGGAACCCAGGTTCTTCTCCAACTTTGCGCGCTGGCGGCTGAGCTGCAGCTTCTCGCGCTTAGACATATTGGCCATAGTGCCGTCGGTCTCCATCTTGTCGATGGTGTCCATCTTCTTCACAGCCTTGCGGATGGTGGTGAAGTTGGTCAGCATACCGCCGGGCCAACGCTCGATCACGTAGGGCATATCAACGCTCATGGCACGCTCGCGGGTCACGTCCTTGGCCTGCTTCTTGGTAGCAACAAACAGGATGCGCTTGCCGCTCTTGGCGATGTTCTTCAGCGCGTTTGCTGCCTCTTCCAGCTTAGCGCTGGTCTTGTATAAGTCGATGATGTGGATACCGTTACGCTCCATGAAGATGTAGGGCGCCATAGCGGGGTTCCATTTGCGTTTCAGGTGACCAAAGTGGCAAGTAGCCTCCAGCAGTTGGTCAAAATTAGGTGTCTGCATTGTTTTGTTTGTTTTTTTTAAAAATGTTTACGTTCGACTAAATCAATCGCATAGTAGCCACCGCAGTTCCCAGTGTGAGTCTATGCGATTTGGATACTAAACTCTTCAATAAACCAGCCCCAGCACGTGAGGCGATGTCTATTATATAATGTAGAGCAAGCATCAGTCCACGACAGGCGCGGACCGTCGTCATGCGGCGATTAGCGCTTGCTGAACTGGAATCTCTTGCGAGCCTTGGGCTGACCGGGTTTCTTGCGCTCTACGGCACGCGGGTCGCGGGTCATGAAGCCCTCCTTGCGCAATGCGCTCTTGTCCTCGGGGTTGATCTTCACCAGGGCGCGGGCAATAGCCAGGCGCAGAGCCTCGGCCTGTCCCTTGTAACCGCCACCGTCAAGATTCACCTTGATGTCATACTTCTCAGCTACACCCAGCGTGTTAAGCGGCTGCTTAACGATGTACTGCATGATAGGGTTGGGGAAGTAGTCGGTCAACTGACGCTTGTTCACGATAATCTCGCCATTACCTTCTTTCACATATACGCGTGCAACTGCGGCTTTACGGCGACCTACTGCATTAATCTGTTCCATGCTTCTTACTTGAGTTTGTTAATGTCAATAACTTTGGGTTGCTGAGCCTCGTGGGGATGCTCGGGACCGTTGTAAACGTGAACGTTCTTCAACAGCTGGGCACCCAGGCGGTTCTTGGGCAGCATGCCCTTAATCACCTGCATGTACAGGGGGTGCATACCCTTGCGGAGGTCCTTCTTCTTCTCACTCTTGGCTTGCAACTGAGCAGGGGTCGAGAAACGCTGACCACCGGGATAGCCGGTGTAGCGTACATACTGATGCTCGGTCCACTTCTTGCCGGTCATCTTGCACTTGTCGGCGTTGATGATGATTACATTGTCGCCACAGTCAACGTGGGGAGTGTAATTGGGTTTGTACTTGCCACGCAGCAACTTAGCCACCTTGGAGCACAAACGGCCCAGGATCTGGTCGGTAGCATCAACTACCACCCATTCCTTCTGAACGGTTTCGGCATTAGCCGAAATGGTCTTGTAACTTAAAGTATCCACTTTTTAAAATCCTAATTAATAGTTAGTTAATTGCCCAAGCAACACCCTGTGGAACGGCCAAATTCCACACGGCATTGCCCTAATGGGCTCTTACTTTGGTAATAATCGGCGCGCAAAGGTACTGCTTTTCATTTTTCTGACCAAAACTTTTCCCCCTTTTACCCTATCAACCGAGCAAAAAACGTCTTGATTTCACTTCTTTTAAGATTAATTAACGGTTTGTTCTCATCATTTCCCCCGCATTTCATCCTCAATCGCCCTTTTCAGCTCCTTTTTTTATGCCAATCACATGTCGGTTACACTGTCCCCCGATATGGTGTGGTTGCTCATCAGTCAGGGTTTCGCCCGCTATGTTGACTCTCATGCCGAGGAACTCCGCTCCCTGTTCGTCGACCATGACGGTAAAGAGAAACTTACTGTGAAAGGAACGGACAATTTTTTTGAGGATACAGATTGGCCTAAATTGATTGGTATTTTTGCGTCACTAATAGAGAAGAATACCAAAGGCGACATCGCTCAAGTCATCATTGCCGATTTCTCTACAACGGGTGCCGTTGAACGTGTGGCATCGCAGATAACACTGATGAAGAGCATGGAACACTATTTTGGATATGAATTTGTGACAACATGCGGTATTCCCTCGATTACCTTAAAGGGCACTCCCGAGGACTGGCAGCGTGTGCTCGAAAAGGCAAAGAAACTCAGCCAGTATGGTCTGGATAGATGGGTCAAGGAATTGGAGCCCATATTGACTGAGTTTGTCCATGCGGCACAGGGACATCCCAATCAGCGGTTTTGGCAATGCATTGTCAAGAAAATACGAGAAGATGAACTGAGGGCTGCTGGTGAAGGGTGTGGCGATGAAACGGAGCCAACTATACTTGATGGATGGTTCTTGAAACTCTACCCGAATTGGGATGGGAAAACGTACGAATTTGTAGCATTTGGAACGTCATCGATGGAATCTGAAATTTTGCGCGTTGAGTTCAACTATAAAAATCTATTGGGTCAAAATGACCCTATGGAACTATGGGCAGGATTCATTGCAACCGAAGTGGATACCGCTGCCAACATGCTGACTCCCAAAATCGGATGGATGGTAGTTAATCATGAAAATATGGCTCTTTATATCATAAAGAAGCATTGGCCCAAATACCTGTGCCTCACGGTTTTGGTTATTTCAATCTTGGGCTTGATAGTGTGGATAGTAAGGAAACTAATCAAATCCCGCAGGAAATCAAAGTAAAGCATTGCAAGGATAGGTAAGGTTTTTCTCTCTCTTTAACCGGGGCAGAGCCCCGGCCCACGGAACACGACAGGCGCGGGCGCCTTGCGTGGCAAGGTGCGATCGTCGTGTCGCGTGGGCCAGGGCTCTGCCCTTGTGATTGCGGTCACATCGTGCTGATGAGGGCGGCGAGGTCGTTGAGGCGGTTGCACTGGTCACGGGTGATGGTGTGGCGGTCACTGTGGTATGGCCATGGGGCGACGAGCAGCACCTGGCCGCTGGCACAGGCGTCGAACATTTCCCCACCGGGTTTCCACATCGGGGAGAAGCCGTTTTCGAGCAGTTGGATAAAGGGAAAGCCTGCCTCCTGAATCATGTCCATGATGTCTTTCTCGCCCTGGCTGATGCGGGGAGATACCAGCACGGCACCACGTTGCGCCATCATCAGGAATCGTGTCATCGTGCGCTCTTTCTCTTCTTGGGTCATGTCACGATGGCACTTCACGGGCACCTTGTTGGGGCTGTCGAGCAGGAAGCGGTTGCCCATGACGGTAACGGTGTGGTCACCGACCTTGACCTCTTGTTGAACTTGGAAAAACTCTGGATGGTTGCGCTTGGTCCACAGGCGGCGAGGGTTGTCTTCCAGGTACTTGAACATGGCATTGAGTTGTCCCTTGCCTTGCAGGATGCGGTCGTTATAGCCCTCTTCCCATAGGGGTGACAACGACAGTTCCCGAGCGACACGGTTGCAGCCGACCTTGAAGCCGTTAAGCACATGGCCCAAGTGGCGCGGCAATCGGTCAGTCACTTGGATGATGCCGTGCAGGTGGTCGGGCATGAGCTGAAGAGAAAGCAGCCGCAGCTGGGGATAGTATCGGGGCATCTCGCGCCAGCACTGAGCGATGCGCTCACCCAGGGGAGAAGGGTTGAACCATGGCTGCGCGTGGCTGTCGTCGGGACCGCAGACGGTGCCGAGCAAGGGACGGCGCCCTTTGATGGCGAGCGTGATCATGTAGATGCAGGGCGACTGGTAGTCGTGATGGTCATGCCGCCGCTTCATGGACTGGTGCCGGCTCAACTCGGGATGTGCAGCCATCCAGCGCCGCTTGTTCTCGCTCAATGCCATTCTTCTTATCCTTTTTTACCGGGGCAGAGCCCCGGCCCACGGGACACGACAGGCGCGGGTGCCTTGCGTGGCAAGGTGCGGTCGTCGTGTCGCGTGGGCTAGGGCTCTGCCCTGGTGGTGATATTACTTCTCGATGCGGATGCGGGCGTCGACGGCGGTGACGTGGTCGGGGCCTGCCAGCAGCGGGTTGATGTCCATCTCCTTGATTTCGGGAGCGTTGTGCAGCATGGTCGAGAGGCGCATGATGATCTTCACGTAGGTGGCCTCGTCAAGACCTTGCTTGCCGCGGGTGCCCTGGATAATCTTGTAACCCTTCAGGGAGCGAACCATGCGCTCGGCCTCGGGCTGTGACAGGGGAGCCAGACCGAACTGCACGTCCTTGAGCACCTCGACGAAGATACCGCCCAAGCCGCACAGCACATTGTGGCCGAAGGTGGGTTCGAACTTGGCGCCGATAAACAACTCGGTGCCGCTAATCATCTTCTGAATCATCACGGCGGTGGCGTCGGGAATCTGCATCATGCGGTCAAACTCAGCCATGAGCTGTGCGTCGTCCTTGACGTTGAGCGTCACACCGCCCACGTCGCTCTTGTGCACGGGACCAACGACCTTGACCACGATGGGATAACCCATCTCACGGGCTGCGGCAACGAGTTCGTCGCGGTTGGCCGACACCTTCTCAGGCACAACGGGGATAGCAGCAGCCTGCAGCAGGGCGCGCACCTGATCGGGAGCGATGTAGCCGTCCTCCTTGATGCCGTCGATGATGTTGCGCACGGCCTTGACATCCACCTCGGGGCAGAGGTTGTCCACGGGAGCGGGCTTGGGCGTGTCAGCAACACGGATGAGCGCCTCGGCGAGCGCTACCTCATCGGCAAAGTTCACATGACCCTTGTCAATGAACTCCTTCACCTCGCGGCCAGCGATGTTGAGACACGGCAGCACGGGGTAGATGGGTTTCTTGCAGGTGAGCATCTTCTCGTGCAGCACGTTATAGGCATCATCGCAGGGCACCAGGCCAGGGGTACCGAAGATGACCACGATGGCGTCCACGTTGTCGTAACGCTTCTCGCAGTAGTCGATGCAGATGCCCAGGTGCTCGGGGGTACCCGTTGCCAGGAAGTCAATGGGGTTAGCAACCGACGAACCGGGATAGAGCTGTTCCTTGAGTTCCTCGCCAATCTTGGGGTCGAGCAGGGGCACGTTCATGCCGCCCTTGGACAGGGCATCGGTCAGCATCACACCAGGGCCACCGGCATGGGTGACGATGGCGACATTCTTGCCGGTCATCTCGGGCAGGGTGAGCACGCAGCCGATGGTGGTGAGCTGGTCACGGGAGTAGCAGCGCACGATGCCGGCTTTGCGGAACAAGGCGTCAACGGCGGTGTCGCTCGATGCGATGGCGCCGGTGTGGCTCGATGCGGCACGGCTACCGCTCTCGCTGGAACCCGACTTGATGGCGGCGATGCGGCAACCCTTGCTGATGAGCGAGCGTGCATGCTTCAACATGCGCTCGGGGTGGGAAATGTTCTCGATATAGAGCAGCTTGACCTTGGAGTCACGCTCGGGGTCAAAGTTCTCGTCCATATACTGGAGTACGTCCTCGATACCAATCTGCTTGCCGTTGCCAATCGACCAAACGCTGTTGAACTGCAGACCCTTGCTCACGCCCGAGTCAATGATGAACACGGCGGTAGCACCCGAGCCGCTGATGAAGTCGGCGCCCTTGGGGCTGAGTGCGGGGATGGGACGCGTGAACACGCTGTGGTGGCTGGTGGTCAGCAGGCCGATGCAGTTGGGGCCGATGAGCGCGGCGCCATACTTCTCGCAGGTGTCCAGGATGTGCTGCTCCAGCAGGGCACCCTCATGGGTCTCCTCGCCAAAGCCGGCACTGATAATGATGAACGCACGCACGCCCTTGTGCTCGCACAGGTAGTCAACATATTCGGGACAATACTTGGCTGCCACAACCATGATGGCCAGGTCGGCATTGGGCAGGTCCTTCATGTCGTGATGGGCCTTGATGCCCTGCACCTCATCCTCCTTGGGATTGAGAACATAGAGGTCACCCTTGTAACCGCCCTGCTTGAGGTTGCGCACGATGGCGCCACCGGGCTTACTCTCGTTGTTGCTGCCGCCAATGACGACAATACTCTTGGGATTCAGTAATTGCTGGTTAATCATTTGTTATTTAGTCTTTAGTAGTTGGTTTTTAGTCTCTAGTTAACGGTTTCTCAAATTCGGGTGCAAAGGTACAAAGAATTCTTGAGTTTGTCACCTTTTCTTGATTGTATTGGTCAAAAATGCTTAAAAAATTTGTTAGGTGGATTTATTATGTGTAACTTTGTGACTTCAAAGACACTTCTAATACATTTAAGAGACAGATAATACTAGTTAAACCTTATAATAATGAGAAAGTTACTCTTAGGTGATGAGGCTATCGCCCAGGGCGCGCTTGACGCGGGTCTGAGCGGCGTGTATGCCTATCCAGGTACTCCCTCGACCGAGATCACGGAGTACATTCAGAATTCCAAGTTAGCGGTGGAACGCAACGTTCATCGCCGCTTCATGGGCAAGCGCGCACTGGTCTGCATGAAGCATGTGGGTCTGAACGTGTGTGCCGACCCGTTCGTCAACTCGGGCATGACGGGTGTGAACGGCGGTCTGGTGGTCCTCGTGGCCGATGACCCCTCGATGCACTCCTCACAGGACGAGCAGGACAGCCGCTTCTACGGCAAGTTCGCGATGATTCCCACGCTGGAGCCCAGCACCCAGCAGGAGGCCTACGACATGATGGAGAAGGCCTACGAGCTGAGCGAGGAGGTATGCCTCCCCGTGCTCATGCGTGTAACCACCCGCATGGCGCACAGCCGCGCCGTTGTCGAGGTGAAGGAGACGCCGCGTGCCGAGAACGAATTGAACTATGACGCCAAGGCCAGCCACTGGGTACTGCTCCCCGGCAATGCCATCAAGCGCAACATCACGGTTACGGGCCAACAGGCCGACCTCGAGGAGCGTGCAGTCAAGAGCGAGTACAACAAGTACATCGACGCTGCCGACCACTCGCTGGGTATCATCGCCACAGGTATTGCCTATAACTACCTGATGGAGTGCTACCCCAACGGTTGCCCCTACCCCGTGCTCAAAATCAGCCAGTATCCCATGCCCAAGGAGCTCATCCGCCGCATGACTGCTGACTGTGACGCCGTGCTCATCGCCGAGGAAGGCCAGCCCTTCGTCGAGGACCTGGTGCGTGGCGTGATGCCCGGCAATGCCGTCATCAAGGGCCGCCTCACCGGCGAGCTGCCCCGCACGGGCGAGCTGAGCCCCGATGCCCTGAAGATGGCGCTGGGTCTGCCCGTGAACGAGGGTTATCCCAGCTGTGAGAATGTCGCCCCGCGTCCCCCCGCATTGTGCCAGGGCTGCGGTCACCGCGACGTTTACACCGCCCTGAACGAGGTGCTGAAGGAGTATCCCAATGCCCGCGTGTTTGGCGACATCGGTTGCTACACCCTGGGCTTCATGCCTCCCTTCAAGGCCATCCATTCTTGCGTTGACATGGGCGCCAGCATCACTATGGCCAAGGGCGCTGCCGATGCCGGCCAGTGGCCCGCCGTTGCCATCATCGGTGACTCGACCTTCACCCACTCGGGCATGACGGGTCTGCTCGATGCCATCAACGAGAACGCCAACATCACCGTCATCATCAGCGACAATCTCACCACCGGCATGACGGGTGGTCAGGACTCGGCAGGCACCAACAAGTTTGAGGCCATCTGCCGTGGCTTGGGTATGACCGACGAACACCTTAAGGTGGTTGTTCCCCTGCCCAAGAACATGCCCGAAATCACGCAAGTGATGCGTGACGAGATCAACTACCGCGGCACCAGCGTGATTATCCCGCGCCGCGAGTGCATGCAAACATTACAACGTCATCTCAAACAAAAGAAAGCACAGGAGGCAAAGCAATGAAAACCGATATCATTTTGTGTGGCGTGGGAGGACAAGGTATCCTCTCGATTGCAACCGTGATTGGCGAAGCTGCCATGCACGAGAATCTTTATATCAAGCAGGCCGAGGTTCACGGCATGTCGCAGCGTGGCGGTGACGTGCAGTCCAACCTGCGCATCAGCAGCAACCCCATCCACAGCGACCTGATTGCCAAAGGCTCGGCCGATGTCATCATCTCGATGGAACCGATGGAGGCGCTGCGATACCTGCCCTTCCTGAGCAAGGAGGGATGGATTATCACCTCGAGCAAGCCCTTTGTCAACATCAACAACTATCCCGAGTTGGAGACCGTGATGGCTGAACTCGACAAGGTGAAGAACGTCATCACCCTCGACATCGAGAAGCTGGCTACCGAAAACGGAATTCCCCGTTCGGCCAACGTTATCCTGCTGGGCGCTGCCCAGAAGGCCCTCGGCATCGAGTATGACAAGCTGGAGAACGCCATCCGCCGCGTCTTCGGCCGCAAGGGCGACGCCGTGGTTGACGCCAACCTCAAGGCTCTTGCCATCGGAAAGGAGGCCCAGCGATGAGACCCACCCCCATTCCCCGCGAGATCATTGACCGCGCGATTGACGAGTATGGCATCATCGACTATGCCAACGCCACCATCCGCGAGGTGAAAGCCATCGCCGAGCGTGCCGAGCGCGAGTCGGGACAAGAGTTCATCAAGATGGAGATGGGTATCCCCGGACTGCCCGCAGCCAAAATCGGTGTCGAAGCACAGATCAAGGCGCTGCAGAACGGCTGCGCCCGCCTCTACCCCGCCCTGCCCGGTGAGCCCATGATTAAGGACGCCACCTCGCGCTTCATCAAGGCGTTTATCGACGTGGACGTGCCCCCCGAGTGCTGCATCCCCACCGTCGGCTCGATGCAGGGCACCTTTGCCTCGTTGCTCACCATCACTCAGAGCAACAAGAAGAAAAACAAGGCGCTGTTCATCGACCCCGGTTTCCCCGTGCAGAAGCTGCAGCTGGAAATCCAGGATGTCCCCTACGAGACGTTTGACATCTACGAGTTCCGTGGCAAGAAGCTGCGTGCCAAGCTCGAGGAGTACATGTCCAAGGGCGATGTGTGCTGCCTGATTTACAGCAACCCCAACAACCCTGCATGGATTTGCCTGACCGACGAAGAGCTGAAGGACATCGGCGAGCTGGCCACCAAGTATGACGTCATCGTGCTTGAAGACCTGGCTTACTTCGCCATGGACTTCCGTCTGGACATCAGCAAGCCCTTCCAGCCGCCCTTCCAGCCCAGCGTGGCCAAGTATACCGACAACTACATCATGCACATCAGTGGCAGTAAGGCATTCTCATACGCCGGCGAACGCATTGCAATGACCTGCATCAGCCCCGCCATCTTCAACCGCCACTATCCCGACCTGTCGGCCCGCTACGACGGACTGCCCTTCGGCAAGGTCTTCATCACCCGCACGCTCTATGCCCTGTCATCGGGCACCAGCCACAGCGCCCAGTATGCGCTTGCCGCCATCATGGACGCTGCCAGCAACGGCGAATACCACTTCCGCGACGACGTCATCGTCTATGGCCAGCGCGCCCACAAGCTGAAGGAGATTTTCACGCGCCACGGCTTCCGCATCGTCTATGGCATGGACGGTGACCAGCCCATCGCCGACGGTTTCTACTTCACCATCGGCTACGGCAACATGACCAGCGGCCAGCTGGCACGTGAACTGATGTATTACGGCGTGAGCGCCATCTGCCTGGCCACCACCGGCTCGTGGCAGGAAGGTCTGCGCGTGTGCACCTCGTTCATTCAGGACCACCAGTACGACATCCTGGACGAGCGCATGGCCATCTTCGCCGAGAACAACCAGATTGAATAACACAAGATGACTTGTTAAGAAACTGTACTTCTTAAAATACACACACAATCAATGCGGGAGACGCCACAACGCCTCCCGCATTATTTATCATACCACTGAAACACTTAGTTTTTGGCTGTAAGAATCATTTACCTAGAAATTGCATGACATACATCTTCAATTCTGCCAAATCGTCTTGGATGACACTCCACACAAGAGGCAGCGATATTTGGTAGTAACCATGAACGAGCACATGCCGCATCCGCACAATTTCTTCCCACTGTACTTCAGGGTGGCTCTCTTTGAAATCAAGAGACAGCATATAGGCAGCCTCTCCAATGATTTCAATGCACTTGACCAAAGCATACTGAAGAATTTTGTCGTCCTGCAAATCATTTAAAGTCTTGCCAGCAACAAACTCCTCAACATTCTGGAGTTGCTCCAACATGTGCTCCAATCGGCCCCTATCTCTAATTTGCTCTCTCATAAATCAACATTTTGTCTCTATCGGCTGTTCGTTTAGCGAATGGCAGTAATTGGCCTTCCTCGACCAAATCAACGTCACGTCCTAGTAACTTCTCCAAATCTATCGCCATCCCAAAATAGCGCAAGCCGATTTTCTGGGAGTAATCGAGCAAGACAAGAATATCCACATCACTGTCGGGTGTTTCCTCTCCACGAGCGTAGGAACCAAACAGCCAAGCCTTCAAAACGGGTTGTGTCTTGAAGTATTCAGCAATCGTGGTTTTAATGTCTTGTGTACTCATGCCATAAAAAATCACTCTCTCAAATTGCAAATTTAAGAACAATTTTTATAGTTGAAGACTTTTTCCCAAAAAAACACATCATTTTACCGCTCTAATAACCTATTGGAAATCTTACGTTTAAGCATAAGATTTACACGTTTTCGAGGTTTACGGTATGGCAAATTTACACATTTTTGAGGTTATAATGA
The DNA here is from genome assembly GCA_902782465.1 of uncultured Bacteroidales bacterium. GTDB lineage: Bacteria > Bacteroidota > Bacteroidia > Bacteroidales > Muribaculaceae > Sodaliphilus. Next base: position 11,347 of record CACZNH010000010.1, read on the forward strand.
AATCTTTGACCTATATTCTTAGTATTTTCCTCGTTTTTTTAATAATAACCTCTTCATTTTTTAGAAAAAGCAGTATATTTGCAAGTGGTAATCCACAGGATTGCCACTTATGACATATTGATAAAAAAGGCGTTTTGCTTTTCGCTCTTTACTGGGAACTTAGGAACTTTTCAATCAAGAGTCGCGAAAGATAGCAAGGCGGTTTCTGCGCTTTACGCGTGGGCCGTTATTTCTGTATCTGCGACTCAAGGTTTCCTAAGACCTCCAGTAAAAGGTGTGGCAATTTCAGTCCACGCTTTCTTTGTATATTCTCTGTCTGTGGACTGAGGACATGAGAATGAAAACGAAAAGAACTGCTTATGGCTAAACTGTGTCTCATGGCGAGTGTGAATTTTTTCATTCCGCTCAGAGGTGTGCATTTAGGTAGGAAAGGAGTCCTTGAACCGGAATTCAACAATCTCATTCCTCCAATTTGGGTCAACCGTAGCGTCGCTAAATGTGAATGGGCCAAATTTAAGGAAGACGTCGAAAGAATTTTCTATTACAAGTATAAGCCATACGGGGCAAGTAAAGAAGTGACTCGTAACACATCAGTGACTGCACGCATTGTCCGTTACAAGACTTCAACGCACGAGAGGGAGTATCTTTACTATCTCATGTTGACAGCTGAATTGGATAAGTATTATCAATCGGAATATCCTGTTAGGTCTGTTGATGAAAGATTATATTCCATTGATGATGTCATTCAACTCAAGAAAGCCATTTATGAAGATACTCTTTTTTATCCCCAAAAAGATTCAACCGTAAAATTCCATAAATGGTTTAACCAACTGGCGAATGATGCCGAGAAGGGTCCAAATAAAGCAAATCGAAGCTTGCCTTACGCTTTAGTTAATCTACATGCAGTAAATATACCAGAATCCAAACAGTTATCACCACCAAAGACAGAAAATGATATAACGACTGCATTTGACAAAGCGTACTATTGTGAACCTGTGCCGACAGTTATTGATGTTCTTAGAAATGACCATATGAAATTGGCTTATGGCCTTCTTTTTGCTAATGACAATTACCGTAGAGTCCCGCCAGAGGAGGTGAATAGGGTGATTGGAACCAATTACAGCAATAATAAATGCGAAGTCTATTATGCTGTCTCGGCATCAATTCTATGGGTTCATGTCCATAGTTCGTTTGATGCCTCAACACCAAGACATAAGGAATTGTATTTTGGTGATACCTTGTTTGAAATGTGCGAAGTCATGGCGGCCAAGCGAAAACTTGCTCAAATACGCCGATTACTCACGGTATCAACTGCTCAAGACATTAAACATGCTCTCGCATCCTTGGCTACCTATTTGGAAACCAACACATTTAATCTTCCAGAATTGGATTATAGGTTGAATTGCATGTTTGAAGCGACAGGAATTAACGAAGAATTTTCTGCCTTAAAGGCTATGGGTGAACTTGAGGCAGATAGTTCTAATATTGGGCAGGTTCACAAACAAAACGTGATGATCGGCGTTCTTACAGCTATTACTGTTTTGCTTGGAGTAATAAATTTGCTTCCTTTTATGATGAATGTCAATTCTAATAATAATCAAGATATGATACTAAACAATTACACTAACACAGGCTTTACTTTAAACATTGGTGTTGTTATCATCTTCCTGCTACTGCTCATCTTGGTTTGTCTATGTGTTATTTGCTACCACACTTGGCAACAACGGATAGAAATCAGGAAGACATTAAGACAACTGGAGGAATTGTTATGAGTTCAAGGATGATTTATCATTTGATGATAGACCGTTTTGCGGGAGCTGATAGCCGCCATAAGGGTCGTTGCTTCAAGGGCGGCAACTTGAAAGCACTCATCAGTCGCCTTGGTTATATCAAGTCATTGGGAATGGGTGGCATTATGCTCACGCCGTTTAATCATTCAATGGCTTATCATGGCTACCACATCCTTGACTACGACAATGTTGATCCTCATTTTGGCACATGGGACGATGTAGATGAACTCGTCAACATTGTGCATGAGAAAGAAATGTCTATTACTGCAGACTTTGTCGCGAATCACTGTCATGTGAACTGCCGTCTTGTCCGCGACCATCCAGATTGGTTTTTGACAGATTCTGATGGCAGCTGGAAAGGCTTTGCTGGCATTCACAGTTTGCCGATGTTTGACACCGACAATGACAAGGTGAGGGATTTCTTGACAGAAAGAATCTTGAAACTTTGTGAAGTAGGGTTTGACTATATCCGCCTTGACCATGCGACAGGGCCGTCATACACTTTTTGGCAGCACGTGAGAAAAGCGGTAAAGAGTCAATATCCGAAAGTGAAACTTATTGGCGAAGTGTGGGGAAAACTGGACTTTGTGCCTCGCACAAAATCATACGCTGCCAATGCAGAAGAATTCTCTCCACAAGAAGCTCGACAGTTGGAATATGTCGGTGTGCTAGATGGTGTGCTGGACTTTGCCTATCACGACATGATATGTGGCGCAGTACATGAGCCGTGGCTGTTGAGAGACCCGACTAAGTTAATCAAGGAAATTGAGGCACATTTCGCGCGTTACCCTGATGATTTTGAGCTATGGCTGTTTCTCGACAACCACGATCTGAACCGAATCCTACACGAATGTGCAGGAAACAAGAAATTGCTTAGAGAAGCCATTTCGTTCACCAAGCAATGGAACCGACCATTCCTGTACTACTACGGCACGGAGAAAGGATTTAAGAACAAGCGCGACATCTTTGATGGCAGATCATACGCTGATGAAGATGTACGACAAATCATGAAATGGAAATAATCATCAAACAAATAATCATTATGAAAGACATTAAACACCTATTACGACATTCAGTTTTTATTGTCGCATTATTAGTACCATTTGTTGCTGTTGCTGACGGCTCATGTAGCACAACAATAGATGGCTTGAACTATACTTTGTATTATTTAGGAGATCATGAAAGTGCCGTAGCGGAATACGTATCAGTATGTATCCCTGACGATTTCAGCGGTGCAGCCATAATCGCTCCATCTGTTACTGTTATTTACTCTTGGCGAGTACAAGTTGGCTATGAGAATGGAAGCCCCATATATGAGACTCGTTCCAAAAATTTGAAAGGAAAAGTAACTACTATCTATGGTATATATGGCTCTGGGAGTTCTCAACATCCTAACTTGACAAGTGTATCGATACCAAACACAGTTACCACTATCGGCGATTATGCATTCAGAAAAAGTGCAATAACTAGTATCATCATTCCAAACTCAGTTACTATCATCGGTGATCTTGCTTTTGCTTCCTGCAGAAATTTGACGAATATTGATATACCCAACTCGGTTATATCTATTGGGGCTCAAGCTTTTAATTGTTGCGAAAGTTTAACTGAATTGACAATACCAAATTCTGTAACTATAATTGGCAATAATGCATTTAATAGCTGTAATAGAATTAGAACTGTCACAATCCCAAATTCAATAGAGGAGATTAATAGTTCAGCCTTCAAAGGCTGTTCAAGCATTAATAAAGTATATATTAATGATTTGGATAAATGGTGCAGGATAAAATTCGGAGATGCAGATTCTAATCCGGCATCTTTCTCCCATCGTTTGTTTTTGAACAATAAAGAACTCATCGATCTCTTGATTCCAAATACTGTTACCAGCATAAGCAACTTTGCTTTCAATAACTGCACTGGTTTGAAGAGTGTAACTATTTCTCCCTCAGTCACCAATATAGGTTATCGTGCGTTTTATAAATGCACTAGTCTGACAAACGCTTGTTTAGGAGATACTGTTTCGATAGTTGACAATCCTGGTGAAATCGGAGAGGATGCCTTTATGGAGTGCACTGGCTTGACAAATCTAACAATCGGTAACTCTTTTTCAACGATTGGAAATGGCGCGTTCTGCTCTTGTAGTTGTTTGGCGAGTCTCATTATACCCAATTCTGTAACAGTTATCGGACCAGATAAGTATTGGTATAATTATACTATGGCAAACGGAGCGTTTGCTGGTTGCATTGGTTTGACGAGTGTGAAAATTCCTAGCTCTGTTACGCGCTTTGGCAAAAATGCATTTGGTGGTTGTAATAATCTTAAAAGAGTAGATATTTCTGATTTGGAGGCTTGGTGTAAGATTAAATATGATAGTTATGGAGGGGCATCTAATCCCTGTTATTATGCCCATAAGTTGTATTTGAATGGAGAAGAAATCATTGATCTTGTAATTCCAAATACTGTTAAGACAATCAATGATTTAGCATTTGCCGGCTGTGATTTTAAAAGTGTTACCATTTCAAATTTAGTTACAGAAATTGGAATTAGAGCATTTTGTCAATCCACCTTGACTACACTTACTCTGGGTAATTCGGTTAATTATATAAAAAAAGGAGCTTTTGAATACTGTAGTACATTAAACACGATTTATTCTAAATCTAAAGTTGCGCCATCAATGTCCGCTTCCGACTGTTTTTTGAATGCCTACAACGCAACAGTATATGTGCCCATTGGAGCTAAGAGAGATTATGAATTGACAAATTATTGGAATTTATTTCCAAACATTGTTGAGATGGACATGAACGAAACACCTCATGGTGATACTAACGGTGACGGAGCAGTGAATATCGCTGACGTTAATGCTGTAATTAATGCTATCTTGAGCAATGGTTCCTCAGATGAGTTTGATATTAATAATGATGGAGCAGTTAATATTGGTGACATTAACGCAATCATTAACATCATCTTAAAACAATAAATAGAAACTACTCATCCAAATAAATCGAGTGGAGGCGATCACTTCACTCGATTTTTCTTATGAGCCGAAAGCATCGTCGCAGTTGCGGGCAGCATATCAATAAGATACACTTTTGTAGCTTAGCGTAAAGGCCAATTGATGCCAACTCCAGCTACGGACTCAGAGATAAAATATCCGATGACCCCGATTTTTTTTAGTGCAAAATGTCCGATGACCCCGATTTTTTTTTAGTGTAAAATATCCGATGACCCCGATTTTTGATTAGAACTCGAAGCCGAGGTTGATGTAGATGCCGATTTGCTTGGTGAAGTTGCTCCAGCTCAGGGAGCCGCCCAGGGGACCGAGGATGCTGTTGTAGGCATAGGCGAGTTGCGCGCCCCAAATGGGCCTGCCGTTAAAGATGTCGCCTAGTTTGTAACTATCCTTGGCCACATGTCCCTTGACCATGAGATAGTGTTCCTTGTACAGGCGCTGCTGCAGATTGAATCCAGCCACGAGCACATTCTTGTTCATGATATGGCAGTTTCCGAAGCCCGAGAACGGCAGTTGCTGGGCATAATAGATACCGCCACGGTTACCGCCCATCATGTTCATGGCCGTAATAGGGATGTCGTGGCCAAACAGCATTCGCCCATAAAGCATCGGCTGCAGGCAGGTTGTACTGGTCAACGGCAGGGCAAAACGCCACCGCGCGCTCACCTCGCTGAATCCGGCATGGCCTTTCCATTGGGCAAAGTTATCGGTGTAATAGGCATAGCGGGCCTGGGCACGCATACCCTTGCGGGTAAAATACCAGTGGTCCTCGGTATTGTATTGTGCGCTGGCATGGTAGCTGAAATAGTAATCGTTTGTACGGTAAGTGTTTGCCCGGCATTCATCGATGTCAGCCCATTCTTGCGAGATATCAAATTTATACAATACATCATAATGATGGTAATGCTCCCACGAGATGCCCGCGTTGAAATTCAGGTTGAGCGCATCAAACGAGAGCAGCGTGGCATTGGCCTTCTGATAGATGAACTTCACGTTGTCTGTGCGGTATTTGCCCTGATACAGGTCGATTTCCTCGTGCCATATCTCGTAGGAAAGGCCCAGCTTGCGATTGGGCTTGGGTATCATGTTCCACCCCAGCCTTGCCATCGTGCGCTTACCCAGCCTGAGCGTGAGATCCAGCGTCTTATCCAGCTTATTTCCGAAGTAATAGGTCGCACCGATCTGTGCTGCAACCAGTTCCTCGTTATCGTAACGCAGGCCGATGCTCGCCTTGATGGAGTTCTTGGCGTTTTCCTCGTTCACGAGCTTGTTGGCACGGGTGTTGTCCACATCATCCAGGCTGATGATGCTGTAGTTGGGTTTATAGTCATCGGGCACGCCGACCATTCTTTTCAGCATCATGATGGAGTCCATCTGTGCCCTTGTCGCCACCTCGCCTCGGCGAATCAGTTCCTTAATGGCCGAGTGGTAGAAGTGGGCTGCCGAGTAGCCCCTGACGGGAACGTGAATCACCAGGTCGCAATACTTCTCATTCTCGGTGCTGCGGTTGTGGATGTCGGCACCAACCGACCGCTCGAGAATATCGGACGTGGAGTAGTATTTATCGTTCAGACCCAGGTCGGTCCTGATACCGATGACGATGTCGGCACCCATCTTGCGTGCCAGGTCGGCAGGGAAGTTGTTCTTGGTGCCGCCGTCAACCAGGATATAGGGATCCATCCTCACGGGAGCGAAGACGCCGGGAACCGCCATACTCGCACGGATTGAACGTGCCAGCGAGCCGTGGTCCAGCACTACCTCACTGTCGGTGATGAGGTCGGTGGCGATGCAGCCAAAGGGGCGTGGCAGCGACTTGAAGTCGATGTCCTCGGGCTGGCGCAGGTAGTGGCGCAGGGTCTTCTCGACGTTAGTGCCACGGATGAAGCCGCCCGCCAGAGAGTCCTTGCTGTGGTCCAGGAACACACGGTAGTCAAACAGGTAAATGTTCTGTCGCTCGCGCTCATCGAGGGTCTGTGACCTCATCGACAGGCGGTCACGCAGGATGTCTCCCCAGTCCATGCTGTTGACAATGTCCTCGATGTCCTCGGCATCATAGCCCACGGCATACATGCCGCCGATGATGCTGCCCATCGAGGTACCGGTGACCATATCGATGGGGATGCCAGCTTCTTCCAGCACCTTAAGGGCACCGATGTGGATGGCACCCATGGCACCGCCGCCGCACAGCACCACAGCGACTTTTTTACGCTGCTTCTCCACGACTGGCTGGGCGGTCATGCCGACGACCGCCAGCAGCAAGATAAGAGATGAGATGAATCGTTTCATTGAGTCAATAACTATTATTTCATTGGTGTCTGGAAAAAGCCCCAAAGGTTGAAGGCCGTAGGCCTGACAAGAATATAGGCAGGTGGTGGAGCGGGCCATTGGCCCGCAAACCCCTGCGGAAGGGACCACACAATAGATTAGCCCTGTAAGGGCGACAGGCTGTGTGGCAATTCTGCCACCCCTATCGGGGTTTGTTGATTAAAATGCCCATGAACAAGGGTTCCAGTCGGCTACGCCTCCTTTCACCTCCTGCCTATTACTCTTGTCGCCCCTAACGGGGCTTTTGCCGGACACTATTGAACTTTTTTTTTGCAAAGGTAGTGATTTTTTTTTCCAGCACATAGTTGTATTCGTGTTCCTTTTCCCAAAAGAAAGACAGCCCCGCGATTCGCAGGGCTGCCTTGTTCAGTGAGAAGTCTCACTGTGAAGTGGATTGTTTACTTCACGATGTACTTCTTGCCGTTGTGGATGTAGATACCACTGTTGGTGGGAGCAGCAACACGGCGGCCATCGATGGTGTACCATGCGCCATTGTCCATCTGGTCAGCATTCAGCTCATCCACTGCGGTCGGATAGAGGAGATAAATCTCATAGGTATAGATGATGGTTGCGTCCATACCATAGTAGTATTCACCACTATCGTCAATGCTCAGGATGATAGCATACCTGCCAACCTCAGTGGGAGGAGTAGTGCTCTCCTCGCCGGTACCCAGGTTCTTGTAGATAACGGTTACATTACCACTGCCCTCAGGAACAGTAATGGTAGCGCCATGCTGGTTGCCGTCATACTTGATTTGCTTCTCGGGGAAGACGGCGGTGTACTCGCAAGGACGACGGTCGATGGTGAATTCGCCGTAGTTCTTCTTCTCGATACCAGCGTAGTATGCACCCTCGGTTACCTCAACAAATACAGCATAGGTGCCGGGCTCAACGGGGCCTTCATTATCAACTGTTCTGTTGGCGGGCACGTAGGTTACAATCACATCACCGTCACCATTATAGATTACGGTTGCGGGATGTTCATTACCGTCATATACACAGTCCTCAGGAATAATCACAATGAGTTCAGGCTCAATCTTGCTGATGGTAAAGCTACCGTAGCTGGTGTTATCCATGCCGACGTAGTTCTCAGTCTCGGTTACCTCAACGAATACCTCATAGGTACCGGGCTCTACGGGAGCTTCGGTTGAAATATTACCCTCGCTGTCCTTGTAGGTTACAATCACGTCACCGTCACCATTATAGGTATAGGTTGCAGCATGCTCCTCACCGTCATATACACAGTCCTCAGGAACAACTACATTAAGTTCGGGCTGGTATTTAATGTAGAAATAAACGGTATTTACACCGATGGTTTGCATGTCGTAATCACCGTAGATGGGGAACTCGTATTTTCCGGGCTCGGTGTACTCAACAGGATAGTCTAATACACCACCAAGGGTTACCACGAAGGTCTTGGGCGTGCCATCGTAAACCTGGGTCTCAGGATTAACGGTCATGTCGATGGTGCGAACATCCTCCCACTCCTGGTCCAGCTCGTCCAAGTAGGTGTAGCTACCCTGATTGTTGATGCGAAGCTTCAAGGTGTGGATGTCGTCAACGTCGGGATTGAAGTTCAGATTGAAGTTCAGGTCGAAGGCAGTGTTCGAAACCAGTTCGCCCTCGATGGGGAGCCACTCACCACCATCTACCGAATACTCCATGTGGCCATTCAGACCGAAGGGGTGCTTGTAGTAACCCCAAACACGAGCGGGATGATCTGCGGGCAGGTCGTTCCATTCGGGAATGTCATAAACCTCAACATGATATTCTGCCTCGGGATCGGGCTCAGGCTCATCAATATCAATTTCACTGACGCTCACCAAGAAGGACAGCTCGACGGTTTCGCCGGCTGCGAGCTCCATGTTTCTCCAGCAGAAGCCCATACCGCTGTCGTAGGTTTCGCCCTCTACCTTGTAGAATTCATCTTCCACGTCATAATCCCACGTTGCAGAAGAACCTGATCCGTGCTGGACATCGCACTTGTTGTCATATTGTGTTGCGCCAGAGATCTCATTAAGAGTGTAGTTGTTACAGTACTGGCCAAACCACCAATCATCGACAGGGGTCACACCATTAATACCATCACCGAAAATGGCAGTGAACACGGGAACCTTTTCACCAGGTTCTGCCAGTTCATCTTTTTTGTACTTCATGTCCAAGCCGTAAACCTGGCCCTGTTCATTGCGCAGGCAGTAGATTGAAGCACTGTCATTATCGCCAATCATGATGTCGGCCCACACACCCAGCGATACGGTCCTGTACCCATCATCAAGCAACCATACTACTGTTGCATTGTTTTTCAGCGTATAGATAACCCTGGCTGCGTATTCGCCAGCAGGTTCCACGCGCGCCGAGAAGTTCACACTATGGCTGGTAGTTCCACTCTCGGCATTACACTTAACAGCGCTATAGCTGCCAACCTTCATTGCAGCGATAAAGCCAGCACCGGCATCGGGTTGACCACTGACCGGATAAGCATAGGTTGACGAGTAATACTTACCTTCAATTTCGCCAATAATGCTGACACCGTGAACGTCGCCGATAGAGCTAGGCATAGCTCGTTGCTGTTGAGTACAGTAATAAATGTGGTTAGGATTCTCAATCGTTCCCAATGTAAGATATCCACTGGGGAGATATGAGTAAACTGCTGAGCGAGCGGGAGCCTTAGTGGGCTGTGCGCTCACCTGAAGACCGCAAAGGACTGCAGCCATCACTAAAAATAAATAAGTTACTTTTTTCATAATGAATCAATTATAAATTAGATAATACGTTAGTATCTACTGGGGTTCAATCCTAAAACAAACTGCCTGTTTATTTCTTGGAAAAAATGTTTTTGCAAAGTTACACTTTATACCTCATACAAAGCATCAATTTCGTGTTAATAAAACTTAAAATTATTAACATTTTTAACCAGAAACATGATTAGAGTAGTAAATACTCATCTAATTGAATGAATATACAAGCAAGCCAAGGGACTAGCAGGGCTAGTCAGTTTACCGCAGGGTCACCTCGAGGATGGTGTCAACACCGGTGGGGACGGCAGGCAACTGGATAGTGATGCCGTCGGCGACGGCCGTGTAGCGCAGCCGGGTCTTGTCGCTGAAGAGGCGCACCTGCTTGACCTGCTTGCCGCTCAAGGGCAGGTAGAGGGCGTTGTCCTTGAGATTGAGGATGTGGACATACAAGGTGTTGCCACGCTGCGTGGTCACGCCCCAGTCGTGCGGGGGAATGCAGCCGCCACGGGTGCCGTAGATGCTCTCACCGTTGATGCGCATCCACTCGCCCAGCTGATGCAGGCGCTCGATGGCTTCAGTCGGGAGGCAGCCGTCGGGGCGCGGGCCCACGTTGATGAGCAGATTGCCATTGCGGCCTGCGGCACGCACCAGGGTGCGGATAATCTGGTCGCCGCTCTTGTAGTTCTTGTCGGTGATGCGGTAACCCCAGGTGCGGTTCATCGTCATGCAGGTCTCCAGCGGCAACTGGCTGATACCGTTCTCGCCCGAATAGCCCGCGGTGTTCTCGCCAGGCACGTCCTGTTCAAAAATCTGGATATCCTCGCCCGGGATAGGTACCTCGTGATGGTTGTTGCCGATGAGGCAAGAGGGCTGCAGGCGGTGGATGAGGGCGTACTGCTCATCCAGTTGCCAGTCGAAGGGGACCGTGTCGGCATCATGCTCCCACTTGCCGTCGAACCAGATGGCGCCAATGGGGCCGTAGTTGGTCAGCAACTCGGTCAACTGGTCGTTCATGAACTTGTAGTATTGGGGCCAGTTGGTGGTCGAGGGGTCGTGGGGCAAATCGTTCTTGTGACGGCTCAAGGGATAGTCCAGGCGGTGCCAATCCAGATGGGAATAGTAGAAGTGCAGCTTGATGCCGTGACGCTGGCAAGCATCGGCGAGTTCCTTCAACACATCGCGCTTGAAGGGGGTGGCATCGACGATGTTATAGTCGCTGACGTTGCTCTTGAACATCGAGAAGCCGTCGTGATGGCGCGAGGTGATGCAGATGTAGCGGGCACCGGCATCCTTGATGGTGCGCACCCACTCGTCGGCGTCAAATCGCGACGGGTAGAAGCCCGCGGGCAACTGGGCATACTCGTCACGGTCGATTCTCTTGTTGTGCATCACCCACTCGCCGTCGGCAAGCATGGAATAGACGCCCCAGTGGATGAAGACACCGAGTTTGTTGTCCTGAAACTCCTGACGGGCACGCAGGTTTTCGTCGGTGGGGATATAGACCGATTGCTGGGCGGCGGCGCCGAGCCATGCGATAAACGCCAGCACTATGGCGATAGATGATTTACCGGGAAACATGGGTTGAATGGTTTTTAATGAGTTTTCTGTTATTTCTCTTGGATGAACGGCCAAAACGGATGAACAGCCAGATCATCAACACAAAGAGTGCGACAAATGCGGCAAGTGCGATGCCGACATACCAGGGTGCCTTGTCGAGCAGGTCGCTGAAGACGGGCGAGATGTATTCGTTCATGAGCGGCGCGATGAGCTGGCGCTGCTGCGATAGCGGGTCGTTGACCAGGGAAATGCTGTCGCCCAAAAACATTGTGGCACGTCGCGTCGTCTCATAGGCAGGCCAGTAATGCGCCGGAGTACTGGGATTGCCGGTTGCGGCAAAGTTGACCCACATCTGCTGCACTTCGGCAGCGAGGGCGGGATTGTGGCTGTCGCCGTTTTTGATCTGGCGGCCGGTGTTGAGCACATAGGACACCTCCGAACCGTGGCAAGCGCCATAAACCGGGTCGCTCAACGGTTTGGTCCAGTAGTACATATAGGTCCTGCCGCCCGAGGTCGCATGACGCTGAGCCATCTCGATGGCGGGACCGCGGAACATCAAGTCGTTGAGCAGTTCGGCAATAGGCCATGGTTTCTCTTCAGGGACAATTTTCAGGAAACGGTGAACGCAATCACGCTGGGCGCTGTCGAGCGACAGGAAGATGTAGCGCCGCCACAGGCGGATGGCCAAGCCGAATTGCTCCTCACCGCCCATCGCATCAACCCAATAGTTGGTCTCGTCGGCAGTGGTGCCGATAAGCATATCGATGCCCGCGTTGAAGCCGTCAAAGCGGCCGTAGGGGTCCTCGGGAATAAGCACACCGTCACGCTCAGGGAAACGGAAAAATTCCCCCACCTCATCGTTGAGGGCTATCATATCTTCGGTGGACAAAGCCTGCAGGTCGGCAACGGTCTTGGCACCCGTTTCATCGAGGACTCGTTCGGTCAGGCTCTGGCAGTCCTCGCGGCTGCTGGTGAGCGCCACGCTGCCGCTCTGCATGATGGCGCGGCGGAAAAGGCCCTGCGCCTCGTCGATGCTGGCGAGCAGGGAAACACTACCCGCTCCTGCCGAGTGGCCGAGAATGGTCACGTTGCCTGGATCACCGCCGAAGGCGGCAATGTTGCGCTTCACCCATCGCAACGCCTCCACCTGGTCCAGAATGCCCAGGCTGCCGCTGCATGCATAGTCCTTTCCGTCGGGCAACGACGACAGGTCGAGGAAACCCAACAGTCCCAGACGGTAATTGATGGAAACAAAGACGACCTCGGGGTGGGCCTTAACAAACCGGTCACCCCAGTCGCGGGGATTCACCGAGCCGCTGCTCACGTAGGAGCCGCCATGAATCCACACCATCACGGGGCGATGCGCCGAGCGCATCCCCTCGGCAGCCGTCCACACGTTGAGCGTCAAGCAGTCCTCGCCCTGAGGATAGAGCGAGGCGGCACTGCCCTCAAAACGGGCTTGGATAGCGCTGTGGCCGAAGTATTTGGCCTCACGCACGAGTCGGCTGTCGGGTTCGGGTTTGGCGACCTGCCAGCGGCGGTCGCCAGTGGGTTGCAGGGCATAGGGGATACCCTTGAACGTCAACAGACTGCTATCCCGCTGGCCCACAAACACACCATTGGCTACCTCGACTGCCAACGAGTCAGGGTAATCACCCTCGATGACCTTGTTCTCGCCATAGAGCGCCGTCATCTGCTGCTCCAACTCCGACGGACCTTGAGAATCCGTTTCCTGCTGGGAAGAGTAAGCCGCTAAGATGAGTAATATCCAATAAAAACAAACGATTCGTTTCATACACTGAACATTTGATTATGGAGCGCAAAGATAGTGAAAGGTGAGGACAATAGCAAAAAAAACAGCACACACATCAGTTGACAGCAATAAAATGTGTACCTTTGCACCCAAATATCATAAAACGAAACAAAAATGGGACTGTTCAAGAAATTTTTCTCACGTGAGAAGAAAGAGACGCTCGATAAGGGTCTGGAGAAGACCAAGCAGGGCGTGTTTGAGAAAATCAAGCATGCCGTAGCCGGCAAATCGACCGTTGACGACGACGTGCTCGATAACCTGGAGGAAGTGTTTGTCACCAGTGACGTGGGCGTCGATACCACCGTTAAAATCATCGACCGACTGCAGGAGCGCGTGGCCCGTGACAAGTATGTGAGCACCGAAGAGCTCAACGAGCTGCTGTGCGACGAAATCTCACAGATGCTTGCCGACAACAACAATGCCGAACTTGAGGACTTCACCGTCCCCGAGGACAGCAAGCCCTACGTCATCATGGTCGTGGGCGTGAACGGCGTGGGCAAGACGACGACCATCGGCAAACTTGCCTACCAGTTCAAGCAGGCAGGCAACAAGGTGGTGCTGGGCGCTGCCGACACCTACCGCGCCGCTGCCGACGAGCAGCTGGAAATCTGGGGCAACCGTGTGGGCGTTCCCGTCATCAAGCACAAGATGGGCACCGACCCCGCTGCCGTCGCCTATGATGCAGTGCAGAGCGCCGTGGCCCAGAATGCCGACGTGGTCATCATCGACACCGCCGGCCGTCTGCACAACAACATCAGCCTGATGAACCAGCTCACCAAAATCAAGAACACCATGCGCAAGGTGCTGCCCGATGCCCCACAGGAGGTGCTGCTCGTGCTCGACGGCTCGACTGGCCAGAACGCCTTTGAACAGGCCAAGCAGTTCTCGGCAGCCACCGAGGTCAACGCCCTCGCCATCACCAAGCTCGACGGTACGGCCAAGGGTGGCGTGGTCATCGGCGTGAGCGACCAGTTCCAGATTCCCGTGAAATACATCGGCCTGGGCGAGCAGATGACGGACCTGCAGATTTTCAACAAGCGCGAGTTTGTGAAATCGCTGTTCGGCATCACCGAAGAATAACAAAACCATCGCCTTCAATACTGACCGTGCTGGCGCACGGGAAATTAAACAAATATTTTATTAAAATTTGATGAATTTCCCGCCTGCAGGGCGGTTAATGTGTCGGTAATAGAATCATGAGGAAGAACAAGATTGACATCATCTCGCTGGGCTGTTCCAAGAATCTTGTAGACAGCGAGCATCTCATGCGGCAACTGCAGGCTGCAGGCTACAGCGTGGCACACAACAGCAGCCGCGTTGATGCCGAGACCGTCGTGGTCAACACCTGCGGCTTCATCGCCGATGCCCAGCAGGAATCTATCGATACCATCCTGCGCCTGGGCGAGGCCAAGCAACAGGGCAAAATCCGCAACCTCTTCGTGATGGGATGCCTGTCGGAACGCTTCCGTGCCGACCTCATCGAGGCCTTGCCCGAGGTGGACCGTTTCTATGGCAAATTTGACTGGAAAGGCATGCTCAGCGACCTGGGGCACGCCTATCGCGACGACCTCTCCCATGAGCGTTGCCTCACCACCCCGCCCCACTATTGTTACCTCAAGATTTCTGAGGGCTGCAACCGTTTCTGTGCCTTCTGTGCCATCCCGCTGATCACGGGACGACACACGTCGGTGCCCATGCCGCAGCTGCTCGACGAGGTGCGTCGCCTTGCCGAGGGGGGCGTGAAGGAATTCAACGTCATTGCCCAGGACCTGTCATCCTACGGCATGGACCTGGAAGGCCGCATGATGCTGCCCGAACTCATCGACCGCATGGCCGACATCGACGGTGTGGAGTGGATACGCCTGCACTACGCCTACCCCACCCAATTCCCCTACGACATCCTGCCCGTGATGGCAAGCCGTGACAACGTGTGCAGCTACCTCGACATCGCCCTGCAGCACATCAGCGACAAGGTGCTGACCAACATGCGCCGCCACATCAGCCGACAGGAGACCCTTGACCTGCTGGCACGCCTGCGCCGCGAGGTGCCGGGCATCCACATTCGCACCACCCTGATGGTGGGCTTCCCCGGCGAGGGTGACCAGGAATTTGAAGAGCTGATGGACTTCACCCGCGAGGCGCGGTTTGAGCGCATGGGCGCGTTTGCCTACAGCGAGGAAGCAGGCACCTGGGCTGCCGAGCACCTCGACGACGACATCCCGCAAGAGGTCAAGCAAGACCGCCTGCAACAACTCATGGCCCTGCAAGAGGACATCTCGCTCGACATCCAGGAGCAAAAAGTGGGACAGACGCTGCGCGTCATCGTGGACCGCGAGGAAGACGACTACTACATCGGGCGTACCCAGTGGGACAGCCCCGAGGTGGACCCCGAGGTCCTTATCAGCAAGGACAAGCCCCTTGCCATCGGCGAGTTTGCGCAGGTTCACATCACACAGGCGCTGCCTTTTGAACTGATGGGAAAGGCCCTATAACCTTACTAAAAAGCATAAGAATACACTATTATTTTCGTTCAGGAGCACCTATCCTGAGCGCAAACGATTGCGCAATTAATTTTATAATAATTGCCTTTTTTCTTCTCCAATTATAAAATAATGTGTAACTTTGAGACACTAAAAAGTTTCAGGTAACAGAACAAACCGAAAAATCCTTTATTGTTTAACTTATTAATAACCAAATTACTCGTATGAAGAAATTAGCTTTTATTTTCTCTCTGTTTGTTGCCCTTGTTGGCTTGAACGCCAATGCGGCAATGTACATTGTGGGTGACGCCCCCTTTGGAGGCTGGAATCCCGCAAATGGTGTTGAGATGACATTATCTAATGATGGGGTAACCTACACTTATGATGCCACCTTGACAAGTCCTGATGTTTGGTTCATTTTCGCCGAGGCCATTGGCGATTGGAACACTGTTAATGCCAACCGTTACGATTCAGGTTTGACGACTGACTTAACCGTAACTGCCGGTGTTGAGTTCACTCCTGTTAAGGGTAACACCAACAAGTCGTTCAAATTCTCAGGAACTGTTGGTAATACCTACACCTTCACCTTCAATCCGACAACGATGAAGGCCAAAGTGGACGGTTATGTAGAGCCCATTACCGAGTTCACCTACACCGTTGCCGGCGAACCCGCTTCGGTATTCGGCACCGAGTGGGATACCGCAAACACCGATAACGACATGACGCTGGACGAGACCGACGGTCTCTACAAGCTCGTCAAGAACGGTGTGGTAATCGCTGGCGGCTTAAACCTGCAGTACAAGGTTGTCCAGAATCATGGTTGGGGCACCAACTGGGGCAAGACCCCCAATGGTGATAACCAGGACTATCTCTTCAATGAGAGCGGCACCTACAACCTGACCTTCATCTTCGACCTCGCAAACGAGACCGTAAGTCTGGATGCCGTTAAGGTTGAGGACGGTCCCGTGGTAGAAGACAGCTACACCGTAGCAGGTACCACCAACCTCTTCGGCAGCTACTGGGAGGCCACCGACGAGGCCAACGACATGGTTCTGGGCGAGGATGGTATCTACACCTGGACCAAGAACAACGTTGTCTTTGAGGATGTTGACACCATCGAGTTCAAGGTCGTTAAGAACCACTCATGGGGTCTTAGCTGGCCCGAGAACAACTGGTGGTATCGCGTAGCCGAGGCTGGAACCTATGACTTCGTGATCACCTTCAACCCCGAGACCTACGAGATCACCTTCAATGCTACCAAGCAGGGTGAGGAGCCTCCTGTAGAGGAAGACACCTACACCGTAGCAGGTACCGAGAACCTCTTCGGCAGCTTCTGGAATCCTGCTGACGAGGCCAACGACATGGTTAAGGGTGAGGATGGCATCTACACCTGGACCAAGAACAACGTTGTCTTTGAGGCTGTTGACACCATCCAGTTCAAGGTCGTTAAGAACCACGACTGGGATGTTGCCAGCTGGCCCGAGAACAACTGGTGGTATCAGGTTGCCTCTGAGGGTACCTATGACTTCGTGATCACCTTCAACCCCGAGACCTACGAGATCACCTTCAACGCTACCAAGCAGGGTGAGGAGCCTCCTGTAGAGATGGTTTACACCGTAGTAGGTCCCACCTACATCTTCGGCACCAACTGGGATGCTACCGACACCAATAACGATATGGTGAAGGGCGAGGACGGCGTTTACACCTGGACCAAGGAAGAGGTTACCCTCTATGATGACTTCGAGTTCAAGGTTGTCGGCGACCACGACTACGCTATCTATGAGTGGCCCATGGGCATGGACAACAACTGGCACGCCAATGTTGAAGAGGAAGGCATCTACACCATCGAGATTACCTTCAATCCCGAGGCTGAGGAGGCTGACCGCATCACTTGCACCCTGACCAAGACCGGTGATGTTGAGCCCATCGAGCACACCTACACCGTAGCTGGTTCCGAGAACCTCTGCGGCAGCTTCTGGAATCCTGCTGACGAGGCCAACGACATGGTTAAGGGCGAGGACGGCATCTACACCTGGACTAAGGACGGTGTTGCCCTGGAAGCTGAGGAAGTTATTGAGTTCAAGGTTGTCGAAGACCACTCTTGGGACTATGCTGCATGGCCCTCAAGCAACTGGTACTTCAAGGCTGAGGAGGCTGGCAACTACAACATCGTAATTACCTTCGATCCCACTGCCGACGACATGAACAAGATCACCTTCACCGCTACCCTGGTTCCCGACCACATGCGTGGCGATGTTGACAATGATGGCGAAATCAGCATTGGTGATATCACCTCTCTGATTGACTTCGTTCTGAATGGTTATGCTCCCAATGTCACGGAAGAGTCCGCTGACTGCGACCTTGACAATGCAGCAAGCATCGGTGACATTACCGCTCTTATTGACTTCATTCTGAACGGTGTTTGGCCTGATCCTGCTAACTAATTTCAGGCCAACTGATTGACCCGACAAAAAAGGGCCGCGCTCCAAGTTGAGGAGCGCGGCCTTTAGTTTTTATCCGTTTATATAAGCCTGATTGTTTTGTTCAGTCAATTACTTATTTGTTCTTGGCATCGGCAGGAGCAATACCCACGAGCTCGGGGTCGATGAGGATGCGACCGCAGTACTCACACACGATGACCTTCTTGTGCATCTTGATTTCCATCTGGCGCTGGGCGGGGATGCGGTTGAAGCATCCGCCACAGGCATTGCGCTGAACCACAACGATACCCAGACCATTGCGGGTGTTCTTGCGGATGCGCTTGAATGCGGTAAGCAAGCGCTCTTCAATCTTGTTCTCCTGCTTCTTGGCCTTCTCGCGCAGCGTCTCTTCCTTCTGCTTGTTCTCCGAGACGATCTCGTTCAACTCGCTCTTCTTCTCCTCCAGGGCGTGTTCCCTGTCGGCAGCCATTTCCTTAGCCTTTTCAATCTCGGCGCTGAGAGCGTCGATGCGGCGGCTGGCCTCGTTCATCTTCTTCTCGGCGAGTTCGATGTTCAGGTTCTGGTATTCAATCTCCTTGGTCAGGTAGTCATACTCACGGTTGTTGCGCACATTGTCCTGGTCGGCAGTGTACTTGTCGATGAGTTCCTCGGCCTTGGCCTTGATGTCGCGATTGTTTTCAAACTCGTTCTTCTGCACAGCAATCTCGTCTTCAAACTTTGCCACACGGGTGTGCAGTCCGGCAATCTCATCTTCCAGGTCTTGCACTTCCTGGGGAAGCTCGCCTCTCAGGGTCTTGATAGCATCAATCTCAGAGAGTTTCTGCTGCAAGTCATAGAGCGCTTTGAGTTTCTCTTCAACGGTGAGTTCTTTTTTGGGTGTTGCCATAATTATTACTGTTTTCAGTTTTCAGTTTTCAGTTTTCAGTTTTCAGTTGAGGGCGGATGCCACTGGTAACTGACAACTGAGAACTGACAACTATTTATAAATAATTTACTTGATTTGTCTCTTTTTTTGCGAAATCGACTGCAAAGGTAGGATTTTTTTTCTGAATAATCTCCAAAAAAATCTCTTTTGTGAAATGTTCGCTCTCATAATGCCCGATGTCGGCTACCACAATGCGCTGTGCATTGTCCAGAAAATCGTGGTAGCGCATGTCGGCCGTGACATAGAGCTGGGCGCCCATGGCGACGGCTTTGTCAAGCAGGAAACCGCCGGCTCCGCCGCACAACGCCACGCGCGAAACAAGGGTGTCGCCGTCGCCGCTGTAGCGCAAGGCACCCACCTCAAAGGCTGCCTTGACACGCTTGAGCACCTCACGCGCTGCCATCGGCGCAATGTCGCCAATCACGCCACAGCCTGCCGACGTACTCTCCTGCTCTCCATAGGGGTCCACAGCATTGTCGTCAAGAAACTTGACGTTGGTCATCCCGATTTTGTCGGCCATGCGGAAGGAGACGCCTTGCCATGCGCTGTCCATGTTGGTGTGGGCGCTGTAGATGGTGACATCGTGCTTGATGGCCATGGCCACAGCACGCTCGACGGGTGTGCGGCCCATGATTTTCTTCAGTCCCCTGAAGATGAGGGGATGGTGCGCAATGACCAGGTTGAAGCCCCGCTCTATCGCTTCGGCTACAACCGCCTCGGTGGCATCGGTACACAGGAGCACCCCGGTGATTTCGGCATCGGGGTCACCCACCTGGATGCCCGCATTGTCCCACTCCTCCTGGAGCCTCAACGGGGCATACTGCTCGATGGCGTCGGTGATTTCTCTAATCTGCATTAGGCATTAGGTTTTAGGCTTTAGGCATTAGGTGACAGGTGCGGGTTCTCGCTAAAGCCTATAACCTAATGCCTAAAGCCTATTTTACTTACAACTTGTTCTCAGCTTTCAGGCGCTCACGCTCCACGTCGATGTAGAGCTCGTCGAGCTGCTTCTGGTCCACCTCGCTGGGGGCGTCGAGCATGACGTCACGGCCACTGTTATTCTTCGGGAAGGCGATGCAGTCACGGATGGTGTCCAGACCGGCCATAATCGAAACAAAGCGGTCGAAACCGAAGGCCAGACCTGCATGGGGAGGTGCACCGTACTTGAAAGCGTTAATCAGGAAGCCGAACTGTGCCATGGCACGCTCGGGGGTGAAGCCCAGGATGTCAAACATCTTGGCCTGCAGCTTGCCGTCGTGGATACGCAGACTGCCGCCGCCCACCTCGATGCCGTTGCACACGAAGTCGTAGGCCTTGGCGCGAACGCGCTCGGGGTGCTCGTCGAGCAAGGGGATATCGTCGGGGTTTGGCATGGTGAACGGGTGGTGCGTCGCCATCAGGCGCTGCTCCTCGTCGCTCCACTCAAACAGCGGGAAGTCCACAATCCACAGGCACTCGAATTTGTCCTTGTCCCTCAGGCCCAGGCGCTCGCCCATCTCCAAGCGCAGGGTGCACAGCTGCACGCGCGTCTTGTTGGCATTGTCGCCACTCATGATGAGCACGAGGTCACCGTCCTTGGCACCCATCTTCTCCTTGAGTCGCTGCCATACCTCAGGCTCGTAGAACTTGTCGATGCTGCTCTTGACAGTACCGTCGGCGTTGTACTTGACATATACCAAGCCCTTGGCACCCACCTGGGGACGCTTCATGAAGTCCACCAGACCGTCGAGCTGCTTGCGCGTGTACTCGGCACAGCCGGGAGCACAGATGGCACCGATATAGTTGGCCTCGTTGAACACGGGGAAGGTGCCGGTGCCCTTGAGCACGTCCTCGACCTCGACAAAGGTCATGCCGAAGCGGCGGTCGGGCTTGTCACTGCCGTACAGGCGCATGGCGTCGTGCCAGGTCATCTGCTCCAGTTTCTCGGGCAGGTCCACGTTGCGCACCTTCTTGAACAGGTGGCGAGCCAGGCCCTCAAATACCTCGATGACATCCTCCTGGTCCACGAAGCTCATCTCGCAGTCAATCTGGGTGAACTCGGGCTGACGGTCGGCACGCAGGTCCTCGTCGCGGAAACACTTGGCAATCTGGAAGTAGCGGTCAAAGCCTGCCACCATCAGCAGCTGCTTCAAGGTCTGCGGGCTCTGCGGCAGGGCGTAGAACTGGCCGGGATTCATGCGCGAGGGCACGATGAAGTCGCGTGCGCCCTCGGGGGTCGAACCAATCAGGATGGGCGTTTCCACCTCAAGGAAACCCTTATCATCCAGGTAGTTGCGAATGAGGATGGCCATATCGTGGCGCAACTCCAGGTTGCGGCGCACGGCATTGCGGCGCAGGTCCAGATAGCGGTACTTCATCCTCAGGTCGTCACCACCGTCGGTGTTGTCCTCGATGGTGAACGGCGGCGTGATGCTCTCACTCAGGATGTTCAGCTTGCTGGCGATAATCTCGATGTCGCCAGTGGGCATGTTGGCGTTCTTGCTCGAGCGCTCGGCAACGGTACCCTCGACCTGAATCACATATTCACGGCCCAGGTGGTTAGCCTGCTCACACAGTTCTGCGTCCACCTCGTTGTTAAACACGATTTGGGTGATGCCATAGCGGTCACGCAGGTCCACAAAGGTCATACCGCCCATCTTGCGGGTGCGCTGCACCCAGCCTGCCAGAGTCACGACTTCGCCCACATTGGCCAGACGAAGTTCGCCGTTTGTCTTAGTTCTGTACATTGTAAAAAATTGTCTTTTTATGGTTGTTTGATCGTTCTTGTCGTTTAAAACATACAAAGTTACAACATTCTCGCCACAAATGTGCCTATCGGGCACAAAAAAAACGAAAAATGGCTTTTTTATTTGGCATTCCGCTCAACTTGCACTACCTTTGCACCGCTTTTAGCGAAAGTTCGGGGTGTAGCGCAGTCCGGTTAGCGCGCCTGCTTTGGGAGCAGGAGGTCCCTGGTTCGAATCCAGGTACCCCGACACCGATAGCAAATGAGCATGCTGATAATCCAAGCAAACAGCTTGATTATCAGCTATTTTTTTATTTATATAAATCTGAATTTTGCACCTCTTTCACAGGTCCATGCCGTCGAACAGCGTGGGTTGCGGCAGCAGCTGGAACGAGTGGCGATGATGGGGCGATGCGCCATACTGGGCGATGGCGGCGCGGTGGTCGGGCGTGGGATAGCCCTTGTTGCGCGCCCAGCCATATTGCGGGAATTCCTGGTCGAGCTGGCGCATGAACTCGTCACGATGTGTTTTTGCCAAAATTGACGCGGCAGCGATGCTGAGCATCTTGCCGTCGCCCTTGACGATGGTGGTGTGGGGAATGTCCTTATAAGGATAAAAGCGGTTGCCGTCAACGAGGATGCCCTCGGGACGCAGCTTCAACTGGTCCAAGGCACGGTGCATGGCGGTAATCGAAGCACGCAGGATGTTGATGCGGTCTATCTCCTGGGGAGAGACCATTGCCACAGCCCACGCCAGTGCCTCGCGCTCGATAATGGGACGCAACTGCTCACGCTGATGCTCGGTGAGCTGCTTGCTGTCGTTAATCAGGTCATTATGGAAATCGGGGGGCAGTATCACCGCTGCTGCAGTAACGGGACCCGCAAGGCACCCGCGGCCTGCCTCGTCACAGCCAGCCTCGATGCGCCCTGCTATCAGATAAGGTTGAAGCATGGTCAGAGTTTACGCTCGATGACGTAGTCAAAGATTTCGCGCAGTTGGTCAACAGTCTCGTGGGGAGAATAGGGCGAGAGCACATCGTTGGCCTCGTCGCGCAGACGGTTCATCGTCTCGTAGGCATAATCAATGCCTCCGGCGCGCTTGGCAAAGTCAATCAAGCGGTCAATATCCTCGCTGCTGGGGCAATCCTTGTTGACCAGCGCCAGCATCTCGTCACGCTCCGGCATGTCGTCACGACGCAACGCATAGATGAGCGGCAGCGTCACCTTGCCCTCACGCAGGTCATTGCCAGTGGGCTTGCCGATGACCGGGTCATTATAATAGTCAAAGGTGTCGTCCTTGATTTGGAAGCAGATGCCCAACAGGCGGGCATAACGGCGCAGCTCGTCAATCATCGTCTGAGGCGCATCATTGGCATAGCCGCCCACCTGGGCACAGCACTCAAAGAGCGATGCTGTCTTGGCGCGGATGATTTCCATGTAGGTATCCTCGTCGATGTTGTGGTTGCGGGCGATGTCCACCTGGTCAATCTCGCCCAGCGACAGGTCGCGTCCCATGTCAGCGAGGGCGCTCAGGATGCGTCCGTCGCCTGTCGCCACACCGCAGCGCAGTGCTCCCGTGACAAAGAAGTCGCCCACGAGCACCGCCACGTGGTTGCTCCACACATTGTTGATGGTGGGCGAGCCGCGGCGCTCCTTGGCCTCGTCGATGACGTCGTCGTGGATGAGCGAGGCATTGTGCAGCATCTCGAGGGCTGCGGCACCCTGCAACGCCTTCTCGTTGATGCCGCCAAAAAACTTGGCACTCAACAGCGTGACGATGGGTCGCAGCATCTTACCCTTGGTCTTGAGGTAAGTCGTCACGATGCTGTTAGTGAGTTCGCTACCACTCGTGAGTGTGGTAACGATGATGTCATTGAGGGCGTCCAGTTCAGGCCTCAATTGCTCCTGGATATGTGTCAACGATTTTGACATGGCGTGCAAAGGTAACAATAATTCCCGTGCGAGTCACCATTTTTGAGAGTTATTTTTAAAAATTCACTCACTTCTGCAGCAACTGAAATTTACTTACAGCTGATTATTCTTAAAACAACAGATTATTCTGATCTTTCTGATGGCATCCGCACACCGCTAGCCCCACGCTAAAGCGCAAAGCCGCTAAGACATATATTATCTGCCACATCAACTATCACAACAGGGGTGGTATCGGCGTGTCGTCCGTCTTGGGGGCGGCGGCTTGGTGAGCCGCCTGTTCTCGCCCCCAAGCCGGACGACACGCCGTCGAGTAAAGCGCGTTTCCTCGTGTCGGGGCAAGGGTACTAATTCTGAGATACACGCACAGCACGCACGGTAAACCCGTCGCTGCGGTCGTAGTTGCTCCAGTACACGCTGCCCGAATGGAAGTTCAGGCTGCACGCGTAGCCCGGGCTGCCGCTGCCGAGCGTGCGCGACCAATAGAAGCCCCACGAGCCCGCGCCGTAGAGGGAATCGCCCCAACGGCTGCTCGCAGCGGGCAAGAACATGGTGTTACCGTTGGGACCCGTGACTAATTGGCCGTACACGCCGTTACGCTGAGTCCATTGCCAGGTGCATTTATTACAAAGTTCCTCTTTTTGGTCGTAGGACGGCATGCGACCGCCAGGATAGTGGGAACAAGCCGCATCATCAGACGGATCCAGCTCAGTCTTGTTGTCAACTGCACCGTAACTGCTGTTTGTGTTATACTTCGTCAAGTAGAAGTAGCCATTACTGTCTAATCCTCCCCACTTGTAGGTGCTCCAATCGTAGTAGTCCTTAGGCTCGGTCTCGCCCCAGGCGAAGTAGTCGCCGTAGTCCTCGGGGCTGCTTGCTCCCACGTTGCGCGTTGCCCAAATGGTGCCGCTGGGCAGACCCAGGTCAACCCAGTCGCCCTCCTCGTCCTCTTTTTCTATCTTGAAGTTGGCTCCCTTCCTGAAGATGTTGGTGCCGAAGATGGTTACGTAAGGGCACACGCGGTAGGTAGTATCCTTCTTGAGTCCAGAAGTTTCAATGTAGGCCTCAATGTACTGGGTCCTGTTGGTGGGCGTGAAGTCCGAGTCATATTGGGACTTCAGGCTGACAAACGTCCACGTGTCGCGGCTCTGGCTTGCCAAGCCATAGGCGAAGCCGTAGTCCTGGTCGGGCAGCAGCTGGTAGAACGGCTTGGTCAGGTCCATCGAGAAGCGCACCTGCTTGGTGTCCTTGGGCATGGGACTGTCGGGCGACACCTGGAAGTCGGCTACGGCAGGCGTGACGCCGCAGAAGTCGTAGAGCTGGGTTTCCAGCAGAGTGATGTCCTGCTTCCACTTGTAATTCTTCTTGCCGAGCTTGAACTTGGCTTCAAGGCCGATGTCCACGCCAGCTGAGAAAATCACCTGGTCGTTATAGTCCAGCTCGATGTCCTTCTTGAGGGTGATCACCAGATTGCCGTCGGCTTTGGCCCACGGGCTGATGGGCACGCCCACATTAAAGATGTCGTTGGCACCGTACAGGCTCACGTCAAGCGTGGGACGCACGGAGGCTTTGACGGAACCGTTGATACCCAGCTTGGCCGAGAACGACTCTTTCAAGCGGTCGCACAAGTTGTCATCTCCCAGCGTACTGCACGAAAAGTTAGTGGTGAAGTTGTGGTTCTTGCCCGTAATGGGGTCAGGCGTTGGCGTATAGATGTAGCTGAAGCCGCCCTCGGCCTTGGCTGCCACCAACTTTCCTTTCAGAAAGATTTCGCCATTAAGGTCAATGGTCAGGAATACGTCGATGCGCGGCGTGAACACGATGGGGACGTAGCCCGCCATCACCACTACCGGCTTGAGGTTGACGGTAAACAGTTTGATACCGTCCTCACCCAGCAGGTGAACCGTCTGTTCGGCAGACAGTTTTCCCAGAATCTCGGCACTGACCTCGGCATTGCCTTTCAGGCCGATGCGCTGGACTTTCCTGTTGTGAGAGCTGTAGATGAAGTTCACGTCGAAGGATGGCGACAGCAGGGCGACGAAGGTCACTGGATAGTTCTTGTCCTGATCACCGTTAAGGGCATCGGCAGCCGATGCGTTGCCGATGAGTTTCCAGCCGCCTTTACCGATCTTCACGCCCACCTTGATACTGGTGGAGAAGCCCACGCGCTGGGGTGCCTGGCCGGGTGCTTGGATGGTGACGTACTGGCCCTGCTCCTCCATGGGGACGGGCAGGTCGTAGTCGCCATCGGGGATCACCTCCTCGAGCGAGGCGTTGGTGGTGGTCATCACGCACTGACCACCGGAGGTCTGCACGCTCTCGACACGACGCAGGAAGCCCACGGGGGCAGTGGCGGTGATGCCGCTGACGATGATTTCACCCGATTTAGGGACGTTGCCTGGGTCGCAGGTGACGGTGACCGTGCCGTCGGTGACACTGATGACCTGACCCTCGCTGGGTCCATCCTCGCCATATACATGAACGACAGCCGGGGCTGTGTCTCCGTCAAGGATAATTGAGATGATGGCGTTGACGTCGGTGATGTTGACCGCACCGTCACCGTTCACGTCGGCAGCGGCGGGGGCGGTATCACCGTCAAGGATGACATCGATGACCACATTCAGGTCAGTGATGTTGACCGTGAGGTCACCGTTGACGTCACCGTACAAGTTGGATTGCGCCGATAACGACAAGGGCCACAACAACAGCAGTGACAAGGCCAGCCGCTGCATCATGCGTGAGGATAAGATTGTCTTCATAGTGTTCATTGGTTTTTAAGTTGCTATTTTGCCCACAAATATAGCACATTTCTCTGAAAAACACCATGTTTATTCCATATTTATTAGTTCAATTCGCGTCATTCGCATTAGCCCTGCAGGGTTCTAGATTTTTAGATTGCTCGGACAACAGGCCGATAAATAATCTTTTCGCCTTAGCGGCTTTGCGTGGGGGCGTTTTGACATCAAAGAGTTGGGGCTAAATTTTGGCGGGTGTCAGAAAAAATGATTACCTTTATGGCGTGAAAAAAAGACACGAATATGGAACCCACTAAAAAATTGCTGCTCCTTGACGCCTATGCCCTCATCTTCAGGGCTTACTATGCGATGATTCGCAGTCCGCGCGTCACCTCAACCGGTATCGACACCTCGGCGGTGTTCGGTTTTGTCAACACCCTGCAAGACCTGCTCAAGCGCGAGCAACCGTCACACATTGCGGTTTGCTTTGACCCGCCAGGCGGCAAGACCTTCCGTCACGAGAGCTACGAGCCCTACAAGGCCAACCGCGACAAGACGCCCGAGGGCATCCTCGTCGCTGTGCCTTACATCAAGCGCATCCTGCAAGCCTACGGCATCCCCATCTTTGAGGTCGAGGGCTACGAGGCCGACGATGTCATCGGCACCCTCTCGCACCAGGCTGAGCAGCAGGGCTTTTTCACATATATGGTCACGGGCGACAAGGACTTCGGCCAACTGGTGACACCCAACATCAAGGTCTTTGACCCGCTCAAGAAAGAAATCCTGGGCGTCGAGGAGGTGAACGCCAAATACGGCATCCACTCCCCTACCCAACTCATCGACATCCTGGGTCTGATGGGCGACAGCGCCGACAACATCCCGGGCTGCCCCGGCGTGGGTCCCAAGACTGCCGAGAAACTGATTCAGGAGTATGGCTCCATCGAGAACCTGCTTGAGCATACTGACCAACTCAAGGGCGCCCTGCAGCAAAAGGTAAAGGACAATGCTGAGCAGATACGCATGTCCAAATGGCTGGCAACCATTATCACCGACGTGCCGGTCACTCTGGACGCCGAGGCCTTGAGCCGCAAGTCCACCGACCTGGAAGCCCTGCGCACAGTGTTTGACGAGCTGGAATTCCGCACCCTGACCCAGCGCCTCATTGACGGCGGCGAAGCCAACGCTGGCCTCAAGAATGCAGAAACGCAAAATCCGGCCTCTCAAACCACTCCAGCTACTCCAGTTACTCCAGCAAATCCGACCACTCCAGCAAATCACCCCAAGCCCGCCCATGGCCAGCAGTTGTCGCTGTTCGACCTTGACGAGCCGGCAGCCGAAGCACAACCCGAAGTACCTAAATACCAGTCACTTGACAGCGTAGCACACGACTACCGACTCATCACCTCGCCCCTCGAGGTGGCGACCGTGGTCAGCGACCTTGAGGATGCACCGCGCATCGCTGTCAGCATGGCGGGAGCGGGCGACAATGCCATGAACTTCAAAATCCTGAGTATCGCCCTGTGTGCCGCGCCACACAAGGCCGTGTGCATCAAGTGCGACGACAGGAAAGACATCCTGGCACCACTGGCACCGCTGTTCGGCGGCAAGACGTGCATCGTCAGCAGCGACATCAAGCGCCTGATGGTGGTGCTGAACCAACACGGCATCAAGTTTACCGCACCCTACTACGACACTTCCATCGCCCACTACCTGCTGCAGCCCGAGCGGGGCCATTCCACCGCCGAGGTTGCCTACGAGATGCTGCATTACACGGCCATCACCCTCGAGAGCCTGCTGGGTCCCAAGGGACGCAACCAACTCAAACCCCAGCAGTTAGCGCCCGAGGCCATCATGCGATGGGCATGCGAGAACGCCGACCTCACCCTGCAACTCCCCGACGTGCTCGACAACGCCCTGCGTGAACAAGGTGCCTACCAGTTGTTGGCCGACATCGAACTACCTCTGGTCCAGGTACTTGCCAGCATGGAACTGGCGGGAGCACGCATCGACGTGAAAGCGCTTAACGAATACTCGGTCACCTTGACCGAACAGATGAATAAATTGGACCAGGAATGCCAACAGTTGGCCGGGGTACCCTTTAACACGGCATCGCCCGCTCAAGTGGGAGAAGTGCTGTTCGACCACCTGAAAATCGACCCGAAGGCCAAGAAGACCAAGACTGGCCAGTATAGCACCACCGAGGACATCCTGCTGAAGCTGCGCTTCCGCCATCCGCTGGTGGGCAAGATATTGGAACTGAGGGGCATCCGCAAGCTGTTATCGACCTACGTCAACGCCTTGCCCGCCCTCATCAATCCCAAAACGGGACGCATCCACACGACCTACAACCAGACGGTCACGGCCACTGGGCGTCTGTCATCGACCAACCCCAACCTGCAGAACATCCCCGTGCGCAGCGACGACGGCAAGGAAATCCGCCGCGCCTTCATCCCCGCCGACGGCAACGTGTTCTTCAGCGCCGACTATTCGCAGATTGAGTTGCGCCTGGTAGCCGACATGAGCCACGACGAGACGATGCTCGACGCCTTTGCCCACGGCCATGACATCCATGCCATCACCGCAGCACGCATCTACCACAAGCCACTTGAGGAGGTTACCGGCGACGAGCGCCGCAAGGCAAAAACGGCCAACTTCGGCATCCTGTACGGCATCAGCGCCTTCGGTCTGGCACAGCGATTGGATATCCCTCGCGACGAGGCCAAGATGCTCATCGATGGCTATTACACCACCTTCCCCAAGGTGCGCGACTATGTCGACCGCAGCATCGCCCAGGCCCGCCAAAACGGTTATGTAACAACACTTTACGGTCGTCGTCGCATGCTGCCCGACATCAATTCACGCAATGCCGTGGTAAGGGGGTTCAGCGAGCGCAATGCCATCAACGCGCCCATCCAGGGCACCGCTGCCGACGTCATCAAACTCGCCATGGTCCGCATCTTCAAGCGTTTCCAGGACGAGAGCATCCGATCCAAAATGATTCTGCAGGTTCACGACGAATTGAACTTTGATGTCATCCCTAGCGAGCTGGAGACCGTTCAACGCATCGTCATCGAGGAAATGGAAGGCGTCTATAAGGGCAACGTACGCCTCACAGCCAGTCACGGCGCCGCCAGCAACTGGCTGGATGCCCATTAAGAGTTTTTAGTTGTCAGTTGTCAGTCTTCAGCGGCAGCCGCATACTGCTAAAACGATAAGCCTTATTCCGGCAACTCGTCATCGATGATAAGCCGCAGCCATTGTGCGATGGTCAGGGGAATGGGACCTGCAGGCATGGTGTACATCAGGCGGTCGTTCAGGTCCTGCAGCAGCGGGCGGGCATCGGCCTCGCCGGCACGCTTGATGATTTCGTGGGCCTCGGGCATGGCGTGTTCCATGACCTGTTGTGACGAGGGCCGCAACAGAAAACTGCGCCAGTAGAGCCAATAGGCGTATTCATAGATGGCCTGGGCATCGGCGGGGCTGTCCAAGTCCACACGGCGGGCGATGCAGAACTGCTCGGGCACGGGGGCCTCTTCATATTCCCCGTCCAAAATCATGTGAAATGCCGTTGCCAGGGCCTCGAGTCCGGCATCATGCGGGTCAAGGGCATCCACCTCCTGCTCACCCACGATGGTCCACCACATCACATAGCGCACATCATCCAGGTTGAGTTCATAGTCCACATACTCCTCGGCACGGGCAAAATGGGGCAGCGGATTACCGTGTCGCTCGCCATGCAGACGCGTGAACGAGCGCCACAAGCCGCCGTCGGCAACAATGTCCTGGTAATAGCCAGTCACGGCCAGCACCACATCACGGCGCACGTCATCATCCAGATCACGCAGCCACGGCGACTCGTCCCACACCCGGGCCAGCCGCAAGGCAATCCACAAGTAAAACTGGTCCGTCGGCTCCACCCTGGGATTCCCCGGCTGCCGCTCCATATAATCATTTACCCTAATCTCCATCGCATCACTCTAGTATTCCCAACCAAATTCGATTGGGGTGCCGATGCAGGCATTGGGGGCCTGGATGTGGAGCATGGCGCAGACGGTGGCGGCGATGTCGGTCATGTGGGTCAGGCGCGAGGTCTCGCCTGCGGGGATGTGCCAGCCCAGGAAGATGAGGGGGATGTGGGAGTCGCTCTGGCTCCACGTGCCGTGGTTAGAGGCGGCCCACTCGGGCTTAGTGTCGAACGTGCCAGTGCGGGGCACGACGTAAATCTCGCCGCTGCGTCCCGCGAAGTAGCCCAGCTTGATGCGCTCCTTGAGGATGTTGGGAATGGGACAGCTCTCGATATTGGCGACATCGACGGCCCACTGTATTTCGTCCTGCTGCATCAACGCCTTGCAGGCAGCCTTCTTCACGACGTCCTCATCGAGTCCTGCACTGTCGATGACGGCATGATTGATATAATAAGTATATCCTTTAGACTCCCGAATCAAGTTTTTCACGCCGAATCGCCACGCCAGCAGCTCGTTGGCAATGGTAACGGCCTTGGAATTCTGCATACTGCCACTGGGCAGCCCGTGGTCAGTCATGCGGGGATAACTGTGGGTGCCGCCATGGTCGGCGGTGAGGAACAACAGGTAGTTGCCGCGACCGATGCGTTGGTCCAAAACTTCGATGAAATGGGCAATTTCCTTATCCAACTGCCAATAGATGGAATCGACCTTGGGCGAATGGCTGCCATAGGTGTGTGCACACATGTCGGTGTTCGAAACACTAACGGTGAGCATATCGGTCACCTCGCCCTGACCCAAACGTTCGTTGATGAGCGCCTGCTCGGCGAGGGCAAAGGTCATGGTCGTGCCCATCGGCAGGTTGCTGAGGTCGGTGGACAACTCCTTGCGGTACTTCTTGTTAAAGTCGGCAACCCACTTGGGCAATTTGTCCATATAATAGGTGCTGGTGACAAACGACTTGCTGTTGTCGTCAAACCAGTAAGCACCGATGGGATTGTGGCCCGAAGGCAGGATGGCGGCACGAGGCTTGAGAGCCACACCCACGGTGCGGCTCTTGAAATCGGTGGCCAAATAGAGCTGGTCGGCCATATTGGTGGCTATGAGGTTGCGCGGCGACTTGCCACTGGTCTTCTCATTACCGCCGACGCCCTTCTCGCTATCGTCCTGCACGCTTTCCACACTCTTGCCGTTCAGGATGAAATGGTTACCGGCGATGCCGTGGAAGGCAGGCGTCGTGCCCGAGTAAATGCTGGCGTGGCCCGCGGCAGTCACCGTGGGCACATAATCAATAATGGTGTTATTGCACCGGTAGCCGTCGGTGAGCAAGGTCTTGAAACCACCCTCACCCCACTGGTAGGTATAAAGGTAGTCCCAGCGCATCTGGTCCACAACCAGGCCCACAACCAACTTGGGCCTCTCCACCTGGGCCATCGCACTCAACGCCACGACAGCCATCACCACAACAAATAATCTCTTCATTCTCTCCATAAAAATACAACAAACAATTAGTCTTCTATTGATTATTATAAAACAACAAGAAATACAAGAAAAACAATTTATCTTCTAAATTTATGGATAAGCCGCCCATAAACATCAAGAATATCTTTGTTATTCATATCGTAGAAATATCTTTCAATAATAATATTTTTTGGTGCGAAATTGACTAATAGACCACAAGAAACATTTAATAATCGCATGTAATTATACAACTGCGCTCTATGGTTGTTATTTAATTCTTCTACCGACTTACACTCAACGACGATGTCCTCCTTACACAAAAAGTCAACTCTAAAATGAGTTTTCATCTGTTTCCCATGAAACTTTGGGAAAAATGTAAGTTCTTTTTTATAAGCTATCTGTAATTCGTCAAATTCCATCAGCAAACCCTCTTGATAACATGATTCATTAAGGCCTGCACCTAACTCCTTGTGAACTTCATAAAGAGCTCCAACAACGTCATAGACATGATCCTTCAATTTTTCAACATCAATCATATCATTGTTTTTTTGTATTTCTTGTTGTTAAAAAAATTCTTGTCGTTTAGTACTACTTTGTTGTCGTTGAAAACTAGGGGTGGCGGGTGGTGCCGCGGATGACGAGGCGGGTTTTGACGATGCGTTTTTCGGCATGTACGGCAGGGAGGGTGCCCTCGACCAGGCCGATAAGGATGTCGGCAGCCTCCTTGCCGACCTCGGTACCGCGCTGCTCGACAGTCGTCAGCATCGGGTCGCAGACGGTGGCGCGGAAACCGTTGGTGAAGCCGCAGATGCTCACCTCGTCGGGGACCGTATAGCCCAACCGCTTGACTACCGAAAGGATGCCAATGGCTGTATCATCATTGACGGCAAAGAAGGCATCAGGCGGGGTCTCCATGCGCATCATGGCTGGCGTAATGCGCTCGGCATCAGCACGGTTATCACAGATGCGCACCAGCGACTCGTCGAGTGTCAAACCGTGTTTGTAAAGAGCGTCGCGATAGCCGTTGAAACGGTTCTTGCCAATGATCATACTCATCGTGGTGCCAAAAAAGGCGATGCGCTTGCATCCCGTATCGATGAGGTGCGAAACGGCATTCATGGTGCCCATGTAGTCGTCCACTACCACGCGGCTGGCATTCAGAGCCGGACAGATGCGGTCATAGAAAACCAGAGGCACTCCAGCGGCTTCCAGGCGCTCAAAGTGGTCATAGCGTTCGGTGTCCTTGGCCTGAGAAACGATAATGCCGCACACCTTGTTTTTGAGCATCTCCTCACAGATTTGCACCTCGCGCTCATAGCTCTCGTTGCTCTTGGCGACAATGAGGTGGTAACCCCTGGAAGACGCCTCGGACTCGATGCCGTCGAGAATCGACGAGAAATAGTAGTGCACTAACTCAGGAACAATCACACCGATGGCTCGCGAGGGGTTGCGGCGGCTGTGCCTCAGCTGCTCGGCAATCACGTTGGGGAAATAGTTGTGCTCACGCGCAAACTGCTGGATTTCCTGCCTGCGTTTACGCGAAATGCTTGGACTGTCGCTCAAGGCACGCGACACCGTTGCCACCGACACGCCCAACTCGCGGGCAATGTCCTTCATCGTCATTTGTCTATTGTCATTCATCTTGGTTATCTTTAAGTTGGCTATTGTTATAAATAGGAAACTTGTCTACAACTCTGTTGGCTGGCGAAATTATAACAAAAAAACCGATTACGCAAACGATTGCATTTATTTAATGAAAAAATTAACATTAATAAAAAAAGGGAATTTCCCGATTTTGCCTATTTTTGCCTTGTTTAATTGCCTAAATGTGGTCGGATAAAACCAAATTCAGGTTACAACCTTGCGGGCACAAGCCCACACACCAACCTATAAACTATTGATTTACAACATAATATTAACTTTAAAAATTTAAAAATGAAGCAGGTAAACATCAGAATTCCTATTAGGATTCTAACCCTCGTGGTGGGACTGTTCCTGTCACTGGGCGCCTATGCACAGATTACTGTGAATGGCCTTGTGAAGGATGCTACCGGCGAGCCTATCATCGGCGCGAGTGTTCGCGTCGTCGGCACCCAGATGGGTACAGCTACCGACTTTGACGGTAACTTTACCCTCGAAGGTGTGCCCAAGGGCGCCAAGCTCCAAATTTCGTCTGTTGGCTACGACACCCAGGAGGTGACCGCTGCCAGCGAAGTTATCGTTACCCTCGAAGAGAGCACCCAGATGCTTGAGAATCTGGTGGTCATCGGTTACGGTACCGTAAAGAAAAACGACTTGACCGGTTCGGTGACTGCACTCAAGCCCGACGCCAAGAACAAGGGTGTCGTTGTCAGCGCTCAGGACATGCTCAACGGTAAAATCGCCGGTGTGAGCGTGACCAGCGGTGACGGTAGCCCCGGTGGCGGTTCCACTATCCGCATCCGTGGCGGTTCGTCACTGAACGCCAGCAACAACCCGCTGATTGTGATTGACGGTATCGCAATGGACAACAACGGAGTGAGCGGTCTGTCTAACCCCCTGTCTTTGGTTAACCCCCAGGACATCGAGAGCTTCAACGTGTTGAAGGACGCATCGGCAACCGCCATCTACGGTAGCCGTGGTTCTAATGGTGTCATCATCATCACCACCAAGAAGGGCCGTCGCGGCCAGCAACGTCCCCAGATAGGCTACAACGGTAGCGTGACCTGGAGCATGAAGAAGAAGACCATCGACGTGATGGACGGTGACGAGTACCGCGCCTTCGTGAAGAAGATCTTTGCCGGTGACACCCGCGAGGAGACCGCCCTGTCGCTGCTGGGCAACGCCAACACCGACTGGCAGAACGAGATCTACCGCACCGCCTTGAGCCACGACCACAACGTGACCGTCGCCGGTTCGGTAAAGGACTATCTCCCCTACCGCATTTCGCTGGGTTACACCGACCAGCAGGGTATCCTCAAGACTTCGGACTTCAAGCGTTACACCGTAGCGCTGAACCTGAACCCGTCGTTCTTCCAGGACCACCTAACGATGAACCTGAACGGTAAGCTGGCATGGACCAAGTCGCGCTGGGCTGACACCGGTGCTGTGGGTAATGCCGTGCGCATGGACCCGACGCAGCCCGTTCGTTCCAGCGAGGATAAGTACAAAGTTGTTGGCGGCTACTTCGACTGGCTGCAGGACAACCCCTCCGATCCCGGTTGGGGCCTGTACACCAAGAACGGCAACGCCCCCTACAACCCCGTCGCTATGCTCGACAACCACGACAACACGGGTTGGTCGCGCGCCTTCATCGGCAGTGCTGACATCGACTACAAGGTACACGGCTTTGAGGACTTGAGGCTCCACCTGACCCTGGGTGGTGACTTCACCGGCGGCCACGGCCACAACATCAGCACCAACGTCTCCAACACCTCGAACTACTACGGCAACAACAGCTACTACAGGCAGAGCAAGGAGAACCTGCAGCTGAGTACCTATGCCCAGTACTACAAGGACTTCAACGACATGCACCACTTCGACATCATGGCAGGTTATGAGTGGCAGCACAACTGGCGCAAGGAGTACAACGAGTCATGGGGCACCTATCCCGCCAGCTCGTCACTGCTCTTCACCGACGAAGATGTTGAGAGTGCGCTTAATGTTGTTCCCGGCGTATGGATTCCCGGTGCCAAATACAATATCGGCGACCGCAAGGCTGGCGCCATCTATGGCGAGGGCGTTTACCGCCAGAACAACGGCCTGGGTTACCGCACCGAGAACTACCTGGTATCGTTCTTCGGACGTGCCAACTACACCTATGCCAACCGCTACCTGTTGACCTTCACCGTGCGTTATGACGGTTCGTCCCGCTTCAAGAAGCACTGGGCACTCTTCCCGTCGGCAGCACTGGCATGGAAGATCAACGAGGAAGACTTCATGAAGGACGGCCCCTTCAGCGACCTGAAGCTCCGTCTGGGCTGGGGTAAGACCGGCCAGCAGGAAGGCATCGGCGACTACAACTACTTCAACAACTATGTGGTTAGCAACGGTAGCGTGGGTTCCTTCTACGACATCCTCGGCGACGGCTCCAAGGCCAAGCCCAATGTTTACAACCCCGAGCTGAAGTGGGAGACCACCACCACGACCAACATCGGTCTTGACTGGGGTATCATGAACCAGCGCCTGAACGGTAGCATCGACTGGTACTACCGCAAGACGACCGACCTGCTGAACTGGACGGCCTTCTCGGCACTGACCACCTTCAAGAATGCATTCTACAAGAACATCGGTTCGCTGCGCAACACCGGTATCGAGTTGATGTTGAACTGGAAAGCCATTTCAACCACCGACCTGTTGTGGACCATCGACTACAACCTGACCTACAACAGCAACAAGATCACCGAGCTCATCAGCAAGGATCCCTCGTTCAAGGTTATGACCGGCGGTATCGGCATCAACGGTAACGTACAGGCACACTGCGTGGGTTATCCCGCCAGCAGTTTCTATGTGCTCCAGCAGGTTTATGACGTTAACGGCAAGCCCATCGAGGGACAGGTCGTTGACCGCAACGGTGACGGCGTCATCAGCGAGGAGGACAAGTACTTCTACAAGTCGCCGAACGCTCCCGTGACCATGGGTCTGGCATCGCGTCTGGAGTGGAAGAACTGGGACTTCGGTTTCAGTCTGCGCGCCAGCATCGGCAACTATGTGTACAACAATGTAATGCAGGGTTACCACAACGTAAGCTCCGCTGCTGTTCTCGAGGCCGTTTCGGGCTTCTATCTGAACAACCGTCCCGTCAAGTCGGTAGAACTGGGTTGGCAGACCTACGACAACAACACCATCATGACCGACTACTGGGTACAGAACGCTTCCTTCCTGAAGTGTGACAACATCACGCTGGGTTACAGCTTCGGCGGCCTGTTCAAGCGTGGCAGCTACGACGGCATCAGCGGACGTATCTACGGTACCGCAGCCAACGTGTTCTGCATCACCAAGTATGATGGCATCGACCCCGAGATTTACGGCGGTATCGGTGGCGACATCTATCCTCGTCCCATCTCGTTCATCCTTGGTTTGAGCCTGAACTTCTGATTACGTTGACAGCTTATACTAATTTAAAATCAGAAATACGACAATGAATAAGTTTTTCAAATATATACAGTGCGCTGTTGCTGCCATGTTGATTACCGGTGGTCTGTCCTCCTGTATCAACGATCTGGACGTTGAGCCCATCGACCCCTCGCTGAAGAGCGACGTCGGTGTTGAGCAGATGTTCAACAAGTGTTACTCGGTATTTGCTACCTCAGGTAACAACGGCGGTGACGACAATGTTGACGTCGATGGTCTGGACGGCGGTTTCCAGCACAAGTTCCGCCAGATGTGGAACTCCAACGAGTTGACCACCGACGAAGCTATCTGCGGTTGGGGTGACACCGGCATTCCCGAGTATTGCCACAACACCTACGATGCCAGCCATCCGATGCTGCGCGGCTACTACTATGGCCTGTGTATCGGTATCACCTTCTGCAACCACTATATGGAGAAGTTTGCCGACTATGACGCTACGATGACTGCCGAGATTCGCTTCCTGCGCGCCTTCCAGTACTATCTGCTGACCGACGCGTTTGGCAATATTCCCTTCTCCACCATCATTTCGGGTGATGACCCCGAGCAGATGCCTCGCGCCCAGGTGTGCGAGTTCATCGAGAATGAGCTCCTTTCCATCGTTGGCGACAATCCCGACGACAAGACCAACATCCTGAACGATCCCAGCCCCAAGAAGTATCACCAGACCGGTTATGGCCGTGTTGACAAGGCTGCTGCCTGGATGCTGCTGGCTCGCCTGTATCTGAACTGGCAGGTTTACACCGGCACTCCCCGTTGGGAAGAAGCTGCCAAGTATGCCAAGATGGTCATTGACTCGCCTTACCAGTTGCTCACCGAGGGTTATTCCGGCGAAGGCAAGGACGGTACCTACCGCGAGTACACTGCCTATCAGATGCTGTTCATGGGCGACAACGGTACGACCGATGCTGCCCTCGAGGCTCTGTTCCCCGTTATCCAGGATGGTCTGCGCACCACCTCATGGGGTGGCACCAACTTCCTGATCTGCTCCACCGTTGACGCCGACGTTCATCCCCTCATGTGGGATCCGACCGAGGTAAACGGTCTGTATGACAACAGCACCTGGGGTGGCAACCGTGCCCGTCCCGAGCTGGTTCGCCTGTTCTTCCCCAACGACGATGCCCCCGAGGCTCATGCCTATGAGGTATTTGTCGCTGCCGGTGACGACCGCGCCCTGTTTGAGACCAAGGGCCGCCACCTGAATGTGGAGAACGAGAGTGACTTCACCTACGGCTACGCTATCACCAAGTTCAACAACTTCAAGACTGACGGCAGCCAGGGTCAGAGCATCACCTTTGCCGACTCCCACCTGTTCTACATGCGCAAGGCTGAGGCCTATCTGACCTATGCCGAGGCTCTCACCCGCATGGGGCAGCAGCCCGACGAAGCCCGCAATGCTGTCAACACCCTGCGCCGCCGCGCCCACGCTACCGAGCTGCGCAGCCTGACGCTCGACCAGATTCTGGACGAGTGGGGCCGCGAGTTCTACTTCGAGGGCCGTCGCCGCGTCGATTTGATCCGCTTCGGTAAGTTTGGCGGCAACACCGACTACCAGTGGCAATGGAAGGGCGGTGCCTACGAGGGCCGCAACTTCTCGGCTGACCGCAACGTGTTTGCCATCCCCAACGATGACCTGATTGCTAACCCCAAGCTGAAACAGAATCCGGGTTATTGATGCGCTACAGTATTGTCTAACATGAATAAATGACAACAAGAATATGAAAAAGATATTTTTATCATCACTGATGCTGTTGAGCATGGCGATTGTGTTCACGGCGTGCGAGGATGACCGCGATTCCAATCCCACGCTGATTCAACCCACCACGTTCACACTCAACAACCCTGTGAACACCAATGTCGACTTGCTTAACTCCACTTCAATTCCCATGAC
The DNA here is from genome assembly GCA_902782465.1 of uncultured Bacteroidales bacterium. Classification (GTDB taxonomy): domain Bacteria; phylum Bacteroidota; class Bacteroidia; order Bacteroidales; family Muribaculaceae; genus Sodaliphilus. Next base: position 50,235 of record CACZNH010000010.1, read on the forward strand.
CTGGTCGCAACCCGACTATGGTGGCTGGCCCGCTGCTGTGGAATATCAGTTTGAGGTTTCTCCCACTAACGACTGGTCGGTTTCAGTTGCCGAGGCCAAGGCCGATGAGACCGGTGCCAAGGTTCCCACCTATGACGTTATCAAGTCAATCTTCGCCTCTTGCTCGGGCGAACTGAGTGCCGAGGAACTTGCCAAGGCTATCGTCAAAATCAACCAGTGGGACGAGACCAGCGAGATTCCCGAGATCATGACCGTCTATCTGCGCCTGAGCGCTTCGACCCCTGGTGCCACGACCATTTACTCTAATCCTGTGGCCCTCACCGTGAAGCCCTACTTCATCAATGCCAGTGAGGTTTACGACATCTGGTACATGGTGGGTAACTGCATCGGTGGCGCAGAATGGAGCAATGGTGAAGTCGGTGTCGGTCTTATCCCGACTTATCCCGCTTACGATACCGACGGCACCTTCCTGTCTGGTTCAATGTATGTGGGTTACTTCCCCGCTGGCGGACAGTTCAAGTTCGTCCATGTGCCTGGTGACTGGGGCGAGCAGCTCAACTTCACCAATGTGGTGAGTCCCGGCACCTTCCTGTCTGATGAGGATGGTGACAACCACAACATCGGCATCGTGGAAGCCGGCTACTACTCCATCCTGATTGATGGTGATGGCGATATCACCATCGAGAAGTATGAGGGTGAGGTTGCCAGCTACAGCATGATTTCGTTGCCTGGCGATTACCAGGAGTGGAAACCTGAGAACAACCCCTTGGCTGCTGTCAGCACGCTGAATGGTGAAGAATTCAACCACGACTGGTTTGTTGAGGAGACCTTCGCCGTGGACACCGAACTCAAGTTTGCCGCTAACGGTGCTTGGGACATCAGTTGGGGTAATCCCACTGAATTCCCCTATGGCAAGGGTGCCCTGGGTGGTGAAAACATAAAGGTTCCCGCTGGCACGTACTACATCATGTTCAACGACATTATGGGTACTTACACCTTTATCCCCAAACAGTAATTATTAATCGAGTTTTCAGTCATCAGTTTTCAGTTGTCATCGGCATCCGCACTCAACTGAAAACTGAGAACTGAAAACTGAAAACTGAAGATAAAACAATGAAGAAGTTTTTATATATCGCCGCCATGACCCTGTTACTGGCTGGCTGTAGTGAAGACTATAAAGACTGGGCAGAGCCCCAGAGCAACCCCCAGGGCGCTGAGATCACCTTTGGTACAGGCGCCGCAAGCGAGGTTGGTCTGATTGACTACGCTCTGCTGCCTGCCGGCACCGAGAGCGTCAAGGTGTGCAACCTGACGAACCCTGGCTCGTCGGACACGACCTACTACGCCGACACTTACATCATCCTCGACGGTGAGGAGTATGCTATGACCAACGATGGCCAAATGGATGCCGACGTGCTCAACAAGTATGTCGTTGACCACTATGGCCGCGCCACTGAGCAGCGTGACATTCCCGCCCGCGTGAAGTGGATTATGACCAACGGCAAGACCGCCACGACGATGATCAGCGACGAGTTTACGATTCACGTAATCCTCGCCCCGCTCACTATCCCCGACATGTGGTACCTGGTAGGTCCCGGTTTTGGTGACGGTTCATGGAACAACCGTGGCATGGAAGACGTCGGCGTTTCGTTGATGCCCATGTACGCTGTGCCTGGCTCAATCAATATCCTGAAACATGTGGGCTACCTGGCTGCACGCAGGACCTTCAAGATTATCCACAATCCCGGCGAGAGCGAGCAGCTCAGTATGGTTGACGGCGTGATTGCCCTCAACAACGGCGATGGTGGCAACATCAGGGTTTCTGAGGCCGGTTACTACGAGATTACTCTCAACACCGACACCTATGAGGTAACCATCGAGAAGGTGGACATCGCTCCCAGCGTATTCACCCAGATTGGCATGCCTGGCGATTATCAGGGCTGGAATCCCGCCGAGAACCTGATGAACGCAGTGAACACCAAGGCTGAGAACCACGACTGGATTGTGAAGAACTTCACCGTAAGCCAGCCCGCATTGCTCAAGTTTGCCGCCGACGGCACTTGGGACATCAACTGGGGTGGCGGTGAAGCCTTCCCCGTGGGTATGGGCACTCAGAATGGTGACAACATCACCGTTGCTCCCGGCACCTACACCGTGATGTTCAACGACATCCTGGGTTACTACTACTTCATGCAGGAGGAGTAATCCTTTAGCTGTTAGAGTTGTAAGTTTTAAGTTTTTAGTTTTAAGTAAGAATACCAAAGTCTCATCAACCATCAGGCGAAAGTAATCGTACTAAAAACTTAAAACTTACAACTTAAAACTTGAATCATTTTTTTATTCACATTATTAATAATTAATTTTCACAACTATTATGAAAAAAATCTTTACGCTCATTGCAATGGTAGCATTTGCGCTGTCAATGCAGGCCAGCATGTACATCGTTGGTAGTGTGCCCTTCGGTGACTGGCAGACCAACCAGGGCATGGAAATGACTGACAATGGCGACGGCACCTATACCGCCACCGCCACCCTCAGCGGAACCATCTGGTTCGTATTCGCTGACAACCTGACCGAGAACGCCGGCGAATGGGACCTGTTCAACGGCGAGTATCGTTTTGGCCCCACCACCGGTGTTGACCAGAAGGTAACCCTGAATGAGTACACCGCCACCCAGAAGCAGGGCAACGGCAACGGCGCATACCAGCTCGCTTGCGGCTCTGAGCCCTCAGAGTTCACTTTCACCTTTGACGCCGAGAACATGGAGTTCGTCGTTACAGCTGAAGGTGAAGGTCCTGTGATTGACCCCGATTGGACCTATGCCACTGTAGCTGGTGCTCCCGCTGCCATCTTCGGCACCGAGTGGGATCCCACCAACCGTGAGAATGACATGGTAAAGAACGATGAGGGTAAGTTCACCTTCGACCGTTACGATGTCGAGCTTCCCGAGTGCAACATCGAGTTCAAGGTTGTCTCCAACCACGATTGGGGCCTGGCATGTCCTTCCGAGAACTATGTTTACTATGTAGAGGGCGGTCTGTATGACATCCACATCACCTTCGACGTAGAGACCCAAGAGGTTAACTGCATTGCCGAGCTCAAGGGTGACCCCCTGCCTCCCGAACCCATCGAGGCTATGTACATCCTGGGTGAGGTGAACGGTATGGGCTGGGCTCCCAACATGGGCGTTGCCATGAGCACCGAGGACAAGGTTAACTTCACCGCCGAGGTTGAGGCTACCGGTGCCAACGTTGACGAGGCCGACGGTCTGACCTACAGCTTCTTCTCCTTCACCAGCAAGCTCGCTGAGGGCGCTGACGATTGGAGCGCCATCGGTTCAAGCCGTCTGGGTGCCATCGAGAATGCTTATTTCGTGAGCGAGGACATGTTCGGCATGCCCATGGCTCTGGTTAAGGGCGACAACAGCTTCAAGGTTCCCTCTGGCAAGAAGTACACCGTCGACGTGAACATCCAGGATCCCGAGGCTATGACCGTTAAGATTACCGAGAAGAGTGACAGCGTTAACGAGGTTGCCACCGGCAAGACCGTCAGCGACGTTCGCTTCTTCAACGTGATGGGCCAGGAGATGAGCGAGGCTAACGGCGTGACCATCGTCGTTACCCGCTACACCGACGGCAGCACCACCGCTACCAAGGTCATCAAGTAATCCTGACAGACACTAAACGACTATCCCAACGGGGACGCGCCTGATTTGTGGCGCGTCCCCGCTTTGTTTGGCCTGCAAACGATTGCACGACGTTTTTTTCAACAGAAAAAGCGGCTGACAGGTTTGGTTTTGAGGATTTTTACTATATTTGTGGAAAATATAAACAACATAACCAGAACTAAAACACTATCACTATGAAGAAGATTATTACTACCGCACTCGGTGTGATGCTGCCCATGCTGATGCTTGCGCAGGGCTGGCCTGCCAACTATCCCGGCGTGATGCTCCAGGGTTTCTATTGGGATTCCTTCAACGACACCAAGTGGCCCGTGCTCGAAGCACAGGCCGACGAGTTGGCCGAGTTTTTCCAGCTTGTGTGGATTCCGCAGAGCGCCAACTGTGGCGGCACCTCGATGGGCTATGACGACAAGTACTGGTTCACCAACTACAACAGCTCGTTTGGCAACAAGACACAACTCACCTCGATGATCAACACCTTTAAGTCTAAAGGCATCGGCACCATCGCCGACGTGGTCATCAACCACCGCAAGAACGCCTCCAACTGGGTGGACTTCCCCGCCGAGACCTATAAGGGCGTGACCTATCAGCTCAAGTCGACCGACATCTGCAAGAACGATGATGGCGGCGAGACCAAGAAATGGGCCGATGAGCGCGGCTACCAGTTGAGCAGCAACTACGACACCGGCGAGGACTGGGGCGGCATGCGTGACCTAGACCACAAGAGCGAGAACGTGCAGACCAACGTCAAGGCCTACCTGAAGATGCTGCTTGAGGACCTGGGCTATGCCGGATTCCGTTACGATATGACCAAGGGCTATGCAGCCACCTATACGGGCATGTACAACGCCTACTCCCAGCCCACCTACTCGGTGGGCGAGTACTGGGACGGCAACATGACAGCGGTCAAGAACTGGATTAACGGCACTAAGGTTGACGGTGTCATCCAGAGCGCCTCGTTTGACTTCCCCTTCCGCTATGTGGTGCGCGACGCTGCCAACGGCAACAACTGGTCGGCCCTCAATTCCAAGGGCAAGACCCTGAACCAGGATGCCGAAATGTGCCGCTACTCGGTCACTTTTATCGAGAACCACGACACACAGTACCGCGACGCCAACAACCAGAACGACCCCATCCGACTGAATGTTGAGGCAGGCAATGCCTTCATGATGATTATGCCCGGCACCCCGTGTGTGTTCCTCAAGCACTGGATGAACTACAAGGAGGCCATCAAGCAGATGATTTATGTGCGCCAGCTGGCAGGCATCCACAACATGAGCACCGGCCAGGTCATCACCGTGAGTTCGGCCAAGAACTATTACATCCACCGCACCGTGGGCACCCGTGGCGCTGCAATGGCAGCCATGGGCAGCGACAGCTATGAGATTCCCGCAACCTATGTCGAGGTGGTCAGCGGCAGCAACTACCGTTTGGCACTGAGCAAGACCACCGAGACAGCCTGGGCCAGCAAGCCCAGCGGCGAGTATGCCGGCAAGCAGACGGTGAAACTGACTGCAGTAAGCCAGAGTGACAACGCACAGCTCGTCTATACCCTTGACGGCACCGAGCCCACTGCCAGCAATGGCACCAAGGTGGCCAACGGCGGTACCGTCACCATCGACAAGAGCTGCACTATGAAGGCCGGTCTGCTGATTAACGGTGCCGTGAGCGGTGTCATCACCCGCAACTACACCATCGGTGCCGACGACGGTTTTGAGCCCTACGAAATCACCGTCTATCTCAAAGACCCGACCGTAGCCCCCAACAACTGGCCCCGCGTGACCTTCTACAGCTGGGACAGCGACATGAACACCCAAAACGGCAGCTGGCCCGGCCAGGTCATCACCGACTACAAGGAAGTTGATGGCATGAAGTTCTACTATCAGACCTACCAGATCACCAAGAAGAACTACTACATGAACTTCGTCTTCAACCAGGGCGGCACCACCGCCGGCGAGCATCAGACGGTGGACGTCTCCAATGTGAAGCAGACCAGCGTCTTTGAAATCGCGACGCAGACCAACCAGTATGAGGTCAACGACGTGACCGACATCTACCTGCCCCTGCTCAAGGCTATCAAGGGCGACGTGAACGGCGACGGCGTGGTGAACATCAGCGACATCAATGTGCTCATCAACATGATTCTCACGGGCAAAACCGCCAGCAACGGTGACGTGAACGACGATGGCGCGGTGAATATCGGTGACATCAACTTCGTTATCGACATCATCTTGAAATAAGTTGTCGGTTGTCAGCGGCATCCGCAAGAAAATCGACCGGATTGCCGCTCCACTTGGCTGACAATGATAAATAAAACTACGAATTACGAGAATTTAGCGAAATATTAATCTTTAGAGTAACTCGCGTAATTCGTAGTTAAAAAACCAAAGACTGAACATGAAATCATTAAGATATCTGTTTTTAGCATTGGCACTGATCCCTATCGGTGCCAATGCCGCCATTACGGGCGACGTGAATGGTGACGGCACCGTGAACATCAGCGATGTGAATGTGCTCATCAGTATGATTCTAGCGGGTGATAATGGCAGCATCGGCGACGTGAACGGCGATGGCACGGTCAACATCAGCGACCTGAACGACGTCATCGGCATCATTCTGGGTGGCGGACAGCACGAGGAGCAGCCCGCACGCCTCGTGGGTGGCGACATCTCGATGCTGACCAAGTATGAGGCGCACTATCAGATGGCTCGCGACCGTTATCACATCAGCAACGTGGGCTACTATGACAACAGCGGCAAGCGCATCGACGACCTCATCACCTGGGTCAAGCAGCAGGGATGGAACGCGGCACGCGTGCGTCTGTTCGTCAATCCCGCCAACGCCAGCAACGAGCACATGGAGCAGGGCGTCATCCAGAACCTGGACACCGTCAAGGTGCTGGGCCGTCGCATCAAGGCCGCGGGCATGAAGTTCATGCTCGACTTCCACTACAGCGACACCTGGGCCGACCCCGCATCGCAGTACACGCCTGCCGAGTGGGCCAACCTCGACGATGACGCGCTCACGCAGCAGGTGTATGAATACACACGCGACTGCCTGCGTGCGCTCAAGGCAGCCGGCGCCACACCCGACTACATCCAGACGGGCAACGAAATCAGCTACGGCATGTTGTGGGGGCCCGTAGGCACGCCACAAAGCCAACTCAAGCAGTGCTTTTCCAACAGCCCCGAGGCCAACTGGGCACGTTTTGCCCAACTGTTGACTGCTGCCGGCCAAGCCTGCCGCGAGGAGTGTCCCAATGCCAAAATCATCCTTCACACCGAGCGTGTGCCCCGCAACAGTACCCTGCTGGGTTTCTATAACCAGATGAAGAACCGCGGCGTGGACTATGACATCATCGGACTGAGCTATTATCCCTACTACCACGGCCTGCTCAGTGTCTTGAACACCGCCTTGCGCTCCGTCCAGTCCTCATTCCCCGACAAGGACGTCATGATTGTTGAAGCTGGTTACAGCTACGAGTACAGCATGGGAGGCAGCTATGACAACGACTGCGCTGCGACATGGCCCCTGACACCGACCGGCCAGCGTCAGTTCACCATCGACCTGATTGCTAAGCTCAAGGAATATGATAACGTGAAAGGCTTGTTCTGGTGGTTCCCCGAGGCCAATGAGTATGGCTTGGGAGGCAGCAACTGGAGCGTGCTCCACGTCAATGCACAATGGTACAACGCCGGCCTGTGGAACCACAAGTCAGGAAGGGCGTTGCCAGCATTAATGGAACTTAAGACTTTTGCGGAATAATCACGGTTTACGACAGGTCAAGCAGATGAAGCGCCTGGCCTCATCATGGCGGGATTCAATGTCAACGAATCCCGCTGTTGTCAGTATGCTTTCCAGCTCCTCAATGGTATAGACGTGCAGCAGGCCCACCACCTGCTCCAGGCGGTGGTCCTCTTTCGCCATGCCATCAAGTTCGTTGGCAATCACGAAGGTGCCTCCGGGTTTGAGCACTCTTTTCACCTCGGTGAAGCAAGCCGTGATTCCCGACCAGTAATAAACGGTCTCGAATGCCGTTGCGAGGTCAAAACTCTCTCTGGGCAATGGCATCTGACTGGCGTTACCACCAGACAGGTAACAACGGCCTTGGTCTATGGCGTCAAAATTCACATCTCGTGCCATGGCAAGGGCATAATCTGAAATATCCAGACCCGTCACCTTGCTCTCGGGGAACATCTCGAGCAGGCGTTGGATATTGGCACCACCACCGCAACCGATGTCCAAAATATTCTTGAATTGGCCATCCTGCAGCTCAGGAAGCACCCATTCAGGCAATGCGACGTGCTTCTTGCCGTTCATCGCCATCAATGCCCGGTCCCCCCAAAACCTTGCAGGGAACCTGCCACGTTTATAATATCGTTGGAAACTATTCATCGTTTTTTTAGACGTTAGACCTTAGAATTCCAGTACAAGGGTTGCGCGGGGTGGCAGGATGAGTTCTCCGTCGGTCAGGTTGACGGTCTTGCCGGTGGGCACATCACGCGCCACTGTTGCGCCCTCAAACACCTCGCTATAGCGGTCGAGCTTCATCTGTCGCTGCTGTGTAGTGCCGTTGAGGATAGTCACGGCATGACGGCCCTTAAGCGTGCGTGCGATGACGTAGATGCCATTATACGGGATGAACTGGGTCATCTTGCCCTCGGTAATCAGTTTATTGCCCTGACGCCAATGCAACAAGGCACTCAGCCAGTTGAACATATCGTTCTGAGCAGGCGTGCGGCCCTCGGGCGTGAAAGCGTTCTGCGTGTCACCGGGGAAACCGCCGGGGAAATCCTTGCGGACGTTGCCGTCGGTCACCTCCTTGGTGCCGTTCATCAAAACCTCGGTGCCGTAGTAGAGCTGCGGGATGCGCTTGATGGTCAGCAGCAGGGCAAGAGCCTGCTTGAGCGCCGGCACGTCTTGTCCGTTGCGCAGGAAGCGGTCGGTATCATGGTTCTCGATAAAGGCCATCACGCTCGACGGGTTGGGATACAGGTAGTCATGACACAGGCTGTTATAGACGCGGTTATAGCCACGCCACCAGCCGTCGGTCTCCTCGTGCTTGGCGCTGTCCACTTTCTCGTAGAAGGAGAAGTCCATCACCGTGGGCAAATAGCTCTCGGGCTTGCCCATCTTGTTGCCTCGCTGCCATGCGGCGGTATAAGCGGGGTTCTCCACCCAGGTCTCTCCCACTACATTAAAGTTGGGATACTCGGTATCGAGGCGCTTCATCCAGCGTGCCATCGCGTCGGCATAGGCATAGGGGTAGGTATCCATGCGGATGCCGTCGATACCCACGGTCTCGACCCACCAGATGCTGTTCTGAATCAGGTAATTCATCACGTGGACATTATGGTGGTTCAGGTCAGGCATCGAGGGGACAAACCAGCCCTCGACCGTCTCGCGCAAATCCACCTCGCTGGCGTAGGGGTCCATGACAGGCGTGAGTTTATAGCTCGTCTGCAGGTAGTTGTTTTTGTAATCGGGCTGGTTGAACCAGTCGTGACTGGGCATATCCTTGAGCCAGGGGTGATAGTCACCACAGTGGTTGAAAATCATGTCCATCACCACCTTGAGGCCACGGCTGTGGGCCTCGTCGCACAGGGCGCGATACTCCTCGTTGGTGCCGAAGCGCGGGTCAACCCTGTAATAGTTGGTCGTGGCATAGCCATGATAGGTCGAGAAGCCGTTGTGGCTGTCGGGAGAATTGTTCTCCAGCACGGGGGTAAACCACAGGGCAGTCACACCCAGCTGCGTGAAATAGTCCAAATGCTGGCGTATGCCCGCAATATCACCGCCATGACGCAGGCTGGGACGCGTCCTATCGTTCTTGTAAGCCTCCATGCCGGGAATCTGGTTGTTGGCAGGGTTGCCGTCGGCAAAGCGGTCGGGCATGAGCATATACAGCACATCGGCGTTGCTGAAACCCACATGCTTGTCACCGCTCATCTGGCGGGCAAGCAGCTGGTACTGCACTTTCTTCTTGCTGCGGCCCTGCTTGAAGGTGATGTCCATTGTGCCGGGTTGGGCTCCACGGGTGTTGAGATAAATCAGCAGATAATTGGGCGAGTCCAGACGCACCAGGCTGTCGATAGTCACGCCCGCATAGTCGATGGCCACTTCGGCATCACGGATGCCCTGTCCATAGACCATCAGCTGCACACTAGAGTCCTTTAGTCCCACAAACCAATTGGTAGGCTCTATGCGGTCGACCTTTACCGCCGCATGGCTGGCGAACACACCAAGGGTCACCGCCAGCAACAATAATAATCTCTTCATTTTGGTTACTATTTGATTTCAATCCACAAAGGTAGTGCAAGCCGAGCGGAGAACAAAAAGAATTCATTCTTTTTTTATCCCGAGGCGCCGCCTACCTTCGCCGCCAGGCAACGGTAGTGCAAGCCGAGAGATATACCAAATTTATTTGGATATATCCGAGGCGCCGCCTAACTTCGCCGCCAGGCAACGGTAGTGCAAGCCGAGAGATATACCAAATCATTTATGATTCGGTTACCTTGAAATCCAATAAATTGCCTTTTTCGTCAATAATCACGTCATGTGTCACATACCAGATGCGTCCTGCGATGGGAGCGTCGGGAAAAAGGACACGCAGCTTGGCAATATACCGGTTGATTTGTCGGCAATAGCGCCTGTCGTTGCGCTCACCGCTCTTGTAGTCGATGACCAGCAAACTGCCGTCAGGAAGCCGCACGATGCGGTCAGGACGCAGGTTCTCGATTCCTTCACCATCGGCAGCTGCGGTGATGGTGCGTTCACTGTAAACAGTATTGCAGGGGTCAAACCATGCAGCGACACGATAAAGGGCATCGGTAACCGGGCGGCGCACATGGCGCTCAATATTGTCCCTGCTGCAGGGGTCAGCGGCATCATCGGTGATGACGCCATGCTTGATGCCTTGGTCGATAACCCGGTCCACGTCACTGCGGTCATGAATCCTGCTCAAGAGGCTGTGAAGCCGCAAGCCCGCCTTGACTGCAGGCGTTGACAGATGCTCCATCCTTACTTGCAGGTTCACAGGAATCTCATTGGCGGTGTATCGTGTAATCTCCTGACGGCTCACGACAGGTCCCATATCCTGGTTTGCAGCTTTACGCACACGTCTTCTCTCCAACTCTTCAAAATCCTCTCTGGTCGACAACGTCCCGGTCTCAAACCAGACGTCGGCACCAATTACCGGTGTCATCAAACCGCCATGAACAGCAAAGTCCTTGAGCAGAGCAGCCACCGTGCCCGCCTTTCCCTCGGCAAAGATGTGCAACTCGGTGCGGGGTCGTGTCATCGCCACATAGGTCTTGTTGAGGTTGTCGATAAGGGCATCGGTAACCTGCTTGTCAACAAATGCCCTGGCCTTTCCACCCAGCACATTGTCCTGCAACAAATTCTTAGTAGCCGTCTTGTCGATATGGAGTAACGGCGGCACCATCTCGGCAGGGCAGTCGACAGAGGGCATATTCAGCCCAGACATGACATCCATGAACTCCTCGCGTGGCATCCAGTAATGATGCTCTTGTGAGTTCTCGTCAATTTCCCAGTCGGCATAGGGCAGAATGACACAGTCAAACTCAAGCCCCTTGGCCTTGTGGATGGACATGATGTTGACGGCATCGCCCGACGTGGCGCCGCTCACCGCCAGCACACCCGATTTCTCGTCCCAGAACTTGAGGAATTCCCGCACACTGCCGCCGTTGCGTTGTGACGAGAACTGCAGGACGGTATCCTGAAAAGCATAGAGGAACGCCGTTTCACGGTCCACATCGTCGGCACTGCCGTCACTGCTCTTGAGGTGGGCAATGATACTCTCGACGATGCTCACCAGCGTGGTCAGCTCACCGGCACGAGGCAATAACTCCGCCAGCGCATTGTTGTCGGGTCCCACACTGGCAGCAGTATCATCCTGAGCCTGTTCCAGACTCTTGGCCAGCAATCTGCCGTGATCGACGGGAGAGGCAGCAGCATCGTCACTCGCTATGGCGTGTATAAACTCGTTCAACGCCGTGTACAGGCGCTGGTCGCTCAACCGCTTGCGGTGGATGCGGCGCGCAATGTCATCGTCCTGGGCCTCAGCAGCCAAGTCCTCGTCAGCATCCTCGTCGGTGCCATAGCGGCTGATGTCGATATACCGCAGCATGGCGATGATGCGGCGGATGATGGGTGAATTATTGAGCAATAGGGATTCACCCGAGATGATACTGATTTGCTCGTCGGGGGTGGCTTGCTTGTTGTGGTTCAGGATGCGCTCTACCACCTGGTCACCCTCCTTGTTGCGGTGAACCAGAATGCCGATGCGCCCCCAGTCATAACGTTCATGCAGCTGCAACAGCAAGTGTGGCAGCACGTCGAGGACATCCACCTTGGTCTGCGGCTGGCCTTCATCGGCAGCAACGGCGCCACCGTCCAGCAGGCGTCCGTAGTCACCCAGATATAGCCTGACATATCCCGGCAGTTTGGCGGTGTCCACGTCGGCGGGCATGCCCTGCCTGAGGTCGCAATAGGTTGCAGTCACGATGGGATTGCTGGCACAATAGCCGTCCCTGACATATTCAAACAGCCGGTTATTGAACTCGATGACCGCACGTGAACTGCGGTAATTGACCGATGACACGCGGGGCATCCCCGGAGCGGCAGCACCTGCTCCCATATCCCCCTCAATAATGTTATCCTTGAAATCGATGCCCACTCGCTCGCGAAAGACCGTGGGGTCGGCGTTGCGGAATCGGTAGATGGACTGTTTGGCATCACCGATGAGCATATTGAAGTAGCCATTGGCCAGGCTCTCCTTCAGCAGCCCCCTGAAATTCTCATATTGCTTGGCACTGGTGTCCTGGAACTCGTCTATCATGTAATGGGCGATGGTGGTCCCCACCCGCTCATAAACAAAGTCCGAGCCGCTGTCGAGCACGGTACCAATCAGCTCGTTGGTGTCACCGATGAGGATGGAATTGCTCTCGTGGCGGAACTTCTCCAGGAACAGGTCAATCATGGCCAACATGCCCAACAAGCCCAGGTGGTCCTCGACATGTTTCAGAAACGCCAGCAGGTGCCTAAGCCTGAAATGATCGCTGACCAATCCCAGCAACTGATTGACTAAGTCGTCCGTAGGAATAAAACCCTTGAGAAACTGCTCACGAATCTTTTGTTCATCAGCATTCTTCATCGTATCGGTTAACGGCTCCAAATCGACCTTCACAAACCATTTTTTCAATGACTTGGTGCCACTGAGGCCACTGACGACGGGTGCCAGAGCCTGTTTCAACGTCTCCAGCCCGTCATCATGCTGACCCTGAAAGAAGGTCACCGTTTCATGAATGTACTTCTTGAAATCACGGATTCGCTTGAAGTCGCTATGGAAGCCGTCCTCATCGGTGTATCCCAGATAATCGCGGATGTCGCCCATGGCACTGCGGAACAGCTCGCTGTTGATTTGTCGGGCAAACTTGTTCAGGTTGCTGTTGTCGTCAAAGAATTTCCAGTTCTTGGTCTCGGCATCACTGCGGATGAGGTGGCGCTGGTACTCCTTGACCCACTGGTCAACCTGCGTGGGCTTGCCCTCCTGCCCCAACGAGAGCAGGAAGTCGTGCACCGCCACCTTGACGGCATAATCCTCGTCGAGCTGGATGTCATAATTGTAGTCACGGTTCAGCTCACGGGCGAAATTGCGCAGAATGGATTGGAAAAACGAGTCGATGGTGCTCACGTTGAAGTTGCTGTAGTCAAACATCAGCTCATACAACGCCAGGCGGGCGAGTTCCCTCACCCTACCCTCGCTCAATCCCGTCTCGGCGACAAAGCCATCGAGGTAATTGCTCGCAACACCGGGGCGCGACAGGCGGTACAGCTCATCGACAATGCGCTGCTTCATCTCGTCGGTCGCCTTGTTGGTAAAGGTGATGGCCAGCAGCTGGCGGTGAGCATTGAGGATGCGGCTATCGCCCTCATGGCGGCGCGGCACCATCCTGCCACCACCTTCACCAGCGGTAGTAAACAGCAGGTGCCTGATGTACTGCAAGGCCAGGTTGTAGGTCTTGCCCGAACCTGCCGACGCCTTAATCACCAACAAATTCCTATCATCGCTCATAAAAAACTCCTAACTCCTAACTTAAACAACCCTTGCTTTAAAGCCCATGGCATGCAACTGGTCCAACACGCGCTGGCGAAAGTCGCCCTGAATCAGGATTTCGCCGCCGCGGGCACTGCCGCCCACACCCAGGTGGCGCTTCAGCTGCGAAGCCACCTCCTTGAGTGCTGCCTCGTCACAGACGAAGCCCGTGACAATCGTCGCCTGCTTGCCAGCACGTCCCTTGCGCTCCAGCACGACGTCCAACATCTGCTTACCCTGCTGTTGTAGGGCATCGCCTTGGCGTGGCCGCACTGCAGCGGCATCAGGTGCAGCAGTCTCGGCAGTCGGGTCATTCTTGTCGGGCACGGGCACATTAAAGGCCTTGCCCAGTGCATCTTTCCAATCCATTTGGTTCATATCTATAAAAAAATATCAACTGACGTTAAACTTTTCTCTCTGTCAATCATCAAAGGGAGTGCAGGCCGAATACATAACAAAAAGAATTCATTCTTTTTTATGTTGAGGCGCAGCCTACCTTCGCCGAAGGCAAAGGGAGTGCAAGCCGAATACATAACAAAAAGAATTCATTCTTTTTTATGTTGAGGCGCAGCCTACCTTCGCTATTAGCAAAGGTACAAAAAATAAGGTTGAAATGGATAAGAAAAAGCAAAAAAACACTACCGAGGCAACAAAAATCCTCAAAAAGTGCTACCGTTTCAAATAAAAACAGTACTTTTGCCAAACTGTTTACTTTTTACATATTATTAATAACTACTTCACTTAAATTTTACACTACTATGGCTTATGTAATTTCTGACAGCTGCGTAGCATGTGGCACTTGCCAGAGCGTATGTCCCGCCGACGCTATCAAGGAAGGCGACATCTATTCGATCGATCCCGACACCTGCCTCGACTGTGGCACTTGCGCTGACGCTTGCCCCACCGGTGCTATCGCTCCCGGCGAGTAAGACAACACAACAAACTGAACAATATGTGGCGACTCCACCCCAACGGTGAAGCCGCCACATTACTTTTATACCGTTCCCCCCAACTAGCGGACAACGATTTTGCGGCCCTGGTGGATGTAGATGCCGGGCGTCGTCGGCACCTCGGTGCCCTCCGCACGGCCCATCAGGTCATAATAGCGTGGGTCAAGCGGGCGGCTCACCTTGTCCTCCACACCTCGTCAATACCCGTCATGTTGTTGGGGTTGTAGCGCATGCCCTTGTAGATTACCTTTCCGTCCTTCACCACATGGCACAGTCCGCACCACTCCTGGTAGTAGGCCGTCGGGTCGGGACGCCGCGTGAACGGCGTCAGCAGGTCACCCATGTCCCGGCTGTCAAACCCGATACCCTCGACCACATAGGCCAAAGTATCACCGTCCTCACCGATATAGGCGTAACGTTCGCACTCAGTACCCTCGATGGTGATGGGATCCACCTTCTTGAAGTTGTCTCTGGTCAAAAATGCTTCAATGCCATTATTATATTCCCAGAATTCATTCACCCATATATAATAGTCATCACATCCGTAATCTCTGCCAAATGTGTAAAGCAGCACCGTGCCACCATCAGTATACATATCATATTGCATCATCATTCTACCATCTCGTAGATTCTTAAAGTAGGCATGATTTCTAAAACATGTGACATAAGAACCTTCAAGTAAGCCTGCTATCAGACTATCGCTCTCCACATCAAGATGATGACCCGTATAGTAATAGCAAGCATTGTTTATATCACCATTCAAATTCATGTAGTAGGGATCATTATCATCACCTGAGAACTCGTATTTGTAGTAATAACATGTCGTGTCACCATTGTTGACAATTACCTTTTCATTGACCCATTTTACTCCCTCGCGCACAATAGGAAGATATGCATCCTCCTGGGCTGCCATCTGGGTCATGCCCAGCAGCGCCAACACTATTGTCAATAAATACTTTTTCATAGTTTTTCAATTATTTAGTCTTGTTAATTTTGCAAATATACTCAATAAATTGGCATTCAGCACTACCCCCCCCATTTTAACATACGTTAACCATAATGATCGATAGGGCATCAGCACACCATGGCGCCTTGGCATGAGGGAGAGTGTCAGCGCACGACTATGTTGCATAAATTTGGTTGCGCCTCAGCCATTGATGCAAGCATCATGGTATTTGGCTTACACAAATTTTTTTGCCCTGGTGGATGTAGATGCCGGGCGTCGTCGGCACCTCGGTGCCTTCAACGGGTGGCCTTGCGGCCAAAAATTGAAACAAATCTTAAACAAATACCAAAAATCAACTTTTTAGAATTTGTCTCGATTTGTTATTTGATTTGTTTTGATTTTTGCCCGCTTGCGGACATCCATTTTCCTGCCGCCCCGATGGGGCTAGGAATGGAAGGATGTCCTTGTTGCAGGGGTTGAGCGAGCCTGCGGCCCGCTCCACCGCCTGCCTACAATCTTGTCGTCCCTGACGGGACTCTGCCACATCAACTCTCCACCCCACTCACGGGCGATAGCACGCAAATCCACCCTACACAGCGGCGAGAGCCGCAAATACACCATACACACGGGCGTTAGCCCGTTCATTTACAAAACACGCGGGAGAATCATGGTGGTGATTCTCCCGCGTGAGGGTTTATGGCTTAATGGTATTTTCCTCTATCAGTTGGCGGTCTTGAGAGCATCAAGGACGATGAGTCGCTTGATTTCGGTGCCACCATAGTTGGAGCCGTCGTTATAGGTACCGAAGTAACGGTACAGGCCGGCGGGCACCTTGTTGCCTTGCATATCGGTGAAGTCCCAAGTCACCTGAGAGTCGTTGGTCACGGTCTTCCACACGAGTTTGCCGGTAGCGTCGGTGACACGCAGTGTTACCTCGGGCATACGGGTCATCTCGGTGGCCAAGTCAAAGTGAACGTCACGGTTGAGGAATGCGGGCAGGGCATCGGCAGTGAGGGTGACGCCGCTGTTCTGACCCACAATGAAGGTGATGGTCCTGGTTGCACAGTTGCCCACCATGTCATAGACGGTATAGGTCAACGTGTGTACGCCCTCGGCAAGGTTCTTGATGGGCAGCTCGATGTTGATCACCTTGTTGCCATCGGCCACCGTGGCATAGCTGGCAATATCGCTATAGGTGTTCTTGCCGCCGTCCAGCACGAGTGACATGGAGAAGTCCATCGAGTTGGGCTGTACATTGATGCCCAAGTCGTCGCTGGCGGTGATGTAGAGAACCGAGTTGGACGATACCGAGGCACCATCCGAGAACATGGCCTCGTCGTTGATGAACATGGCGTTGATAACGGGGTCCTGATTGTCGGTTACTGCCTGAGCCTCGTTATAGGGCAACATCTTGATGTCGCGGTTGAAACCGTTCACCATGTAGTCACTGCCATCCTTGTGGGCATAGACACGCAGCAGCACGTTGGCGTTCTTGGCCTCGGGAGAGCGGGGAACAATCATCGTTGCGGTGAAGATACCGTTAGTCACACGACCACTGACCTCGGTGAGTTTCTCGCGGTTGGTGTAGATATCGCGGTTATAAGCGACACCGCTAATCGAGAAGCTGAGCGTGGTAAACAGCGACTCACGGTCGTAGAGGGTTGCCGTGGCATCACCGTTGAACGAGGTGTCCAGATTGCCGTCGGCATCTACCACCTGGGCCTTAATCTCAAACTGCATGAGAGGACTTACCTGAGCAATAGCAGCCGAGTCGGTCATGTCAACATTGTTGATGCTGGTGATGTTGAATCGCGAAATGGGATAGTTCACCTTGATGGCGGGGTCACCAAGCAGGAAGAACGACATCTTGTTGGTGTTGGTCGAGGTGAAGCCGCGCTTGGCTTTCATGTAGGCCTCGCCCAGGGTGGGCATGCAGCCGTTCTTGTCATAGCTGAAGAGCGCGTTGAGGAAGTAGGTGTTCAGCTTGTCATTATCCGATGCAAATACCATGCGCGAGCTGGTGAGCAATGCGATGGCACCACCGTCACGCTTGTGGAACATCGACTCGGCAATACCACGGGTATCACTGTCGTAGTGGGCCACATCGCAGCATGCAGTGGACATGATGGGGAAATGGTTATAGGTCGTGCGGGCCACATCGCTGGTCGTCCACATCTTGTTCACCTTGGTGAACGAGATGGGGCCGGCATGTCCCACATAGGTAGCAAAGTAGGCACCATCCTTGAAGGTGTCACTCATCAGGCGCTTGCCCATGGTGGCCGTCCTGCGGTCCATGGAAACATTGGGCTCGGTGGTGGAACGCGGATACTGAGAGTTGTGGACGGTAGTCACATGCATACCGGTATTGAGATCATTGTCGATCAGCGTCTTGTAGCCCTCGCCCTGGAACATGTACAGGCCATTGTCGGGGGCATCGCTCACCACCATCGTATTGTTGCGCCACACGCCATAGTCAGGCTGGGCATAATACTCGACGAACTTGTCGACGTCACTCTCAGCCTCTTCAGGATCTTCACAGGTGATGCGTCCCACACCGATGCTCAAGACGTCGGCCGAGACATTGTTTCCTGAGTTGTCGGTCAAGAATCCGAAGAAGTCATCAGAGGTGAATGAGAAATCCTCATAGTTGCTGTTATCACTCTGATAGGTAAGCAGTGTTCCCGGATGCTCACCCATGATTCCGCGGTTGTCGTAGGTGCCGGGGCCAAAGAGGAGCAGGTTCTTGAACTTCTCGCTGTCACGGTCATAGAACATCTTGCAGAACAGACGATAGGCCATAGCGTCACGGCGACCGCTGGAGAACTCGTTGAAAATCTTATCCTGGTCCACGACGAGCACATCGATGCCATCGACAGCGCGGTGAACGTCGGCAAGGCGCTCGGCCTGCTCATGGAAAATCTTGTCGGTGATAATCAGCAGGTCAGGCGTGGGCAGGGCATGGAGATTCTGGTTCTCAATGCTCTCGAAACGGGAAATCTTCTTCAACGTCTTTGCGGGGTCAAAAGCTACATACATCGCCGTGTGGGATGATGCGGCAAAGAACGAGAGGCCACTGCCATTCTGGTCATCGTAGGGTGTCAACGTCATGTTGACGGGGAAACGGGTATTGCTGATGTTCCATACCAGAGTAGTTGACGTGGCGTTAGGCAAGACATAGCGCTCGGTGCCGTTAGTGTTGGCATAACCCATCAGGAACTGGTTGTCTTTTTCGTCAGGCTTAATCACGTTATTACGGGTATAGGTCAAGATGAAGAAATCCAGACGGGCGATATTGACTTGCGGTGCCGAAGTGGTGAACATCAGGTACGGCTCATACTTTCCGTGCTCGGCAGGGTCCGTGAGTTTCATCACGCCATAGGGGGAGGCAAAGTTATAGTAGATGAAATCGCTGGACGGGTTGTAGATGCGTGACGACGACTGCGTATAGACGGTCGTGTCGGTTGCCGTACCGCTGTGCAAAACAGCATTGGCATAGCACATGTCCGATGCGTTGACGGCAACAGACGTGTGCACCACGAGAGAACTGTCGCTGATTTCGGGCAGATAGTAATCCACCTTCAAGTCTCCACCCGAGAAGTCCTCGCCGAACATATCCTTACCCGTGCTGCTGACGGTGGTCTCGTCCAGCTCGTGGAAGAACATGGACAGACATGATGAGACATCAGTGTATTCGGTCAGGGTGAGGGATTTGTTGCTGGGAACCAAATCACTGCCATTCTCCTCGGTCAGGAAATAGCAGCCCTCGTTAGTGTAAGGGTTGAAGACACGCGTGAAGTGCGGCGTCGTGGAATAGTTACCGATGGAGAACGACGTGGGACCGTTTCCATAGAAACAAATCTTGTTGTCCAGTCGCAGGATAGGCACACGGCTCACGTCATCCCAGGAGGTAGTGTTGAGCACTTCGCTGATGCGGTTTCCTCCCGCGCCATAAACCTTCACTCTGGTCGGGTTGGTGAAACCCATTGCGACAAGTTCCTCATAGGTGATTTCATATATTCCGCTCTCAGGGATGTAAATCTTCACCCATTTACCCGACGCAAGTTTCGAGTTCGTGGCATAAGATGATGGATTGAACGCACTGGCAGTGGCGGCACACAACATGACCAGCATTGCCAGGCAAGCAAGTTGAAGTTTTGACAGTTTGCTCATATCGAATTTAATTAGTTTAGTGTCAACTGTATCTTGTATCTCGTTTGTTATAATCTCACTTTAACGTCAAGCACGGGGCGCCCGTCAATTTCGGCAGTAAGGCGGTCGCCAGGTGCCAGAATCCGCCCTGCAGCGGCGTCACCGGTGACCAGCAGGTCTCCCATCTTGATGCTGCAACGCGTGCTCACGGCCGCCAGCAGGTCGGCAACGCCATGGTGCATGTCGGCCAGACGGCAACTTGCCACAGTCTCGCCGCCCACAGCCAGCCGCACCCCTGCGTCCAGCGACCCGAGGCCGCCGGCATTCTCTACCCACTCCCCGACAATGAGGGCACCGTCAAAGGCCCTGTCGAGCGCTGTCAACCGCTCGTCGTCGCTTCCCGCAGCCCTCACGGTGAAGGCTGCCGTAAAAGCATCCCAATAACGATGCGCAAACTTGGGAGCGATGCACTTCCCCAGCCGTCCCGTGCGCACCACGATGGTTGGTGTCGCGACAAAGTGCTGGGCGAAGTCAGGCAGGAAAAACGGCCGTCCGGTGTACAGAATCGAGGAATCAGCCATGAGGTAACACTGTGGCGTCTCCTCATGCTCACCGTAGTTGGATGTGAAGCCTATGACCTTCATTCGCGCCCTCTCCTGTCTGCCCACGCGGCCGGTGGGTCATTCCGTGTCAATGAACGTTTGTTGCATCCTGTTGTAGATGATGGCCAGATGGGCGTAAATCGAGGTGTTCGCAATGACGACATCCTGGGGCGCCTTGATACGGTAAGGCGTGAAATTCCAGATGGCCGTCATGCCGCTGGCAATAGCCCGATCGGCAGTCGCCTGGGCATGGTCAACGGGCACCGTGAGGATGGCGATGGACACATGATGCTCCTGTTGCCAGCCGGGCAGGTCATTGATGTCATAGACGGGCAGGCCGCCCAGCTTCTGTCCGATAACTTCGGGACGCACATCAAAACCAGCCACGATGTTCAGGCCGTAATGCTCCAGTCCGTGGTCCTGCATCAGGGCGGTACCCAAGCTACCGGTACCAATGACCACTGCGTCGTGGTGACGGCTAAAACCCAGAGAATCCTCCAGCTCGGCAACCAGGCTCTTCACTTCATAGCCGATGCGTGTCTTGCCCTTGACATTCAGGAAAGACAGGTCCTTGGCAATCTGCGAGGACTGCACATTGAGCTCCTTGGAAATCTGCGTGGACGAGACATAGTCCACATGCAGCTTGTCAAGCATGCGGACGTATGACAGGTACCACGGCAGCCGTCTGATGGTAGGCTCAGGAAGGATGGCCCTATTCACACTGTTCTTGGTCATACTCATCTACTTGAGGATAGATTCAACCGACAAATATAACGCTATTTTTCATACCCCGAGCACTACACAACACATTTTATTAAAAAAAGACCCGTTTTTTAACAAACGTTATGCAATATAATCGGCCACGGCACTATCCATCAGCCCGCCCGCCCAACTGCGAGTTTTTTGGACTTCGTGGCCACTTGCACGCCGTCGGTCGAGACGGTAGCACGGCACACGTAGATGCCATGAGGCACTCGGCGGCCTCCGGCGTCCGTCATGTTCCAGACGATGGGTACCGTGGCAGACATCTCACTGCCACCCGTCCGTGTGGTGGACCATACTCGACGCCCCATCAGGTCAAAGACCTCGACGGTGACATCCACCACAGCGCCACAGCAGTTGTGGCGCACATAGAAGGTCGTCTCTGTGCCACTGACCTCGCTGTAGATATCAATGCCCCCGGATGCGGCGATTTCAGGCACGCTGCCGGTTGTCACGTCGAAGGTGATGCTCTTCTCGCTCATGTTGCCGCACACGTCCCACACGCGCAGACTCAGGGTGTGCGGTCCAGGCGTCAGGTCACTCAGCGGGTAACTGATGCTGCCGAGGGTTCCCTGCTCGGCCTGCAGGGGTGTATAATAGCCCACCAGGTCGTTATAGCAGGTGGTGCCGTCGAGCGTGAGCGTCATGCAGTGCTCACTGCCTGGCGACGAGAAATCCACGCCGCTCTCGTCGGCAACCGTGGCCAGCAGCAGCGGTGAGTTGCCCACCTCGCTGCCGTCAATAAAGGACTCGTCGTTCAAGCCCATCGTGATGATGTCAGGGCCGATGGTGTCGGTCGGCTGCTCATCGGCATAGCCGTAGATGTAGAAATCGCTGTTGGAACCCTTTGCCTCCAGATTGTTGCGGCTGTCGTAGGCGTACAGGTTGATAAGGGCAGGGCGGAAATTGTCGTCCCCGTTGTCCTCCTCGCCAGGAATGATGACACGCACCGTGAACTCGCCGCGGGCGACGGTATCCAGGTTGATGGCAAGACGGTCAGGACGGTCATCGTAGGTCACCGGCATGCCCTGCACGCCATAGCCGTGGGTGGTCACCGACTGCTCGGGGCCATAGAGTGTCGAGATGACGGCGCCATTGAAATCCGTTGCCACCTCACCGTCCAGCCCGATAATCCTGCCGCCGAACTCCACCGATTCACCGGCCTTGAGAACAAGCGGCTCACCATCCTCGGCATCAACAGCCTTGCCATTGATGGTCTCGATGCAGGCAGTCAAGGGGGCGTATGCCAACCGCATGGCGGGATCGCCGAAGACCAGGAAGCGCAGCTTGTTGTCATCCGGACTGGACAGATCGTTCTTTGCCAACCTGAGGATGTCGCCGATGCGCCCGGGACGACCGCTCTCGTCTCCCGCAAAGAGATAGCGCGCCACCGCTCTATTCAACAGTAAGTTTGAAGAGATAAAAGCAAGCCTGGCAGGAGTGATGACCGCTATGGCACCACCATTGGCGTTAAGGAAGATGCGTTCGCCGCTCGATACTGTATCGTTGTCAAAGCGGCAAAACTCGCATGACGACGTATACAACACGGGCAAATGCCTGTAATCCAAGAGAGTCTCAACGTCGGAACTTGTCAGCAGTCCCTCAGAGGTCCACTCCTGGGGGCTGGCATGGCCATTGTAGTTCCACCACAGGACACCCTCGTTGAGGGTATTGTACATCTTGTCGCGGGCATCAGGATAAGTGCGTTGCCGTCCCTCGTACACGGCATCAAAGGCATCGATGTACACATAGTTGTAAGCCATATCCTCGCCTCCATGGGCACGGGCCGTTTCTATCATGAGATTGGACTGGGTCATGAACGCTCCATTGTTCTCGTCGTCGGCGACAAACATGATACGGTTCTTCCAATAGCCGTAATCGGGCTGGGTGATGTATTTCTCCAGCTTGTCCACGGCGGTGCGTGCCTCGTCCTCGCTCCTGACAATCATGCGGCCCACAGCGATGTTCATCGCGGCTGTCGGTATGATGTCGCTACCGTCGTCCAGCATGGCGAAGAAGTCGTCGGTGGTGATGGAGTTGTCCTCGGTGGAACTGGCTTTGGACTGCCAGGTGAGCAACTTGGGATAATTCAAGGCATTGGCGTCGGTGCCAATCAGGCGGTTGTCATAGCTGCCGCCGCCAAACAGCAGCAGGTACTGCAACCGGTGTCCGTCTTCACTCACGCCTCGGTCATAGAACATCTTGCACAACCGGCGGTAGGCCATAGCATCCTGTGTGCCGCTGGAAAACTCGTTGAATACCTTCTCGTGGTCGAGCACCAGCACGCGGAAACCGTCATACTGCTCATGCAGCGCTGCCACACGATTGGCCTGCTCCAGATAGGCACCAGGAGCAAGGATAATCATGTCAGGGGTCGCCTGGGCA
>CACZNH010000011.1 GCA_902782465.1 uncultured Bacteroidales bacterium
TGAACATGAACCGCTTGAAATGGGCAAATAGATGATGAGAATTGGAAAAACTTTATTACCTTTGTGGTGAGCATCTCGCAAGATACTCCGAACCGCCAACAATATTATATTTAACCAATAAAACTTGATACGACTATGAGCAATAAACTACTTTTCAGACTCGCCGTCCTGGTGGCGGCCATGATGTGTGCCCTCGGCGCCGCCGCTGCCGAGGCCTATGCCAACTACACGTCCTCGAACACGACGTTGACGTTCTACTACGACAACTACCGCAGCAGCCGCACAGGCACCACCTACGACCTGAACACGCTCAACAACAGTCCCGGCTGGTACACTGACGGCACCAATGCCAGTGTGACCAAGGTGGTCTTTAACTCCTCGTTTGCCGATGCCCGCCCGACGACCACCTATTTTTGGTTTTACAGAATGGAGAACCTTCAGTCCATCACAGGCCTGAGTTACCTGAACACCAGTGAGGTGACTAATATGTCTTATATGTTTGCGAGCTGTACAAATCTGACGAGCCTTGACTTGAGCAGTTTCAACACGTCCAAGGTGACTAAAGCAAACGGCATATTCCGTGATTGCAGTAGCCTGGCAAGTCTTGACTTGAGCAGTTTCAATACGTCCAAGCTTACTAATATGAATTACATATTTAGTAACTGCACCAGTCTAAGGACCGTCTATGCGGGTTCGGGTTGGACCACAGCAGCCGTGACAAGTTCCTACTACATGTTCCAAGATTGCACCAACCTGGTGGGCGGCAAGGGCACGACCTATGATGCCAATCATATCGATGCCACCTACGCCCACATTGACGGCGGCACGAGCAACCCGGGCTACTTCACCAGGGGTACGGAGGCCTATGCCTGCTACACGCCGTCGAACACGACGCTGACGTTCTACTACGACAACCAGCGCAGCTCCCGCACGGGCACGACCTACGACCTGAACACGGGCGACAACATTACCGGCTGGGAATCGGACGGCACCAATGCCAGTGTGACCAAGGTGGTCTTTGACTCGTCGTTTGCGGGCGCCCGACCGACAACCACCAGCGGTTGGTTCTATGATATGTGGAAACTTGAATCCATGACGGGCATGAGTTACCTGAACACCAGTGAGGTCACCAATATGTCTTTGATGTTCTACAACTGCACTAAACTAACAAGCCTTGATGTGAGCCACTTCAACACGTCCAATGTGACCGATATGAATCAAATGTTCGGAAACTGCACAGTTTTGACAAGCCTTGATTTGAGCAATTTCAACACGTCCAAGGTGACCGACATGGGCGCGATGTTCCGTAACTGCAACAGCCTGATGAGTCTTGATTTGAGCAGTTTCAACACGTCCAAGGTGGCCTATATGACTAATATGTTCACTTACTGCAGCAATCTGCAGACCATCACTGTGGGCAGTGATTGGAGTACAGCGGCTGTGACGTCCTCGACGAATATGTTCAATAACTGCACCAGCCTGGTGGGCGGCCAGGGCACGACCTACGATGCCAACCATGTGGACAAGACCTACGCCCACATCGACGGCGGCACGAGCAACCCGGGCTACTTCACCGAGTGGAAAGAAGCCTATGCCTGCTACACGCCGTCGAACACGACGTTGACGTTCTACTACGACAACCAGCGCAGCTCCCGCACGGGCACGACCTACGACCTGAACACGGGCGCCAACGATACCGACTGGGACACCGACGGCACCAATGCCAATGTGACCCGGGTTGTCTTTGACCCGTCGTTTGCCAATGCCCGCCCGACGACCACCTACGATTGGTTCTATAATATGGAGAACCTTCAATCCATCACGGGCATGAGTTACCTGAACACCAGCGAGGTGACCAATATGGCTTGGATGTTCGGTGGCTGTAAAAATTTGACGAGTCTTGACTTGAGTCACTTCAACACGTCCAAGGTAACCGACATGGGCGCGATGTTCCCTAGCTGCAAGAGCCTGACGAGTCTTGATTTGAGCAGTTTCAATACGTCCAAGGTGACTACAATATCCTGGATGCTCTCTAACTGCACCAATCTGCGGACCATCTATGTGGACAGTAGTTGGAGCACGGCGGCCGTGACGAATTCCGAGTCTATGTTCGCTTACTGCTCCAGCCTGGTGGGCGGCCAGGGTACGACCTGGGACGCATCCAACCCGACAGACAAGACCTATGCGCACATCGACGGCGGACCCAGCAACCCGGGCTACTTCACCGCGAAGAATGCCAGCCTGCGCGGTGACGTGGATAGTGACGGCAACGTAACCATCGGCGATGTGTCGGCACTCATCGACTACCTCTTGAACGGAGCATCTTCTGGCGTCACCGAATCAATGGCTTCTGGAATTAAATTTCCAACATAATCCAGATATGAACTGCACCCCAAAAGTTGGACACAAAACTTTTGGGGTGCAGTTCAATATTTAGTGGGGGGGTATTTTCATGTTTTTTTCAGCCATCGTCGTAAGATGGTGTGACTCGGTTTAGAAGCTATTACTCCGTGTTTCTATTTACAGGCGGCTCTTCTCGTCGTTGCCGGCACTGGTACCCTTGTACTTGCTGCGCGTGGCATTAAATTTATATGTGAGAGATGCTCCGATGCAGCGCACGGTAATGCTGTCTGAACAGCCGCACAATATGTCTTTCTCAGTCTGTCATACACCCTATATACACACAGAAACCGGTTTACTAAACCCCAAATCGCGGTTTTTTTTGAAAAACACGACAAACATAGTGAATTATTTGATGGCATGTGCCGACACGAGTCAACAGATTACCAATATCTGTGAATTAGTTTGTTTTTGTGTTCGACATGCACAAAATATATCGAAACAGGTGGTGTTTTGTTTTTTTTTCTGTACATTTGCGTTCTAAAGTATGCTCTTTTATCTCATAGTTAGTATTAAAAAACAATGAGCGATATGAAAAGGTTATTGTGGTTATCACTCAGTCTGCTGGTGGTGCTGTGTGCAACGGCACAGACCCAGCAGGGTTATGTCAAGACCAAGGGACGCAAAGGCAGCAACGGCGCCGTCATCGCGGGCAAGCGCATCACCGGTGCGACGGTGCAGGTCAAGGGCGCCAATGCCGTGGTCACACAGGCCAATGGCGTGTTCTCTTTCCCGATTCCTGCCAGCAAGTTCTATATCCAGAGCGTGAGAAAGCAGGGCTATGTCATGACTGACCCCGAGATGCTTACCAAGCAATATGTCTACTCTTCCAATCCCTTGATTCTTGTGCTGGAGACCATCGAGCAGCAGACCGATGACAAACTCGCTTCGGAACGCAAAATCCGCCGCACCCTGCAACGCCAGCTGCAACAGCGCGAGGACGAGATAGAAGAACTCAAGGAGCAGAACAAACTCACTCGCGAGGAGTACCAGAATGCACTGAAGCAGCTCTATGCCGAGCAGGAGACCAACGAAAAGCTCATCAGTGAGATGGCCGAGCGCTATTCCCAGATAGACTATGACCTGATGGACGAGTTCAACACCCGCATCAGTGACTGCATACTCGAGGGGCGCCTCGCCGAGGC
The DNA here is from genome assembly GCA_902782465.1 of uncultured Bacteroidales bacterium. Taxonomy (GTDB): domain Bacteria; phylum Bacteroidota; class Bacteroidia; order Bacteroidales; family Muribaculaceae; genus Sodaliphilus. Next base: position 3,546 of record CACZNH010000011.1, read on the forward strand.
CGACTCGCTGCTGCGCTCCAAGGGTGACATCAAGGACCGTATCGCCGCCGTTCACAAGGCCGAGGCGATTGAGGCCGCCGAGGCTGCCGAGATTGCCGAACGCCAGCAGCGGCTTGAGGAGAGCAAGGCCGGCACCCAGGCATCAAAGGACGATATTGCCCAAGACTGCTACCACTTCTTCGAGAAATTCAAGTTGGAGCACAACAATGACTCGGCGGCCTATTATCTGGCACAACGCGTCATGCTGGACTCCACCAATGTGGCGTGGCTCACCGATGCCGGTGAGTTTGTCAGCGAATACCTGGCCGATTATCCTGCAGCGTTAGGCTATTTCCAGCGCGCCCTTGCCCATGCCATCGAGCAGCAGGGCGAAAATGCCGAGTTGGTGGCATCGCTGTATAATCAGATAGCTGCAAATTACCGCAAACAGGGCAAATATGACTTGGCAATGGATTATTGCCGCAAGGCCCTTGCCATCTGCGACAAGTCGCTGGGTGACAACAACGCCGTCACTGCTGCCACCCACAACGGCATCGGTCAGGTTATGGAAGCCCAGGGCAACACCACCCAGGCACTGGAGCATTACCTCAAGGCCTTGGAAATCATCGAGAGCGTCCTTGGCTCCGAACATCCCACCACGGCCACATTCTATAACAACCTGGGGACACTTTATTATACTCGTGGCGAATATAACAACGCAATGGAGTGTTTCAACAAGTCATTGGCAATCCGTGAAAAGAAACTCGAAGCCGACCATCCTGATCTGGCTCAATCCTATGGCAATATCGGGTCGGTATATCATGCCATGGGTGACAATGGCCGTGCACTGGAATATTTTACCCGCGCGCTGGATATCCGTCAGCAAGTGTTAGGCAAGTCTCATCCCGTGGTGGCAGTTACCATTAGCGATATAGGTTCGGCACATATGGCTTTATCTGATTATGGCAAGGCTCTGGATTGCTACACCAGGGCATTGGCTATCACCGAGAAGGTGATGGGCAGCGAACACCCCGACGTAGCCATCTGCTACAATAACATCGGCTTGGCTTATGAGCGTCAGCGGGATTACGCCCGTGCGCTTGAGTGGTATCAAAAGGCACTTGACGCGAAGCAAAAGTTGCTGGGTGACAGTCATCCATCCACCATCAACACACTGGAGAACATGGGCGGCATCTATTTTGCCCAGAAGGACTATGAGCATGCCTATGACTGTTATTCACGTGCCATGTCGGCCCGGGTTGCGATTCTTGGTGACGATAGGTTGGGACTGGCCAACTCCTATGACAATATGGGTTCAGTGCTCTATAATCGTGGGGATTATGACCGTTCCCTGAAAAACCTGTTGCAGGGTGTTGCCATACGTGAGCAGTTGCAAGGCAAGGGTGACCAGGCCACGGCAAGGACCTATAAGAATGTTGCCAAAGCCTATGGCAAGAAGGCAGACTACTCACAAGCTCTGGATTATTATCAGAAAGCCTATGATGCGATGGCACCTCTCAAGGGGGATGGCGACGCCGAAGTCATCAGTTTGAAGAAGGAGATTCTCAAGAATCAGTATCTGGTTGCCCAGTCTAAGGGCAAACTTAAAAGTTTCATGACCGACCATTGCTTTGTTGCCACCGTGAGCAACGGCAATAATCCCGCTGTGGCTCAGGGCATGTCGGGCGAGTATGTCCTGCTGGAGTTTGCCGAATGGAATCAGGACAGTCCAGGCTCGCTTTATGATATGGCTGATCAGTTGAGACAGTCGCCCAAGGACATCGTTGTCATGAAGGATGGCGCTATCTCACGACATCATTTTGAAAACAAGATGGGGCTGTTCTTTGATGTGAAACCGGTTACCAAGGAGGAGAAACAGGCCATCAACAAGGCCTATAAGCAATGGAAAGAGCAGAATAACCAATAACCTTCTAGTTCCCCACTGGCCAATAAACGCTATCGGCTGGGGCTCAAGAATAACGAGCCTCAGCCGATAGTTTCGTTGTGATTCAGCTATGTTGTGCTTGCTGTTTACTTCATGACCTTCACGGCGGTGGAGGTGCCGTCGCTGTAGGTGGTCACGACGATGGTCATGCCCATGGGCTGCTGCATCTCCTGTCCCATGGCATTAAAGTAACGCGTGCTGGCAATCTGCTTGCCGGCAGTCGTCTCGTCGATGCCGGTGGACGGCGTTACACTGAACTCGTGATAGACCTGGTCGCTGGGGAGCTTGCCGTCGACAACAGCATAGGCTTCGATGCGGTAGTCGCCACTGGTGGTGAACAAGATGGGGTCGTCATATTGAACCCACTCCGAGTAGCTGTTGGAGAACAGCGTGCGGACGTAAATCGTGCTGGGCTCGGTCGGTACAATCTCAATGCGATAGGCGTGGCCGTTGTTCTCGGCGTTGCCGTTGATGACGGGGGCGCTGGTCTTCACAGTAGGCTCAGCGGGCGTGTCCTCATCCAGGACGTAAACAATGTTGGCTTCGATAACTCCAACGTTATCATAGGCATCATAGAAAAAGATGCCGGAGGCGTTGTAATTGTCGGGATAGGGTGCGTCAAGGTTCGCCCATGTGCCCTGCAACGTGATGGTGTTGCCATCAATATTGTAAACCATGTAGTTGTAGTAGGGGAGTGCGTCCACATTGATGGCATAAACAGGCGATCCTGCATTTGGTAATAAAGTGGGTTCAAGACGGCATTCGGCTTGAGTCATGCTTTTGCCATACCAACCATCGCTTTTTATGAACTGAGGCAGTGGTACTGTGATGTATTCTCCATCGTCAGACAGCGTGCCCATAATCCAAACGCCATTGTCCATCGACAGGAACGGTTCTTTCAGGTAAACAGTCTTGCCGTCATAGTCAAATACGATTTGGCCTTTGTCTGACAATTTTTCAGTGCTGTAGGTGGGTTGGGTAGCTTTGTTGTAGGAGTAGTCGCTATAGTGGATGCAGTCGCTGGTGCGATTGTAGGTCTTCACCACGCCTTCGGGTTGCTTTTCTATGATAAATGGATTGGTACTCATTTCGGTACCCCACTCGAGATAGCCTGCCCATTCATCGGTCTCACCCTCCCAAACGATGGCCAAGCCGGTAGCGTCATAAGACTTAAGAGCCCTTGCACTGATGTTGAGGTAGGGATTGTTCTCATCCTCAATGGCCACGGGACCGCTGGTGCCCTCAATGTGGATGGTATTACCTTCGGCAACATAGGTGGCCTTCTCCACTGCGAGATTACGGGTAAAAGTGGTTAGGCCTGATACCGCATCAAAGTGAACGGTTCCCCATGTCAGGACAGCATTGCGGGAACTGCGGATAAACGAGCCGTCTGGAGCCTGCTCATAGATGACTTGGCCCAAGGGTACAACAATATTGTGTGTGGTGTCATTCTCGATACCGTATACCCAGTAATCACCAAATTCCCTTTCTGAACCGTAAACAATGTTTTTAATATAAACAACTCTGGGCTGGACAGGTTCCTTGACAACCTCTAAGACGCCGTTTTGTGGCACATAATAAGTGTGGGTTTCGGGATTTACAGCACTTCCATGATTGGAACGCTGGTAAATTAAGTATTCGCCAAAGACCTCTTGCTCTGAAATGATACGCAATGGCGAGCCTGCCATTGCCGATAGGGCAACGAATAGCGACAGAATAAGTAATGATAAATTCCTCATAATGCTATATGTTTAGTTATTAATGATTTATGTAAATTTCTGTATTGGGGGCAATGAACCAAAAGCCAAAATTACGCATTTTTATCGACATCATCAAGTGAAACGCCATTTTTTGTTAAGACAAACCAAAACGCTGTGTCATAATTGCTACATGGTAATATAACCGTGCTTTCGCACGGGAAAGCTTGTGCAAACTGAAGGCAAACGAGTTTGCTCGATTTGCTGAAGTAATTTTATAATCAATTTGCTTAATTTCCCGCCCGCAGGGCGGTTATAATCCTTGCAATTGAATTATGACACGGCCGCTTGATTGCTTATTCCGTCTGTCACGCCGTTGGATGGGCGTTGGCGTTTACTTGGGAGCGGCGTTGCGGCCGGCCTCCAGAATGGGCAGGTTGCCCTCGGTGGGGATGTAGATGACGGTCTTGTTGTTGAGGTCGGTCTGCTGGCGCACCCACAAGTACTGGATGTAGGTGGGGGTAATGCTGCCGTTCTCAATCTCGATGGCCTTGGCGGCACCCTTGGCGCGCTCGATTTCGGCCTGGGCGTTCAGTTTCTCGGCTTCGAGGTTGGCGCGGGCCTCCTCAATCTTGATTTTGCGGTTCTGCTCGGCCTTGGCGAACTCGGCCTTTCCGTCCATCTCCTGCTGCCATACCTTGTAACGGGGATATCCGAACATGAAGGCTAAAATGATGGCCAGGACGAAGGCGATGATTAGTGATGTTGCAGCGAGGGTTCCTTTAGTGTCAGTCTGCTTTGCCATAATAATTGATACTTTTAATGTTAGTTATTTCTTGCGGTGGGCGATAAGGTACTGGCCAATCTGGACGGCGTTGAGGGCGGCGCCCTTCTTGATTTGGTCACCGCATAGCCAGAAGGTAAGACCGTTGTCGCTGCTGGTGTCCTCGCGGATGCGGCCTACATACACGGGGTCTTTGCCCGAGCAGTCGATGGGCATGGGATAGCGGTTGCTGCGCGGGTCGTCCACGACGACAACGCCGGGAGCGAGCTGCAGGGCGGCACGGGCCTCCTCGGGGGTGATGGGATTCTCGCACTCAATCCACACGGCCTCGCTGTGGGCGCGCATCACGGGCACGCGCACGCAGGTGGCGCTCACGCGGATGTCGCTGTGCATGATTTTGCAGGTCTCCCTGACCATCTTCATCTCCTCGCGGGTATAGTCATTGTCCATGAAGATATCGATGTGGGGGATGACGTTGTAGGCCAGCTCGTGCTGGAAATGGCGTACGGTGAGTTCCTCCTTGCCGACAGCGATTTCGCTGGTCTGCAAGGCGAGTTCGTACATCGCCTCCATGCCGGCACCGCTGGCGGCCTGATAGGTGGCCACCTGCACGTTCTTGATGTGCGACAGGTTGTCGAGCGGCTTGAGGGCAACGACCATGATGATGGTCGAGCAATTGGGGTTGGCGATGATGTTGCGCGGAGTGTTCAGGGCGTCCTCGCCGTTGACCTCGGGCACCACCAGGGGTACGTCGTCGTCCATGCGGAAGGCGCTGCTGTTGTCAATCATAATGCAGCCGTGCTTGGTGATGGTGGGGGCAAACTCGCGGGCCGGCCCGGCACCCATGGCCACAAAGGCGATGTCGATGTCCTTGAAGTCATCGTTGTGCTGCAGCAGTTTCACCACATAGTCCTTGCCGCGGAACGTGAAAATGCGTCCGGCACTGCGTTCCGAGCCGAAAAGGACGAGTTCAGTAACGGGGAAATTCTGTTCATCGAGGACACGCATGAATTCCTGCCCCACAGCGCCGCTGGCGCCAACAATAGCAACCTTCATTGTTAATAAGAGTTTTTAAGTTGTTAGTTTTAAGTTTTAAGTACGATGACTATCGCCTATAATTAGGCACGAGGCTTGATGTTGCAAATCCCGTACCAATTCTTATCCCTTGATGTGAGTGCCCTTGTCAGGCTTGCCCAGTTGTGAGGGGCAGGTGATGATGACCTCCTTCACGCCGTGTTCTATAGCCTGGAAGGCATGGTCAACCTTGTTATCAAACCAGCCCTCGATAATCTCCATGTCGCGCAGGGTCTTGTACTGCGTGCGGCGCAGGTTGGCAACGGCGCTGTCGGGGTCTTTAGGATTGAGCAGCACACCTTTTTTCTCAAAGCAGTAGATGAGCGTGATGTTATAGCGCAAGGCCAGGGCGCGGGCTATCTCGGCTGCCATCGCATCGGTCTCGTTGAAAAGCAGGTTGCCGCGGCCGTCATGGGTGATGGGAGCAAGCACAGGGACGATGCCTGAGTCAACCAGTTGGGCAATGCCGGCAGTATTCACTTGGCGCACCTGACCCGTGTCCCCCAGTCGTCCATCAGCCAACTTGACACTGGTGACCAGGTTCATATCGGCACCAGTCACACCCAGGGCATTGACCTTGTTGCCCTGCAGCAACGAGACGAACAGTCGGCTCACCAGTCCGCCATAGACCATGGTGAGCAACTTGAGGGTACCCGCGTCAACAACAGGGCGGTCATCGATGAGCTTGGTCTTGATGCCCATCTTGTTTCCAATTTCCTGGGCCATCATGTTGCCGCTGAAGATAAGCATCTTTTTTCCCTTGATGGCGGCGAAAGCCTTGACAAAGGTGCGCAACTCGTCAGCTTTCTCGACAATCTTGCCACTGACCTTAACGATAGTGAAGTTTTCGTTCATATTTCTTTGAGTTTCAAGTTCCTGGTCTTCAATCGTTAGTTTCTATAGATGCTATAGATACTATAGTTTCTATAGATTAATTCAATAACTTAGCGCCTTAGCGGCTTAGCGTGGGGGTAGGCGTCAGCTCTCGGCAAACTCCATCAGGTAAGCCTTGATGAAGTCGTCCAGGTCACCGTCCATCACACCGCCCACGTCGCTCGTCTGGTGGTTGGTGCGGTGGTCCTTCACGCGGCGGTCATCAAAGACGTAGCTGCGAATCTGGCTGCCCCATTCGATTTTCTTCTTGCTGTCTTCCACCTTGCGCTGCTCTTCTTGACGGTGCTGCAACTCCTTGTTATACAGGATGGAGCGCAGGTTGCGCAAGGCGTTCTCGCGGTTCTTGGGCTGGTCGCGGGTCTCGGTGTTCTCAACCAGGATTTCCTCTTCCTCGCCCGTATAGGGGTCCTTGTACTGGTAGCGCACGCGCACACCCGATTCCACCTTGTTCACGTTCTGGCCACCGGCACCGCCGCTGCGGAAGGTGTCCCACGATATTCTCGCCGGGTCAAGGGTGATTTCGATGGTATCATCGACCATCGGGGTGACGAATACCGAGGCAAACGAGGTCATGCGCTTGCCCTGGGCGTTATAGGGCGACACGCGCACCAGGCGGTGCACGCCGTTCTCGCTCTTGAGGTAGCCGTAGGCAAAGTCGCCCTCGATGCTGATGGTCACGCTCTTGATGCCCGCCTCATCACCGTCGATGAGGTGCTCGATGGCGGTCTTGTAGCCGTGACGCTCACACCAGCGCAGGTACATACGCATCAGCATCGATGCCCAGTCCTGGCTCTCGGTGCCGCCGGCGCCCGAGTTGATTTTCAGGATGGCGTCCATCTTGTCCTCCTCATGTCGCAGCATGTTGCGCAATTCGAGTTTCTCGAGCATCGCCATCGCCTTGGTATAGAGCGCGTCGAGTTCATTTTCCTCGACGAGACCTTCCTTCACGAAGTCAAATCCCGTGGAAACCTCGTCAACGGCGAGTTCCACTTCCTCGCAACCGTTAATCCAGTTGCGCAACGACTTGATTTTCTTCATCTGCGCCTCGGCGGCCTTCTGGTCCTGCCAGAAGTCGGGTACATGGGTTCGCAGTTCTTCTTCCTCGACCTCGATTTTCTTGCCATCGATGTCCAGGTAGCGTTTCAGGTCGTCTTTGCGTTGTTGTAATTCCTTGAGTTGTTCTAGTGTAATCATTTATGGTTGTTACTCGTTATTCGTTTTCTTCTTGCGGTAGTCGGCGGCATACATGGCGTCAATCAGCGGACGATAGCGCTTGTTGATGACGGCACGCCTGATTTTGAGGGTGTTGGTCAATTCGCCGCTCTCCATGGTGAAAGCCTTGGGCAGCAGCACGAAGCGCTTGATCTGCTCATAGCTGGCCAGGCCCTTCTGGTAGTCGTTGATGCGGTCCTCAATCATTTTGCGGATGTCGGGGTGATTGACCATTTCCTCGATGGTGCGGTGCTCGATGTGTTTCTTATCGGCAAAGTTTTTCAGTTCCTCAAAGGCGGGCACGATGAGTGCCGACACATATTTGCGGCCGTCACCGATGATGGCTACCTGCTCGATGTACTTGTCCTGTCCCAGCATCGTTTCGAGCACCTGCGGGGCAATGTACTTGCCGTTGCTGGTCTTGAACAGGTCCTTGAGGCGCTCGGTGAGGATGAGTTCGCCTGTCGGGGCAATTTCACCGCAGTCGCCGGTGTGGAACCAGCCGTCGGCGTCTATGGCCTCGGCGGTCTCCTTGGGCTTGTTGTAGTAACCTTTCATCACGGTGGGACCCTTGACCAGAATCTCGTTCTTGTCTCCGATTTTCACTTCGATGTTCGAGATGGGCATACCGATGGTGCCCAGGGTCCACTCGCCGGGCTTGAAGAAGCTCACCGACGCGTTGGTCTCGCTCAGGCCGTAGCCGATGCAGATGTTGATGCCCACGGCGTGCAGGAACTCGGTGATGTTGTCGCTGAGCATGGCGCCGGCGGTGGGGAACAGCTTGCCGTCGGTCACGCCGATGGCGCCGCGCAGCTTCTTGAAGACTTTCTTCTCAAAGTACTGGTACTGCTTCTCGATGACAGCGGGCGCTTTCTTGCCCACGCGGGCATACTTCATGTTGCGCACCTTGCCAATGCGGATGGCCTGCTTGACCATCATGCGCACCACGGGCTTGGCGTTGGCGAGGTTGTCGTTGACGGCAGTATAGACCTTCTCCCAGAAACGCGGCACGCTGCACATGTAGTTGGGCTGCACCTCCTTGACGGCGCGCTGGATTTCCTTGGGGTTGTAGTTGATGGCAACGCGGATGCCGGTACACATGCACACCATGGTCCAACCCAGCTCAAACACGTGGCTGAAGGGCAGGAAACTCAGCGACACGTCGTTCTGGTCGTCAATCATGGTGTCAAAGCGCTCGATGTGGGCATCCATGGCCGAACTCATGTTGCTGTGAGTGAGCATCACGCCCTTGGGGACACCCGTGGTGCCTGACGTGTATATCAGGTACATGATGTCGGTCGGTTCGCCAGCCTGCTTGCGCTCATCGATGGCATCGGTCACCTCCTTGCCCAACTTGTCGCCGGTGGACAGGAATTCCTCCCACGTGAGCGAGGTCTTGTCGCCGGTATCACGCTTCACGGTCGGGTTCAACGTGACGATGAACTTGAGCGTCGGGCACTCGTCGATGATTTGACGAGCGATGTCATATTGTCCCTGGTCGCCGACAAACAGGATGTTGGCGCCCGAATCGTTCACGATATAGGCGGCCTCGTCCTTGCTGCTCGTGGCATAGATGGGGACAGGGATGGCACGGTTATAGAAAGCGCCGAAGTGGATAATCAGCACCTCGGGGCAATTTTGGGTAAACAGGCACACGCGGCCCTGAGGCTCAATGCCTCCGGCATAGAGCGCCCCTGCGGCACGTTCTATCTGCTCGGCAAAACCCTCCCAAGTGATGGAGGACCACACCTGGGTCTCGTAGTCACGGAAACGCAATGCTTCCTTGCTGCCGTACTTGGCGCACTGTTGCGGTATCAGTTCTACAAATCTATTCATAGGGCAAAGATGCTTTATGATTCAACTAATCGGCAAAGATACAAAAAATCTCGCTATTCACCAAAAACGGAATCATTTTTGGCTTTTTTCTAGATTTACAGGATTCTCTAGATTTGCTGCAAAGATAATTAACGCTGCAGTTTTGTAACAGAATTGGCCGTAATGCAATCGGTTGCATTATTTTTTCGTCATTCAATTTACATTATTAATTACAAAATATCATATTGTTCGTTATATTTGTAGCTGTTTAACAGCCGTACCTTAAGAATTATCACAATAACCAAAAAATATAATCGATTATGAGAACTAAACCGGATTTGAAATTTAACCAGCTGTGGAACATCAGCTTCGGTTTCTTTGGAGTGCAGATTGCCTACGCTCTGCAGAGTGCGAATATCAGCCGCATTTTTGCGACTTTGGGTGCCGATCCGCACAACTTGAGTTATTTCTGGATTTTGCCTCCGTTGATGGGCATGGTTGTCCAGCCGCTCGTGGGCTACTTCAGTGACAAGACGTGGCTGGGCCGTTGGGGCCGCCGCATCCCTTACCTGTTGATTGGAGCCCTTGCTGCCGTGATTGTGATGTGCCTGCTGCCCAATGCGGGTTCATTTGGCCTGACCGTTGCCGGTGCCATGATTTTCGGCCTGATTGCCCTGATGTTCCTTGACACGAGCATCAATATGGCGATGCAGCCCTTCAAGATGATGGTGGGCGACATGGTCAACGAGAAACAGAAGGCCAAGGCCTACAGCATCCAGTCGTTCCTGTGCAATGCGGGTTCGCTCGTGGGCTATGTCTTCCCGTTCCTGTTCACTGCCTTGCTGGGAAAAGCCATCAATGAGGCTCCCGAGGGTGTCGTGCCCATGAGTGTGAAGCTGTCGTTCTATGTGGGAGCTGCCATTCTCATCCTGTGCGTACTGTACACCATCAGCCACGTGAAGGAGTATACCCCCGCCGAGATGGCCGAGTTCAACGCTGCCGCCAATTCCGAGGGGCAGGAAGAAAAGACTGCAACGGAAATGAGTCCTGCTCAAAAGAAGCACGCCTACAGGGTATTCCTTGAAGTGGGTCTTGTGCAGTTCTTCTGCTGGGCAGCCTTCATGTACATGTGGACCTACACCAACGGCACCATCGCTGATACCGTGTGGAACACCACCGAAGCCTCCAGTGCGGGTTACCAAGAGGCCGGCAACTGGGTGGGCATCCTGTTCGCCGTTCAGGCTATCGGCAGTGTGCTGTGGGCTGTTGTGCTGCCGCAGTTCAAGAACATCAAGGTGGCTTACGCCTTGAGTCTTGTGATTGGTGGCATCGGCTTCGCCATGGTGCCTTACATCCATAACCAGTACATGCTGTTTGTGCCTTACTTCCTCATCGGTTTCGCTTGGGCTGCCATGCTGGCCATGCCGTTCACCCTGGTGACCAACGCCTTCGAGGGCAGCAGCCGCATGGGTACCGCGTTGGGTCTGTTCAACTGCACCATCTGCTTGCCGCAGATTATTGCAGCCGCATTGGGTGGTGTGCTGCTTGCTGCCATGGGCAGTGTGCAGGGCAACATGCTCCTGCTGGCAGGCATCCTGCTGGCTGTGGGTGCCGTTTGCGTCTTCTTAATCGAGGACAAAAAACACAAGAACTAAGAACTTTAAACTACTATAATCATGAAAGTTAGATTCAACATCGAGTACGGCACCGTTTATGGTGAAAATCTTGTACTCAATATCGTGAATAGCGACACCGGCGAGAAGGCTGCTAGCCATGTAATGAAGCCGGCAAGTGACAGAATATGGAAATGTGACCTTGATGTTCCCGCCAAGGCCGGTTACATCGACTATTACTACAGCGTGGAGCGCGATGGCAAGCAGATGCGCCAGGAGTGGACGGTCATTCCTCATCGTCTGGACCTGAATGCCTCGAGGGCTTCACGATATATCACCTATGACCACTGGAACGACATGCCCGATGACAGCTACCTGTACAGCTCGGCCTTTACCGACTGTGTGGCGCTGCGCAAACATCAGCCTGTCGCCAAGTGCAAGTTCCCGACCATCGTGCAATTGAAAGTGCGTGCACCACAGCTGCGCACGGGCGAGGTGCTGGGCGTCGTGGGCAATGAGCCGACGCTGGGCGACTGGGACGAGAGCAAGGCTCTCAAGATGACCGAGCACAACCACAACGAGTGGGTCATCTCGCTCGATGGTGCGGCTTTCAAGAAGGCGTTTGTGGAGTTCAAGTTTGTCATCATGGGCGGCAAGAACAAGGCCGTCATCTGGGAGACTGGCGACAACCGCACCGTCCTGCTGCCTGTCCTCAAGGATGGCGAGCACATCGTCTATGAGTTGCAGCAGGCCTATTTCCCGCTCTATCCCGTCAAGCTCGCGGGAACCGTGGTGCCCATCTTCTCGCTGCGCAGCGAGGGCAGCTTCGGCGTGGGCGATTTCGGTGACCTCAAGCTGATGGTGGACTGGGTGGCCAGCACGGGTCAGCGTGCCCTGCAGGTGTTGCCCATCAACGACACCACCATCACCCACACGTGGAGCGACAGCTACCCCTACAACAGCATCAGCATCTACGCCCTGCATCCGCAGTACATGGACCTGCGCCAGCTGCCCAAACTCGCCGACAAAAAACGTGCCGCCGAGTTCGAGAAACTGCGCAAGGAACTGAATGCCCTGCCGCAAATCGATTATGAGCGCGTCAACAATGCCAAGCGCGAGTACATCAAACTGCTGTTCGAGCAGGAGGGCGCACAAGTGCTCAAGAGCGACGAATTCAAGAGGTTCTTTGACGCCAACCAGGATTGGCTGGTGCCCTATGCCGCATTCAGCCACTACCGTGACCTGTACGGCACGGCAACCTTCTCGAAGTGGCCCACGCACCACACCTTCAGCGACGAGGAGCGTGCAGCGATGTCCAATCCGCGCACCAAGGCGTTTAGGGAGGCTGCCCTGTGGTACTACGTTCAGTATTACCTCGACAAGCAGATGCACGCCGCCCATGAGTATGCCCAGAGCAAGCACGTCATCCTCAAGGGTGACATTCCCATCGGCATCAGCCGCGACAGTGTCGAGGCATGGGTAGAACCCAAGTACTTCAACCTCAACGGCCAGGCAGGTGCTCCGCCCGATGCCTTCTCGACCAACGGTCAGAACTGGGGCTTCCCGACCTATAACTGGGACGTGATGCTCGCCGATGGCTGCAAGTGGTGGGTAAAGCGTTTCCGCAAGATGGCGCAGTACTTCGACGCCTACCGCATCGACCATGTGCTGGGATTCTTCCGCATCTGGGAAATCCCCATCAATGCTGTCCACGGTCTGCTGGGCCAGTTCTCGCCCTCGCAGGGCATGAGCGCCGATGAAATCCGCAGCTACGGCCTCAACTTCCAGGAGAAGCTGATGACCGAGCCCTTTATTGCCGACTGGGTGCTGGACCGCATCTTCGGTGAGAAGGCCGACCTGGTGCGTCAGAAGTATGTGGAGCGTACGCATGACGACATCTACCGCATGAAGCCCGAGTATGAAACCCAGCGCAAGATTGAGGCGGCATTCCAAGGCAAGACCAACGACGAGGACATCTGGCTGCGCGACGGCCTGTATGCCCTCATCAGCGACGTGCTGTTTGTGCGCGACCGCAAGAATCCCGCCCTGTATCACCCGCGCATCTCGGTGCAGTTCGACTTCATCTACGAGGCGCTCTACGACAACGACAAGGCGGCCTTCAACAAGCTCTACAACGAGTACTACTACCACCGCAACAACGACTTCTGGTATCACGAGGCGATGAAGAAACTGCCCAAACTGGTGCAGGCCACCCGCATGCTCGTGTGTGCCGAGGATCTGGGCATGGTGCCCGACTGCGTGGCATGGGTAATGAACGAGTTGCGCATCCTGAGCCTCGAAATCCAGTCGATGCCCAAGGACAACCACATCAAGTTCGGCAATCTCAACGCCAACCCCTACCGCAGTGTCGCCACCATCTCGACCCACGACATGCCCACGATGAGGCAGTGGTGGGACGAGGACTGGGACCGCACCCAGGAATACTTCAACACGTCGCTGTGGCACAGCGAGGCTGCTCCCCATCCGCTTCCCGGATGGCTGGCCGACGACATCGTTCGTGCCCACCTCGCCAGTCCGTCGATGCTGTGCCTGCTCTCGTTGCAGGATTGGCTCGCCATCGATGAGAAGATGCGTCTGGCCGATGCCGATGCCGAGCGCATCAACATCCCGGCCAATCCGCGTCACTATTGGCGCTACCGCATGCATCACACCATCGAGCAGCTGATGAAGGCCGATGCATTCAACAACCACCTTAAGGAAATCATCTCTCAAAGTGGACGCTAATGAAACATCTGATTAAACTGGTTGCGATAATCATGGCATTACTCGTACCAATGACTATCAACGCTCGCACTGGGGTCAATTACAGCCCCGGCGCGAGCGCCTTTACGATTGAGACCAACAGTGACGCCCAGCAGGTGAAACTGCGCATCTACAAGGATGGATTGGGCGGCAAACCCGTCAAGACCGTCAACATGAAGCGTGTGCAGGCTGGTGGAACCCTGTGGCAGGCCACCGTCAAGGGCGACCTCAAGGGCAAGTTCTACACCTTCGACGTGCAGTACGGCGGCAAGTTCCGCGGCGAGTGCCCGGGCATCTGGGCTACCGCTGTTGGCGTGAACGGCAAGCGCGGTGCCATCGTTGATATGGCACAGACCAATCCTCAGGATTGGAGTGCCGACAAGCGACCTGCCATTGCTGCTAAGGACCTCATCATCTACGAGATGCACCATCGCGATTTCTCCATCGACGAGTCGGGCGGCTTTACCTATAGGGGCAAATTCCTTGCCTTGACCGAGCCGCGCGCCATCGAGCACCTCAAGACCTTGGGTGTGAACGCTGTGCACATTCTGCCGTCGTTTGACTATGCCTCGGTCGATGAGACCCGTCTCGACGAGCCGCAGTATAACTGGGGTTATGACCCCGTGAACTACAACGTGCCCGAGGGCGGCTATTCCACCGACCCCTACAAGCCCGAGGTGCGCATCCGCGAATTCAAGCAGATGGTGCAGGCCCTCCATCAGGCTGGCATCAAGGTCATCCTCGACGTGGTCTATAACCACACCTGGAACATCGACGGCAGCACTTTCCAGCTCACCCGTCCCGACTATTTCTACCGCAAGAACACCGATGGCACCTACAGCAACGGTAGCGGCTGCGGCAACGAGACGGCGAGTGAGCGCGAAGCGATGCGCGAGTTCATGATTGAAAGTGTGAAATATTGGGTTGAGGAGTACCACATCGATGGCTTCCGATTCGACCTGATGGGTGTGCATGACATCACGACGATGAACGCCATCCGCGCCGCTCTGCCCAGCGACATCTTCATCTATGGCGAGGGCTGGAGCGCCGGTAGTTGCGCCATTCCCGGCGAACAGCTGGCGATGAAGGCCAATATTCAGCAGATGCCCGGCATCGCCGCCTTTAGCGACGAAATCCGTGACGCCCTGCGCGGCCCCTGGGACAGCAACAGCAAGGCTGCCTTCCTGGGTGGTGTCAAGGGCAACGAGGAGAGCATCAAGTTCGGCATCGTGGGCGCCATCAAACATCCTGGCGTGGACTATAGCCAGGTGAATTACAGCAAGGCACCCTATGCCACCGAACCCACCCAGATGATTTCCTACGTCAGCTGCCATGACGACATGTGTCTGGTAGACCGCCTCCAGGCAAGCGTCAAGGACATTACCCTCGACGAACTCATTCGCCTCGACCTGCTGGCACAGACCGTCGTGATGACTTCGCAGGGCGTGCCGTTCATGCTCAGTGGTGAGGAGATGCTACGCAACAAGAAGGGTGTCCACAACAGCTACGAGAGCCCTGACAGTATCAACCACCTCGACTGGGACAACCTGGAGCGTTACCCGCAGGTGATGGAGTATTACCAGAACCTCATCGCCCTGCGCAAGGCACATCCCGCCTTCCACATGGGCAGTGCTGACATGGTGCGCCGCAACCTCGACTTCCTGCCTGGCGCCAACTGCCTCGTTGTCTACCACATCAACGGCAAGAAAGTGCCTGGTGAGACCTGGGGCGACATCTACGTTGCCTTCAATGCCCACAAGCGTGCCCGCACCATCGAAATCCCCGACGGCACCTACACCGTCGTCTGCCGCAACATCAAGTGCGATAAGGACGGCCTCACCACGGTGAAAACCAAATCCGGCAAAGTCACCATCCCTCCCCAATCCGCACTAATCATCCACAATTAATCCTTGATTAGTGATTAGAGATTAGAGATTAGAGAAATGATACTGCAAGATGGAATATCAATTTGAGAGATTAAATGCTTGGCAGGAATCCAGAAAACTGGTATTAGCTGTTTATCAGTTGCTCAAGAAATTCCCCAATGAGGAGCGATATGTGCTTTGTGACCAGTTGCGCCGCGCTGCGATTTCAGTTCCATCCAATATCGCTGAGGGTAATGGCCGTATATCAGTTAAAGAACAAATTCGTTTTTTGGAAATTGCATTTGGCTCAGTGATGGAAATATATTGCCAGTTGCAAATCGCTGTTGACCTTGATTATATCTCAGATACAGACTTTAATCAAATAAAGCCTCTTATTTATAACACTTCAAAACTGATTAGTGGTTTGCGCTCAAGCAAAGTCAAACAATTACCACACTAATTACTCACTAATCACTAATCACTAATCTCTAATCTCTAATCTCTAATCTCTAATCTCTAATCGCTAATCTCTAATCGCTAATCAACAAGAAAGGAGGGTCAACCCTCCTTTCTTGTTTTAAAACTGGTTCTCGACGATGTCGGTGAGGACGTCGGTTAGCGAGAGGCCGGCGGCGCGCACTTGCTGGGGGATGAAGCTGGTGACGGTCATGCCAGGCGTCGTGTTGATTTCCAGCAGGTTGATGTGGTCACTGCCGTCGGGGTTCTTGGTAATGATGTAGTCGATGCGGATGATGCCGTTGCAGTGCAGGATGTCGTAGATGCGCGACGTCTCGGCCTGCAGGGCGGCGGTCAGTTCATCGCTGATGCGGGCAGGGGTGATTTCCTCCACCTGGCCGTTATACTTGGCATCGTAGTCAAAGAACTCGTTGTCGGTCACTACCTCGGTAACGGGGAAAACGACCGATTTCTCCTTGGTCTTGTAGCAGCCCACGGTGACCTCGGTGCCATCAAGGAAACGCTCAATCATCACGTTATCGCACTGCTTGAAGGCGAACTCCATCGCCTCGTCCAGCTGGTCGCAGCTTTTCACCTTGGTAACGCCAAAACTGGAACCGTCGGCTGTGGGCTTGACGAAGCAGGGCATACCCAAATAGTCTTTAACCTTCTCGGCAGTCCAGTCATGGGGCACGCCGCGGCGCACCTGGATGCTGTCGGGCACCGAGCAGCCGAAGGCCTTCAGGTAGTTGTTTAGCGCGAACTTGTGGAACGTCAACGCCTCGACCAGCACGTTGCAGGTGGAGTAGGGCAGGTCTATCATGTCAAAGTAGCCCTGCAGCACACCGTTCTCGCCAGGGGTGCCGTGGATGGTGATATAGGCGTAGTCAAAGCGGATTTTCTTGCCGTCCTTCATGAACGAGAAGTCGTTCTTGTCGATGGGGGGCGTGCTGCCGTCGGGCAGGTTCACGTGCCAGTCCTCTTTCCTGATAAGAACGATATAGACGTCATAACGCTCGTGGTCAAATGCCGAGTCGATGCCCTGTGCCGAACGCAGGGAAACCTCATATTCCGAGGAGTCGCCACCACACACGATGGCTATGGTTCTTTTGGTGTAGTTCATTATTTTGTGCGCACATTAATTTTCGGGTGCAAAATTACACAATTTTTTGTGCTTTTTTGTATTTTTGCAGCAAAATAACTGACATCATTATGAACAGCAAGGAACTTTACGCAATCTACGAGCAACATCCTGTCATCACCACCGACAGCCGCGAGTGCCCCGAGGGCAGCATCTTCATCGCCTTGAAGGGCGAAAGCTTTGACGGTAACCAGTTTGCCGCACAGGCGCTGGAAAAAGGCTGCGCCGTGGCCATTGTCGATGACGAGCAGGTATATAACGATTATCAGGGCCCGGGACAGATGGCTCTCGTGCCCGACACGCTGCAGGCCTACAAGGACATGGCGCGTGAGCACCGTCGCCGCTTCGACATTCCCGTCGTCGGCATCACCGGCACCAACGGCAAGACGACGACCAAGGAACTCGTGCGTGCCGTCATCGGCGAGCGCTATGACGAGATGGCCACCGAGGGCAACTTCAACAACGACGTGGGTGTGCCCAAGACGCTGTTCCGCCTCAACGTCATGTGCGAAATCGCCATTGTCGAGATGGGTGCCAGCCACCCTGGCGACATCAAGACCCTTGTCGAGACTGCCGAGCCGACCTGCGGCCTTATCACCAACGTCGGCAAGGCCCACCTGCAGGGATTCGGCTCGCTTGAGGGCGTTATCCGCACCAAGGGCGAACTCTATGACTATCTGGCCACCCAGCCTGGCAGCGTCATCTTTATCAATGCCGACAACGAGCACCTGATGGGCATCCTCCCAAAGGGCGTCAAGGCCGAATTCTATACCCGGGATTTGAACCGCAAGGGTGCGAGTGTCTATGGCGAACTCATCGCCTGTGACCCCTTCCTGCGCCTGCGCTGGAGAGATGGCGAGGCTGGCGAGTGGCATGAGGTGGCGACGCACCTCATCGGCAGCTACAACCTCGACAATGTGCTGGCAGCCGTGACCGTGGGTCTGCACTTCGACATCACGCCCGAGCAGATTTGCCATGCCATCGAGAACTACGTGCCCTCCAACAACCGTTCCCAGCTCACCGAGACCGAGCACAACCACCTCATTGTGGACGCCTATAACGCCAACCCCACCTCGATGGCCGCCGCCCTCGACAACTTCAGCCTGATGCAGGTAAGCCCCAAGATGGCTATCCTGGGCGAGATGCGCGAGCTGGGCGACAGCAGCGCCGAGGAGCACCGCCGCGTGGTGGAGCACCTCAAGAACTGCCCTTTTGACGAGGTATGGCTCGTGGGCCAGGAGTTCAAGGACATCGACTGTCCCTATCGCAAGTTTGACGACGTCGAGCAGGTCAAGGCCGCCATCACCGCGGCCCGCCCCGAGGGCCACTACATCCTCATCAAGGGCTCCAACGGCACTCGCCTCTTCCAGCTCCCCGCCTTGCTTTAACCCTTCCCAAATAATAACAAGTCAGCCCCTCGTCATTCGCGAGGGGCTGACTTGTTGTCGAGGGGGGCTCCCGTTGTCCCGTGGGCGGAGGCTCAGCCTCCGTCATCTCCGTCATCGTCTTCACCCCTGGGTGAGGATGATGCTGATGGTGGCGTTGATGTCGCTGATGTTGACCACCCCGTCGCCGTTCACGTCCCCGACGGGGTCATTGTTGCCGGTCAGAATCATGTTAATCAGCACATTGATGTCGCTGATGTTGACCACCCCGTCGCCATTGACATCACCCGTGATAGTGGCTGGCGGGAACATAATGGTGTAGGAACCGGTACCCCTTATCGACTTCCTTTCACCCTCACTGTAGAAGAAGGCATAGGCAAAGTACTGCCAACCGTCGATGACATTGTCCAGATGGAAGGTCAACGTCTTGGACTGCCTGGGCTCGAGGGTCAGATGCTGGGTAATCGACTGGATTCCGCTGCCGTGGCCCTCATAGGTCACTTTGTAGAGCGTGAAAATGATGTCCTCGTCATAGGTCGTCGTGCCTGAGTTCCTGATGGTGACGGTTCCGCTGAAGTCCTTGGCGGTGATAATCTTATTGGCCGCATCGGTGACATTAAGTACATTGATGGAGCCTGTCAGGTTTGCCGCGGGCATCGGGTCGATGGAAACTACCTTCTCGGCCAGCACTTGCTTGCCATCCTCGTCAAGGGTGAACTTGAGGTTCACCTTGCCTTCTTTTTCGGGCATATAGCACATGGCGAAATCGCGCGTCTGGCCGTGCGGGAAATCGGCCAATCCCACCGATACCACCTTGTCCTCGGCGAACATATAGATGATGTCGTTGCTGGTATAGCCGTTATTGGTCATGTTCAGGGTGAGATCCACGGGCCTGTTGGGATGCATGTTGCCCTTGACATCGATGCTGTTGACCTTATAGTCGGGGGTCAAGGCGTTGCTGTAGCAGGTAAAGGTACAATTATTGCCGTTGATGGTGACCTCAATGAAGTTGACATCGTTGCCGGGGCAGGGCTTCCAGTTGGTGGAATTCAACTCGCTGTAGAGGGGGATGATGCGGTAGGTGCCATTCGGGATGCCGCTGCCCAGTGACAATGTCCTAGAGAGGGAGGTGTAATACCAGCTCTCCAGTTTTTCCTTGACGCCTGACTGCATAACCTTGAGCAGCTCTCCGTTATGATACAGGCCCCATGCATAGTTGAATCCGACTGTTCGTGTCGTGCCATTCAGGAACTGGGTCTCTTGAGTCACCTTGAAATCCTGGTCCATCGAGGTGCGGGTATTGACGGTATTCTCGATCTTGATGCCCCTGTCGTGAATAATCAGGCCCATTTCGGTTGACGTGTTGGGGTGCAGTCCCACAATCACGGCTTGTCTCAGGACGTAGCCGTGTGACTCATCAGCACTGCCAGGGGCAGCTTGATCAGGATTCAGGATGTTCAGCAGGAAGTAGCCGTTGTCCGAGCCGTTCCAGCCCCAATTGATGTGGAACATGCCATTGCCGTCATATCCGTCACAGATAAAGGCATGGCCGCCAGACAGTTGGCTGGCGCTGTAGATGACGGGACGGCGGGCCTTCAGTTCGTTGAGAATCAGGTTCTCCCACTGCTCGGTGGAATAGTAAGTGCGGTACATGAACTGGGCTTCAGGAGAGTAGTCGAAGTACTGCGGCATTACGTCGCACAGATCGATGGTTGAAGCCGATGAGGTCTTCTCCTTGAAGTCCATTTGTACCGCCTGAGCACAGTAGAGACACAGTGTTGCTACAGCCAGGGGCGAGGGCTCGACGGTATCACTGATGAGATAGTTGTCACGCATCAACTGCCAGTTAAAGGTGACAGGCTCCAGAGCAGGCATATTGTATTTCAGCGTCTTGGACACATAACCAGGAATCGGTTTCGTCGGTTGTTTAGGCCATTGCCAGTAATACATCACCTGGGCTGCTGCTGTCGCCACACAGCCCACCAGGGCGTGAGTGCCGTTGGAGCGGTAGGGCAGCAGGATGTTGTAGGGCGGGTTCTGCGACCAGTTGGCCTTTACCAGTGGGGCGATGGGTTGGGCTGTCTTGATGTGGCTTGCCTTAGTGGCACCCTCGTCCAGGGCGGCAACTTGGGCGGCATAGCTGTCGAGCCAAGCCTGCATGGCTTCAGGCACATTGTCGTGGTCAAAGTAGCCCTCATCGCTATAGCCCAGCACCTGCGGCACACGGTCATCACCGGCAACGATGACATATCCGTCACCCACGTCTCCAGCATTGAACACATAGTAGGGCGCTGCTTCACCAGCCTTAGTGCTCGGAGCCCGATGCGCAAGGCACGGGCCGGCACTGATGCCAGTCATGAAATGGCTGGACATAAAACTCGAGGCAATCTGCCGTGCCTCACCCTCGCTGACGCTTTCCGCCCACACGGAACTCAGGAATGAAAGACACGTTATAAAAATAGAGATAAGGATACGGATTCTCATAATGGCACTATGAATTAGAGATTATCTTATTTTGCAAATTTAGACATAATTATTGAGTTTTATGACAATCTAGATAAAGAAATATTTTTTTTGCGGTTGCTCTGGGTAATTAGACGCAAGATTTTGCGTCTCTACTTTTTTTTGTACCTTTGCCAATTAATTGGCGAAGGTAGGCTGCGTCTCGGGAATGCTCAAATAAATTTGGCATTCCGCTCAACTTGCACTACCTTTGCAGTTTGAATTGTAAAACTTAGAGGAATTATGTCGATTGATCAGATATTGGCTGAGGCTACCGCGGTGGCGGTGAAGGAGTTGTATGGCGTGGATTTTCCCGCCGAGAAGATTGTTCCCCAGACGACCAAGAAGGAGTTTGAGGGCAATGAGACGATTGTGGTGTTCCCGTTCCTGAAGGCATCACGCAAGGCGCCCGACGTGACGGCTCAGGAGATTGGCGAGCACATGCTGGCCCACTGCGACGCCGTTGAGAAGTTCAACGTCATCAAGGGTTTCTTGAACATCACCATCAAGCCGTCGTTCTGGACGAGCGTGCTCAAGCACGTTGCCGAGACGCCCGACTATGGCTTCAAGGCAGCTGCCGACGATAGCCAGCTGGTGATGATTGAGTACTCGTCGCCCAACACCAACAAGCCCCTGCACCTGGGCCACGTGCGCAATAACCTGCTGGGCTACAGTCTCTCCAAGATTATGGAGGCCAACGGCTACAAGGTGGTAAAGACCAACATCGTCAACGACCGCGGCATCCACATCTGCAAGTCGATGCTTGCCTGGCTCAAGTGGGGCAACGGCGCCACGCCCGAGTCTGCCCGTAAGAAGGGTGACCACCTCATCGGCGACTTCTATGTGGCATTTGACAAGCACTACAAGGCCGAAATCAAGGAACTCATCGACAAGGGCATGCCCCCCGAGGAGGCCGAGAAAGAGGCGCCCCTCATCAAGGAGGCACACGACATGCTGCGCCGCTGGGAGGCTGGCGACCCCGAAGTTCGCGCCCTGTGGGAGCGGATGAACGGCTGGGTATATGCCGGTTTTGACGAGACCTACCGCCGCATGGGCGTTTCGTTCGACAAAATCTACTACGAGAGCGACACTTATCTCGTGGGCCGCGACACCGTGCTCGAGGGCCTCAAGAAGGGCATCTTCTACCGCAAGGACGACAATAGCGTGTGGGCCGACCTCACGCCCGACGGTCTGGACCACAAGCTGTTGCTGCGCAGCGACGGCACGTCGGTCTATATGACCCAGGACATCGGTACCGCCCAACTGCGCTACAAGGACTATCCCATCGACCAGATGATTTATGTCGTGGGCAATGAGCAGAACTACCACTTCCAGGTGCTCTCGCTGCTGCTCGACAAGCTGGGCTTCAAGTGGGGCAAGGACCTGGTACACTTCTCCTACGGTATGGTCGAACTGCCCAATGGCAAGATGAAGTCTCGCGAGGGCACTGTCGTCGATGCCGACGAGCTGATGGACGAGATGATTGCCACGGCAACCGACATGGCCAACGAGCCCGGCCGCCTGCAGGGCGTGCCCGAGGACGAGCGCGACGACGTGCTGCGCATGATTGGCCTGGGTGCCTTGAAGTACTTCATCCTCAAGGTGGACCCCAGGAAGACCATGCTGTTCGACCCCAGCGAGTCCATCGACTTCAACGGCAACACCGGTCCCTTCATCCAGTACACCTATGCCCGCATCCAGTCGGTGCTGCGCAAGTGCTGCGATGACTACAAGGCCGTGGACATCAGCACCGTGGCTCCCAACGAGAAGGAGACCTCGCTGATTCAGAAGCTTGCCGACTTCACCACTGTCGTTGCCGATGCCGGCCGCAACTACAGCCCCGCCCTCATCGCCAACTACGTCTATGACCTGGCCAAGGAGTACAACCAGTTCTACCACGACTGCAGCATCCTTAAGGAGCAGGACACCGCCGTGCGCTGCTTCCGCCAGCTGCTGAGCGAGACCGTGGCCGACGTCATCAAGCGCGGCATGTCGCTCCTGGGCATCGAAATGCCCTCTCGCATGTAGTGTATTGCGGGCTATTGCCCGCAGAGGAGAGCAATTGGCATGGTAATTGCAGATTAATGCTGAAGACAGAAAACTGACAATAGAAAACAAAAGAATTATGAACAACTGGAATGAGAATATTTCGAACAGCTACGGTTATGACACCGCTGTTCAGGCCGAGAATGAAATGACGCTGCAGCGCTATGTCGCTGGTGTGATGCGCAAGGTGTATGGCAAGATGACCCTGGGACTGCTGGTGACCGCCGTCACCTCGCTCCTGGTTTTGTCGAGCCCGGCAATCATGAGCGTGTTCTTCGCCAGCAGCTTGACCTACTTCGTGCTGTTTGGCCTTGAGTTGGGTCTGGTGATTTACCTCAGCGCCCGCATCAACAAGTTGAGCAGCGGCACCGCCACCGCGCTGTTCTATGCCTACAGCGTCTTGAACGGCATCACCTTGTCGCCCATCCTGTTGATTTACACAGGCACTAGCGTCGCCCTGACCTTTGCCATCACTGCTGGCATGTTCGGCGTGATGACCATCATGGGCTACACCACCCGTCAGGACTTGTCCAAGTTTGGCGCCTTCATGTTCATGGCTTTCATCGGACTGCTTGTCTGCATGATTGTCAACATCTTCCTGCAGAGCTCCATGATGGCATGGTGCATCAGTGTGGCTGGTGTACTCATCTTTGTGGGACTTACCGCATGGGATACCCAGGCTATCAAGCGCATGTGTGCCGAGGCCGACCCCTCGATGCTCGGCAAGGTCGCCACGATGGGCGCCCTGACGCTCTATCTCGACTTCATCAACCTGTTCCTGCACCTGCTGCGCATCCTTGGCAGCCGCAACTGATTGATTTCTCATTTCATACGATATCTTTCAACCCCGACAACTTCTCACGTTGCCGGGGTTGATTTTGCTATGCTGTTTTTTGCGGATTGCGGGATAATTGCTATATTTGTGGCGTGATTAACTTTTAAATATTTGCAAAGATGATGAAACGGATTTATAGTATTGTGATGTTGTTGGCGTTCTCGGCAGTTGTTGCTGTCGCCCAGGAACGTACCCCGGACCCCGTGATAGAAGTACAGGAAGGTGAAGAATGCTGGGTCGTTACAGCCTATGGCGAAGGCGAGGTGCACCTCTATAAAGACCTTACCGAGGTGGAGAACCCCTACACGATTGAATTGACCGATGAGGAGCAGTATTATACCTTTGGGGCCTACGCCAGGGCCGAGGGCTGTCTCCCCAGCTATTATGTGGAATATGAGGTATATGTGCCGCCCCTTCCTCATATAATATTGCCTGTTTATGGTCTTAATGAATATTTGACAGACAATAGTCTCATTTTGGAACCATTTGATGGAGGAGATAACTTTACGTTTAGGATGAGTGTCGAAGACGTGCCGGTTGACGTTCCTTGTGTACTGCCACGAGGCCGTGTGGATTATGATGTTCTGGTTTTTGTATACGCAGGATATGAAGAAGGGTACTATAATTTCTTGCTTGACCAAGTGGTTACTGTGCCTGCTATGGAGAACTATGTCCCTGACGTGAATGGTGATGGCATGGTAAACATTGCCGATGTGACGGCTGAGATTGATTATGTCCTCGGGCCTCGCAAGTGGTGGGCCGTTAACATCTTGAAAGCTGATATAGACGGCGACGAACTAATCACCATCGCCGACGTCACCGCACTCATCGACTACCTCTTCAATGGTGAATGGTAAATCCCGTTTGGAACGGTATTCGGGGGCTTGACTAAATATAATCAATTTGTGGCATGATTATTTCCCTCCCGTTGGTCGTGCAAGTTAGCGGTGTCTCAACAATGGCAAGAAAAAGTACATTTTTCTTTGCCATTGTCTTCGGCTTGCACTAACTTTGTGGCGATATTAACCAAAATGAGTTTGCAGTTTTGCAGTTTTCAGCGGCATCCGCAACTAACTGAAAACTGAAAACTGAAAACTGAAAACTGAAAACTGAAAAGTATGAAACGGATTTATAGTATTCTAACGTTGATGGCCTTGCCCTTGTTGATGCTGGGGCAGGGTTGGCCGTCGAATTATGGCGGCGTGATGCTGCAGGGATTCTATTGGGATTCCTATAACGACAGCAAGTGGACAAACCTCGAGTCTCAGGCCGATGAATTGGCCGAGTTCTTCAAACTGGTGTGGATACCGCAGAGCGGTAACTGCGGCGGCTATACCTCGATGGGCTACGATGACCTGTACTGGTTCACAAACTACAACAGCTCCTTCGGCACCAAGGCGGAGCTGCAATCGATGATCAACACCTTCAAGGCCAAGGGCGTCGGCACCATCGCCGACGTGGTCATCAACCACCGTAAGAATGTCTCCAACTGGGTGGACTTTCCTGCCGAGACCTACAAGGGTGTCACTTACCAGCTCAAATCGACCGACATCTGCCGCGATGACGACGGCGGGGCAGCCCTTAGCTGGGCTTCCTCTCACGGCTACTCGCTGAGCAGCAACAACGACAGCGGTGAGGACTGGAGCGGCCTGCGTGACCTGGACCATGCCAGCACCAACGTTCAGAAAAGCGTCAAGGCCTACCTCAACATGCTGCTCAACGACTTGGGCTATGCCGGTTTCCGCTATGACATGACCAGGGGCTATGCTGCAAGCTATACGGGCCTGTACAACGCCTATGCAGTGCCCACATACTCGGTTGGCGAGTATTGGGACGGCAACCTGAGTGCAGTGAAGTCGTGGATTGACGGCACTAAGGTCAACAATGTGGTGCAGAGCGCCGCCTTTGACTTCCCCTTCCGCTACACCGTGCGTGACGCCGTTAACAACAACAAGTGGACTAACCTGTCGGGCACGGGCAAGGGCCTGAATATGGAGGCCAACTACAAGCGCTACGCGGTCACCTTTGTCGAGAACCATGACACGCAGTACCGCGACGCCAGCAACCCGCAGGACCCCCTCAACCAGTATGCCGAGGCGGCCAATGCCTACATGCTGGCCATGCCTGGCACCCCTTGCATCTTCCTCAAGCATTGGATGGACTACAAGGAAAGCATCAAGCAGATGATTTACGCACGCCAGCTGGCAGGCATTACAAACACCAGTTCGACGGCCCAGCAGGCTTACAACTCCTCGTCCAACTACTATGCCCAGCGCACTACGGGCACGCGTGGTATGTTGATTGCCGCCATGGGCAGCACCTCCTACTCAATCCCCTCGACCTACGTCACGGTATTGAGCGGCACAAACTATCGCTTGGCGCTGAGCAAGAGCACCGAGACGGCGTGGGCAAGTGTCCCCAGTGGCAAACGTGTGGACCCGTTCCAGGTCAAGCTCACCGCGGTGAGCCAGACTGCAGGCGCTCAGATAGTCTATACTCTCGACGGCAGTGAACCCACCGCCACCAACGGCACTGTCATTGCCAGCGGCAGCGACGTCACCATCAACCGTTGCCTGACCCTGAAGGCGGGCCTGCTGATTAACGGTGCGGTGACAGGCATCATCACACGCAACTACCTCGTTGTAAATGAGGTATATGACTCCTACGAGATTACTGTCTATCTCAAGGACCCGACCGTCGCACCTAACAATTGGTCTAACGTGGTTTACTACTGCTGGGACAGCAACAATGTGCAGCAGTGCGGCAACTGGCCCGGCGAGACGATTACCGATACCCGCATCGTGGGCGGTGTGAAGTTCTATTACAAGACTTTCACCATTACGGGCAGCCAGTACTGCGTGAACTTCGTCTTCAATCAGGGCGGCAGCACTGCCAGCAGTCACCAGACCGTCGATGTGACGGGCGTGAGGGAAACCTCCTTCTTTGAGGTGACCACTCAGACCAACAAGTACCAGGTGAGCGATGTGACCGACACCTACTTGCCCCTGTTGAACGGCGACTTCATCAGAGGCGATGTGAACGGTGACGGACAGGTCAGCATCGGTGACATCACCGACCTGATTGACTACATCCTGAATGGGACAGTGCAGTCATTTGTCTTTGAGGCCGCAGACCTCACGGGCGACGGCATCATCGGCATCGGTGATGTGACAGACCTGATCGACTTGATTCTGAATGGGGCATAAAGCCTCGTATGGAAACACCTGTTTGAGCCTCGGTTTTGGAGAGTTGTCTTTAAAAAACCGGGGCTTATCCTTGATGACTGAATATTTTTGCTTATTTTTGCAAGTTCAAATCAAGAGAATAACTAATCAACAGATATAATGAAAAGTAGCTTAGACAAGAAACTGATTGGGTCGCTGTCGCTTGCCGACGTGATTCACTTTGCGATTGCGGTGGTAGTCTTTGCCGCCATTTCGTGGATTTATTTCTATCCCAACGCTGTTAACGGTGATGTCATGCAGCAGCACGACGTCATGCAGGGCATAGCCAACAGCCAGGAAATTAAGGCATTCCAGGAACAGACGGGTGAGAATTCCTGGTGGACCGATGCCCTCTTTGGCGGTATGCCCGCCTTCCAGATTGCGCCGACCTACGAGGGCACGACAATGCTCTCGCCTGCATCGGCGCTCTACCGCCTGTATTTCCCCACACCGGTGAGCTGGCTGTTTATCCTGATGCTGGGCTTCTTCATCCTGATGCTCGCCTTCAAGGTCAAATGGTACTATGCCGTGCTGGGTGCCATCGGCTATGCGTTCTCGAGTTACTTTTTCATCCTCATGGGCGCCGGCCACATCTGGAAACTCATGGTGCTCGCCTATATCCCGCCCACCATCGCCGGTATCGTGTGGTGCTATCGCGGTAAGTACTTGGGCGGTATGGCCGTGGCAGCTTTCTTTGCTGCATTGCAGCTGGCAAGCAACCATGTGCAGATGACCTATTACTCGATGTTCCTCATCGTGGCGCTGGTCATCGGCTATCTCGTCAAGGCCATCCTCGACAAGCAGGTGGGACGCTGGTGCATCGCTACGGCATGCCTGGCGGTTGCCGCATTGCTCGCGCTGGCAGCTAACTCGCCCAACCTGATGATGACCTATAAGTACTCCCAGGAGACCATGCGCGGCGGCCACAGCGAACTCGCCTCTACAGGCGAGGATGCCGCTTCTGCCAAGCCCACCAAGGGCGGCCTCGACAAGGACTATATCACCCAGTGGAGCTATGGCAAGGACGAGACCTTCACCCTGCTCATTCCCAACGTGAAGGGTGGTGCCACCATCAAGCCCGAGCATGGCGAGAACAAGCCGCTGCTGCTGAGCGATACCAAGAAGGCTCAGACGATGGCGAACAACGGCGAGATGAATCAGCAGGATGTGCAGATTCTGAGCCAGTTCCCGCAATACTTCGGTGACCAGCCCATGACCAACGGCCCCGTTTATGTCGGTGCCCTGATTTGCGCCCTGTTCCTGCTGGGCTGCCTCATTGTCAAGGGCCCCGTGAAATGGGCTTTGCTCATTGCCACCATCATCAGCATCCTGCTCTCGTGGGGCCACAACATGATGTGGCTCACCGACTTGATGATTGACCACTTCCCGATGTACAACAAGTTCCGCACTGTGGCATCAATCCTTGTCATTGCCGAGATTGCGATGCCCATTCTGGCAGTCCTTGGCCTTCGTGAGCTTTTCAAGAACCGTGATGACTGGCAGAAGTACAAGTTGCCGTTGATGATTTCCTTCGGCCTGTGCGAATTGGTCTGCCTGCTGGCAGCTATCTTCCCGGGTATCTTCGGCCACTTCTCGGCCACAGAATACGAGCAGCTGGTAGCTACGGGACAGATTCAGCAGTATCCCAGCGTTGACGCAGCTATCGCCACCGTGCGTGGCGCATTGGTTAGCGGTGACGCTTGGCGCAGCTTTGGTATACTTCTCGCTGGATTTGCCGCGATCATGTTCTATCTCAGGGGTTTAGTCAACGAGATGGTGGCTACGCTCATCATCGCCGGCATCGTGCTGGTGGATATGTATGGTGTGAACAAGCGTTACATCAACACTGACACCTTCACCTCGCGCTACGACTTGCCCGAGCAGCAGTTTGCTCCCCGTCCCGTCGACACCCAGATTCTGCAGGACAAGGACTTGAACTATCGAGTGATGGACATGCAGCACTTCGGTGAGGCGATGCCCAGCTACTTCCATAAGACTGTGGGAGGTTATCATGCCGCCAAGTTGACGCGCTACAATGACCTCATCTTGAATCAGATTACCAAAAACAACATCCAGGTGCTCAATATGCTCAATGCACGTTACTTCATCCTCGATGACCAGACGGTGCAGCGCAACCCTGACGCACTGGGCAATGCTTGGTTTGTGGACTCGCTCACCTATGTGGACAATGCCGATGCCGAGATGGCTTTCCTCGACGACTTCAACCCCGCCCGCAGCGCTGTTGCCGACGCCAAGTTCCGTCAGCAGCTGGGCGAGGCCAAGGCAGTCCAGCCCGGCGATACCATCTACGAGACATCTTATGCCCCCAACCACCTGACTTACAAGAGCCACAGCGCCAATGGCGGTTTGGCGGTATTCAGCGAGATTTATTTCCCGTGGGGATGGAACGTGACCGTTGACGGCAAGCCTGCCGAGATGGGACGCGTGAACTACGTCTTGCGTGCCCTGCAGTTGCCTGCCGGTGACCACGAGATTGACTTCAAGTTTGCCCCTGCTGAGGTGAACAAGACGCAGACGTGGGCCAAGGTGGCTGTTATTGCCATCTACATCCTGCTCTTGCTGGCACTGAACTACGCCCTGTTTGGCGATAAGCTGTTCCGCAAGAACAAGGAAGAGGCCCCTAACACCTAAAGCCTAACACCTTGTTTCAACTGAAACGATACATGAATGCTTGGAGCCGCCACCACCGCAGTGGCGGCTTCGGCATACATTCGCCTTATGCCTACAAGTTTGTGCGCAACGTGTGGCGTCAGCGACTGCCTTATTATGCCTACGGCGGCATCCGCCAGCTGATAGACACCGTCAAGGCGGGTACAACGCGCCAGCAGCACCGCGAGATGGACCTCATCAGCAAACGTGAGGCGAGGCTCTTGTTCAGGGTGACGAATTTCTTCAACCCTTATTATATGCTGCAGGTGGGAGCCTCGACCGGCATCGAGAGCGTTACGATGCTGCAGGTGAACAGCCAGAGCAGTCTGTGCCTCTGTGATCCGCAGCTGGAGCAGAATGCGCTCGCCATGCGTGTGTTGCGGACGCAGTTGGGTAGGGTGGAGTGCTACGATGACATCAAGGTGGCGACAGATGAATTTCTGGAGGACGGAAAAGCCGATGAGAGCCCCTTGTTGGCGCTGGTTAACACCCCTATGGATGAAGAGATGCTGAAACGCCTGCTGGACGCCCGGTGTGTCGTGGTGATGCGCAACCTGAACCGCAACGAGGCCATGTCCCGCCTGTACGATGCCTGCTGCGCCTATATGCCCGCTGGCCAGACCTACACCAACAACAAAATCGCCATCCTCAATCCCAATCCCAAACTCCAGCGCGAGGATTTCCTCCTCTGGCTGTAACTTTGACAAAGGAAACAATAGAAAAGCCGCCTTGCAGAACGCTCTGCAAGGCGGCTTGTGGTTAGTGGGTTATTCCCGCAGAATTATTTCTTCTTCATCTGGGCGGGGATGTTAATCTTGGGAGCAGCGGGCTTGGGGCTGTCATCCAGACCTACGGTCTCGATGTCGAAAATCAGAGTCTCGTTGGGCTCGATGCCGCGGTTGCCCTCGGGGCCGTAAGCCAGCTCACCGGGGATAACAACGGTTACCTTGCTGCCGGGCTTCATGAGCTGAATCATCTCAGCGAAGCCGGGGATGACCTGCTTGAGGTTGAAGGGAACGGGGTTCTCACCGCTCTTGTCAAACTCGGTGCCATCGAGGTGGCGGCCAACGTAGTTCACCTTAACCACGTCGCTGTCGCTGAAGTTCTTGCCCTCACCAGCTGCCAGCACCTTGTAAGCGATACCGCTCTGGGTGAAGGTATAGTCCTTGTCGCTCTTGAGCTTGCTCATGTATTCCTCACCTTTCTTCTTGTTGTTGATAGCCTTGGGGGACTGCTCCATGGTCTTCTTCAACAGGGGCTCAATCTTGCTCTGCAGGGCCATCATGTCTTCCTGACCAACGGGAGTGGTCTTCATCAAAGCCTCACGCAGGTGCTTCATAAACAGGCTCTTGTTCATGGGCATACCGCACTGCTGCTCGATACCCTGATAAAGCTGAGCAATCTGCATACCCAGCTGCAGACCTGCCATGAAATTCTTGCTGGTGTCAGCATTGGCGATGTACTCGATACCCTTCAGGGCCTGCTCCATGTTGATGGTGGAGTCCATGCCGCGCAGCTGCTGGCCCATACCAGAACCATAGAGGTCACCGAAAGCCATACTCAGGGAGTCCATCGACTCGCTGCTGCCGCTAGCACCCTTGCTGTTGCAACCTACAAAACCAACGGTCAACAGACCGGCTGCTGCAATTGCTAAAATCTTCTTCATAATAATAAAACTAGTTTTTTAAATGAATTGAATGTTGTTATAAATAATGTTTATTGGTTATTTCTTATTGACCTTAATCAACTCGACGTCAAAGATAAGTGTGGAGTTGGGCAGAATGTTTTGGGTTCCCTTGGAACCGTAAGCCAGTTCGCTGGGAATGAACAGTCTGTACTTTGAACCTTCGCTCATGAGCTGCAGACCCTCGGTCCAGCCGGGAATGACTTTGTCAAGGGGGAAGGTGGCGGGCTCGCCACGGTCCACACTGCTGTCAAATACCGTGCCGTCCAGCAGCTTGCCGGTATAGTGTACGGTAACTTCGTCGGTGGGACCAGGCTTGGCACCGGTGCCTTCTTTCAGCACCATATACTGCAGGCCGCTCGTGGTTTGGACTACGCTGTCGTTCTTGGCGTTCTGCTCCATGAACTCGCGGCCAATGGTCTTGTTGTCCTTAATCTGCTGGCCGTAGTCGGGAGCTGCCTCTTCGGTGGTCTCGGTACTCTCTTTCTGCGTGTTGTTGCAACTTGCCATGCCTGTGAGCAGCAGGGCTGCCATGGCAATGGATAAAACCTTCTTCATTGTTCTTATCAGGAGTTGATGGTGTGATAGAATAATAGACTGCGTTTACTTCTTCTCGACCTTGAGCAACTGCACGTCAAAGATAAGCGTGGAGTTGGGCTGGATGGGACCCGTACCATGGGGGCCGTAGGCAAGGTTAGAGGGAATGAAAAACCTGTATGCTGCACCCTCGCGCATCAGCTGCAGACCTTCGACCCAACCAGGGATGACCTGGCCAACAGCGAAGGTTGCGGGCTCACCGCGCTCAACACTGCTGTCAAATACGGTGCCGTCAATCAGCTTGCCGGTGTAGTGTACGGTAACTACGTCATTGGGGCCGGGTTGGAGGCCGTCACCCTCTTTCACGACCTGATACTGCAGACCGCTCTCGGTAACCTTCACGCCCTCGACCTCCTTGTTCTTCTCCAGGAACTCGCGACCCAGACGCTCGTTCTGCTCGGCGCCCTGCCTCTCAAGATTGGTGAAAAATTCGGTGACTATCTGTTTGGCCTCGTCAAAGGTCATCTTCTGCTCTGCACCCTCATAGATGGCTCTCAGTCCATCAGCAAAGTCGTTGATATCCAGTTTCTTAATGCCTGATCCGATGAAGTTTCCTCCCATGCTCAAGCCTAATGCGTAACTCAGTTTATCCATTGAAAAATCTAATATTTTTGTAAAAAACGGTGCAAAGATAGTGATTTCCTCGATTAGGGTGTACGTTTTTAGAAAAATTTTACTATTTTTGCTTTCACATTATATAAAAGATACGCTAACCAACCAAATAAACCAATGACTATGAGCAAGAAGAAACTAGTGATTTCATCAGGTGCCGGCATGAGTGCCGAGAGCGGCTTCAAGACCTTTCGTGATGCCGATGGCTTGTGGGAGAACTATCCCGTGATGGACGTGGCCAGTCACGAGGGGTTCCTGCGTGACCCCGAACTCGTCCACAACTTTTACAACATGCTGCGCAAGAAGCTGTTGGATGCCAAGCCCAATGCGGCCCACCTGGGACTGGTAGACTTGGAGAAGGACTTCGATGTGAGGGTGATTACCCAGAATGTGGACGACCTGCACGAGCGTGCAGGCAGTTCCAGTGTATTGCACCTGCACGGTGAGTTGATGAAGGTGCGCTCGCTGCGTCGCGAGGAACGTGAGTACACGCTGCCCTGTGACCAGTTGTCCGACAAGGGACTCGAAACGAGCGTGGATACCCTGGACCCCTATGGCGACCATGTCAGGCCACACATCGTGTTCTTTGGAGAGGCTGTGCCCAATATGGAAGCTGCAGCGCGATTGGCACAGGATGCCGATATCTTTGTGGTCATCGGCACGACGCTGGTGGTTTATCCTGCTGCTGCCCTCATCCAGTATGTAAGGCGCGGTGTGCCCATTTATTACATCGACCCCAAGCCGGCAGCCGTTCCCGACTGGGTCCATGTCATCCCCAAGCCCGCAACCCAGGGCGTCGCCGAACTCATCGACATCCTGCGCAAGTAATGTGATGCTTTCCGTCCTGTTAGTGACGGTGTGGTAATGTGATGGCTTCCGTCCCATAGGGACGGTGTGGGCATAGGCAGGGGTGGAGCGAAGCGGAACCCCTGTGAAATAGGCACTATTCAATTATCAATTAGCCCCATTGGGGCGACAGAACAACATCTTAAAAATGGCAAATACATACGTCAAAAATGACATACATATCATTTTCCATACCAAGCCTCAAAACACAGATGTTCTGGATGATGATTTGGTGCGCTTACACCAGTATATAGGCGGGATTGTCAAGGGAGTGGGGGCCTTGCTGATTGAAGTGGGTGGTATGACCGACCATGTACATCTGTTGTGTTCGTTGCCCAAGACCATGGCACTAGCTGATTTTGTGAAGAAAATCAAGGCCGAAAGCAGCCGATGGATTAAGACCCTCAATCCTCATTATTACAACACTTTCTCTTGGCAAGAGGGCTATGCGGCCTATTCGGTGAGCACGTCAGTTTTGCCCAAGGTCATTGAATA
This sequence comes from uncultured Bacteroidales bacterium, assembly GCA_902782465.1. Classification (GTDB taxonomy): domain Bacteria; phylum Bacteroidota; class Bacteroidia; order Bacteroidales; family Muribaculaceae; genus Sodaliphilus. The sequence goes on from CACZNH010000011.1 coordinate 37,680, forward strand.
CATCCGCAACCAACAGGAACACCACAAAATCCGAACTTTTATGGTGAATACAAAGCGTTTCTCAAAGCAAACAATATTGAATTCGATGAGCGCTTTTTGTGATGCTGTCGCCCCGATGGGGCTAAAATGTGTGGTGTGAATGCCATGGTACAGGGGTTCCGTTCGGCTTCGCCTCACTGCACCCCTGCCTATGCCCTGGTCGTCCCTGACGGGACTCGATGATGCAGCAGGCCTCAATAGTTAAAGGCTCTCTCCTCACTACACTTTAGCGGGGCAAGCGATTGTCGCTTGCCCCGCTAAACTTAATCCTTAAACTTGATGATGGTGTCTTCGCCCGCTCGCAGCTCGACAACGTCCTTGAATAGCAAGCGTTCGTTCTTTTGACGAATCATGACTTGCCGCAGGCCCTGTTGTGCTCCGTAGCGCATGCCAACAACCTTGCCGTCGACGATTTGGGCCGTTGACGCCAGAAACGTCTTGTTCAGACCCGAAATGTTGACCCACAGGTCATCATATTGCTTGCCTGACTCGCTGACGAAAACCAGGAATCCGAACGTGTCGGTCGTGGCATAGTCTTTGGCCAACTTATAGCTGTCGGCATTGCATCCGCCCAAAAACAGGCAGATGGTTAACAGTAGCAGACTCAGGCACTTTTTCATTCTAAAAATCTAAAGTCTAAAAACTACTTCATCCCGAATTTGATGCGCAGTTTCTTGATCATGTCCACGGTCATGGCATCGAGGTCATACTCGGGCTTCCAGTCCCACTCAACGCGTGCGCAGGTGTCGTCCAGCTTGTTGGGCCAGCTGTCGGCAATACCCTGGCGCAACGGATCAACGTCATATTCCATCTCAAACTCGGGAATGTACTCCTTGATTTTGTGGTAGATGACCTCGGGGTCGAAGCTCATCGACGCGATGTTGAACGAGTTGCGGTGTACCAGACGCGACGGGTCGGCCTCCATGATTTCGATGGCAGCGCGCAGGGCGTCGGGCATGTACATCATGTCCATCAGCGTGCCGGCAGCGATGGGGCAGATGAATTTCTTGCCCTGGACGGCGCTGTAGTAGATATCCACGGCATAGTCGGTCGTGCCACCACCCGGAGGAGTGACATAGCTGATGAGGCCGGGGAAGCGCACCGAACGGGTGTCAACACCGAACTTCAGGGCGTAGTAGTTGCTCAGCAATTCGCCGGTGACCTTGGTCACGCCGTACATCGTGCGGGGCTGCTGGATGGTGTCCTGGGGCGTGCCGTCCTTGGGGGCATTGGGACCGAAGGAACCGATGCTGCTGGGGGTGAACACGGCGCACTTCTTCTCGCGCGACACTTCCAGCACGTTCATCAGGCCGTCGATGCCGATGTGCCAGGCTAGTTGCGGCTTGTTCTCGGCAACGGCGCTCAGCAGGGCTGCCAGGTTGTAGATGGTGTCGATGTTGTACTTGTCAACGACAGCGCCGATTTGGGCTGCGTTGGTGATGTCGACGATTTCAGCGGGGCCGCTCTCGAGCAATTCTCCCTTGGGCTCAGCGCCAGGGATGTAGCCAGCAACGACATTACCTGTGTAGATGCCTCTCAACTTCATAGTCAGCTCCGAACCGATTTGTCCTGTCGAGCCGATAATCAGGATATTTTTCATTGCAGTTTCTAAGTTTTATGTTTAGGTTTATGTCTTCAGTTTTCAGTTCTTAGCTATAGCCTAAAAGCTAACGCCTCAAGCCTCAAAGCTAATCAAGCCACAAAAATACACAAATTTATTAGAAATAGTACTAGCGAGGTGCAAAAAATTACGGCTCGACCCTGAAATCGCTCAATTTGGGGCCGCTCTCGGTCATGGTGACGGCGGCGCTGATGGTGGGCATGTCCTCGTAGTGCAGCACCTTGCCCACGACAAAATTCACGCCTGGTGTGACGAGAACCCTTATCGGACCCTCGATGCTGTAGTCTATCTGTTCGCCCACATAGATGGCATCGTCCATGAATCCGCCCATGTCCTCGATGTGGTTGGTCACGGTGGTCAGCGGTTCACCGTCGATGTAGAACGTGATGTCTTGGCCGTCAATGCTGTAGGTGAGCGCATCGAGCCAGGCCTGCTGCATCTCGTAGGGTTCGATGGAGTTGGTGATGGTGGCATAACCGTCGTCGTCAAAGCGCAGCATATATACTCGCCCGATGTTGATGCCGGTGCCTTCGGCTTGACTGCCAAGGATTAGCAGTTCGCCCGTGGCAGCATCATAGTGTGCGCGAGGCATACGGCCGTGTTGCATGTGGGGCAGGGCGGTCTTCACGTCACCCTTGGCAACCACGATGCCGTGGCCCTCGCTGGATATGGAATCGTTGCACTTCAACAGGCTCCACACGCTCACGCCGGTCGCCTTGTCCTCCATCAGCGTCTCGTAGCGGTCGTCGATAGTGACATGCTTCATCAGGTCCTCTACTGCTTGCGATGCGTCATCGGGTATAACGGCCTCATCCATCGTTCCGTTCACAGGGTGCTGGACAGCGGCGCTCAGGCTCTTGCCCTTGCATCCACTCATCATGCCGCACACTGCAATCACTGCGGCGACCATCAACCATTTTTTCATCTCTTTCATCGTCATCATTTGATTTATAGAATTGGTTTAATAGATTGGTTTGACAACTTCAACGCGTAAACCTAAGGCAGCGATGAAACGATAAAACATGCCGACGCTGGGAGTGATGATACCATTTTCTACTTTGGAAATGTAGGATTTGGTTGTATTGGTACGTCGAGCCAATTCGGCTTGGGTTACCTTTGCCTCTTTGCGAGCATCCTGAAGGATTTGGCCAGAGTAGAATGAGTATGCATCCTCTTCGGCTTTTGCCCTTTCGGGTGTTCCTTCTTTACCAAATTTGGCATCAAGTACCAAGTCATAATCAACGATTTTATGATTGTTTGTCTGCATAATAAGCCTCCTTTATCTTTATTGCTTTTTCAATTTCGTTATTAGGCGTTTTCTGAGTCTTTTTCTGGAATCCATTAAATAATAACACGACAATCTGGCCATCATCAAAGATGAAAAATACTCTAAAAATTTTTCCAGCATATTCCGTTCTTAGTTCATAAATACCATTACATATTAGTTTGACGAATTTCTTGGGTAGTCGTTCTTGCGTTTTCAAGAGAAGCAATCCATATTGGATTTTCTCTTGTTCTTTCTCTTTCAACGTGGCCATGAATGACTCAAAGTAACCACCATATGTTAGTATTTTGCGCGCCATGGTGCAAAATTACAATAAGTTGTCAAATCTTGCAACTTATTATTGAAAAAAATGCGGCTATAATCGCAAGAGCCAATTGAACAGCCACGACTGTAACCGCAAGAGAAATGAATTGTATACTGTAGTGAAGTGTTTTTTCTGCTGTCTTATCGGTGGGTTATTCTTTCTTCTTGGCATCGAGGTGGTAGGTGAACGAGATGCCGATGTAGTGGTGCAGGGTATCCTGCCATTCGTTGGTCTGCTGATAGGCCGTCTGGCTGCTCCAGCGATAGTCGTCCTGGTTGAGGATGTCCTCGGCAAAGAGCCTGACTTGACCTTTGTTCTTCAAGATTTTCCAAGTGATAGAGGCGCCCCAGAGCAGGCTGTTGCGGTTCATCCCGCTGGAGATATAGCCGCGCCGCATATACTCGGTGAGTCCTGTGGTGAACACAAAGTTGCGGTAGTTGGCTTCAAACTCCATGCCGTAATTGTTGTTCCACAGGGTAGTGTTCTGGCTTTGCGACTGAGAGAAACGCAAGCGGTCGGCATTGAGTTCGGCAAAGACACCTGCCTTAATCCAGTTGTGGTCAAACGACACGGTCAGTTTGTCCTTGGGGTGCACGCTAGTCTGGCGGTTGAGGATGCGCTCGTCGTGAGAGGGCAGCATGGTCAGGAAACCGTAGTATTTGCCACCAGTCACCTTCAGGTCATTCTGAAGGCGGAAGTAGTTGCCCAGGCCATGGTCGTAGTTGAGATTCACTTCCCACGTGCGGCTGCCGGGCACCGACTCGGGACGGCTGGTATAGACGTTTGTCGCTGGGTCATAACTGAGCGCCGTGATGTTGCTATGGTCTGACGTGCTGTATTTGGCGTTGAAGCCGATGGACAGTTGCCTGTTGGTTATTACGGCCTTGTAGGCCAACTGAAACTCGTTAGTGTGGCTGTCCTTCAAGTCGGGATTACCTTCGGAAATGAACAAGGGATCACTCAAGTCACGATAGCCGATGGTCTGCAGCAGCTCGGGACGCGTGGTTTTATAACTGTAATTCAACTCAACATTCATGCTGCTGTTCACCTTCCACGAGACCTTGAGCGCCGGCTCGACCTTGAAACGGTTCCTGACGGCCGTCGTGTCAAGCAGCGCACGGGTGTAGTCCTGATGCTCACGTGCCCAATTCAAGACCGCACTGGGTAGCAGTTGCACCTGGCCGATGTTGAATGTCGAGCCAGCAGTGACGGTGTGGATGGTGCTGTGGTAGCGGTTTCTGAACGAGTTGGCGGCATCGGCCATGCCGTTGGTGGAGAATTCACGGTCTGTCCGAATGTTGTTATAGTCCAATTGATAGTCCATATTGAGCATCCACTGCTTGGTGAGCCAGTGCTGATAGGTCATGCTGCCGTTTAATCCGAACTTTGATGAAGGCTCAATGGCATATTGGCTGAGCATCGATGAGTAGTCGCTCTGATAGTCGCTGATGGCGCGCTCGGTCCACTGCTTGCTCTTGCTGTCGGCATAATTCAGCCTTCCTGCAATTTTGAGGGAACCATCCCTGAAAAAATGCGTCCAATCTCCGGTAGTGATGAGTTTGGTTTCGTGACCGCGGTTGAGCGTATTGACATGTTGACTGACTGTGGGAGTATAGCCGTTGCCTGAATCGACCGATTGCTCTATCTGGCGTCTGTTGATGGAACGGTTGTTGTCGTATTCGAGTTGTGCCCACAGGAAAAACATGTTGGTCGTGTCGGGTCTCCATCGCATCATGCCCAGGATTGTCGGGTTCAATGAGTGGCTACGGTCAAAGCCCGTCGTCTTGTTGTAACTCTGTGCTTCGCCAGGGAAGTAATTCTCGGTTTCCTTTCCCGAATTTTTCCACCTGTCATCATGCGCCAGTCCACCACTGATGCTGTAGTAACTTTTCAATGGCTTATTGCCCTGCTCACGGCTCCAGTTGTGCTGGTATCCGCCCGAAATGCCCTGCTCTTGGCCTAAACCGAAACCTGAACTCATCGTGTATTGGCCCTTGTATCGCCTGTGGCGTTTGGCCACATTATTGGCGTCACCGAATACCATGACCGGGTCATTCTTGGAGAGACGGTTCAATTGCACATCTGCTTCGTAGTGGTCGCGGGTCCTGTAGCCTGCGGTGGCGTCACCATACCAGCGGTCGAGGAATCCTGGCTTGATGGTCAGGTCTAGCACCATGTCCTCTCCGCCGTCGTCCTTACCCGTATGCTCCTTGAGTTCCGATGATTTGTTGTAGGCTTTGATGTTTTGCACCGCTTCGGCAGGCAGTTGGCTCACCAGGTCATTGCCGCCAAAGAGGCTCTCGCCGCCCATCGTCAGTCGGATGGGTTTGCCGTTCCACCAGAGTTTGCCGTTAGCATCCACCTCAACACCAGGCAATTGCTTGATGAGTTCGTCGAGGCGTGCGCCTTCTTGCAGCCTGAAGGCCGACGGGTTGAACACGATGGTGTCGCCGTGCATGGTGAACCGTTTTGCATGGCCCGTGACCTCGACCATCTGCAGCATCTGTGAGGACATTTTCAGCTCGATGGCGCCGATGTTGAGCGTATCTTTGCGGCTGTCGGACAGCGCCATCACGTTTTTCTTCTTGCTGTAATAACCCAGCATGGAGACTTCCAGCTCGACACGGCCATCGGTAAAGAACGTGAACCGGCCCAGCGAGTCGGCAATCACGGTGCTGCCCGAATAGCTGGTTTCATTGATTTGCTTCATATACTGAACCGTTGCGCCGGGCAAGGTCTCCTTGGTGTCAGCGTCGATAACGCGACCGCTGATGATATCGGCTTTGATGAATAAAACACTGAAAACCAATAAAATAGTTGCAATAAGGTATTTCACGATAGGGTATAGTTATGGCTGTTTCATGCAATGTTTTACATGAAACGGTAGGTTAAACTTTAGTCAATTTCAGTCTGGATTCCAAGAGTGTACACTCTTGGTTTTGTTCTCGAGGAGATCGACCATGCTTTCGAGGAAAAGGAGCTCGTTTTCCTTGAGTTTGGACTTGGATTTGAGTTGCTTATAGATGCTGGCAAGTTGCCGCATAGCGATTTTCAGGTCGGTCTGGTCAAGCCCCTCGGTGTCCTTGCACAGGTCATAAAGTTTGGACAGATAGATGTAGTGTGCGCTGTTGTTGTCCTGCAGTTTCTCGACATAGAAGAGCATCTTTTGTATCCAACTGTTGGCGTCATTTTTACTTGAACTAGAACTGGATGAGGAAAAAGAGAAGGAATGGCTCTTGTTGTCCGACAAATCAGAGAGTGCTTCTTGGGCTTTTTCCATGGCAGCTTGATACTTGTCCATACCTTGATGGTACTTTTCCATGCCAGCTTGGAATTGTTCCATGTACTTGTCATAATCGTCCAGATTGATAACCACAGAGCTGAGCCGATGGCCATCATTCGCTTTGGCTTTGATGGGGGCATAGGTGGTAATGATGCGCCCGCTGATGCTGTCGCTGTCGTCCATATTGCTCCACTCCAGGGTGTAGGTCTTGCGGTGCTGCTTGTCGTCGGGAGCGACAAACGCCACGGTGTAACAGTGGTCACAAGCCAATCCCACGACAATGGCATTATCCGGGTTATAATAGAGACGATAGCCTTGGAAATCCCTGTCGTTGTCATTCCACCACAGGGTATAGATATCTGCGTTGCTGTTGCCATTCACTTGCTCATAGACCTTTTTGGCGTTGTTTATCAGGTCAATGCCATTGTGGTCGATGGTAAACTTGAAGACATCAAGCTGGCCCTCTTTGATTCCGGTCTCGGGGTCGGAATAGATACTGACCATTTGCTCACGTGAAGCTAAGGAGACAGCGTTAATGATGTCATCAAAAGCCGTTTGCAGCCTGTCCTCATAGACGTTGGCACTTGCCATGAACGTGGTGAACAATGCCATGATCAAGGCCGTGATGACGGCAATGATTGAGATGTTATTATTTAGAGTCTTCATAATGCCGGGATATTGGTTGATGGTTGGTTGTTTAATTCGTTTTCTATTTCCTGGTTGAGGTCGATAAACACGATGTTACCGTCCTCGTCCTGTATGGCCTTGTAGCCCATCGCTTCCATGTCGATGATGAAGGCACGGCGCTTCAGGTCGTCGAGTTCGCGTTGCAGGCGCTCGTTCTCGCGGGCCAGGCTGTCGTTACGGGCCTTCAAGCGGCGTGTGGATCTGGACGACCGTGCATTTCGTGCCGGTGCAGCTTGCCGTGCTGGAGATGCAGAAGCCAGTTGCAGGGGCTCGGTTTCCACAACAGGTGGGGTAGCGACAGAGTCAACTGTTTCAGCGATGAAAGGTGGCGAATCGGTTATAGTGGACTGTGTCGGCTGATGTAGCACAGTGGTTCCCACAATGGCGGCGGTGATGACGGCTGCGGCAGCGATACCCCACCATTGGCGGCCCATCTGCCTGTTCAATGACAGGTGCGGCGCTTGCTCGCTCACCAGGTCTCCCTTCATGCCGCGGTCAAAGTAGTCGAACATGTCACGGTAGTCCTCCCACTCCGCGGGCACGTCGCCGCTGCGGAAGTAGTCGGCCAGCAGGGCCTCTTCTTCCACGGTGGTCTGCCCGTCCATGAACTTGTCGAGCAGTGCCTCAATTTGTTGATGTGAATACCGTTTCATTGTCTTTCCTTTTTATATTGCCTGATTTCTTCCAGCAGTTGCCGTCGTGCACGTGCCAGCAGCGTGCTCACGCTTGACTCCTTGATGCCCAGAATGCCGGCGATTTTGGCGTTGTCGCAGTGTTCCACTTGCCTCATGTGCAGCACTGCGTGCAGGGTGGGCGGCAAATCCCTGATGCGCTCCTGTAGCCATTGTTCGTCCTCACGCTGCACGATGATGTCCAGGGGCGAGGGGGACGTCTGGCTCACGGCTTGCCGCTCGTCGAGCGGCAGTGGCGGCTTGCGCCGGGCGCGGTTCAGGGTCAGGTGGCGGGCAATCGTCGAGGCATAGCCTTCGGGATTGTGGAGCCGGGGCTCGTCACGCATTTGCATAATCCTGTCGCGACTCTGCCGTTCAAGCTCGCTTGATGGCGCTCGCTGCTCCAGAATCTGCCACAGGCGCAGCATCGTCTCCTGGGCGATGTCCTCGGCTGTGTCGGCATCGGCGCCCGCTGTTGCGGCCGCTTGCAGAGCCAATGCCCTGAGCCGAGGTGCCTCGTGTTCAAATGCGTCTTTCGTCATCAAATTCTGTTCGTTTTTCGATTGCTACACTACTATAACACGTTAGGCTCCCGTTTTTGAACAGCAAAACGGGATTATTTAAGTTTTTTTAGCCAAAAAATCAAAAAAGCCTCAATGCGTCATGTGATTGTGGGAGAAAAGGCGTTGCGGCAGCTCCATGGCAAGGATGATGCCCAAGACAATGGCCATGGCGATTTTGCAGGCCACCCATCCGCTCTGCATCGAGAGGCCGAACTGTTCGTCGGTGAGGTAATATGTGAACCAGAAAATGCCTGCTCCCGGCACCAGCGGGAAGATGCCGCACAGGAGAAATCCCTGGGCTGGGATACGGAACGGGATGGCAGCGAAGCGGGAAAGGATGCAGACCACCGTGGATGCCACAAAGGTAGCACCTGTGGCCGAAGCACCGAACTGGCGCACAAGAATCAGGTAAATCGCCCATCCGATGGCGCCAATCACGCCTGCGGGAATATAGTGTTCACGGTCAATGCCGAAGAGCAACGCAAATGCAGCCGTACCGGTAAATGCCGCGATGAATTGCCAGAACAGGCTGGCCGTCTCTGGGCTGACCATCATGGTCAGCTCTGCTACGCCACTGTGCATTGAACCGTCAAGAATAAATGCGAGTGACACACCCACTGCGATGCAGAAGAAACCGAGCATTGCATCGGTGAGACGTGTAAAGCCGGCAAGGTAGTCCGAGTTGGCCAGGTCGCGCACGCCATTGATAAAAGGCACTCCGGGTATCAGTGGCATGATGGCGCCGATGATGATGTTGGCAAGGCTGAGGCCGGAGCCTATGCGCCAAGCGAGAATGCAGAGCATCGTGGCCAACAGTGCATTGCAGACGCCACTGACAATCTTTGAAAAATAACGGCTGCTCACACCCATGACAAAGCCATACAGCAGCAGCCCAACGACAAGGGCCACTCCACACTCGGCCCATCCTCCGCCAAACACGGCGCAGAAGCCTGCGGCACCGATTCCGGAGCCCAGAATCTGTTCCCATGCCGGTTTGGGTGCGGCAGTGCTAATCTGTTCCAGCCGTTCTCGGGCTTCGGCCAATCCTGCTTTGCCGTTGGCGATATCATAGCTCAGGCGGTTTACGGCCACCACTTTAGACAGTTGGATGCCCCTGATGGGGATGAATTCCACGTTGGCATAGGTGGATGCCTGTCCTCCCGACTTGGTGATTTTATTGGCATGGCCTGTTGTGAAAATGCCGTTGGAGAGCACAAAGAAATTGCCCGAGTCGACACCATAATGCGATGCGATGCGGCTCATGATATCTTCAACTCGCGAGATTTCAGCTCCGTTCTCCAGCAGGATGTGTCCCGCCTTGGCAGCTACATCCAGTACTTCGGTAAAATCAGCTTGGTTGGTCATTTTTGCAATGGGTTTTCTTGCTTGTTTTTCAGTTTAGTGTGATTACTCTACTTGGCGTCGGTGACGGTTGTAGAGGAAGACGATGGTAAGTATTATGCCGTAGATGACGGCGATGATGGAGGCTTCGGGACCAAAGGCGCCTCCAGTGATAATATCGGGGCCGCTGACGGTGGTGGCAAGTATCGTGTCGCCCGCATCAGCGCCCGAGACCGCAAGTCCGAAGATGTTGCCCTGGGTATAGTTCCACGCCCAGTGGATGCCGATGGGTACCCACAGCGTGCCTGACCACTTGTAGGCAGCGGCAATCAGCAGCCCTGCCTCGACAGAGATGGCAAGCGACGACCACCACGTGGCATTGTCATTGGGCATGTGTGCAAACCCGAAAAACAGGGCCGACACCAGTAGGGCCACCCAGGTATTCCAGCGCTCGTCAATCCAGCGGAAGATGACGCCGCGGCAAATCATCTCCTCGCCCACGGCAACACCAAGGAACATCATGATGACACTGAATTGCTTTTCGCCCGAAAAAGCGCTCCATTGCACTGTAGCACAGCCTGTTGCCGAGATGGTGCACACCACAATCACCATATAGATGAAACCCACAAGCAGACCCAGTAACATGTGGGGGACGAGGCGGCGCAACGGCAGGTCGGTGGGCCAATGCTTCTCCATCAGCTTGACAAACAAGGCATACATGCCCAGGATGATGGCGGCGAATACGATAGTCAGCCCCGGGTGATGGATGTTGTCCGATATCTCAAAACCAGTGACCAACAAGCCATAACCAATGAAGGAAAGGATAATAGCTGTGATAAACAGCAAGAGCCATTTCCATAGTGGACATTTTTTATAATGAGTAGCCGTTGTTGCCATATCCTTATTATTTCATCACCGTTTGTGAAAGCCAGTTGCCTAACAGCAGAGCGATAAAGCCCACAGCGAGTGAGGCGAGCAGGTACATGGCGGGCATGAGCATATTGCCATCCTTGGCCAATGTGCCGCACTCGTTGATGAAGGTGGAAAAGGTGGTGAAACCGCCGCAAAATCCCGTCGTGAGCAACAGCCGCGTCGTGGGTGACATCCAGCCGCCGTCCCATTTCAGGCCATAGAGCAGCCCGATGAGGAAACACCCCACCACATTGACGGTAAATGTCCCCAGCGGGAACCCCGCCGCAACGGGCAGAAGTCTCGAGACGACATATCGCAGCCCTCCACCGAGGAAACTGCCAAGCCCCACTATCATAAAATCCTTGAACATCACTGCAAAGGTATGAAAAAGTTTTGGGTTTTCACTCCCTGGCTTGAAGTTTCTGCTTAGGAAATCCGCTGATGCACGTAAAAGATATTTTTATCTGTGTGGCAGATGCCGTAAAATCGATGAAATGATGCAAAATCTCAACGAAATCGGTTTAGATTTTTGGGATATAGATAAACCTTTAATTTATTGTAAGACTGATGGATAGTTTTTGTTTTGGTTTAGATTTTTCCTTTGATATGGTGTGAATTGAGCTAATTATGTGTACCTTTGCCTATCAACATCAAAAGAAATAACAATAACCAAGATGAAACGTTTATTTTCAACTTCCATCCTAGTGATGATAGTCTTGCTCGTCCAGGCTGCGGTCTATGAACCCACGCTGTCGAGCGATAGCGAAGTATGTGTGTTTTTTGAGGCTGACGGCACGGTGACCGATGCCCCCAAGATTTGGGCATGGGAAGGCAATACCGACGGCCGCACCTATGTGGGGACGGCATGGCCCGGTCCTGCTATGACCTATATGGGTGATACCCAGAGCGGAAACAAAATCTACAAGTGGACCTATACCGGCTCGCTGGCGACCCCCACGGGACTCATTTTCACCTGGAACAATGAGGGCGGACGTGTCGATGGCACGTTCAACAATCATGGCTACTATGTGATGGGCCGCCTGACCAAGGTCATCGGGGCAGGGCAGAGCACCTTTGTTCCCAACCAGAATGTCATCTATCAGCTTGACCTGTACAACTTTACCAGTGCGGGCACCCTGGCCGCCGCCCAGCAGCGCCTGGACTACCTCAAGGACCTGGGCATCGACGTCATCTGGCTCATGCCCATCCATCCGCGTGGCCAGCAGGGTCGCATCGGTTCGCTGGGCAGTCCTTACGCTCCCCGCGACTATCATGCGGTGAACAGCGATTTCGGTACGCTGGCCGACCTGCAGGCGTTTGTCGCCGCCGCCCATCAGCGCGGTATGCAGGTGTGGCTCGACTGGGTCGCCAACCACACCGCCAAGGACAACGTGTGGATTACCCAGCACCGCGAATATTACAACTCCACGCTCACCAGCCCCAACGGCTATGGCGACGTCTATCAGCTGGACTACAGCAAGGAGGCTACCCAACTGGCGATGATTGAGGCCATGGAGTACTGGGTGGACCAGGCCGACATCGACGGCTTCCGTTGCGACTACATCAGCAGCAACACCATCCCCACAAGTTTCTGGACCCGCGCCATCAAGGCGTTGAAGGAGTTCAAGCCCGGCAAGACCGTCACCATGCTGGGCGAGGGTGACATGGCCAACAGCGTGCAGCGCCTGCTCGTGTGCGGCTGGGACTATGACTACGCTTGGGGCTTCCAGTCGGCGCTGGTCAACAACAAGACCAACCCGTCGGGCGTCCTCTCGCAGTGCCGCAACCTGGTGGGTGACATGCGATTCACCGACATGAGCCGCATGGTCTACCTCACCAACCACGACCAGAACTACAACAGCTCGATGAATACCCAGTACGGCAACAACGTCTATGCCTTCACGGTGCTCACGTTCACCCTCTACGGCATGCCGCTGCTCTACAACGGCCAGGAGACGGGTTACCTGTTGTCGCGCAAGCTGGACTACTTCAACCGCACGCCCATCAACTGGAACAGCGTTGACAGCAAGATGGTGAACACCGTCAAGGCCTTGACGGCCCTCAAGCACAGCTGCGACGCCCTCATCGACAATGGCGACCGCGCCACCGAGGTGACCTTCCTGAACACGGGCAACAACAACCTGATGGCCTATGTCCGCCACCACAACGACCAGCAGTGCCTGGTAGTGCTCAACTTGGGCAGCTCTCAGGTGAGCACCGTGGTCTCGGGCATCGAGGCCGGCGAGTGGAAACTGGCCATCGATGTCAACAACATCTCGGCTGGCTTGACCTCCCAGCCCGTGCAGCTCAACGCTACGCAGAGCTTCACTGTGCCTGCCGGCGGCTTCAAGGTCTATGTCAAGGGTGAGCCCAGGCCCGGTTATCTGCAGGGCGACGTGAACCTGGACGGCAGTGTGAACATCTCGGATATTTCGGAGCTTATTGACCTTATCCTTAATGGGACGGTACCTGCCGAGATTTTTGCCTATGCTGATGTCAACGGCGACGGTTCGGTCAACATCTCTGACATCACAATGGTGATAGACATTATATTAAATGGTTAATTAAACACATTTGGCTCTGTGGCAATCTGGAGAGGGAATATGGCTTTCGCAACGTGCGTCAAGCGGTGGCTTTTGGTGCTGCTTGCACTAGCTGCGGCATTTGGGGCTGTAGCGTCATCGCAAGAGGACAAATTCAGGCGACTGGACAGCCTGATTGCCGCCCAGCCGGCTATCATTGCCGACAAGGAGCGGCAGCTGTCGATGATGAAGGTGCGGCTGGCCAGTGTGCATGCCCCGATTGAGCGCTACGAGGCCCTGAAGATGCTGTATGAGCAGTATGCTGCCTACCAGTATGACTCGGCCTACTCCTACGTGGCCCAGTGCATTCGCCTGGCCGAGTCGATGGGCGACAATGTCCGGCTCAACGAGGCGCGCCTCAATCTGGCGCACATCCTCTCCACCGCCTGCCTGATGGACAAGGCGCAACAGACGCTCAACCTCATCGACACCGCCCACCTGTCACTGGACCGGTTGCTCCAGTATCGTCGCACCAAGACCAACATGTACATCTATCAGGCCGAGTATGCGCATGGCACACAGTATTCTCCATACTATATCAACCAGCTGATAGCCCTGCGCCGTGGCATCACGGCGATGGACTTGCCGCGTGACAACGTGAACTTCCTGCTCACTGTCGCCGAGGTTGATGCCGATGCCGGGCGTTATGACAGCGCCATGGCCCTGCTCGACAGCCTGATGCGGAATTACGGCAGCGGTGACCGCCTGTACTCCATCATCACGAGCATGATGTCCTTCTACTGCTCCCAGAAGGGCGACAAGGAAGCCCAGATACAGTACCTCATCAAGAGTGCCGAGAGCGACCTGGAAGGTTGTATCCGCGAGAACACGTCGTTGCGCACGATTGCCGATCTCCTCTTTGACGAGGGGGACATCGACCGTGCTTACCGTTACATGCGTGTGGCGGTGGACGATGCCAACTTTTACGGCACGCGTCTGCGCAACATCCAGGCATCGCGCATCGTGCCCAAAATCCTCAATGCCTATCAGACCAAGCAGGAGCAGGGCCGTCGCAACATGATGTGGCTGCTGGCGGCCATCTCAGTCATCGCTGCGTTGCTCGTGGTGGGCGTCATCGCCATCTATCAGTTGCTCAAGCGTTACCGCCGCCTGAATGAGCAGAAGAAGGCCATCAACGAGCAGTTGCGGCAGGTCAATGCCCAGTTGGGCGATACCGTCGACCAGCTGAATGAAACCAACGGCCTGCTACGTGAGCGCGAGAAACTCAAGGAGGAGTACATCGCCCGCTTCCTGACGCTCTCGAGCCGTTTCATCGACCGGGGCGAGGAACAGCGCAAGGCGCTTTACCGCCTGCACCGCGACCGCAAGACCGATGAACTGGCCAAGCAGTTGAAGAGCACCCACTTCGGCAGCGAGAATGCCCAGTTGTTCTATGAGAACTTTGACAACGCTTTCCTGAACATCTATCCGAACTTCGTTGACGAGGTGAACAAACTGCTTCAGGAGGACGGCAAAATCGAGGTCAAGCAGGGCAAGCGACTCACCACCGAATCGCGCGTGCTGGCGCTCATCCGCATCGGCATTACCGACAACCAAAGCATTGCCAACATCCTGCGGGCAAGCCTGACGACCATCTACACCTACCGCTCCAAGCTCAAGGCGCGTGCCATCGACAAGGACGACTTTGAGACCCGCGTCAAGGACATCGACTGCTAGACCATCACCGTGCCCCTCACCTTGCCAACTCATCAAGGGACGGAAATGGACGGGATGAACGATGGTATTTCATGGAATGGGTGTTTAAAATGAGTTAGATTTTTGTTGGATGGATGGATATTGAAATATTTGAAAATCAACACGTTATTTTTGAATCAAAGTTTGATTTTTGTTTGAACCACTTTTAGGGGTTGCGTGTGCATTGTAAATTTGCGATGCTTAACTCGATGCCTCGAGACGGCTGTTACCAAGCATAAAATCATCAATCATTACATATATTATTTATTAAACATCATTAACAATGAAGAAATGTAAAACAGGATTGTTGCAACGCACGCTGCTGGTGTGTGCTGCATTGATGTTTGCCCTGGGCATTTCGGCGCAGAACCAGACCATCACCGGCCACGTCGTGGATGAGAGCGGTGAGGACCTGATTGGCGCCAGCGTCGCCGTCAAGGGCACATCCAAGGGGAGTGTTACCGACTTTGATGGTAGATTCACCGTCGAGAATGCTCCGAGTAACGGAACCCTGGTCATCTCCTACATCGGTTTTGAGAACCAGGAAATCGCCATCAACGGCCAGACCCACTTCGAGATTACCCTCGTCGAGGAGCGTTCGCAGCTCAACGAGGTCGTGGTTGTGGGTTACGGCTCACTGGCCAAGAAAGAGATTTCGAGTTCGGTGGTGCAAATCGACAAGAAGCAGTTCAACCAGGGTGTTGCCAGCGACCCTCTCGCCCTCGTGGCAGGTAAGGTGGCTGGTCTCAACGTGAGCACTGCTGCTGCCGCCAACCCCAACTCGATGACCGACTTCCAGGTGCGCGGTGCCGGTTCGCTCACGGCGTCCAACGGTCCGCTCATCGTCATCGACGGTATCGCCGGCGGTGACCTGCGCAACATCGCCACTCAGGACGTGGAGAGCATCACCGTGCTGAAGGATGCCGGCTCGGCCGCCATCTACGGTACGCGTGGCGCCAACGGTGTCATTCTGGTGACCACCAAGAAGGGTGCCGGTGCTCCCGGTATCACCACGGTGACCTACGACAGCTACATCGCCGGCAACTTTGCCAAGCCCAAGCCCCGCATCCTGACGACCGACGAGTTCCGTCGCTCACGCCGCGGCCAGGACTACGGCGGTGACACCAACTGGTGGGACGAGATTACCCGCCCGGTGGCCTACAGCCTGAACCAGTACCTGTCCATCGACAGCTCGACCAAGAACGGCTACTTTGGCGCTTCGGTCAACTACAAGCGCGGCAACGGTCTCGACATCGTGTCGGGCCGCGAGGAATACGGTGCCCGCTTTGTGGGAGAGCAGCGCGTGCTGGACAACTTCCTGCAGTTCAACGCATCGCTCTCGGGCCGCAAGGTGCATGAGAAGTGGGGCAACGACGGCCTGTTTGACACGGCGCTGACGATGAACCCCACCATCCCCGTGTTTAACGAGGACGGTACCTACTACCAGCCCAACAGTCCCACCGATATCCACAACCCGGTGAACGACTTGAAGAACAACGTGAGCAACGGCGACCGCATCTACCTGCTGGGTAACGGTGACGTCAAGGTCAATCTCATCCGCAGCGACCATCACCTGCTGAACACGACCTTGAGCTACGCCCTGCAGTACAACGACCTGAAGTCCAACTTCTACACCCCCAGCACCTCGAGTGAGAGCTACTGGAACGGCTATGCAGGTCGTGCCAACATCAACTACCAGAAGTGGTGGACCAACCGTCTGGAGTGGCTCGGCAACTACACCCTGACCCTCGATGACCATCAGCTCAAGGCTGTGGTGGGCTACTCATGGGAGCGCACCCGCTGGGAGCAGAGCGGCAACGAGAACATGGGCTTTGTGTACGACAGCATGAGCTACCATGGCATCGCCAACGGTACCTACCTGCGCGAGGGCAAGGCCAACATGTGGGCAGGCTCGTCCGAGTCAACCCTCATCGGCTTCTTCGGCCGCTTGAACTATAACTACAGGGATATGCTCTTTGCCGCAGCATCGATGCGTCACGAGGGCAGCACCAAGTTCGGTGCCAACAAGAAGTGGGGTAACTTCCCCTCGGTATCGCTGGCTTGGGAAATCATCCGTACGCCCTTTGCCGAAGGTCTGTCCCGCACCTTCCAGAGCCTGAAGCCCCGCATCTCCTACGGTGTGACGGGCCGCAGTGACTTCAACGCCTATCAGTCGCTCTCGACCTACAGCGGCTATGGCGCCTACTACATCGACGGCGAGTGGATCAACGGCTATGCCCCCTCGGTCAACGCCAACCCCGACCTGGCCTGGGAGAAATCGACGGCCTTCAACGTGGGTGTGGACTTTGTCGCCTTCGACAGCCGCCTGCGCGGTAGCGTCGAGTACTACGACCGCCGCAGTCAGGACCTGCTCTACAACTACACCGCTCCGCAGCCCCCGTTCATCTACAACTCGATTCTCGTGAACGTGGGTACCACCAAGAATACCGGTGTCGAGGTCGTGCTCGACTATGACGTGCTGACCAAGACCGCTGTCAAGTGGACCACCGGCATCAACTGGAGCACCGGCAAGACCAAGCTCACCAAGCTCTCGAGCGACGTTTATCAGATGAGTTATCTGGACCTCTACCGCAAGCCCGGTGTGGGAACCAGCGAGTACTTCTTCCGCGTTGAGGAGGGTGGTCTGATTGGTCAGTATTACGGCTTTGAGCACGCCGGCATCGACGAGAACGGCCTGTTCATGGTCTATGACAACGACGGCAATGCCGTGCCCGCCGCTCAGGCTGATCCCTCTTGGAAGCGCAACATCGGCAACGGTGCTCCCAAGCACTTCCTGTCGTGGAGCAACATGTTCACCTGGGGCAACTGGGACCTGAGCATGCTGATGCGCGGCGCCTTTGGCTACAAGATTTTCAACATGCGTCGTTATGGCATGGGCCTCAAGGGCTGCGGTACCGACAATGTGCTGGCCAGCGCCTACACTGACTATGCCGAGGTGAACGCCGGCGGCAGCATCATCTCGAGCTACTTCCTCGAGAAGGGTGACTACTTCAAGCTCGACAACGTGACCCTGGGCTACACCTTCATGCCCAAGAAGCGTAATCTGCTTGAGAGCCTGCGCGTCTATCTGTCGGCCAAGAACCTGTTTACCCTCACGGGTTACAAGGGCAATGACCCCTCGATTGTTACCTCGACGGGTATCACCCCCGGTATTGACTCCAACAGCGCCTATCCTCAGGCCTACCAGTTCACGCTGGGTGTGACTGTGCGTTTCCACTAATCCATAAATAGACAAATGATTATGAAAGATTTCAAATATATCATTATAGCAATAGCAGTGAGCGTGTTGGGTCTGGCATCATGTACCGACCTGGACGAGAAGGTCAATGACCGCATCGACGCCACCGTGTATTACCAGAACGAAGCCAGTGTCAAGGGTGCCGTGGCCGCCATCTACAACCAGACGTCATCGACCCTTGCCGGCGAGAATTTCTTCCACTTGAGCGAGTATCCCAGCGACCAGCTCACCTGGCGCGTGTGGAACGGTGGCCAGTGGGGATGGGACGAGGCCATGAAGACGGTGCTCTCGTGGCACAACTGGAACAGTGAGTCCACCATCATCCAGAATGCATGGTCGGGCGCCTGGACGGCCGTGGGCCTTGCCAACCTGCTGCTCAATGACCTGGAGGGCTTGAATGCTGCCGACCTGGGCATGAGCCAGGATAAACTCAACCAGTATGTCGCCGAGGTGCGCACCATCCGCGCCTGGAACTACTACTGCCTGTTCGAGCTGTGGGGTGGCGCTCTGCCCCTGAACATCAAGTCGGGCAGTGAGGTGCCTGGCACCGCCGACCCCGATTGGGATACCTCGTGCAAGAAAATCTACGATTTCATCGCACAGGAGCTTGACGAGACCTACATGCAGCTGGCTGTCGAGGACGGTACCCGCACCACCGTCAACCGTGCCAACCAGGCGATGAACCGCCTGCTGAAGGCCCGCCTGCTGCTCAATGCCGAGATTTTCATCAAGGAGGCCCACTACGACGAGTGCGAGGCCCTGTCCAAGCAGATTATCAACGGCGAATACGGTACCTATCGCCTGGCCGATAACTACCGTGACCTGTACAGCATCGACAACGTGAAGTGCCCCGAGGTTATCTTCGCTCTCGCTGCCGAGGACGGACAGGGTGCCGCCAACGCCATCAGCAACGTGCGCACGATGGTGGGCATGTGGTACGGCTATGCCGACTACTTCGGACAGTCCTATGACGGCATCGGTGCCTGGAACTGCGTTTGCCTCGTGCCCAGCTACGACAACGCGGGTACGGTATTGCCCACGGGCGGTACCGAGGGTGCCAACTGCTTCCTGGAAGCTCCCTACAACGACAAGTTGGGTGCCCCCTACGAGCGCTTTGACGACCGCGACATCCGCAAGCAGAATTATGTATATAATGTGACGACCAAGACTCACGGTCCCGGTATGTTCCTCAAGGGCGTGATGCGTGCCAACTTCGGCACGGGCGATGTCCTCAAGGCTGATGCCGACCGCGACGGTCAGGATCTGGTCTATGTGGACCAGGTGGGTACCTTCCTGAACCAGGGCCGCACCCTCGAGACCGTGATGAGCCCCCGCTGGGGTGAGACCAACTCGGGTGTGCGTCTGGTGAAGTATCCCCTGTATCCCAACGACGATGCCGGCGGCTTCAAGTCGATTGACGACGTGCAGTTCCGTCTGGCCGAGGCCTACTACAATGTGGCCGAGTGCGAGATGCGCAAGGGCAACAGCGGCGAGGCACGCAACTATGTGGACGCCGTGCGCCAGCGCTACTTCAGTGCCGCCAACCGTGCTTCGGCGCTCTCCATCCCCGGACCCGGCTTCACCAGCTTTGACATGGACTGGATGCTGAGCGAGTGGGGTAAGGAGTACCTGGGCGAGGGCAACCGCCGCCGCACCGACCTGCGC
The DNA here is from genome assembly GCA_902782465.1 of uncultured Bacteroidales bacterium. Lineage (GTDB taxonomy): Bacteria > Bacteroidota > Bacteroidia > Bacteroidales > Muribaculaceae > Sodaliphilus. Next base: position 57,587 of record CACZNH010000011.1, read on the forward strand.
CGCTTCAACAAGTTCACCCAGGGCACCTGGTGGTTCTGGGGCCGTGCTACCGAGGCTGGCATCGACCTGCCTGCACAGCGCAGCGCCAAGTATGAGTGGTATCCGCTGCCTCAGTCGGCGTTGACCGTTAACCCTGGTCTCATCCAGAATCCCAATTATTGATTGTTATCACACATTATAATAAGACATAGATATGAAAACAAGGAATATATACAGTCTGATAGTGGCGCTGCTGGCCGTCACGAGCGTGATGACCGGTTGCTCCAAGGACGAGGACATCATCTTTGACCACGAGCGCCAGCAGTTTGAGACGCGTGCCGACCGCATCCTGCTTGAGTTCATTGCCCCCTACGGCACCGCCGTGGATGAGGAAATCTACATCATGGGTGCCTTCAATGGCGACAGTGCGTCGATGGGCAAGGAGGAGTGGAAACTCATGAAGGCCCCCGGCAGCGACATCAAGTGGGGCATCTATCTGGATCCTTCCACCTTTGTGTCGGGCAAGACGCTTGCCGACGGCTTCCGCTTCTACAGCGCTACCCAGGGCAGCGAGTTCACCGTCAAGGGTGAGCTGGCCCGCCACAACGACAACCCCGGTCTGGGCACCTTCACCAACGTGTGGGGTGAGCGCTGGGAGAGCTACTACTGGAGCGGTGACGGTCCCGAGATTGAGCATGACGGCTATGTGGTCTATGTGCTCGACGAGACGGGCTGGGCCAACCTGAACCTGTACATGTGGGGCGACGTCAACGACCTGAACGGCGGTTGGCCCGGCATGACGCCCACCGGCAAGCAGAAGATTGGCGGCACCGAGTACACCTACTTCGACATGGGTGAGGCCAACACGGGCTTGAACGAGAACCTCATCTTCAACAACGGCGAGGGTAGCCAGCTGGCCGACTTCAACTTCACCATCGACCGCGACATCTACCTGCGCATCACCACGAGCGGTGTCGAGGAGATGGGCGAACCCGTGGTTGTGGAGCACGACGGTTATGCCGTGTTCATCGTCAACAAGACCGGTTGGGACGAGATTGCCCTGTACATGTGGGGTGACGTCAACGACCTGAACGGCGGTTGGCCGGGTATGCTGCCCACGGGCGAGCAGACCATCAAGGGCGTGACCTACACCTACTTTGATATGGGCGAGGCCAACACGGGCTTGAGCGAGAACCTCATCTTCAACAACAACGGTGCTGGCAATCAGTTGGCCGACTTCGCTTATACCATCGACCATGATGTCTATCTGGAGGTGACCTCGAGCGGTGTGACCGAGATTGACCCCAACACCTACACCGGTGGCGGCGATACTCCCGAACCCCAGCCCGGTGACCTGCATTACATCTACATCGACAACCAGACGGGTTGGGATGCCATCACGCTGTACGCCTGGGGCGACAAGGAGTTCTTCGGCGGCTGGCCTGGCGTTGCGCCCACGGGCAACAAGACCGTTGATGGCGTGGACTACCTCTACTGGGAGTTCACCAGCGCTGGCGAGACCGAGCACCTCATCTTCAACAACAGCGGTGGCGGCGTGCAGACGCCTGACTTTGACGTCGTTCTGGACCGTGACTATTATCTCACGGTAACAGCCGATGGCGTGACACCCAAGTAATTACTATTACCCCATGTCAGGGCAGGGCATCTTTCCTGCTTCTATAGCCCTGCCCTGATTGATACTTGAATGGGGGAGTGTCGTGATTTGACTCGCTGATGTGATAAACAGTCGATACACCCCCATTTTTTAAAAAAAAATTCAAGTTTAGGGGCAATGTGTGGCGCTAATCGGGAAAAAAGCGCTATATTTGCATTTGTAAATTTTGAATTAACAAATGAAACTGGAAACGATATGAGAAGAACACTTTTTACAGCCTTGATGTGCTTGCTGGTCAATGTGTTGACTCTCGCTAAGGACGTGACGGTCGCCTCGCCCGACGGGGCGCTGACGGTGACCGTGGGCGTCGATGGCGGCAAGGCCTGGTATCAGGTGATGCGTGGCGGCGAGACCGTTATCGGCCGCTCGGCGCTGGGCCTGGTGCTCAAGGACGGCGATCTGAAGGACAACTTCAAGATGGGCAAGGTGACGCGCGCGAGCCTCGACGAGACGTGGAGCCAGCCATGGGGCGAGGATGCACAGGTGCGCAACCATTACAACGAACTGAGGGTGGCTCTGCAGGAGAAGGGCGGCATGAAGCGTCAGTTGGGCGTGGTGTTCCGCGCCTTTGACGACGGCATCGCCTTCCGCTACGAGTTCCCGCGCCAGCGTGGCCTGCAGGACTTCGTCATCATGGACGAGGCGACCGAGTTTGCCCTGCCCAGCGATGCTCAGGCGTGGTCGATTCCCGCCCTGACGGCCTATTACGAGGGCATTTACACCTGTGAGCCCGTGAGCCAGAAGGGCAAGATGTCCGGTCCTGTGGCCCTCGAGGTCAATCCGTCGCTCTACATGGCGATTATGGAGGCCAACCTGACCGACTACACGACGATGAACTTCGCTCACGAGGGGACGACCCTCAAGGTGGACCTCGTGCCCTGGCAGAACGGCGACAAGGTGAGGGTGGGGGACACCCGTGTCTCGCCCTGGCGTGCCATCATCATCGGGCACAAGGCTGCCGACATCCTGCTCTCGCGCATGGCGCTGAACCTCAACGAACCGTGCAAGATCGAGGATACCTCATGGATCAAGCCGACCAAGTATGTGGGCATCTGGTGGGCGCTGCAGAAACAGGTGTGGACCTGGTCACAGGGCGAACGCCACGGCGCTACGACCGAGAACACCAAGCGCTACATCGACTTTGCCGCCCGTCATGGCTTGGGCGGTGTGCTGGTCGAGGGTTGGAACTACGGCTGGGACACCGACTGGACCAAGTATGGCGACGGCTTCAGTTTCACCAAGGCTTATCCCGACTATGACCTGCAGGGCCTGTGCCACTATGCTGCCGAGCGCGGTGTGCGCATCATCGCCCACAACGAGACCGGCGGTGCGGCGCAGAACTACGAGAACCAGCTCGAGGAGGCCTACCGCCTGTACGAGTCGCTGGGCATCAACACCATCAAGACGGGTTATGTCAACTCGCACTTCTATAACGGCGAGTTGCAGCACTCGCAGTGGGGTGTACAGCACTTCCGCAAGGTCATCGAGACCGCCGCACGCTACCACCTGATGATTGTCAACCACGAGGGCGCCATGCCCAGCGGCATCCAGCGCACGTGGCCCAACCTCATCGCCACCGAGAGCATGCGCGGCCAGGAGTACAACGCCTTTGACCGTCGTGGCGGCAACCCGCCTTACCACGAGTGCATTCTGCCGTTCACGCGCGGCCTGGGAGGTCCCATGGACTTCACGCCCGGCATCATGGAGTACCGCAACGACGCGGTGCCCGGCACGCGCCCGCAGAACACGCTGTCCCACCAGCTGGCCGAGTACATCGTCATCTACAGCCCGGGACACATGGCAGCCGACCTGATCGAGAACTACGAGCATCAGCCCGCCTTCAAGTTCATCGAGGACGTGCCCACCAACTGGGAGCGTACCCTCGTGCCCCACGCCGCGATGGGCAAGTATGTGACCTATGCCCGCCAGGAGCTCGGTACCGACAACTGGTACATCGGCAGCGTGACCAATGCCGAGGCCCGCGACCTGGACTTGTCGCTTGACTTCCTGGCCGATGGCGCCTACACGGCCATTATCTACGAGGATGGCCCCGATGCCGACTATCGCACCAATCCCTATCCCATGACCATCCGTCGGCTGGACGTGGACAAGTCCACCGTCCTGCATCTGCATCTCGCGCCCGGCGGTGGTGCAGCCATCCAGATCATCAAGGAAGCGAGGTAAAATAGGATTGTTTTTATGGTTTAGAGACGTGAAAAACGTCTCAAATGTGTTAAAACCGGAATGTTAAATAATGTTGTATTTAACATTCCGGTTTATTGCATTGCATATTGCATAAGAAATGGAATATTTGATTGTAATATGCTATATATCAATTATATACAGAGAAATCAACGCTAAAACCGCCATTTTTTTATGAAATGATGTCACAGCGGGCAAAAAAGATAGAAAAAGCCGTTATTAGTTAAAGTCCCCCATTTCTTGTGCCCAATTTACATTTTTTGACTAATTTTGCATACTTGTAAATTATTGATTGCGGCCAAAGAAGAACAGCAGTCGATAGCTTACAGTAACTGATAGTAAAAAACACATTTTTAACTAATTGTATTATTAATAAACATCATTTTTTATGAAAAAGGTTTTTCTATTGCTTTTTGCGATGTGCTTCATGGCACTCTCGGCTTATGCCGACCGCGTGATTAGCGGGCAGGTATTAGATGCAGCCAACGGTGAACCTCTCATCGGCGCCACTGTGCAGGGTGAGGGTGTGAACCAGGGTACTGCAACAGATGTAGATGGACACTTCACGCTCAAATTGCCTGATCATGTGAGGTTTGTTAACGTATCCTACGTGGGTTACGCAACCCGCCAGGTTGAGGTGTCTAACAACATGGTTATTAAGCTGTCTGACTCGGGTCAGAACCTCGATGAGGTGGTTGTTGTCGCTTACGGTAGCGCTAAGCGTCAGTCAATTACCGGTTCTATCTCGGTCGTTGACGAGAAGAAAATCAAGGACCGCATCGGTTCCTCGGTAACCGCAGCGCTCGAGGGTAGCACCCCCGGTATCCAGGTGAACAACACCTATGGTGAGCCTGGTGCAGCCCCCAGCATCCGCATCCGTGGTATCGGTAGTATCACCGGCTCCAGCACACCTCTGTATGTTGTTGATGGTGTGGCATTTGACGGTAACATCGCTGAGATCAACCCTGTGGATATCGAGAGCATGAGCGTCCTCAAGGATGCTGCCTCGGCTGCCCTGTATGGTAACCGTGCTGCTAACGGTGTTGTGCTGATTACTACCAAGAAAGGTAATTATGCCAATAAGCCCGTCGTTACGGTTCGCATCAATCAGGGTATGTACAAGCGTGGTATCGCCGAGTATGACCGCATGAATGCCGACCAGTGGATGGAGGCTTCATGGACCGCCATGAAGAACTTCGCCATGAACGGTAGCATGGGTCTTGATGCCGCTGCCGCCGCCCAGTATGCCACCGAGCATCTGATTACCGACTATGCTCAGCGCAACATCTATGACCGCGAGTACAACCAGCTGTTTGACGCCAATGGTAAGCTGGTAGCTCAGGTTCTCCCCGGTTACACCGACCTGGATTGGGAAAAGGACATTGAGCGCACCGGTTATCGTCAGGACTACAGCCTCTCGGGCACCGCAGGTAGTGAGAAGTATAACATGTATGCTTCGGCTGGTTACACCAACGAGCAGGGTTATGTATACGCTAGCGCCTACGAGCGTTTCACTGGCCGTATCAACACCAACTTCACTCCCAGTGACTGGTTCAAGGCTGGTATCAACCTGAGTGGTACCTATGCTACCCGCAACTTCAACGACAATGCTACGGGTACCTACTATGCCAACCCCTTCTATACCGCACGTTACATGGCTCCCGTTTATCCCCTGTTCCTGCACAACCCCGATGGCAGCTTCCTGCTTGACGAGAATGGTGAGAAGCAGTATGATACCAAGTCCTCTTATTTGGACAACCGCAACATCGCCTTTGAGTTGCGCAATGACTTCGATCGTCGTCGCCGTGCTGTAGTCGAGGGTATGGCCTATGGTACCTTCACCCTGCCTGCCGGCTTCTCGCTGACCTTGAAGGCCGACTTCATGCACTCAAACACCAATCGCCGTCATTTCAACAACCCGTTGATTGGTGATGGCGCTACCAATGGTGGCCGTCTGAGCAGCTATGCTTACGAGTACAACACCCGCACCGCTCAGGAAATCCTGAACTGGAACCGCGACTTTGATCGTCACCATGTTGACGTGATGCTCGCCCACGAGAACTACGATTACAACAGCCGCAGCGCTTACGGCATGAACACCGGTTCGGCTGCCGATGGTATCTACACCCCCGGTAACTTCCAGACCAACTCTTACTTCCTGGGTTCGGATGACGAGGACAAGACCGAGTCCTACCTGGGTCGTGCTCGCTACAACTACTACGAGAAATACTTCGCTGACTTCTCGTTCCGTCGCGACGGTTCTTCGCGCTTTGCCAAGGACAACCGCTGGGGTAACTTCTTCTCCTTCGGTGTGAACTGGAACATCAAGAAGGAGAACTTCCTGCAGGATGTGAACTGGCTCGACCAGCTGCGCGTTCGCGCTTCTTATGGTGAGACCGGTAACAACATGGGCGTTAGCCTCTATGCTTATCAGGCACTCTATTACATTGAGAAGAACGCCGGTAGCGCTGCTTTCATGAAGCAGAGCCTCGCTGCCAACGACATCAAGTGGGAGACCTGCCAGAATATCGACTTCGGTATCGAGGGTCGCGTATTTGACCGCTTGAACTTCAACTTCGTTCTGTTCGACAAGCGCAACAAGGACCTCTTGTTCGCAGTTCCTCTGCCCCTGTCGGCTGGTTCATTCGTTTGGGGTGATGACTACAACATGAGCATCTACAAGAACATCGGTACCATCTCCAACCGCGGTATCGAGATTTCGTTGAGCTATGATGTACTCCGTGGCCGTGACCTCAACTGGACCTTGAGCACCGAGGGCACCTTCATGAAGAGCAAAATCAAGAAGCTGCCTAACGGCAAGGACATTATCCATGGCCAGCAGAACTACTCCGAGGGTCATGACCCCTACGAGTTCTACACTTGGCACTTTGTGGGCGTTGACCAGATGACCGGTCGCTCGCTCTATACCATCGATCCCGATATGAAGGACAAGGCTATCGCCGCTGGTGAGGCTGTAGAAATCAATGGTGAAACCTACACCACCATGCCGGGCTCTTACGGTCTGCGTGACTGGGCTGGTTCTGCTCACCCCTGGTTCTATGGTTCGTTCAACTCGCTGTTCAACTTCAAGGGCTTCTCGCTGAACGCTCTGTTCACCTACAGCCTGGGTGGCAAGATCTACGACAGCGCATACCAGAGCCTGATGTCGACTAATACCGCTTCTTCGGCAAGTGCCAACCACGTTGACCTGATGAACTCATGGAACGGTGTTCCCGCCGGTATGACCGCAGATTCGCCCAACCGCATCGATCCCAATGGCCTGCCTCAGCTCGACTTTGAGTACAGCTCTTACAACAATGCTGCCAGTGACCGTTGGTTGACCAGCGCTTCCTACTTCGTTGTGAAGAACATCACCTTGAGCTACAGCCTGCCCAAGACCGTGATGAACAAGCTTGGCATGCAGGGCCTCACCCTCACCGCAGGTGCTGAGAACCTGGCTACCTTCACTTCCCGCAAGGGTCTGAACCCCCAGTACAACTTCAGCGGTGGCTCTGACAACACCTATGTTACCGCACGTGTATTCAACTTCGGTGTTCAGCTCCAGTTCTGATAATCAGTCAATAAACAAAGACGATAACATCTAAGAAAGGAATTTATTATGAAAAAGTATATAAATAGGATTTTATTGAGTGGTCTGCTGGTCGGTGCTGCAATGATGGTGACCTCTTGTGGTGAGGATTATCTTGAGACGAAACCCACCGAGTCGATCAGCGATGCTTCGGCCGTTGCCACCGTCGATAATGCTTACAAGACATTGAACGGTGTGGCCAAGACGATGACCATCCAGCATGGTAACTATCGCCAGGGTTTCTGTGGTGAGAACTGCATCATGCGCCTGTATGAGAACTATCCTGCACAGGACTACTATTACAATCAGTATGCTTCGGGTTGGGCTGATATCCACAACCAGACGATGCACACCGATAAGAGCTCCATCTACAACCACTACGCTTGGTACTACTACTATCAGATCATCACCCAGGCCAACGTGATCATCGGACGTATCGACGCTGCCGAGGGTGCTGAGGGTGACAAGAAGTTTATCAAGGCTTCGGCACTGACCTTCCGTGCTTACAGCTTTGAGAAACTTATCCACTACTACTGCGTACGTTGGAAAGACTCCAACAATGGCAGTGCACAGGGTCTGCCCCTGCGTCTCGACGAGTCCACCGGTGACCTGGCTCCCTCGACCATGGCCGAGGTTTACGCTCAGATCTACAAGGATCTGGACGAGGCTATCACCCTGTTCAACGAGAGTGGTGTTGACCGCAAGGCAGGTCAGTGCTGGATTGCCAACCTGAACGTGGCCCACGCCGTTTATGCCCGTGCTGCCCTCTACAAGGAGGACTATCAGACCGCCCTCAACCACGCTAAGCTGGCCGAGGATGGTTATCCCCTGATGAGCAACACCGATTATGCTGCAGGTTTCTGCCGTCCCACCAGCGAGTGGATCTTCGGTAGCTATGGCAGCGCCGACGAGAACAACTGGTACTGGAGCTACGGTACCCAGTACAGCTGCAACGGCTACTATGCTTCTGCTTCTCAGAACGGTGCCGGTACCATTGGCCGCGAGCTCATCAACCGCATCCCCGATGAGGACTTCCGCAAGTCGCTGTTCCTCACCGAGAGCGGTCTGGGTATCGATGCCAATGATGAGAAACAGGTTGAGCACACCTTTGGCTACATTGGTCTGACTGCTAACTTGGCATTCTCTGACATGGATGCTTACATGAAGGCTTACAACTACGTTCAGGAGCATGCCGCTCCTGGTCTGGCTGAGCCCTATGCTTCTGGCGTTTACCACCTGGGCGCACACTTGAAGTTCTACGTGTTCGACACCCCGGGCGTTGGTTATCTGCCCTTCATCCGCACCAGCGAGATGCTGCTCATCGAGGCTGAGTGCTACTACTTCCTCGGCCAGGCTGCCAATGCTCAGGATGCTCTCGTGCGCCTGAACGCTGGCTCGGGCCGCAACCCCGGCTACACCTGCAGCAAGACCGGTCAGGACCTCTTCAACGAGATCGCCGACTACCGTGCTGTTGAGCTGTGGGGCGAGGGCTTCCAGTGGAGCGACTTGAAGCGCTGGAAACTCCCCGTTGAGCGCCATGGTTGGAATCAGGGCGGTAATGCTCATCCCGCAGTGGCTGTAACCATCCAGCCCAACGAGGTGAACAACTGGACTTGGGAGGTACCCTTGAAGGAGACCGACTACAACGACGGTTACAAAGCCGACGGTCCTGAGTCATAATCAATAGCCAATAGCCGTAGCGCCACCACTGGCGCATGACATCCTTAACAATGGGATGCGACCCTCACTAAAAAAAGGGCCGCATCCCTTGTTTTTATTATGGGTTGACATAAATGAAGTGTTTTTTTCTGTTGATTTTTTTGTAAAAAAGTGTTGTTTTGTAAAAAAATGTTTATCTTTGCGGCTAGACTTTACTATAAAATCGGCAAACGATGACCATGAAGGTAGTGTGCCCCCGAGCATTGACAACTGGCTTGTAATTGCCCCGGTGCGTCCCCTATCCTGCACGGACTGAGCGAGTGAAAGCATAAACTTAAACATAATGATGAAAACAAATAATAACACCATAAAAATCAGTAAGCAGAGCGCACTTACTGTCTCACAACATTCATTTAAAATTAATCAACAACTTGTAATTGGCTCAATCGGGTAGGCGCTCGCTTGGTAGAGTCAAGAGTTAATTAATTGTTTACTGTATGAAGAGACTTTTATCAACTCTCATGGCGATATGCCTCATTGTAATGAGTGCGTATGCCAACAAGACCATTAATGGTAAGGTCGTCAGTGCCAGTGACAATGAACCGCTGATCGGTGCAACCGTTCAGGCTATCGGTTCGACGCAGGGCACATCGACCGACATTGATGGTCAATTCACAGTAACCGTCAACGACAACGTGACGCAGTTGCGTGTCAGCTGCGTGGGTTACAAGACCCAGATCGTTCCGGTTTCGAGTTATGTAACAGTAGCTCTCGAGGACGCCAATACCACGCTCGACGAGGTAGTGGTGACCGCGATGGGAATTAAGCGTGAGGCCAAGGCGCTGGGTGTTTCGGCCACCCCCATCAAGGGTGACATTATTGCCCAGGCCCGCACCAACGACATCATGTCGAGTCTTGCCGGTAAGGTGGCTGGTGTGCAGATTGGCGAAACTTCTTCCGACCCTGGTACCTCCAAGTCGGTTATCATCCGTGGTGTCAGCTCGCTCTCGGGCAGCAACCAGCCGCTGTATGTTGTGGACGGTGTGCCCCTGAACAACTCCGCTACCTACAGTAGCGACGGTCTGAACAGCGGTTTCGACTTCGGTAACGGTGCAAGTGCCGTTAACCCCAACGACGTGGAGAGCATGACCATCCTGAAGGGTGCTGCCGCTACCGCTCTGTACGGTAGCCGTGCCGGTGCAGGTGTCATCCTGATCACCACCAAGAAGGGTACCAAGCAGAACCGTGGCGTTGGCGTTGAGTACAACGGCGGTCTGCAGTGGGAGAGTGTACTGCGCTTGCCCCAGATGCAGAACGGCTTCGGTATGGGTTGGTATGGCGACCACACCGAGATTGAGAATGGTTCGTGGGGTCCCGCCTTTGACGGTTCAGAGCAGCTCTATGGCTGGGTTTACAACAACAGCCAGAACATGAAGAGCTATCTGCCCATCAAGAACAACATGAAGGACTTCTTCAGCACCGGTTTCCGTTACAGCAACAGCATCTCGTTCAACGGTGCAACCGACAAGAGCACCTACTTCGTTTCGCTGTCACAGATCAACGATAACGGTATCATCCCTGAGGATGCCGACACTTATACCAAATATACGGTATCGGCACGCGGTAGCCACCGTGAGGGCAACTTCACCTTCAGCACCTCGCTGAACTATGCCTTCCAGCGCAACCACTTCGTGACCACAGGTCAGAAGACGGGTTCGATGTACAACAGCATCATGCAGACCCCGCGCGACATCTCTATCGTTGAGATGAAGGACCTGGACAACCCGTTCAATACCCCTGGTTACTACTACACCCCCTACGGTGTTACCAACCCGTACTACATCATTAATAATTACCAGAACGAGTATGAGCAGGAGCGCTTCTACGGCAACATGCAGCTCGAGTATAACTTCCTGAAGTACTTCACGGCAACCTACCGCTTCGGTCTGGACACCAACACGGGTCACCACAACTACGGTTCGCCCAACATGGCAACCCTGTTCTATGGCACCCCCAACTATGATGACGCCTTGAAGGACCTCACTGGTGAGGTTTCGCAGAGCATCACCCGCCGTCGCGAGATTGACCAGAACTTCATGGTTACCTATGACCAGCAGATTCTGGCAGACTGGCACGTGAATGCACAGCTCGGTTTCAACGGCAATGAGCGCTCCTACAAGTACCTGGGCTCGTCGGTTACCAACCTGACCATCCCCATGTGGTACAACCTCTCGAACAGCGCCGAGATTCCCTCGACCTCACAGAGCGAGTGGAAGCGTCGCTTCCTGGCTGTGTTCGGCAGCGCCGAGTTCGCATGGAGGAATATGGTTTACCTGACCCTGCAAGGCCGTAACGACTGGTCTTCGACCCTTCCCAAGAACAATCGTTCCTACTTCTATCCCGGCGTGAGCTTGTCGTTCCTCTTCAGTGAGCTGCTCAAGCCCGAGACCCGCAACATCATCAGCTTCGGTAAGTTCCGCATCGCTTGGGGTCGCACGGGTAATGACGCCGACGTTTACATGACCAATTCGGTATTTGCCCAGGCTGCAGCCGCCACCAGCGGTTTCGGTAACGGTAGCTCGTTCCCCTTCGCCAAGGTGGGCGTGAACGCTTACTCGTTGGGTAACACCTTGGGTAGCCAGAACCTGAGTCCTGAGATGACCTCTGAGTTTGAGGTTGGTCTGAACATGGCCTTCTGGCAGAGCCGCTTCAGCTTCGATGCTGCTTACTATGATCGCAATACCGACAAGCAGATCTTCTCGTTGAACATGGATCCCGCCACCGGTTACACCGCCCAGAACATGAACCTGGGTAAGATCCGCAACCGTGGTGTCGAGCTCCTTGTAAACGTGATTCCTGTGAGGATTGGTGACTTTGAGTGGGAAATCAACTGGAACTACACCAAGAACTGGAGTAAGGTTATCAAGCTGCCCGATGAGCTGGGCGGTATTGCTACCATCTACGGTCTGAGCGGTGGTACGAGCCTGTACGCTATCGAGGGTGAGCCTCTGGGTGTATTCAAGGCATACGTTCCCCAGATGACTGAGGACGGCAAGATCATCTGCGACGGCGAGGGCCAGCCTATTGTTAACCCCGAGCAGCAGATTGTCGGCAGCATGAACTACAAGTACTTGATGGGCTTCGGTACCACGCTGAGGTATAAGGGCGTTAGCCTGACTGCCAACCTCGACGTTCGTCACGGCGGTATGCTCTACTCGCGCACCAAGGACATCACCTACTTTACCGGTAATGCTATCCAGACGGCCTTCAACAACCGTAACCCGTTCATCGTTCCCAACTCTGTTCAGCAGATTGGTGAAGATGATCTCGGCAACCCCATCTACGGTGAGAACACCACCCCGCTCGACGAGACGGGTATCTTCACCTACTGGGATGCCGGTGGTTCTGATCTGGACCGTGCATTCCTCGTTGATAAGAGCTACGTGAAACTGCGCAATGTGATTCTGAGCTGGCAGCTGCCTTCTCAGTGGTTCTCCAAATGCTTCATCACTGGCGTGAACGTGTCGTTCTTCGGTAACAACCTGTTCTTGTGGACCCCCAAGAGCAACACCTTCATCGATCCTGAGACCTCGACCTTCGGTAACGACCTCGAGGGTAACTATGGTGAGTTCTCGGCTAACCCGAGCTCGCGTAAGTTTGGTTTCAATGTGCAGGTTAAATTCTAATCATAAAGTGAAACAGACATGAAAAAGATATATTATTTACTGACTATTGCAGCAGTGTTGAGCCTGTCGTCGTGCAATCTTGACATCAACGACAACCCCAACTTCCCGTCGAGCAGTGATGTGACGCCCGACCTGGTATTCCCTGCTGCCGAGAATGCTGTCGCTGCAGCGGTGGGCGATGCCATGTTCAACTATGGCGGCTTCTTTGCCCAGTACTTTGAGCAGCGTCCCGAGGCCAACCAATATAATGATGAGGCCGAGCTGAACCTTGACGAGTCGTCCAACCTGTTTGACCGTTGCTACCGCACCCTCTATGCCGGTGCTCTCGCCGACATCAAGGACGTGATGGACCGCATCGATAACAAGAGTGATCTGTATGCCTGCACCGTGTTGCGTGCCTACGCTTTCCAGATTCTGGTCGACAACCTGGACCAGGTGCCTTACACCGAGGCCCTGCAGGGTAGCTCCAACACCAATCCCGTTTGGGACAAGGGTGAGGATGTCTATAAGGGTGTGCTTAACGAGATGGACGAGGCCGAGAAGGCTCTCGAGGGCGAACCCATGTCTTTGACCGACCCGATGCTTAACAAGAACGTGAACCAGTGGCGCGGTTTTGCCAACGCCCTGCGTCTGCGCATGTACCTGCGTCTGATTGACGGCGGCATTAATGCCGGTGAATATCAGAGCAAGGCTGTGGCTCTGGCCAATGCCGGTGACTTCTTTACTGGTGACGTGGCTTGGGACGTGTACAGCCCCTCCGAGGGTCAGTTCAATCCCTGGTATGATGTTGCCCGCGCCCTGGGTACCAAGAACCATGTGGCTTCTTATCCCATCGTGAGCTACTACTTGGCTACCAACGACCCGCGCATCGGCTATGCTATCATGAAGAATGAAGCCAACGATGAATATGTGGGCCAGATGCCTGGTGCCAAGACCGTTTACAAGTCATGGGGTGTTGACTGGAAGAACAAGGACGTGAGTGCTATCGACTACACTCCCGCCATGGCTGCCCCCATCTGCCTGTTCACCCAGAGTGAACTGCAGTTCCTCATCGCCGAGACTCAGCTGCGCTGGGGCAACAAGGCTGCTGCCAAGGTTGCCTACGAGGCTGGCGTTGCTGCCGACTTCGCTTCGCGCGGCATCGGTATGGGCAACTTCATGAACGGTAACCGCGTGAACTGGGATGTCCAGGCAAGCGATGCTGACCGCTTGAACATGATTTACATGCAGAAGTGGGCCGCCCTGTTCTATCGTGACCACATGGAGGCCTGGAGTGAGGTGCGCCGCACCGACGTTCCTGCCACCAGCCCTTACACTGCAAGGCAGATCTTTGAGGATGGTACTATTTACACTGCTGGCCAGATGATTGTTCCTGCGCTGAACTATATCCAGGCAGGTGGCCTGTGCAAGCGCGTTCCTTATCCCAGCACTGCCCGTCAGTTGAACAAGAACACTCCCGCTTCTAAGTTGCTCAGCGACCGCGTATTCTGGGATGCCAAGTAATCGTGAACTACCAGTAAATGTAGAACAACATAAAATCGATTAAATATGAAAAAGATATATTTGTTTGGCTTATTGATGGCGGGTGTGCTGCTCGGTTTGACATCGTGTAACGATGACAAAGACGAGTTGACCGATTCCCGACTGACTTACTATGCCGACCTTCAAATGCTGGGTGATGAATTCATGCTGGTGCCCATTGGCAGTGAGTTTGTTGACCCTGGTTGCACCGCCACCCTCGCTGGTGAGGACATCACCAGCAAGATTGTGATTGAAGGCGCTGATGAGGTTGATCCCAACACCCCGGGCTTCTATTACATCACCTATTCTGCCGTTGGTAGTGACGGTTTTCCTGCTTCGGTTGAGCGCACCGTCTGCGTTTATGACCCCAGCGTGACTACCGATATTACGGGTGAATATACCGTTCAGGAAGGTTCTTACCGCTATTGGTTCTCCTCTGGTGCTGTCGTACAGTTCTCAGGTTATCCCGTCATCATCGAAAGAGTCGTTCCCGGTATTTTCTATATCAGTGATATGATGGGTGGTTACTATGATGTGCGTGCCGGCTACGGCTCAAAGTATGCCATGAATGGTTACCTCCAGCTGACTCCCGACAATGAGGTTCTTGCCCTCTCGGGTATCGTTCCTGGATGGAGTGATTCCTACGATGAATTTTATAATGGTTCGTATGACCCCGAAACTGGTACTGTGACCTACGATCTGGATTATGGAGGATCCATGCAGTTCCACATCATTCTCCAATAACACTAATTATTAAAATTGTAGATTATGAAGAAATATATTTTAATTTTTGCTTCGGCACTAGTGTTGAGCCTCGGTTTTGCTTCTTGCAGCACTGAGACCGACGAGCCCGCAGGCGGAACGGCTGTTGAGAAGATGGCAGGTCATTGGATTGTCAATACCGACCTCATTGATGGCACTGATACAATTCCTAATGTATATGCCGCTTATGGAATTGTTGACTGGAACATGACCACCTATAACACTGCCAATGATGATTCTGACTTGATGTGGCTCAGTGATAACGGTAACTTCTGGGGCTACACCATCAAGGTGCCCGTCAACGTGGACGCTATGACCTTTGAGTGCAAGGATGTTTACATCTATTCCGACGATGATGGCAATGATGTGACCTGTACAATCACCAACGGTAGAGTCATTCCCAACGGTGGCCTGAACGTCAACGGTAAGCCGACCGATGCTATCGCTTATAACATCGAGTTTACCGATGATCCCGGTTCGATCTATTACGTTCACGGTGTCCGCTATGCTGGTTTCTAATCAGTAGCAGACCATTTTGACCCGATAATGCAAGGGCCGCACAATTCAAGCCGTGCGGCCCTTGATTTTTACTTGCACCCATTCAGGAAATGCTCAAATAAATTCAATAGTGTCCGCTGAAAAGAGATACAGCAAGCACATATCATTAAGTTTCAATGCTATAATTGTGATTTCTCAAAAAGGGGCTTGCTTTTAAGCCCGTAGGGCTGGCAGTTTAT
>CACZNH010000012.1 GCA_902782465.1 uncultured Bacteroidales bacterium
TATTTAAACGTATGCCCTGTGGGTCTTGTGCTTTTCATTGGCAAGAACAAATCCTTACCTTTTACCCATGCCCAACTTGTAGGCAAAGCATAATGCGATTTATCAGTAGAAACAATCGCATTGGGGTTAACTCGTTGCAGCAAGTCCGCTGCCGGTTCATCAGAAGGGTCTTGTGCCACGAGTTTACCACTAATAGCAAGTCCAAGTATTTTAGACTTGACTTGAACAATACCTCCATTGATGGATTCAATTGAATCTTGAATATTATCAATAATACTTAGATAATGTACTAAAGAATTTACAATTCTTGTTTGTTCATTCAATGGAGGAAGTGGGAAAGCATAACTTTTAAGTTTTGCGATACTCGTTCTTAGTCGAGTGACTCCTTGAACATTTTCATTAACTTGATTTTGAAATAAAGGTGAATTTATCGCATATAACAAGTAACTGATATTAAGCAAACTAGATGGCTTTAGTTTTACGGCATCAGATGAGAGAACATACGCTTTATCTTTATTGGGACAGATGATTGCTCTACCAGCAGGCATCATCTTTGCTATTACAATATCACCGCTATCAACAATGCTTCTTTGAATATCTTTTGCATGTTCAAAGGTGGTATATCTAACGTTGTCATCTCTCCATCCATATTCACCGATATTACTCAATTGTATTATACGAACTTCCCTGTCAGTTGTATAGTGTGAAGATTTGAGATTGCTACCAAAGGGTCCATCTGCCATATCTATTGCAATATCTTCAAGTTTGACCCACACCCAGCCGCTTGGAAGATTCCAGTCCGCATAATGCGGCTTATCGGAAGAGGTGGCCGACTTTTTCGAGCGTTTGATTTTGCCCTCTGCGATAAGGCGTTCCTTCTCAGCTTTGACGCGCTCCAGCAGTACGCTTGCAGGCTCATCGTTTGGATCTTGAGGCACAAGTTTCCCACGAATTGCCAGATCTAATATCTTTTGACGCAGTTGTTTGGTATCCATGTGTTTATTCTTTGATATTTGACAAGAGGTTTACCAACTCATCAACTGCTGTCTTGATGTTCTCACTCTTTTCCTGAATGATTTCCATCAACTCAGGTAACGTGTAATCTGCATCGTCACTTGTTTGCTTAATCCAAGTGATGTCAAGACTGGTCTTGTCACGACGCAGAATGTCCTCAACATCGAACTTGCGCCATCGACCATTGGGATTCGTCTCGGCGTTGTAGGTTTCATTGCGGGCATCGATGTTGTCGGCATTATAGCATGCCACAAAGTCATCGAGGTTTGCCCTGGTCATCTTCTTGGTGACAAGTGTGTGCTTGATGTTAGTACGATAATCATAGTACCAAATGCTATCGGTTTTACCACCTTTGACAAAGAACAGCACATTGGCTTTCACGCCATTAGCATAGAAAATGCCTGTAGGCAAACGCAAAATGGTGTGCAAATTGAAATCTTCTAGCAACTTCTTGCGAATGATTTCACCCGAACCGCCTTCAAAGAGAACATTATCGGGCAGGACGACCGCTGCGCGGCCACCATCCTTGAGCAGCGACATGATATGCTGCAGGAAGTTCAGCTGGTTATTGCTCGTTTCGGTATAGAAATCATCACGGTTGATATCCACAGATCCAGCAGGACGGGTTCCGAAAGGAGGATTGGCAAGCACCACGTCCACCAGTTTGTCGGGCGCCTTTTCCAAAGAATCTTGGCACAGAATCGGGCTGCGGTCTGTCCCGATGCCGTGAAGATACAAATTCATTGAGGCAAGTGTAACAACCAGGGCCGTATTGTCGATGCCATGCAAGGCTTCTTCACGCAGGAACTTGCGCTTGATCTTATCTTGCGACTGGCCCTTCATGTAATCGTAAGCAGCGAGCAGGAAGCCGCCAGTACCGCAAGCGGGGTCGCACACCGTTTCGGTGATTTGCGGACGTGTGACATCTACCATGGCCTGGATTAGTGAGCGCGGAGTGAAATACTGTCCCGCACCACTTTTCTTATCGGAGCCATTCTTTTCAAGAATATTCTCATAGATGGCACCTTTCACGTCACCATCCATGATAAGCCAGTTCTCTTCATTGATCATTGAAATCACCTTCTTCAGATAAACCGGCTTGTCTATCTTGTTTTGCGCTTTCGTGTATATAGTGCCTATCAGATTCTCCTGTTCACTCAGTTTTGAAAGTGTTCGCTCGTACTGTTCGATCAAATCATAGCCATCGAGGTCTATGAGGTCCGCCCAACGATACCCCTCCGGGATGGCTGAGGTCTCACCAAAGGTATTGGTGCTTTCGTCATCCATTTTAAGGAAAAGAAGGTACGTGAGTTGGGTGATATAGTCGGTGTAACCGATGCCCACGCCAGCGAGGACATCAGCAAGTTGCCACACTTTTTTAATCAACGATTGCTCTGTTACTGTTTGTTGTGTTGCCATGATTATGCTGTTTTACGGTATAACAAGAATTGAGATAATGAGGAAATGGCATCATCGGCTTGCGACCGGCCACCAAACGAGGTGATTATCTGAGCTGCATAGGGACGGTCATTGTCTATGATGTCTTGAACTTCACAAGACCCATTCGTGACGATATAGTCCACAATTTGGGTCAACAGTTCTTTTTGGGCATCAGTGATAGTGCGCTGCAGCTGGCCACACCACAGGTTGAAATACTGCTTAGCAGTAGCTTGCAGACCGACAAGATTGGAAGTCATGTGATAGCCATAGCGCACAAGCTGGATGATATTGGTGATTGCTTCACGTTCCTCTTTTGTACCAAACTTTGTGACCTCCTCGGGTTTAAGCAATGCGTAGTTGTTCCACAGTTGATTGATGCGGAACTTGCTGTTTGCAAGCAAGAGCTGGCTCTGCAAGTCTTTGAGCATGGAGTATGTCAACGGCTCTCCAGCGTTGTTGTAGATGATACGCAAGGCCTCAATCTCATCTTTGTGCTCAGCGATATATTTTTCAAAAGCAGCGGTTGTCGAAGCGGCTTCCTCGGTGGTGAATCCTTTTGTGATCAATTCGTCCTCGCCGGGTTGAAGAATGGTCACAAATCCAGCCGCAAGCACAAGGATATACTTGCGAACCTCAGGGTAGTTGGCGATTGCTGATACAAGAGCCTTGCGTTCTAGGTTCGGCTCATTGATATTGGTGTATGGAGGCAAGGTGCCCTTTTCAAAGGCATCATATATGCCCTTGGCGATGTCTGCCATGGAAGTATGAGCCATGGCAAAGAAGTTCTCCCGTTGCTCGTTGCTGCATTTGTTGTGGATGCGAGCCAATCGGCCAGCGAGCATCCTCAGATAATCATCACTCACGTTTCCATGAGCAATGCGCTCAAGAAGGGTTTCGAGCGAAATGGTCGGGTCTGATGGTTCTCCTGGTGTGGTGACCACGTGTTCATGTTCCGTCACACCTACGGCATCCACCAGATAGAACAAGTCTTTGCTGAAAGCATTGGGTGTGACATTGCGCAGCTGTTCGTCGCCGATGGTTCTCACGCCACGGCCTTTCATCTGCGTGTAGAGTTGTTCAGAGCGAACATCACGCATGAACATTACGACTTCAAGGGGTTTGATGTCGGTACCGGTGGCTACCAGTGTAACAGTGACGGCAATACGGAAGTTTTTATCATTGCGGAACTCTCGGATCAGTTGATTGCTGTCACCAGCCGAATACGTGATCTTCTGGACAAATGTATTGTCATCTTCTGGTCTTTTGAAAACCTCTTTAGCGATTTGGACGATGTTTGTTGCATGAGCATCATTCAACGCAAAAATGAGCGTTTTGGGCAAATAGTCCATATTGGGCTCACGTTGCGGGTCATTGAACATTTCGGTATAAACCGCATCGCGATAGGTTTCTAAAATCAACTTGATTTGAGCAGGATTGACAATGCTGCGGTTTAGTTCTTCACGCGTATAGTTACGGGCTTCGCGGTTACTGAAACTTTCAACCTTGCCTGTGTATCGGGTTATCTGCTTGACATTTTGGCCCTCACGAATTGCGCCTCCATCCTCTGTTTCGCGGGTCTTAATGCGATAAATACGGCAATCCACATTGACCCCATCGATAATTGATTTCTCCAGTGTGTAGTTGATGACAACATTGTTGTTGAAGAAAGCAATGGTTTCAGGGACGGGCGTGGCTGTCAAGCCAATCATTTTTGCCGTGTCAAAATAATCAAGCACGGCTCTCCAGTTGCCATAGATAGACCTGTGGCACTCATCAATGATGATCAGGTCAAAATAATCATGAGGCAAAGCCAAGTTGCCCGGCAATTCAATCGGAGCACCAGGCTCGAATTCGTCATCATCATCAACATCGGTAATGGTTTCTCCACTCAGCAATGAGAATAACCGCTGGATAGTGGAAATCATTACTGTCGTGTCTTTAGGGACATTGGATGATCTCAGGCGGTTTACAGTGAAAATTGTATTGAACGGGTCGCCCGTTTCGGTGAGGCGATACATTCCAAATTCATTCTCAGCCTGCTTTCCAAGGTTGTTGCGGTCAACAAGGAAAAGCACACGTTTCATGGGTGTGTACGACAAGAAACGATAAGCTGCAGTACAGGCTGTATATGTTTTTCCCGCTCCCGTAGCGAGTACCATGAGTGCTTTATTGTGCCCTCCCCTGAAACTTCCCTCAAGGTTGGTTATGGCTTCATACTGACAATTACGCAAGCCTTTCTTTTTAAGGGCAGGAAGTCCAGCATAAATGTCTGGAATTTGTAACATCTCCACGATCTCTTTTGGCGTGTGGATCCTACTAATTGGCTCGAAGTCTGCGTCAGGTATCCTATTATCCTTAAAAAGAAGCTGTTTGCCATTTGATACATATGCCAAAGGTAAAGGCTTCTGCCAATACTGATACCAATCAGGCAATGCTTTCGTGTATTTGACTGCTTGATCTTCCACAACGGGGGTATCAACATCTATCTCAACCCTCTTAGCTTCCAACACACCGACTGCTTTACCGCTGATAAAAAGCAAATAATCAGCTTCCAGATTGCCGTTCATCAAGCCCTCTTCCAAAGCGACAGCTGAAATGTTAGGTGCGTATTCGTCCCTGGAGAGCACTTTCCAACCAGCCTCACCGAACATTTCATCTATTCGTTCCCTTGCTTTTTCTTCTGGCGTTTTAACCTTGTTGTTCTGCATAATAGAATTATGAGAAGTTCCTATATTAAAAAACAAACTCCAATGCAGTCCCTGCAGGCCGACCAAAGCCTATATAACCGCAAAGGAGTTTGCTATATTTTGTTCAACACTTGGTCTTTCCCAGGATGGCAAGAATATTATATTCTTGTCGAGATTGCAAAGATAAACATTTTTTGATTATCATTTGCGTCTTCCGCCAGTTTTCTTTCCACCTCCAGCCTTGCGTGCATAACTTGCCCTAATTGCAGCATTGCGACTAGCCTTTTTTTGAGCTCGTTCTAACGGTGTGAGTTGAAATGGATTATGCCTATAAGGCTTAATGGGCAATCGAGGTTGTACAGGTTTGGGTACATCAGGAACCATATAAGTGTATTTTGAACCTTGCACAAACTTAAATTGATGATGATTTGGCCAGACTATTTTAGCATATTGGAGTGCCTTTGTTTTATCTTTCTCAGTAAAATACCCGCTTAAGTTTATCTGCTTTTCAAAAGGATTGAGAAGAGCGACAGCGAAAGCAGAAATGTTATTAATCGTCTTTTCCTCACAATCCTTTTTGTATAACGGAATAACTTTCCTTAATACCTGCAAATCTTGATACTTAGGGCAAGAAACTGTATAGCACAAATTTACATCGTCAGGATTGCTCAGTTTTTGTCCAATACATTTTGAATCTTCCATCGTTCGCACAATAATGCGAACAACGACTATATTATTTTCCAAGTAAAAATCCCAAGTGGGCTTCTCGACTTCATGAGTGAAGACCACTTCAATTGCTATCAACACTTTTCCTCGCTCATCAAGGAGTGCCACGTCTGGTTGAGCGTCCTTGAGATTCTTTTCCATTTCAACGGACTTTGCCCACTGAAGAAGGTTTCCTCTAAATGTCTCTCCGCATTCTGGGCATTTCCATGTAATGTAAAAGTCCTGCTTATTCTCTATCGCATCATGAAGGATTTTGAAAATACCTTCTTTGGCTGATCTATGGATTTCAGACTCTGACAATCCATGACAGTCTGTGTTAACTCTGTGACTGAAGTGATTACGGTGAGCATGTGGGCCTGTGCCTTGTTTGCGAAAGGTCAAAGGCTCTTTACATTTCGGGCAGAAATACTCTTGACCTTTTTGTGCATTTTCGATTCTGACGAAATTGCCGTTACAGTCTATGGCTAAAGGGTTAAGTAGTTTATTATCCATATTATATCTCCAACTTTATTTGACAATTATGCGGCAAATATACACTATGGGTGTGCCAATTCTGGGCACTAGTAACAGGAAAAATGTTAACAGGGCTATTTTTCCCTAAAATGGTAGACAGATTTTGAGAGCGGTAAACTGAATTGGTTTACAACTATATCGATAGTACGCCTAAACTGGTTTACAGTTTGGCAGTTTATACTTGATTGGTTTCACTAGAGTTGGGCATGGGAGGAGGGTTCTGGCTGTAGTATTGTTGGCGATACTGATTCTCTACTTGCATTCGTATTTCAGTCTCACGTCTTATGCGATCTTCCCTGAATTGCTGTGATTCACCCAACAATGCAGCAATGATGAAACCAATCACAGGATTGAGAAATACCGAAACGATGAAAAGTGCCCAAAAACTACGGCCTCGATTTTTAGCATACTTACCCACCAAGGCACATAGAGCTAAATATCCCAATAGGATTACAAGGAGAACAACTATAGCGATAATAACGCCAGTATTGTCTTCGTTCTGCTGCTCAACGAATTGCAATAATATCATACTCATTCAGTTATTTGTATTTTTCAAAAAAAGGCGCGAGCCGTATACATCTCACTGGATGGTATAGGACTACCAAAACTAGCTATGTATAAGCGACTCACGCCCATAAGCGAGAGTCACTATACAACCCTGCTAGTTTAATTGAAACGTCCTATTTTTCCAATGAACAGGTGTATAATGGCATTTTTCGTTCCTCGATGTCTTTGTCATTCAAAATGGAATGACAGGGGCAAAGATAAAGACTTTTTTTCAATCGGCGTTGAATTGCCGTTGAAAAACAGTCCATCAACCATGGTCCGGATAGTCGAACGACAAGAGCAGCTGGACTCGTTCCTTGCCGAGTTTTCCGGAAATCTCGTCAAAGAAAACGTTGTCGGGGACAAGATCCCAATTAAACATGAACCGTTTGCTCCTGGACCCGTTGATGAGCTTGATCTTTACGATGTCCTGGATGTCAGTGAGTGCGATGTTCAGCATACTGGTCATTTCCAGCGTAAAGGAGCCTTTGCGAGATGCAATCGTAAAGTTGCGGTCTGATACTGGGAGAACTAGCTCTTGGCCGTACTCTGTCAAATACGGCTCCTTATTGATCGACACATGCGAGGGCAAATACATGTCGAGACAATCGAGCGATTTGATCTCATGGAGCGGTAGGGGCAATGGGACATCAAACTCATGGGCGTGAACTACATGCTCCGTCGTCTCGGATGCTTCTGATGACCAGATACTAGTTTCCGAGTCGGCATGAGCCAACCAGTCCACATAGCCCACGAGAGCGTTGACAGGCAAGTCCCTGGTCTCTGGCAGGTTGCCATACTGCTGTTGGTTAAACACTTCCTGCTGCCATCTCAATGGCATTGCAGCATCATTAATCACTGGTTCAGAGGCAAAGATGTAATACCTCTTAAACTGCTCGAATACCTCCTCATCAATGTGAGTAGCATTACATAGGCCTTTCGCAAGCATGGTTGCATAAGGCTGCTTTTTTTCTAAAATATTCATACGCATGAATTTTTAGTAGGTTAAACATTTATCTGCTACTTCGGATGCGGCATCTATATCCGTATCTTCTGGCAGACAAAAGCAACCAAATTGCAAAATAACCTATGGCCTATGCCAAAAGCTGACATTGACGGCTTAATTTATCTTAAAAATTTCGGTATTTTTTTGGAGGTCAGAGATTTAGGGCCAATGAAAATCATTGCAAAAACTATGCCAAATCATAGGACGCCGCTGGAATTGATACCAAAGGTATCACGGTACGGAAACTTTTCGCAGCCGATGTAGAGGGTGTCGAAAGCGTCCGTGCCGTCCGTGCGGTGCTGCAGCAGGTCTTCCTCTGTCTCGGCGAGTTTCTCGCCTCCTTTGTCTTTGCGGAAGCCGTTGCGACCACGAACGACTCCAGCCGTCTGGATGGCGAGAATAAGGTCATCATTGTTTTGGCGGTTAAACATAGGCATGAGCCTTTGTTTACCGGTAAAGCCTTGGTTGATGAGCAGGTACTTTTCATCATGCCTCATTGGGTTTCCCAGGTTGATATCCTCGACTTGCCATCCGTGTCGCTCGAACTCGTGGCACACTACCCAGTGGAAGTCCTGTTCATTCACGGCATAGTTGCCGCCGAGAGCAGTACTGTCGTAGTAATAGACGACTATCTTGCATTCGTGGTGTGCGTAGTAGCGGCAGAAGTCATCAATGAGTGCCGGAATCTTGCGCTCAAACTTCGTGTAGAAGGACTTGATCACGTTCAAGCGGCGCCCGCTGGGCTGCCCCGCCACAATCCAGTTGATGTTGGCGTTGTAGTCCATGCCGATGCAGATTGGGGCGTAAGGATTCAAGTCTTTATCGGCCCTGCTATCCAGCTGCGTCTCGTTGAAGTCATAGCCAAGACTATCGAGATAATCGAAGTCACTAGCGTTATATTTGTGACCTTCACGCATAGACGAATAGAAGCCGTCTTTGGCAATGCCTATGCGTTGACAAAGAATCGAGGTCTGGAATGTCTTGGGCGTGAGGTCACGTTTCATCTGCTTGATGTACGACTCGCCGAGCAACTGCAGGTTCTCGATCGAGGAGTACTCCTTGTAGTAGACTGCCACTGAGCGCATCTTATTGAGATCCCTATCCAGGCGTCTCAGATAGTTGCGCATATACTTTGGAACAGGCTTGAACTCCTCATTCAACTGGCGTATGCGCTCTTTGGTCTTCCATATCTCATAGATGGTGCCCTTGATCGTCTCGATGAGGTCAGCATCCATCTTGTCCTGATAGTGAAGGAACCACGAGCCTTTCTGCGTCTGCGGCATATCACTGAGTATCATTACTGAGTGATTGAACGAGTGGTGTCCGAAGTAGGACTTGATGCCACCATTAGCAGGCAGCGTCTCGTCCTTGAGTCGCTCGTAATCGATGAACTTGGCCTCATCGATCAGGAGCCACGAAAGGGTCAACGAGTTGCTGCTGCCTGGGCGGTCTTGAGATATGATGATGGCGCAGGAGCCGTTATAGAAGGTAATGACATGCTCATACTCGGCAGGCTCGATGATGGGCTTACCGAAGGATTTAGGCGGCCGACGCCCAATGACGTAGTGTATGCCATTCACGAAGCCCCAGCGCTTCCATGCTGCTAACAGGCCCGGGATGGTGTTTGTCAGACCGTGTTTGTAGGTGGGCACCACAATACCGCCTGTGCTGCCTGGCATGCGTTGCATATTGCGCAGCACAAAGGGCGAGGCAATCGAATCCGTCTTGCCGGTTCGACGCCCCGCTACGATGACGGTGGTATTGGCCCCAATCAACTGAGTCAGGCGTTGAGGGGTGTTAAAGTATATTCTCTTCTGATTCTGTTCCATCGGATTCTACATCTTTGGGGAACAAGGACTGTTCCTCCAAATCGGCTTCTTCATATTCGATATCTTCGATGTCGATATTTTCTGCCTGGTACTTATGCAGCAGCTCCTGGATGCGTTCTTGCAGACGAGGTAGCGGCTTGATACCAAGTACCGACGGGTCGTCGGTTGCGGTGAAAGGCTGCACCACAATGAGATCATAGGGAACGGCCTGCTCGTCCTCCAAATCTACTCGGTTGTATTTGGCATAGGACGATGCCGCCTTTTCCATGGTCTTCGTGTCCTTACGCTTCTTCGCCATCTGATAGGTCTCAAGAATCATCTCGTTGTATCGATAACGATGGAAGTCGCGGCTGGCCTGAGCCAGTTGCGGTAACAGCGCCTTGATGATGGCTAGGTCGCTATAGGCTTGAGTCCTATTAATCCCATGGCGAGAAAGCGCATACTCTACAAACTGACGGTCTTTGGCATCAGGATTTGAGATGAACCAGCTATACTCCTCACGGATGCGCAGCACCCTGGTCACAATCGGATCGGTGTACTTCTCCCGCAACTCGTCCTCTGCAGTGAAGAGGTCGATGCGGCACACATCTATGGCGGGTAGCTGTCTGTTATTCATCGTCTTCCATGTCTAGCAGGTTGCGGTGGGCATTCTCGATGGCCAGCGGGGAGCCGACCTGCGCAAGCATCATCTCCTGATGGTGGAGTTTCACTTTCGATGCCGCTTTGCCACGGAGGTAACGCTGGCTTACCTCGGTGGTGCGGTCAGCGATATCTGATCGGAGAACTTCGGCAGGTATGCCGAGGATCACCGCCATGTCCGATATCTTCAGGTAGATTGAGGCGAACTGCTCAATCTGCTGCAATTCTTCTTGCGAATAGTTCATTGAGCGGAACGGAATGATTGGTGATTAAATCCTGGATCTGTGCGTGGAGCGTGCGGAAGATGTCGAGGTCGGTTGTCACAACGGCACTCTCACATCGGTTACCGCGTGTGAGGTTCTGTGACGTGATGATACTGACCACTTCGCCCTTCTGGCTGCGCACGAGCAAGACCTTGCTGTGGTTGTCTGCCAGGTAGGTCGTGTTGATGACCTGCGTGATGAACGCCCAGAGTTTGAGGGTTTTGTTGGTGGCCTTGTGGTCGAGTACCAGGTTGAACTTGGTGACGAGACCCGACTTCTCGATGAAGAACAGCCTGCGGATGAACTCTTCGGAGATCGAGAATGAGGTCTGCCACACCTCGGACTTGCCGAGTTGCTGCAGTACCCAGTCGAGTACGTCGGCCACCTGCAGGGCGTTGGAGAGATAAGCCTGGTAAGGTTTATCTCTCAACGGCTGCAAAAAATCCGATATGTCGGCGGTGCGTTTCATCGAATTGTATTACTTTTGCAGTGCGGAATGAGTGAGGGAGGTAATGCCCCCGCATACTGCCCCCAAAACGGACGGCCTCGATGGACGTCCGTTGGCTTTTTAAAGGATTCCCAATTCCTTGAGCTCCTTGGTCATCTTTTCGGTCGGGTTGATGACCTTGCCATACCAATCGAGGATCTGAGCCTTCAGTTCCTCGGAGGGATTCTTAGCGTAGCGTCCCTTGGCAAGGTTGATCAGACGGACGGCCTTCTTGCTCTCCTCGCGGACATCGGCGGTGAGTCGTTGCTCGCCGTCCATGCCGGTGTAGTGGTCATACTGCTCCCAGTTGGAGTGCAGCCGTTTATCAAGGGCGATGAGTTCCTTGAGGAACGGGTAGCGCTCACTGTCTGGGCAGGTGGCATTCTCCAGGGAAAGCGTGCGCAACTTCAGATGAAGTTCACGCATTTTCTGGACGATGCCAAGGTTCTCTACATAGAGGGCCTGGATCTCATCGGGCAACTGGTCGTGGTCAGCACGCTTGCCTGCCTTGAACTCATTGGCAGGTTGCTGCTGCTTGACTTCAAGGTTGCGATTGACCACAATCTTATCGACCTCTGCCTGCATCGCTTCAACCTGCTCGTGAGTGATCTGCTGCAGACGGAACGAAAGCCGTTTCTTCAGCTGATACTCGATGAACTTGGCCTTCCCTCGTGGGTTCGCCATGAGGTTGCGGTACATGATCTGGTTGCCCGTCAACTGGAGCAAAAGCATGGCGCCCTCAGCGAAGTCACGCTCGCTTTCGGGCAGGTTCAGCCATGCCTGTACTTTCTCGTTAAACTTCTGATTCATAATTCTCAATTCACAATTTATTATTTACATTTGTAAACCAGACGAGGTTTTTGCCTAGCGGCTGAAGGAGCCTCCTCATGGCCGCCAGTGTCTGCCCGGTTGTCACAAAGTCATCGTAAACAATGACGTTGGGCTCTTTGGGCAGCACATTGAGTTCAAAAACCGCGTTCACCCGTTGCTTGGTGTGGCAAAATGCCACATCCTCGTAGAACGGAATCTCCAGCATCTGGCCCAGTCTCTCGCTGATGAGCGTGGAGGTGCAGATGCACCAGGAACCCAAGTGGAGGTTATAGCCCAGCATCTCCTTGATCACGGGGCAGATGTTGTCGGCAAAAAACGCCACCATGTCAGGGTCGCCCTTGATGTCGGTGAGCGTCCGTCCGTAGACGGTCTTTTGCCAGATGGAGATGAAGTTGATGTCCGAGCGGCGTGTCAGGCGCAGTCTGTAGGAGAAGTCACACCGCGCTTCAGTGGACTTGTCCCACGACTTGCGCTTCTGCACCTCGAACAAATCCTTTTGTCCGGGGTGCGTCTCGACGCTCGGCAACGAGACATCGAGAGAACCCAGGTCGGCTGTCGGGAAGGTGATGTCGTTCAAGACCCCTTTCAAGTCGACCGAAGTTCTCCCGGTGTCATTGCTATCTTCGTCCATTACGGATTACCTTGCGGCGTAAGCATTAGGATCATCGTCACCGCCTCCATCATCGTCTCCTTCAGAGCTTTTTGCAGGCGCAGGGTTGAGATTGTTGGACGGATTCAGGGTGTTGCTGCCGTCATCAAGTCCGTTATCCTTACCGCTGGTGCCGCCATCATGGGGGTTCCACGGGATGATGGTTCCGCCACCGCCACCATCATCTTTCTCGTTGATGACGCCGTCCTCGGTGACAATCTCACCGTCGTAGAACGGAGCGGGGCACTCGTCAGTGGCCTCCACGTTGAGGGTGGTGCTGGTCGTGCCGGTGGCACCCTGGCCCAGATCCTGGGCAACGGTGGACTTCACCTGCCACTTCTCGCTGCCGACAACACGGAACTTGCCGCGGACGGTCTCAACGAGATAGACGCAGTCGTTGTTGTTGACGTATGCGGACAGGGCCGAAGCCTCAACGCCCACACTGGGATGGACCGCCACGAGCTTGTTGAGCTGCGTCTGGCTGGGGAACTCTCCCTGCGGGTCGCTGGTCAACTGCGACTTGTCAGTCAGAATGTCGATGAACTTCCAGGTAGCGTCTGCTGCGAGCACGAAGCTGCCCGAGTAAGCCGCGCTGGTCAGACGGCCGAGCGCGTCGTAGGTAAGCGTGGGCCACGACACGATCTGGTCCTTGCTGATGTAGTAGATGCGACGCTTGATGCCGGGGAGCTCGGGAGTTCCCTGGCACCAGGCGAGCGACTGTTGGATGGTTGAACAAACGGTTGCCATTTTGTTAGTCGTTATTGAGGGTTAGACATGATTATCAGGCAGCGAGCTTCACCACCTTGAGGCGGCGGTAGTCGATGCTCTCGAACTGCACGCCGAAGAACATGGTGGCGATGTACGAGAGAATGAAGGGCTCGTACTCCTTCACCATCACGCTCTCGACGTCGCTCATCTGGTCGAAGCCCACAAGCATGTTGCTCTTGGGGGTGACGTGGATGAACTGGCTGTCGGCCTTGTTGAACAGGGGCACGAGGTGGAGCTTGCCGTTGCTGCCCTCCACGGTGTCCTGGCCGTACTTGCTGTAGTAGTTGATGCCGCCGTGGGTGAGCAGCATGGCCTCGTTGTACTTGTCGGCGAAGTCCTGAGAGCAGTACATGTTCAGGTCGAGCGAGCGCAGGCGCGGGTCGAGACTGAACAGGATCTGCTTGGCGATGTCCACAGCATTTGCCGTGGTGATCTCCTCCTCCAGCTGCATGAAGTTCTTCTTCTCGACGCTGACGTTGCCGGCTGCGATCTCCTTGGTAGTGATGGTGTCGAAGCCGTCGAACAGGTCGTGCGTGGTGTCACCGTTGGCGTCACGCTCGGCGCTCCAGATGGCGTCGTTGAGGCTCTCGGAGAGGCTCTTGGCGATGAGCGTGAGCACATGCAGCGCCGACGGCGCCTTCATCTGGCCGTCGCCCTTGGTGGCGGCCAGGTAACCGAGGATGGTGGAGGCGGCCGAGTTGGGCTCGAACTTGGCGACTACCGAACCCATGAAGGTCTCGAGGGTGCGGTACTCGACCTTGAGGTTGAAGTCCATGGAGCGCGAAGGCTTGTAGGGGGCGAACTGGGCGTTGCCGCTGACGGCGCCCACGTTCTCCTTGTAGCGGATGCCCGGGCGCGGGGTCATGTGCTGCAGGGTGTCGTTACAGCCGATGATGGGCATGTAGAGCAGTTCCTTGCGGTACTTGA
The DNA here is from genome assembly GCA_902782465.1 of uncultured Bacteroidales bacterium. Lineage (GTDB taxonomy): Bacteria > Bacteroidota > Bacteroidia > Bacteroidales > Muribaculaceae > Sodaliphilus. The sequence continues at coordinate 14,326 of CACZNH010000012.1, forward strand.
CGGCAGCGTCCTGAAGGGCTGACGTAGGGATGGAAATAATTTGTCCTGCCATAGTGGTATAGGATTAGGTCTTGTGTGTTTTACAATGGGTAGGATACAGTGTAGGATCAGGGAACGAGGGCATGGAGCCTCTTGGCGTCGTTCACTGTCTGCACGAACTCGTCGAATGGGGTCTGGGGTTCGTGCCTGGAGTTGTCGTCGATGACGGCATGGGAATCTTCGGCAGGGTTGGCCTGCAGGGCCTCCACCTGCGCGGTGAGGTCGGCGTTCTGACGGTCACGGGCGGCCAGGGCATCCTCGATGGCCTGCATCTGCGCCTCGGTGAGCGTCACACCGTTCTCACCCACGGCAAAGCCCTCCACTTGGAGGACCTTGCCCAGGAGTTCATAGGATCGATTCATAACGGTTACAGCTTCTTTTGTCTGGTTACTGATACTGTCTGTGCTTTCAATGGTTTGTGGAGTCTCGTTTTCTTCTCTCTCAGGTGCAGCGGGATCCTCGACTGCAGCTGTCACAGGGACTTCTGCCCTTGACTTGAACAGGGAGGCGATTGAGGCGAGGAACCGGGCGAAGGCCGTTTCCTTGCTCTCGGTGGGCACGTTGGGGATGGGCATGCCTGCCGCTGCCATGGCCGAGGCCACGGCGTCGGTAAGCACGGGCTTCTCCTCGTTGAGCTCTGTGATCTCATCGACAAAGCCCCACTCGCGGGCCTCCTTGGCATTGAGCCAGCCGCCCTCCTTCATCAGGTTGAGCAGGTCGGCCTGCGGCTTGCTGGTCTTGGCGGCATACATCGCGGCGATGTTGTTGTCAAGCTTGTTCAGGTCATTGATGGCGTCCTCACAGTGGCCGACGAGCTGCGCGAGCTGGTCGGCGTTGAGGTTGCCCCACTCGAAGAACTCCATGCTGCACTTGTGCACCAGATACATGGCAGAGGAGTCGATCGAGATGTGCTTGGCACCGAGCGAAGCGACGGTTGCCGCACTGGCGTTCATGCCCACGAAGTGGACCGTCACGTCGCCGTGACGCTTGAATGCGGATGCGATGGAGAGCGCCGTGGCGACTGAACCGCCAAGGCTGTCGATGAGCACGTGGACCGGCTTGCCCTCGTTGCGGGCAAGCACGTAGTCCACATAGTTGCGGTCGAAATCGTAGCCGCCCACTTGCCCCTTAAGGTGAAGGTGGTATTGTGTGTTTTTCATAGGATAGATTACATTTTCTCGCTACAAAATTATAGCGATGAACACCGCTGATAAAAGACAAAATCCGTCCAGGATTCTGTTCTTTTTCGGGTTGGTGGGCGGGCCCGGTTTCTCCCGTTCATCGCCTTGATCCAGTGGCTGCGGTCGTCCCTGGTCCCGTTCCGCATGGGCACAAGAAAAGCCGCCCGAAGGTGGCCTCTCTCGCTGGGTGTGGTGCGGCTCAGCAGGTGCGGAACACGTGACCGCCATCGCCCATGTCATAGTCAGACATGAACAGCTCACGGGCAAAAGCCTTGAAGTCAAAAAAGCGGGTGATGCTCTCGGGAACATTGTCGAACATGCAAAGCTCATCGGCGAGGTGCTGGGCAAACTCCTCCTCGCTGTCCCATCGGCCGCAGTAACGCTCGCGGAAATCCGAGAAATCCGCATCGCTGTCGCTCGTGACATCCAGAAACGCCCTGAAGGCCTCCTGCTCGTCATCATCGAGGTCAGCGTACTCGAGAATGCGCTCGAATGTGTCCTCATCGAGACCGCTCTCACTGTACCACTCATCGGGATAATTCTCATAATCGAGGTAGGCAAACTCGGGATCCTGCTCATCACGGTGCAGCCATCGGCAGGCGGCCACAAAATCCTCGTAGCAGCTGAAGGTGTACAGGTCAAGCCACATGCCAGCCAGCGGCCTCCCTTCATTATACTTGTGATAGGTGCAGCAGAACACGGCGGGATGGCCGCTGCGGTAATCATACTTGTGGAAATCCAAATCGACCTCCTCAAGCTCATCAACGATATTGAAATTGGATGAGCTGAGCGAGCCTTTTACCAACTGCTCTTGAACACTGGCGCTGTCAGCACCGCTTACAGGATTGAAAGAATTGAAATTGTTGTCCATAACTGAAAAATATTAAAAGTTAAACATACGATTTTGAACTTGTTTTCGCTTTCGCTTCGCCTTTTTACGATGCCTGCAAAGTGCGGCTGTGACACACTGAAAGCAAGGCTTGCCCGGGAATTACTACCCGCTGGGCTGGAGAATTTCCGACGGCAACTCGTCTCGGCCTTGCGTGTGTGCAAGCCGCAATAACTTTGCAGCGGGAAAAGGCGTTGAAAGCGACGTCAGGCAAGTTCAAGTATGTTTGGCTTGTTTTTCAGGGGCAACATGGCAGATTCTTCCTGCAAGCGGTTGCGCCCAAGACGGTGCAGGTGTCAAGAGCTGAAAAAAAACGGCCGTCGTTTCCCAACGACGAACCGCTTCAGTGTCAAACAGAGTTGGTATTGGTATGAACTACGCACTTAGTTGACAGCCTTAAAATTCATTATTAACTTTTAAATTCTTATCGCTATGAAGCAATTATCTATACTTATGATCGTATGCAAGGGATAAGTGATTTCTGGGCATAGAGCGTCACCTCCACCGAGCATACCGCAGGATCGCCGCTGGGCGTTCCTGTGGTACTCGTGGTTTTGATGATGGGACGCGGCTTCTCGTGCTGCCCTATGACGTAAGACTGGTTATTACAGTCGGTGACAACGAAGGCGATGTGCCTATTGGTAGGCACGTCGTCAAGCGTCCTAAACCGCAGGGTGGCCTGCTCTACCCTGCCGTTGTTATTATAAGTCGATACCGCCTCGCAAGTCGGCACACCGACAAACGCTATCGGCGTCACCTCGGTGAAGATGCCGACAGGCAGCCCCGCAAGGTACTTGTACATAATCTCACGTTGAAGGTTCTCGGCTGGGATGTAGCCGATGAACTTTATTCCTGGTAGCGACTGATGGTCCATTTTCTGCTATTTTTTCATTCAAAAATCTTACTGGTTAACATGGTTAACATTGCTCATTTTTTGGGGGTTCAAGTTGCGAATTTTTAACCTTTTTTTGCTTTTCACGCCAAACTTGAACGAGATAGACTTGGCGTTTACGCATGTACAACTTGGCGATGGTGTTCCAGTTGGTGTCGGTCATGTCGATGCCATGGGACTCCATCCAGGCCCAAATGACGTCCTGCTTCATCTTGCCGATGTGCCCGAAAGTATGCAGATCATTCCACAGGTCAATGATGAAGCGGGAACGGATGCACTTATGAAGGGTATACATTCCGGCCTTGGGCATATAGTTGAATTGCCTAACGTCCTTGTACTTGAAATGAGGCAGAAGTATCGTCAACGTCTCTTCACTTGGCTCTGCACGCCTTGTGAAGTGCGGTATACGAATCAGAAAGATTTCAAGGATGTGGTTCTCTACGGAGTTTTTAGGGAACGACACAGCCGGTCCCCCGAATTGATTGATAACCCATTGCTTCAGATATGGTTCCATCGGGAGTTCTATGGTGTATTCGGGTAACTGTTGAATATCTTTCTGGTTTGATGTCATAGTACCGCAAAGTTAACAGCGGTATCTCACATCCTGAAAGACGATGACTTCCAGCATCTCGTTGAAGCGGTCGGCGATGCGAACACCATACTTCTCTTGCAGTTCGGCTGCTGTGAGGTTTGTCGTGATGGCCGTGAACAACTGGTGCTGGTAACGGTATTCCAACAGGTCAACAACAGGACTGAGCACATTACCGTAGCTCAACACCTCGGCGGGTTCCTTGCCGAGGTCGTCTATGGCAAGCATCGAGCGCGAGCGCAGGCTGCGCATCTTGTTGTAGTCTTTTGAAAGTATGGTTATCTCCATGGCATCGACAATCTCCATGCCCACTTCGAACTCTTTGCTCAAGAACGAGAAATGCCCTCCTCTTTGGAGGAAGTTCAAAGCCTTTTGGAAAGCGTACAGCATCGTGGACTTTCCATTGCCGCAAGTGCCGCACAGCATGACCCCGAACTTGGGTTTCTCGGCCGTGATGAAACTGGCGAACCTCATGAGCACGTTGATCACGTTGTCGTCTTCCCGGAACGTGCGCTGGCGATTCTCCACTGTGATCCTGTAACAGGCCGTCAGCAGGTCAAAGGCCTTCTGGGCTGTCAGGTTGAATCGAAAACGGTCCACCATAATCTGACGCTTTATGATTGCCGACATCAGTGCCTCGACGTCGCTTGAGTTGATCATCGGGATTATTTCCCTGTTGTTTTTGTCCTCCTTTTCCATTTCTTTTTTCGTTTTGAAGTTGTATTTTCGCCCAATTGATAAAGTGCTTCTTGAAATCGTTGAAGTCGGCATGTACCTTATTCTGGAACTGCATCTCGGGCACGAAAATGTCTATCAGTTCGAGAACGCATTTCTTGTCGCGCCTCAGCGCCAACATGGCCTGCTCTATCGATGCATCAGAGTGCTTCAACTCTTCGCAATAATCACTCAACGTAGAGTTCATTTTTGATTCAACTACACCAAAAACTTCTTCTTCACGCGTATTGTTAGAGAGATTATTATTATTTTTTTTATTTATTTCTTTAGTAATACGAGCCTCTTTGTGATTCCTTGACTGGTTCCCATTATGAGACCCATTCTGTTCGTTCTCATCCACCACATCGTCTTCCGGGTCTATATAAACACCCATGATTTCTTGGATATCATTGTTACCACGTTGGGCCAATGATGCCAAATTCTGGTATTTATCATAATTGACGATAGTGATGAGAATCCACAAATGACTTGAGCGGTCGCATGTAATCATCCCTGATTGCTCAAGGATATTGATAAAAGATGACACCACACGAATATTGGTTTTCCATCGTCGAGAGAGCGCCCTAATAGTCGTTACTATTTGCCCTCTCTCCATGTTTATAGGATTGCTGCGGATGAAGATGAATTCCTTCTTCCATGCAGCCATCATAATCATATCAATCCAACGGTATGACTGTTTGTCGTTTAGCCAAATCCAGTGGTCCGTTATACATCTATGAACTAATATCCAGCCATTCGTATTCATAAGTCAAAAAGATGATTTCCAAAAGCGAAGAATTTCGCTGCCTGTAAAGTACTTGCGGGTTGTTGACCGTCGAATGCCAAAGCAAATCCTGCCCTTCTTAACATACCTCATCAAAGTGTTTCGATGAATACCCAGCAGGCGGCAAGTATCTTCTATATTATATCTGCCGTTCCTGGAAACTTGCGGTTCGTCAATTACCATGGCATAACTGTTTTTTAGGGAACAATGTCTCTACATCGGTCTTGAGGTGCATGGCGATGATACGCTGCGTGTTGATATCAGGACGCACCCTGCCCTTTACCCACATAATAACAGTGATTCTGCTGCGATGGGTCAATTCACACAATTCTGCAATGAATTTTGCAGCAGGAGTAGGTAATTTTTTCTTCTCGTTGTAAATGTCGGTTAAAGTCTTGCCTTTCATATATTTAGCTGTTAAGAAATTAAAATAATAATGATTTGTTATTATATAAAATAAAAATAATCGTTATAATTTTTGTGATAATCAAAAATTTCATTGTATCTTTGTGCCAAGATATTATAGTTTCAGCCAAATAACAACGATATTTTGATTATAGGCGGCTGCAAATATAATACTATATTGCGATATTGAAGCGATATTTTTAGTATAATTTTTAAACAATATTTTGACATGCCAAGCAGAGACCTTGATTTACAAAGGATTAGAAAGGATTATAAAATCACCCAACAAAACCTTGCTGGGTTGGTTGATTATCCCCAAAGCTTCATCTCTCAGATTGAGAATCGCCGGGTAAGTGCTCCCGAACGATTCCAGAAGAAGTTGATGAAAGTGCTGGGCATCAAAGATTTGGAGCCTTACTTCTTCCCATCATCCGAGGATCAAGCTGCTGGGGCCGTTTCTAAATTAGTGTCGGAGAAGGTCGACGAGCAGTTATCTACCGTCAACAGGTTGCTTGGGATGCTGGAGCAACGCGATGAACGCATTCGTGAGCTTGAGTCCATGAACATGAGACTCCAAGAAATGTTGTTTGAAATGAATAAGAAATAGATAGGCTTGAGCAACGACTTGCGCAAGAAATAATAACTACAATAAATAATTATCAATCAGGTATTTGCGATTGATTAAAGGAGCCTTCTAAGCTGTGGGTCTTGGGTTCGAATCCCAACAGGATCACGCTTCCAATAAGGCACTGGAAATCAAAGAGTTATCGATGAATTTCGGTGCCTTATTCTTTTTTATTTTGGAATATTTTAGCGGTTTGGTTGGTGGTTGGGGAAAAAAGTAGTACTTTTGCGGCGCAAAGATGGTAATCGGGTGGCTCAGGGCCATCGCGATGCAAGGGAATCCGGTGAAAGTCCGGAACTGTACCTGCAGCTGTAATCCCCTCAAAACACAGGGTTTGCTTACTAAATGTCACTGGCCGAGAAGAAGGCTGGGAAGGCAAAGCAGACCGGGGAAAAGTCAGAAGACCTGCCATCGTTGAAAAAACAATAGTACGTTCACTCAGGAACAGGTGTGACGGAAAGCAAATGAAGAAAAGAAAAAGACTGACGGCAGCAGTGCTGGCTTTATGCACGTTTGCGGCTGTCAATGCACAAGATGACATCTGGCGGCAGGATAGTCTGCCCGAGGTGGTTGTAACGGGTACTGGCACGCAGCACCTGCTGAAGGATGCGCCCGTACAGACCGAGGTAATCACGAGCAAAATGCTGCGCAACTATGCAGGCAAGAGCATTGAGGACATCCTGGGTGGCCTCACGGCGTCTTTTGCCTTTAATCAGGACGATATGGGCTCTCAGATGCAGTTGAACGGCCTGGGCAACAGTTATATCCTGATTTTGATTGACGGCAAGCGCATCCACGGCGACGTGGGTGGGCAGAATGACCTGTCGCTGATTGACCCGCAGAACATCGAGAAAATCGAGATTGTGAAGGGCGCGTCGAGTGCGCTCTATGGCTCGGATGCCATTGCCGGTGTGGTCAACATCATCACCAAGAAGCACCGCGAGGAGGGTTTGTTGATTGAGAACACAACACGCATCGGCAGCTATGGCGACGTGCGCCAGCACAACGGCTTGGCGCTGAACTATGGTAAATTCAGCAGTTATACCAACTTCCAGTTGCAGCACAGCGACGGCTGGCAGAACACCTCAGTGGAGCACACCGAGGGCTCTGAGCCACCTATCACCGACTCCCGCAACAAGACCGTGAACCGCCACACCAACTGGCAGATTGCTGAGCGCTTGACCTATCAGCCGACCAAGAATCTTGAACTCTATGCCGACGGAAGCACTTACTGGAAACGCATCTACCGCGTGAGCGGCCGTCATCCTCACTATGACGTGAAGACCTGGGACATGGAGTACCATAACGGCTCGGCATCTATCGGTGGCAAGTGGAGCCGCTCAAAAACTGACTACATCTCGCTAGACGTGGACTGGCACCGCCATGCCTATTATTACTACTACACGGCCACAACGCTCGTCGAGGACTACGAGAAGAGTGCGGGAACGCCCTACTATCCCTATTACCCGTATCTTCCTGACCAAAAAGAGCTACAGAGCGACCAACAGCGCACGATGGCCGCATTGAAGGGCGTGTTCATCCTACCCTACGAGAACATTCTAAGCACCGGCATGGAATTCCGCTATGACTGGCTCCATGCCCCCACGCGCGTCAAGGGCGGCAAGGCCAGCGACTGGACGGCAGCCGTGTATGTGCAGGACGAGTTCAACCTCATCCACAACGTGAATATCACCGCCGGCCTGCGTCTGAACCAGAACGAGCAATTCGGCATAAAACTGACTCCCAAGGTGTCGGCCATGTGGAAAATAGGTCAACCGTGGCGCTTGCGTGCCACTTGGAGCCAAGGCTTCAAGACACCCGCCATCCGTGAACTGTTCTACCGCTATGTGCGCCAGATGAGCGGCACCTACCTGTACCTTGGCAACACTGACCTCAAGCCGCAGTCGAGCAACTATTTCTCGCTGAGCGGCGAGTATGGTTGGCGCGGCTTGAATGTGACCGTGAGCGGTTATTATAATAAGGTAAAAGACATGATCGCGCTGGTGACCATCCCCAACTATCAGGCCCCCGACGAGTACATCATCCAATATGATCCCGTCAAGACCCGACAGTACCAGAACATTGAGGATGCCAAGACCTGTGGTGTTGACGTGAATGTCAATTACCAGTGGCGCGAGTTCTCTTTCGGCTTGGGCTACAGTTACCTGGATACCGATGCCAACCAATATGACACCAACCACGACAAGATGAAGGAAGTCACCATCGACGGCATGGCCCACCACAAGGGCAACTGGTTTGCCACCTGGGGTCACCGTTTCTCGGCCGACTATCGCTTGAGCGTGGGCATCTATGGCCGCATGTCGAGCACCCGCTACTATCAGGATGACGGCAACGGTAAAGGCTACCAGACCTGGCGCCTGTCCACCACGCATGACCTAGGCCATTTCAAAGCGACCTCATGGCGAGTTGAAGCCGGTGTGGACAACATCTTCAACTACTGCGACCGCACGCCTCACGGACTGCACCTGGGCACGACAACCCCGGGCCGCACAGGCTATGTGTCGTTGACCATCCGCTTTAATCAGGGAAAGAAACTTTCAAATAAGTATAAGTCTAACTTTAATTCCAAACAACAAAACAATGATGAAGATTAAATCTTTATTGATTGCCATGATGGCAATCTGTCTGACCATGGGCTTCACCTCTTGCAGTGATGACAAGGACGATCCCATCGAGAACAACTACACTGTTTACCAGAAAGCCGTTAACGAAACCGTCAAGGCTCAAAAGAAGAACAACAAGGCAATCCTGCTGGTGGCCTTCGGTTCGACCTGGGAGCAGGCCTACGATGCATTTGATGCTACCGTAGCCGCTTACAAGAGCAAATTCACCGGTTATGATGTATTCTTGTCTTTCTCCTCAGCTATCTGCATCAACCGTGCAGCCGCTGGTGAGAATGTTGATCCCCGCAATTTCTATGCTCCTCCCTTCTGGCTCAATGCCTTTGCACAAAAGGGTGTTCAGTACAGCGAAATCGTTGTTCAATCCCTGCAGGTGATCCCCGGTGAGGAGTACACCCGCGTAATCAACTACATCAAAGACTTTGCCAACAACGCCAATGGTGACATCGACGATAACTATCTGGCTAACGTAACCCTAAAACTGGGTGTGCCCCTGTTGCAGGATGCCGAGGCCGACGTCAACCTCGTAGCCAGCGAGTTGAACAAGCTCTATAGCACTCAGGCAAATGAGGGTGTTGTTGCCTTTATGGGCCACGGTAACCCCGACAGCTATGACACCTACAAGGCCAACATTCGCTACACCCAGCTCGAGGAAGCCCTCCAGCAGTTAAACAGCCACTATTTCGTGGGTACCGTTGACATGATGGGCAACTTCAAGACCAACGTGTATGCCCGTATGTTGGCTGCCGGATTCACCAGCGGTAAGGTATATTGCCACCCGCTGATGTCGATCGACGGTGACCACGGCCACAACGATATGGCCGGTGACGATGACGATAATTGGGACGGCACCAAGTTCACCCCCAACGATGAGGGCGAGGTTGAAGACACTTCCTGGAAGATGTACTTCCACCACCTGGGTTATGAGTGCAACAACTCGACCATGATCGAGAAGGGTCTGCTGGAACTCCCCACCATCCGTCAAGTGTGGATGAACCACACCACCGACGCCATCAACGGTGAGCCTCTGGACTTCTATCACAGCAAGAATCCCGAGTAATTTCAATTCAAAACTACGAATTACGCGAATTATACTAATTGGCTTCGCTACGAGGCATTCACTATATTTGCGTAATTCGTAGTTTAAACTTAAACACACATGTTTAAGAAGATCATACTGATTACGGTGGCGCTCCTCACGTGGAGTGCCACATTTTCCCAAATCCACAAGATGGAACGTAGCGACTCGTCGATGACGAGCCGCGTTTACACCTTAAATCCTGTTGTAGTGACCGGTTCGGGTCACCACCAACGCCTAAAATCCACCGCAACTCCCGTCCATGTGCTCAGTCGCCAGGAGATCAAGGAGCAAGGCATCACCACCTTTGACGGTGCCCTGACGCGCATGATGCCCCAGGTTTCGATGGCACCCAACTCGATGGGCACATTCCTGAGGCTCAACGGACTGGGCAACAAGTATATCCTGATTTTGATTAACGGTCAAAAGTTGACGGGCGACATCTCCAACAATGTGGACCTGAACCGCATCAATATGGCGCGCGTGAAGCGCATCGAGGTGCTGGACGGTGCTGCATCGTCGCTCTACGGCTCGGATGCCATTGCCGGCGTCATCAACATCATCACCGACCAGCCCACCCGCGATCTGGTGAGTGTGACAAGCGACACGCGCGTGTCGGGCCATGGCCAGCTGACCGAGAACATCGCTCTGGACATCTACAAGAACGGATTCGGCTCCTATACCTCGTTCTCGCGCGACCAGGCCGACAGTTACCGCATCAATGATGTGGAGTATGTCAAGGGTTCCGAAACTGAGACCCAGCCGACGATTGCCCCCTTCTTCACGGGTTACCGCTCAAACCTCGTTGGACAAAAGTTCACCTATGCCCCCAACGAGCACTTGGCATTGAATGCTGGCATTGACTACTCCTACAAGATTACCGACCGCCCCAATACCCGCAAGGACATCGTTGGAGGCACCGACTATGAGATGCGCTACAAGGGCCTGCGCTGGAACGTGGGCGGTATCTACAAGTTCACGAGCCGCAACTCGTTGCAGGCCGACTTCACGGTCGATCGTTTCCGCTATGGCAAGCAATATGACGTGGCCACCAAGACCTACGCCATCGACGATTATGTGCAGTCCAAGAAGCAGCGCTCGATGGAAGGCCAGCTGAAAGCCATCCTAGGCTTGATGAAGAACTCAACCACCATCTTTGGTGCTGATTGGCGCAAGGACTACCTGACTGCCACCTCGGGCAACATCAACCAGAATGCCTACACGGCAGCCGCTTTTGCCCAGCATGAGATGCTATTCTTTGACCGACTCACTGCCACCGTGGGAGTTCGCCTGACCTATCATGAGACCTTTAACTGGCACCTCACGCCCAAGGCCACCCTGATGTATGCGCCTGGAAACTTCCGCTTGCGTGCCACCTATTCGGCAGGCTTCCGCGCTCCGGGTCTTGACGAGTTGTATTACCACTACTTCTCGGTCAACCGCGGCAAGGCACAGATTATTTTCGGCAATAAGGACCTATCGCCCGAGAAGAGCAACTATTTCTCGCTCAATGCCGAGTACCGCAGCAATATCCTTGCCGTGAGTGTGACAGGATTCATGAACCGCATCAACGACATGGTCATCAGGCAGAACATCGACGTAGACGCTGCCTCGCTGGCCATGCTGCAGGCCGAATTCCCCGAGATGACCGATGACCAGGCACAGAAACTCGAGCGTTACTCCCTGTACAAGAACAGTGACAAGGGTGACGTCAAGGGCGTGCAGGTCAACGTCTCGGCTAACCTGTTCAGGGGCTTTAACCTGTCGGCCAACTACGTCTATACCTATGCCCGCACCTGCATCGGTGACCAATGGGCTCCGCTGGAGCGTAGCATCCGCAACGCAGCCACCGTTGCCGCCAACTATTTCCACAGCTGGGGTAATTATGACCTGAGCGTGAACATCAACGGCAGGTTGCAGTCCAAGACCTACTATCCCGACTATGAGGACGCCCCAGGCTATGGCATCTGGAACCTAAACACGACCCATTCGTTTGACGGGTTGAAACATCTGTATCTGGAGCCTAGCATCGGCATCGACAACATCTTTGACAAGGTGGACCGCCGCATCGACTCCACCAACCGCATGTATGCCCTGTATTCCCCGGGACGCATGCTCGTGGTTGGCCTGAAATTGAAAATCAAGTAACCTTATATTGTACATAATGGAGGTTTGTCGGGAGACAGTGCCTCCATTTTTTTATTTTTTGCTAAATTTGCGACTGATATGGGTAAGATAATAGTAGCAGGCATTGGGCCTGGAAGTAAAGAAGACATCACACCCGCCGTACTCGACGCAGTGCGCGCGGCTGACGCTATCGTTGGTTATAAGTACTATTTCCAGTTCATCCAGGAATATGTCCAGGATGGCTGCGAGTGTATCGACACGGGCATGAAGCGAGAACGCGAACGTGCCGAGCAGGCCTTTGAACTGGCCGAGCAGGGCAAGACGGTCGTGGTCATCTCGTCGGGCGACGCGGGCATCTACGGCATGACACCGCTCATCTATGAGATGAAGCGTGAACGCAGTTCGGATGTGGAGATTGAGTCCTTGCCCGGCATTTCGGCGTTCCAGAAAGCGGCTTCGCTGTTGGGCGCTCCCATCGGCCATGACCTGTGCATCATCTCGCTGAGCGACCTGATGACCCCATGGGAGGTCATCGAACGCCGCATCAAGGCTGCTGCCGTGGGCGATTTTGTCACTGCCGTCTATAATCCCAAGTCCAATGGCCGCTACTGGCAACTATATCGCTTGGTGGAATTGTTCCTGCAGCAACGTTCCGACGACACGCCCGTGGGCTATGTCCGTCAGGCAGGACGTGATGAGCAGGAAATCAGGGTGACCACATTGGGCGAGTTTGACCCCGAGGAGGTGGATATGTTCACCGTGATTCTCATCGGCAACTCGCAATCCTATATCAGCAACGGACACATCATCACACCTCGAGGCTACTACCGCGAGCAGCAGGACCAAGGTGTCAAGCCCGGCCAGCAAATCATGATTGAGTCGTTCCGCACGATAGAAAGTGAACTCCGCTACAAGGACATCCCGCTTGACCACAAGTGGGCCCTCCTGCATGCCATCCACACGACGGCCGACTTTGAGATGGAGCGCATCCTCTATACCGACAAAGGAGCCGTGGAAACCCTGTACAATAAGGTAGCCAGCGGCAAGTTGAAGACCATTGTGACCGACGTGACGATGGTCACCAGCGGCATCCGCAAGGGTGCGCTGGCACGACTGGGCGTGGAGGCCAAATGCTACCTGAGCGACCCGCGTGTCGCCGAGATGGCCGCTGCCCAAGGTATCACCCGCACCCAGGCGGGCATCTGTCTGGCTGTAGAGGAGCACCCCGATGCGCTGTTTGCCTTTGGTAATGCGCCGACGGCGTTGATGGAACTGTGCGACCTCATCCGCAAGGGCAAGGCACATCCCACAGGCATCATTGCAGCGCCAGTGGGCTTTGTGCATGTGCGCGAATCCAAACACATGGTCAAGCCCTTCAAGGACATCCCCAAAATCATCGTCGAAGGCCGCAAGGGCGGCAGCAATCTGGCAGCGACCCTGTGCAACGCCATTCTGACCTTTGACGACGCAGAGCAATTGAAACCAGGACGAGACCTGTAACATTAAATCAAACAACCAAAACAACGATGAACAACCAAAACAACCTTTTTTATATAAAATATATGTTGTTATTGTTGTTTCATGTTGTTTGACTAACAGCAGTTGTTTGAATTAATACAAAAAATGATATGAAGTTTTACGTGATAGGTATCAGTGACGCGCCGCGGCCTTATCTGCCGCCAGAGGTCATCAGCATCATATGTAATGGGCGTGTTTTCTCGGGCGGCAAGCGCCACTATGGACTTGTTGAACCTTATTTGCCCGAGGGATCACAATGGATCGAAATCACCACCCCATTGGATGCAGTCTTCGAGCAGTATCACGACGAGGTGATTGTATTCGCCAGCGGTGACCCGTTGTTCTTCGGCTTTGCCAATACCATCAAGCGCAAGATGCCTGATGCCGAGATTGTACTGTTCCCGTCATTCAACTCCCTGCAGCTGCTGGCTCATCGCCTGGTGATGCCCTATAACGATATGCGTATCGTCTCATTAACGGGGCGTCCCTGGCCCGAATTTGACAAAGCATTGATTGAGCGGGCAGGCAAAATCGGTGTATTGACCGACCACGAGCACACACCTGGCGCCATCGCCCACAGGATGCTGGAATATGGCTACAACGGCTATACGATGCATGTGGGCGAGCACTTGGGCAACCCCAAAGAAGAGCACATCACGACATTGTCGCTTGAAGAAGCTGCACAGCATGAGTTTGATTATCCCAACTGCCTTATCTTGGTCGGCAATGACCCCAGACCACGGTATTTTGGCATCCCCGAGAGCGAATTCGCCTTGCTCGATGGCCGTGAAAAGATGATTACTAAGGCACCGATACGCCTGTTGTCCCTACAAGCCCTGGAATTACCGCAAAAAACTGTCCTATGGGACATCGGTTTCTGCACCGGCAGTGTGTCTATCGAGGCGCGGTTGCAGTTCCCGCACCTGCACGTCGAGGCCTTTGAAATCAGGCCCGAGTGCGAGGCATTAATGACCGAAAACAGCAGACGATTCGGCACACCAGGCATCAACCACCACATAGGGGACTTCCTCGAAGCTGATATTGAAAACCTCCCCCACCCCGATGCCGTTTTCATCGGTGGACATGGCGGTCACCTAAAAGAAATCATGGCACGCGTGCTGACGGTCCTGACTGATGACGGCTGCATCGTGATGAACAGCGTCACCTCACCCATGGTGCATACCGACAGTCACCAACTGTTTAATGAGGCGTGTGCCGAATTGGGTTTAAAGCAAGAACCACCCACACACATCATCCTGAACGACAATAACCCGATAGAGATACTCAAATGCAAAAGATAGCCGTAATACCCGTGAGCGACGAGGGCCGCGATATAGCCGAAACCCTCCAGCAAGAGTTCCAAGCCTCAGTCATCAAACGTGCCGAGGTCGCCAAGCGATGGAAAGATTTTGACGCGTTCATCTTTATAGGTGCTATGGGCATCTGTGTGCGCACGATAGCATCCTTCATCGAGGACAAGCACACCGACCCGGCAGTTATCTGCGTGGACAGTATGGCTAACCACGTGATTTCGGTTTTGTCTGGTCATGTGGGTGGCGCCAACGATTTGACTCGCCGAGTGGCTTCGGCGTTAGGCTCCGAAGCAGTTATTACGACCCAAAGCGACAATGCAGGACTTTGGGCGCTGGATACGCTCTCAGAGCGGTTCAACTGGTCCATTGCCAGCGAGGATGACATGAATGCCTGCATTTTTGCTTTCGTCAACCGCAAGCCAACGGCTTTATTTATGGAGGTGCGTGATGAAGGTACCGATTATCTGGAAAAGACTCTTCCCGACCACGTCACCATCATCAATGACCTCAGCGAGGCTGACCCCAAGAAATACCGTCTCCTCATCATGGTGACACCCTATCGCCGCTATGCACCTGAGGGCATGATGTCGCTGCACTTCGTGCCCATGGTAGGCACAATCGGCTTTGGGCTAGCTCATTACCCCGAGGACTACAAGTTCATCTATGACCAGATGGACGAGGCTTTAGCCGAATGGGGCATCCTGCCGTGTGCTATCCGTTACTGCACGATTGATGTCAAGGCCGATGAGCCGTTTGTGCAACTATTGAAGGACGGGTATGATGAGGAAGTTGAATTCTTCACGGCCGAACAACTGGCAGCCGTTGAGGTGCCCAATCCTAGTGAAACGGTGGCCAAGCACGTAGGCACGCCCAGTGTGTGTGAGGCGGCTGCCATCTTGGGCTCCAATCACGGCAAACTGATTGTACCCAAAATCAAAGGCAAGAATTTCACCGTTGCGCTGGCCATCGACCACCAATACCTGCGTGACCAACAGGGCCACATCGAGATTGTGGGCGCAGGTCCAGGCGATCCTGACTTGGTTTCGGTGCGAGGCCGCAAGATGCTGGAACGTGCCGACCTCATACTGTACGCTGGTTCTTTAGTTCCGCGCGAGTTAACCTTGTGCGCCAAGCCCGGTGCCGTAGTGCGCAGTTCAGCAGGGATGAACCTTGAGGAGCAATGTGAGTTGATGAAGGAATTCTATGACAAGGGTAAGTTTATCGTGCGCCTGCATACGGGCGACCCTTGTATTTTCGGAGCAATACAAGAACAGATGGCCTTCTTTGACCAGCACAATATGCACTACCACATTACGCCGGGCATTTCATCATTCCTTGCCGCAGCAGCCGAATTACGCAGCCAGTTTACCATCCCCGAGCGCACCCAAACCATCATCCTCACACGCGGTGAGGGCCGCACCCCCATGCCCGAGAAGGAGCAGTTGCACCTGCTGGCCAAGAGTCAGAGCACGATGTGCATTTTCCTGAGTGCAGCCATCGTGGATGACGTGCAGCGGGAATTGCTCACGGAGTATCCCGAGGACACTCCCGTCGCCGCCTGCTACCACCTCACCTGGCCCGACCAGCGCATCTACCGAGGCGTGCTGAGGGATTTGGCCAAGATTGTCCACGACAACAAGCTCACGCTGACCACAATGCTCGTCGTGGGCGAAGCCATTGACAACCGTAAAGGCCTCTCGGAATTATACAACAAGCATTTCACACACCTGTTCAGAAAGGGCGACGCATGATCCTGGTATTCGGTGGAACGACAGAGGGCCGCGTGGCGGCAAAGGTACTCGAGGAATCGGGTGCCACCTATTACTATTCCACCCGTAGCAACACACAGGACATCCAACTCGTGCACGGTGTCCACGTATCCGGTTCGATGGAGGTGCCTGAGATGGTCGCATTTTGCCATAAGCATAGCATTCGCCTGATTATTGACGCAGCCCACCCGTTTGCCGTCAATCTCCATCGCAATGTCGTTAGTCTAGCAGAGCAAATCAGCGTACCTGTCATCCGTTTTGACCGCATCTATCCGCCCCATGACGATGACCTTATATGGTGTAAAGACTATGACGATGCCATCAATCAACTGAAGGCTCATAAAATTAACCGTCTGCTTGCACTCACCGGTGTGAATACCATTGCGAAACTGCGCGATTTCTGGGAGAGCCATGACTGCTGGTTCCGCATCCTAAACAGAGATGAATCACTCGCAGGTTCACAGAAGGCCGGATTTTCTACCGACCACCTCGTTTATTATGAGAAAGACGACACCGCATCGTTGATTGGGCGACTGCAGCCCCAGGCCATTATCACAAAGGAAAGCGGCTTGAGCGGCGGCTTTGCCGAAAAAGTGGAGGCAGCACGACAAGCGGGTATTAAAATTTTTGTTGTGGAGCGACCTGATTATCCCACGGCTGATGGTGTAACCGTTGGACACGTCAACGGCCCTCACGGCTTGCGCCGCATGGTGGAGAAACTGTTGCCCGATTTTTACCCGTTGCATAGCGGTTTGACCACGGGCACCTGTGCCACAGCTGCTGCCATTGCTGCAACAAAAAGGCAGAAAACAGGAGAAACACCAACCTCTGTGCCCGTCATCTTGCCCGATGGAGAGACGATTGATGTCGATGTGACATACAGCGACGGCTATGCCTCCGTGTTCAAGCAGGCAGGTGATGATCCCGATGTGACCAACGGCATTGAGATACGCGCTCATGTCGAGCCTAGCGACCATTTCGAGATATTGGGTGGTGAGGGTGTCGGCAGGTTTACGGTGCCAGGGTTTGACTTTCCGCCAGGCGAGGCTGCCATCAACAAGGCACCGCGGCAGATGATGCGCGACAACATCAAGGGAAATGTAAGCATCACCATCAGCGTGCCACAAGGTGCCGAGATAGCCCGTCGCACCTTCAATCCACGCCTGGGCATTGAGGGCGGCATCAGCATTATCGGTGTCTCTGGCATTGTCAAGCCTTTCAGTGAGGAAGCCTTTGTGGCCAGTATCCGCAAGTGTATGCAGGTCGCCAAGGCATCGGGCAGCGACCGCGTGGTCATCAACAGCGGTGGCAAGAGTGAGCGCTTTGTAAAAGCGCAATACACTGACCTGCCACAGCAGGCTTTTGTGGAATATGGAAATTACATCGGTGATACCTTGACCATCGCCAATGAACTTGACATCAAAAATGTCACCATGGGCGTGATGCTGGGTAAGGCGGTGAAACTAGCTGCAGGAAACCTCGACACGCACAGTCGACACACCACCATGGACAAAGATTTCGTCATGGGAATGCTCCACGAGGCGGGCATCAACATCGATATCAGCGACCTCACCCTCGCCCGCGAACTGTGGGAGAGAATCCCCCAAGAAAAACTCCAGGATTTTGCCACAGTTGTCATCAACCACTGCGCTCACTACTGCGCCCCGCTATTGCCTAACGGTGTGCTTACTATCCTTCTTATTGATGATAATGGGAAGATTTATTACTCGTAAGAGGTTTTGCGGCGGCGGTAGAGGACGTAGATGATGATGGGTGCACCGATGAGCGCGGTGACGCTGTTGACGGGCATGGCGCCTTCAAATCCCGGAGCACGGGCAATCAGATTACAGATTAGAGCCAAGGCTGCGCCACACAGGGCGGTAGCGGGCATCAACTTCCAGTGGTCGCTGGTACGGAAGATTCCACGGGCCAGATGAGGTACGGCCATACCGATGAACATGATAGGGCCACAATAGGCGGTGACGATAGCGACCAAGGTACCCGAGCAGATGATGATCCAAGTGCGGGCGCGTTTGACATTAACACCCAAGTTGGCGGCATAACGGTCGCCCAGCAGCATGGCATTCAACGGCTTTACTAACAGGAAACTCAGGGGCAGCAGGATGCACATGAGCACCACAAAAAGTATCATCTGGTCTCCTGACACGCGAGAGAACGAGCCGAGTCCCCACACCACAAAGGCCTTGACATCTTCCTCGGGACTGAGGAACTTGAGCACGCCGATGATGGCAGTAGCCAAGTAACCGATCATCACGCCGATGATGAGTAGTGTGACATTTCCTTTGACTTTGCCCGAAATCCACACAATGAGCATCATCACAGCGATGGCACCAATGATAGCAGCGACCGAAACAGCTGCGTCACCCAGATAACCCAACGAACTCAAGGCCACACCACCCAGCTGCCCTGACAAAAGCACGACAAAGGCTACACCCAAACTGGCACCGTTGGAGATACCCAAAATGGACGGTCCCGCCAGCGGGTTGTGGAAGATGGTCTGCATCATCAGACCGCTCACAGCCAGGCCCGCCCCTGCTACGATGGCGGTGAGCACCTGTGGCAGACGTGAACTGAGGATGATATTCGTCCAAATTTCGCTTTCGCTGCCCTGGCCGACAAGAATACGGCAGATGTCACCCACCGGAATCTCGACAGAACCGATGAACAGATTGGCAATCGTCATCACGAGGATTGCCACCACAAGGGCTAACATCAAAGGTAGCGTGCGTCTCATAAAATCAAAAGGAAAACAATAAGTACAATAAAGACAATAATTGATTATCGTTTATTTATCATTGTACTTGTTGTATTTATTGTTGTTTGTTTAGTTTTCTGATTATTATTTGTCGAGAAGTCGATAAAAGGTGGGTTGGTAGTCTTTCTCGACCAGTTCCGGATGGAAAATGGCGACAAAGTCCTTCAGCAGCACATCGGGCTTAACAGGAGCGATTTCGTAATAGGGCGTCTGCTTCATGTTGCAGTAGATGACCTTTTTCTTTTTGAAGGCCTTGAACATCTCGTTGCGGGGCTCACTGGCCTTCAGCGCCTCATATGAGAAATCGCCCTGGTAGCTGTTGAGGATGCGCCAATAATCAGCATTGGCCGACAAGGCATACATCTTCTCAAATTCCAAGTCCTCACCCGAGGTCTCGTCATCATTGATGACATAGTCGGCACCCGCGTCACGGAAGATCTGGGCCAGATAGTTCTTGCCGCCCACAGCATGCCAGTTGCCGTAGTGCATCTCACCGCTTGTTACGGTAGGACGGCTCTCGACCTTGGCGGCTTTCTCCTTCAACTCGTTATAGCGGCTCTCGATGCCGGCGAAAATCTCGGCGGCTTCTTTCTCCTTGCCGATAAACATGCCGATGAACTTAATCCACTCAGCCTGTCCCAGCGGATCAAGTTCCTTGTAACCCAGATGGGGAACCAGCGTTATGCCAATTTCCTTGATGGCATCATAGCCGCCGCGCTTGGACGGAGAGATGAAGATAACGTCAGGATTGGCTGCCATCACCACCTCTGGGTCAAATTCACCCTCCATACCGATTTTGACGATGCGGCCGTCTTTTACGCGCGCCTTGATGTCCTTGTTAAAGAGGTTCTTGGTACCGGTGATGCCCTTCACCACATCATGGGCATCAAGGATGGTGAAATTGGACAGTTGCAGCGAGGTCATGCAAATCGTGCGCTCGATGGGCACTTTGACCTTGACATAGCCATCGGGGACCACGGCCTCGGCATCATGTACAAGGGCAAAATGATCTTTCTTACCCACATCAACCAGACGAATGTCGGCCGAGTCACGGACGCTGAACCCTGTAGCATATTTCACTGTCACTTCTTCCATCGAATCGGCGCCCGACTTCGATTGCTTGTCACCCTGTGAAGAGCAGGCGCAAAGCAGCACTAAAACTGCAAAAATTCCAATAAACTTCTTCATTCTTTTGTTCATTTGATTTATGCTACAAAGGTACTACTTTTTTAGGGAACAAAAGGCCGTAAACAATGAATATTTTGTACCTTTGCGCTATGGAAGAAAAAGCTGAAAAAACAAGGTGGTATGACAACATTTGGGCTGCGTTGATTTTCTTTACGCGTTTGCCTTTTTGGAGAGCATATCAGCCCCCTCAGTCGAGTTACAAAACAGTCGTTGAGTTTTGGCCGTTGACGGGCTGGCTCACGGGTGGCGCGATGGCTGCGACACTATATTTTGGCAGTATGGTGCTGCCTTATGCCGTGGCCGTTATCGCTGCGATTGCTGTGCGATTGCTCATAACGGGAGCGTTGCACGAAGATGGCCTCGCCGACTACTTTGACGGTTTTGGAGGCGGTAGCAACCGCGAGCGCATCCTCGCCATCATGAAGGATTCGCACATCGGCACCTATGGCGTGCTGGGACTCATCATCTACATGTTGCTGTTGGGCGCCGCACTCTATAGCATGCCCGTAGTCGTGGCTGCGCTTGTTATCGTAGCCGCCGACCCATACTCTAAGATGGTCACAAGCCAGCTTGTGAATATGCTTCCCTATGCCCGCCGCGAAGAAGAAGCCAAGAACAAAACCATCTATCGCAAGCCATCCCTTGCTGCTGGGCTAAGTCTAACAGTGCAAGGACTCTTGCCGATGGCATTGATGATTTGGCTAACAGGTATTTCTTGGTACGCGGTCATTTTCATACCCGCACTGGTGATGTATTTCCTGTACCTGCTCATCCTGCGCAAAATTCAAGGTTATACGGGTGACTGCTGCGGTGCCGTGTGCCTGCTGGTGGAGCTGGCAGTATATCTGGTCGCCTGCTCACAACAATTGATGTAAGATAAATCAACAACAATAAATACAACTAGTACAATGATAAAAATCGATATTCAATTTTTGTATTTATTGTTTTCTTTTTAATGATGGAAGTTGTTTTGATTAGACATACCAGCGTTGATGTTCCAAAGGGGACATGTTACGGCCAGACCGACGTGCCTGTGCGTGACACCTTTGAGCAAGAAGCCGAGCTGACACGTCAGTCTCTCGAGCCGTTTTTGCCGTTTGACAAAGTATACTCGTCACCGCTGACACGGGCCCGCAAACTCGCGGCTTATTGCGGTTACCCAGATGCCGAAACCGACGAACGATTGCTGGAGATGAATATGGGCGAGTGGGAAATGCAGCTGTATGACGAAATCAAGGACCCTCACCTTCAGGAATGGTACGACGACTACATCCACCAACCAACAACTGGTGGAGAGAGTTTTCTGCAGCAATATCAGCGGGTGGCGGCATTTCTTGACGAGCTCAAGGGCCAGCCCTATCAGCGAGTGGCCATCTTTGCCCATGCCGGGGTACTCATCAGCGCCGGCATTTATGCAGGTCTTTATTCTTGGGACAATGCTTGGAGCAATCTGGCCGATTACGGGGATTTTATTGTAATTACGATTTAGAAATGTAGGGCCTCGCCTTGGTGTGGCCGTCAAACTAAGATAAGTCAATGAGCAAAATCATATTGATTACTGGTGGACAACGCTCGGGCAAAAGCCGATATGCCGAGGAACTGGCATTGAGCCTTGCCGACAATCCCGTGTATGTGGCTACTGCCCATGTGTGGGACGAGGAGTTCAGTGAGCGCGTTCGCCGACATCAGGAACGTCGAGGGCCGCAGTGGACCAACATCGAGGAGGAGAAATACCTGAGCCGCCATGATCTGACAGGCCGTGTGGCTGTCATCGACTGTGTCACGCTATGGCTGACTAATTTTTTCTTTGAGAATCAAAGTCAAGACACACAGCAAGTTTTAGATATGGTCAAAGCGGAATTTGACCGCTTTACAGCCCAAGACGCCACTTTCATCTTTGTGACCAACGAAATCGGCAGCGGCGGCGTGAGCGTGGATGCCGTGCAACGGCGTTTCACTGACCTGCAAGGCTGGATGAACCAGCACATCGCCAGCCGAGCCGACGAAGTCATCCTCATGGTTTCGGGAATCCCGGTAACAGTTAAAAGTTAACAGTGATTAGTTAACAGTTCTAGAGCATCTAGATAATCTAGAATATCTAGAAACTAAGAACCAAGAAAATGAAGCAATTCAATATACAACACACCGATAAATCGATGGCTGATGCCATCCAGCAGAAAATCGACCACCTGAACAAACCCAAAGGCTCGCTAGGTCGCTTGGAGGAACTGGCCTTGCAGATTTGCCTCATCCAGCAGACCTTGACACCCAGCCTTAACCATCCCTGCCACCTGTTGCTGGGCGGTGACCACGGCATCGAGCGCGAGGGCGTGAGCGTTTCGCCCCGTGAGGTCACCTGGCAACAGATGATTAACTTCACCCGTGGAGGTGGCGGCGTGAACATGTTTTGCCGCCAGCATGGTTTCAAGTTACGCATCGTGGACACAGGTGTGGATTATGACCTCAGCAATGTTGAGGGCATCATAGAGCGCAAAATTGCCCGTGGTACCCGCAATTTCCTGCACGAACCCGCCATGAACGAGGAGGAATTTAACCGCGCCATCCAGACGGGTTGCGATCTGGTGGATGACTGCATTGCCGAAGGGTGCCAAGTGCTGTGCGTCGGCGAAATGGGCATTGCCAACACCTCGCCGTCAAGCATCTGGATGAGCCTGTTCGGCAATATCCCCCTCGACGATTGCATCGGCGCCGGAGCGGGACTTGACACTCCTGGTATCCAGCACAAGCGCGAAATTCTCGCTCAGTCACTAAAGCATTACAATGAAACGATGGAGAACACGACCGAAAACGCCATCCGATACTTTGGCGGATTTGAGATGGTAACAGCCATCGGTGCGATGCTTCGGGGTGCCGAGAAACACCTGGTTGTACTGGTTGACGGCTTCATCATGACGGCCTGTGCCATCGCGGCCATCCGTCTCTACCCGGCTTCCCAGGATTACATGTTTTTCACTCATTGTGGTGACGAGAGTGGGCACAAGCGCATGCTTGACATCGTCCACGCCAAGCCCATCCTCAACTTGGGCCTACGCCTCGGCGAGGGCACCGGAGCCTTGTGTGCCTACCCCATCATCGATTCGGCAGTGAGGATGATTAACGAGATGAACAATTTCGACACCGCCCACATCACTAAATACTTCTAAAGAGATATCACCACGAGGGACGTCAAGACGAGCATAAGGAGTTCAGCCGTTCGGTTGATGCGGACGGCGGTTTGCATATCCTTGGTGTTGAGTTCACGGTCGTTCTCGCCGATGAAGGGTTTGTCGAAGAGTTCGCCGAAGTAATAGTGTGGCCCACCGAAACGGCAGTTGAGGATGCCGGCAAGGGCGGCCTCAGGATAGCCGCTGTTAGGACTAGCGTGCTTACGGCCGTTTTTCCACACGAATTTCATGAGTGACAACTTGCCAGATGCGATGACCATCAGCAGGGCGGTCAGGCGAGCAGGGATATAATTGGCCACATCATCGGTGTGGGCGGCCCAGCAGCCGAAGTCTTTGTAGCGCTCGGTGCGATAACCAATCATCGAATCGAGGGTATTGACCATTTTGTAGGCCAGCATGCCTGGGGTGCCCAACAATGCGAACCAGAAAAACGGGGCTATCACGCCGTCGCTCAGATTCTCGGCAAGTGTCTCTAGGGAGGCAGTACGCACCTCCTGGGCCGACAGTTGCGAGGTATCGCGTCCCACAATGCGGGCGACCTGCCGGCGACCCTCCTCCAGCGAACGGTCCAAGGCCAAAAAAACCTCTCGCACCTCTCGAATAAGTGTTGTCCCTGCCAAACAGTAGAAAATGATGATAGTATCGAGGATGAGCCACAAAACCGTATTGGAAATAAGTCGCTTAAGTCCCCACACAACAAAAAATACTATTAGAATCAGGACGATGGCCATCACGGCACCCTTGGCCATGCGGTGACTACCTTTGTTGAGGCGGTGTTCCCCCCACGAAATCATCTTGCCAAACCACACGATGGGATGCGGCAGGCGTGACGGGTCACCGAAAATGAAATCCAGCAACCAACCCAACAGCAACGGCAATATTAATATCAATGCGGATGTCATTAGTTTAATTCGTGAAATTCGTAGTTCTTTATGGCGGTGACAAGGGCGTCGTTTTCGGCGGGCGACTGGGTGGCGATGCGGAAGTGGTGCGGCGTAAGGCCCGTGAAGTTGGAGGCGTCACGGATGAGGATGCCATGCTCCAGCGCCAGGTATTCCTTCAGCTCGGCAGCCGTGGCCTGTTGGATGGTGCACAGGAAAAAATTGGTCTGTGTCTGTTGAGCCTCAATGCCATCTATCTCGTTCAGCATCGCGCGCAGGCGTTGGGTTTCAGCCAAATAGGTGGATAGGTCAGAAATGGCCGTCTCGCCTCGCTGTACCAGCCACTTGCCGGCCTCCAGCGACAGGGCGTTGATGGCCCAAGGGCGGTACTGTTCCCGTAAGCGGTTTATAATCGACGATGAGGCAGTGACATAACCCAACCGAAGCCCCGGCACCGCATAGCGTTTGGTCATCGAGTGCAACAGGATGATGTTGTCACGGCCAACCACGTCGGAGGGTTGAATCAAGGGAGCCATCGTATAGTCCTCGTAGGACTGGTCAACGATGATTAGGCGATGGCGCTCAGCAAGCGCCAACACATCCTCAACTGCCATCACATCACCCGTCGGGTTATTAGGGTTGCACAGCCAGCACAGGGCGCCGTCCTCGCGTTCCCGATAACCAAACACACGACAGGCGTCCTCATATTCCCTGAACGTGGGTTGCATGATGCGGCAGGTGCCCTCGTAGCGGTAGACTTGGGCAATCAGGTAGATGGCATCCACCGCCCCACTGGTCACCATCACCTCGTCTGGGCTGATACCGCACTCGCAGGCAATCATCCGCTCGAGCGAGGCCGCCGAGGGCTCGGGATAGGAGCGCACGACTGCCATGCGGGAACTCAGATAGGCCTCCAGCGCACTCAGGTCGGTCCCATTGTAGATGTTGGAACTGAAGTTCATCTTGATATTGTCATACCTGTACAGGTCGTCGCCGTGTCCTTCAATCATGGTCAGTCAAGATTTGGTAGATTTGCTCCATATCGACGTACTGGCGCACGTGGGCAGCCAACTTGTCGTATTGCTCTTCTTTAAATGCCGCGTAGTCAAATGGCTGATTTCCGTCGGCGATTTTGTCTTTGAACGGCTCCAACAGGAAATCGACGAAAGGCGCGTTGTCGAGGATGCCGTGGACGTAGGTGCCCATGCATTTACCGTCAACGAGATAGCCGTCTTCGCGTCCGTCATCAAGACGCAACAAGGGTGAGGGCTTGGCATCGCCTACGGGGCGCGTCTCGCCCTGATGGATTTCGTAGCCGCCCCCGTACTGGCAGGTGACTTGGCGCGTCTGCTTGTCACCGTTCATGGTGGTGGTCGTGGGCAGCAGGCCCAATCCCGGCAAACGCTCGATGTCGCCCTCGACGTGGTCGGGGTCAAGCACTTCCATGCCCATCATCTGGTAGCCGCCGCATATGCCCAGCACAGCAGCGCCCTCACGATGGGCCCTGATGATGGCCTGGGCGCATCCGTTGCGGCGCAGCTCATACAGGTCATGCAGGGTGGATTTGGTGCCAGGCAGGATGATGATGTCGGCCTTCTTGATGTCCTCGGTATTGTTGGTATAGAAAAGATGAACTCGGGGATCACGTTCCAAAGCGTCAAAGTCGGTGTAATTGGACAGATGCCGCAGCATAACCACGGCCACATTGACCTTGCCGCGCTCGGCCTGCATTGACTTTTGCGCCAAAGCCACGCTATCCTCCTCCTCGATGTAAATGTCCTTGTAATAAGGGATAACACCCAGCACAGGAACACCGCAGATGTCCTCGAGCATTTTGCGGCCCTCGTCAAACAGGCGCATATCGCCACGGAACTTGTTGATGATGATGCCCTTGATAAGGTTTCGGTCCTCAGGCTTCTGCAAGGCGATGCTGCCATAGACCGAGGCAAATACCCCACCCCGGTCGATGTCACCAACCAGGATCACATCGGCATGGGCATGACGAGCCATGGGCAGATTTACCAAGTCGGTGTCGCGCAGGTTGATTTCCGAAATGCTGCCAGCACCCTCCATGACGATGGGATTATAGCGGGAAGCCAAACGATCGAAAGCATCACACACCTCGCGGCGATAGTCAATGTCTGACGTGCCTCGACGCCAATAGTCATAGGCATTCTTGTTGCCGATGGGCTTGCCGTGCAGGATAACTTGCGAGGTATGGTCAGACTGTGGCTTTAACAACAGCGGATTCATATCAGTGTGGCAAGGAATACCCGCAGCCTCGGCCTGAACAGCCTGGGCGCGACCGATTTCAAAGCCTTCGGGCGTAGCGTAGGAGTTCAACGCCATATTTTGGGCCTTGAACGGGGCCGGACTGTAGCCATCTTGCTTGAAAATGCGGCAAAAGGCAGCGGCAACGATGCTCTTTCCCACATCGCTGCCCGTTCCGGCGAACATAATGGGATGTAATCGCTTCATTCTTTCTCGTTGGCTAAGACAAACAGATAATCAGACAGGCGGTTCATCATCACTAGGATATCATTATTGACGGGATGCTCACGATTCAGCGACCACAGGCGACGTTCCACGGTGCGCGCTTGAGTACGGGCAAGATGGATAAACGCAGACAAATTCGAGCCGCCGCCAGGCACGACAAAACCGCCTTGATAATCGGCACTGTCAATGGCTTGCTCCAACTGCGAGGTAATCTCCGCAGCATGGAGCTCACGGGGATTGACGCTATCTTCAGGCGTGGCAATGTGACTCATGACCGTCATCAATTCTCGCTGCACGGCAAGAATGAGTTGTATAGACGCAAAATCTTGCGTCTCATCGAGCATCGACCGCACAACACCCAAATGGGCATTCAGTTGGTCTATCTGCCCGTTGGTCTCGATGCGGGGGTCATCCTTGGGGACCCTCACGCCATCGCGCAGGCTTGTCATGCCCTCATCACCTGTCTTGGTATATATCTGTTTCATATTAGTTTCTAGGCCTTAGTTTTTAGTCCCTAGTTTCTTGTTGGCAACTGATATAAATGAGTATAGCTGGCCAGAACATTCCTGTAGCGGAAGACAGGCGTTGGCACGGGCTCTCCTTTGGCGTTATAGACCTGCACAATCGATGGCGGCACATCACCCAAGAACTGGGTGTAATGGAACTCATGCCCGCGATATTCCTTACCGTCAAGCATGAAGCGGCGATAGCCCAGCGAGAGTTTGCGGTCTTCTTTTCGGGCCGCAATGCTATAAGGCAGCACGCCACACATCGGATATTCGCCCTCGTCAGTGACGATTCTCTCGCACAGATACATCATGCCACCGCATTCTGCGATGATGCGTCCGCCGCGTTCGGCATATTCTTTGATGGCACGTCGTGTAGCCTCGGCTTTCACCAATCCATCAAGATGTTTCTCGGGATAACCGCCCGGCAAATAGAGCAACTCCACATCGTCAAGGCAAGGGACGTCAATCTCAGGGTCAAAGAAGGACACATCCTCAAACCTGTCGATATTCTCCTGATAGATGAAGGAGAATGACTCGTCGTTGCGCGCTATCAGGGTTTTACTAAAATGATTTCTATCTTGGCCTGGAACTGCGCATACAGGATCACTTTCTGTATTGTTTGCTACCAATTCCAAGAGCTTTTGCCATTCAACATGTTGTTCTAGCAGTTCAATCAAGAGATTGCTTTCGGGTTTCTCGCTGAAATCCAATCCCAAATAACGGGAACCTTGCTCGAGTTCTGCTTTCTTGGGAAGGTAGCCATAGCATTCCACGCCCAGGTCGTCACACACCTGCTGCAGCATTTTGAAATGCCTTGCAGAACCCACGCGGTTGAAAATCACGCCGCTGATGTGCACATCCTTACGGAAGTTGATGAAACCTGACAAAAGTGCGGCCATCGAGTAAGCTGCAGACTTAGCGTCAACCACCAGCACTACTGGCAGGTCCAGCACGCGTGCGATTTCAGCCGATGACCCCTTGTCGCGGTCATAGCCGTCAAACAGCCCCATCATGCCCTCGACAACACACACATCAGCATCCTTACCATAGCGATTATACAATTCCCGCACATGCTCTGGCGTGGCCATAAACGTATCCAGGTTGATACTCGGCCGCCCACATACCGCAGCATGAAACTTCGTGTCGATATAGTCAGGCCCACACTTAAACGGCTGAACACGATAGCCCTTGCGGGCAAACAATGCCATCAGCCCCCGAGCAACAGTCGTCTTGCCCGAGCCACTATTAGGCGCTGCTATCAAAAATCCATGTCCCATAGAACCTGCAAATTTACAAAAAAACGCCGAAAACCCATAGTGTTGGAGCAGTAAATTCCACTTGATAGACAGTGGATTATTGGGGGATACAATGTACCCCCCTTTTGTGGTATAACAGGGGTTTTCAACAATTATTACGGGATGGCGGTCAGTCATAAATCACAAAACCACAATACTTTAACGTATCATAACGACTCTTAAAGTACTGTCCGAAAGTCCCAACAGGATCACGCTTCCAAGATGGATGTCGAGAATCAAGTTTCAAGGCTTGAATTTCGGCATCTTTTTGTTTGGTTATTATCCGTCTTGTTACATAGTAAAAGCGGATATCGTACCACAAAAGTACGGTAACCGCCTCTATGCGTAAAAGACATTATGTTTTATGCCTTGATTTGCTCTGCCTTGCGTTGGCCGGCATCGAATGCTTTCTGCAAGTCTTGCTCCCAGTGCTCGTCGCTCATGATCTGGAACGCCTCGCCGATGGCGTGCGGGTTGCCCAGCAGGCCGATGTAGCCGCGGGCAAAGTCCTCGTTCCAGGTCATTGTCCACAGCGAACTACCGTCGCCGTGCACGAGCACAGAACAAGACTTTTTTTTTGCAAAAAACCGAATATGGGAGTATGGAATATTGTAAAAAGCACCCTAATAAGGCATTATTTTATCACAAAATTTGCAGATTTACATTATTTAATTTACATTTGCATAATTAAGTATAACTCTATACTATTTATTAACCTTAACAACACAAGCGAATGAAAAAAAGATTCCTGATGCTTTTACTTGCGGTGACGTGTGCCATTGCCGGTGCACAGGCACTTACAGTAAGAGGAACGGTCGTTGACCAGGTCAACGAGCCCGTAATCGGCGCTACCGTCAAGGTCCTCGGGACCACGATGGGTGCAGTGACCGACTTTGACGGCAACTTTGAGATTGCCAATGTTCCCGACGGCTCAATCCTGAAATTCACCTTCATGGGCATGCAGGCCGTGGAGATGGAGGCCAGCGAGATGATGAGTGTCCAACTCTTTGACGACGTGCGCAACCTGGATGAGGTTGTCGTGATCGGTTACGGTTCGGCACAGGCCAAAGACTTGACAGCGCCCATTGCTGTTGTCAAGGGTGAAGAGCTGCTGGCAGTGCCCACGGCATCGCCCATGGCGGCCATGCAGGGCAAGGTGGCCGGCGTGAACGTTGTCAACAGCGGTACCCCCGGTGAGGGTCCCAAGGTACACATCCGTGGTAACGGCTCTTTCACCAGCGGCAGCCCGCTGTATGTTGTTGACGGCATGTTCTATGACAACATCGACTTCCTGAATGCCAACGATATCGCCGACATGTCGGTGCTGAAGGACGCTTCGGCAGCTGCCATCTACGGTGTGCGTGCGGCTAACGGTGTTGTCCTGATTACCACCAAACACGGCAACAAGAACCAGCCCGCCAAGATCACCTACAACGGCTACGTTGGTATTCAGAAGGCCACTAACGTGCTGAAAATGGCCAATTCGAGCGAGTATGCCACAATGCTGATGGAGGCCAACTACGATGCCTATGTATCGATGATGAAGGCTTCGATCGACCGTTACGGCGGCAACTACAGCGGTGATTTCCACAACTGGACCTACGGCTCAGATACCGACTGGTACAATGAGTTGCTGCGCTCGGCAATCATCACCGACCACAGCCTGACCATCACTGGCGGTGGTGAGAGAGCCACCTATTCGATGGGTATCAACTACCTGCATCAGGATGGTGTCATGAATGTCGAGAACTACTACAACCGCATGAACTTCCGCGCTGCCCTCGACTACGAGGCCACCAGCTGGCTGAAGGTCGGCTTCAACGGCATCTTCTCCAAGGGCAAGCAGCGCACGCCCAACAATGCCGCATGGCAGCAGGCGTTCAACGCCCCCGGCATCTATCCCGTGATGGACGAGATGAACACCACTACCTTCCCCACCCATTACGGTTCGCCCGAGTCGGTGGGCTTCACCAACAATTTTTACAACCCTGTCGCTACGGCCAATTACCAGAACAGCCAGAACGACATCAACAAGTATCTGACCAACTTCTACGCTCAGATCACTTTCATCCCCAGCAAGCTGAACTTCAAGACCAGCTACTCCTATGACTACTCGGCCATCCACAACCGCACCTACATGCCCGAATACTATGTGGGCAGCGTACAGCACAACGACAAATCGTGGGTGAGCAAGACCGAGTCTACCTACAATAACTGGATCTGGGACAACGTGCTCACCTACAAGGAGACCTTCGGCGACCACAACCTGGGCGTCATGCTGGGTCACTCACTGCGTGAGGACAAGTTCCACAGCCTGTACGGCATCGGCTACGGCATCGTTGACGGCGATGACGCCTATAAGTACATCGACATCAGCACCGACAGCGAGAGCCGCCGCGCCAGCGACGGTGGTTCCCGCTACCGCAGCAACAGCTACTTTGGCCGTATCAACTACGACTATCTGGGCAAGTACCTGTTTATGGCTACCTTCCGTGCCGACGGTACGAGCAAGTATCAGGAGACTTGGGGCTACTTCCCCTCGTTTGGTGTCGCATGGGTCATGAGCAAGGAAGACTTCATGGCCAACCAAAGCTTCGTTGACTACCTGAAGTGGCGCGCCAGTTGGGGTCGCTTGGGTAACAATGCCGTTCCCGCAAGCGACGGTTTCCGCTCGGTATCGACCGGTACCTGGTCATCGGGTGTATTCGGCAACTCCACCATCGCCGGTTTCCAGAACAACAGCTACTTCACCAACCTGAAGTGGGAGGTTGTCGACGAGACCAACGTGGGTGTTGAATTTGCCACCCTGAACAACCGCCTGAGCATGGACATCGACTGGTTCTACCGCATGACCCGCAAGGCCGTTATCGCTCCGCGTCTGCCCTTCGAGAACGGCACGCTGCTGCAGAACATCGGTAAGATTCTCAACACCGGTGTTGACGTGAGCATCAACTGGGCCGACCGTGTGGGCGAGGACTTCAAGTACTACATCGGTGCCAACTTCTCCTACCTCAAGAACGAGGTGAAAGACCTGGCAGGCAACCCCTACATCGCTGGAGGCAAGACCTATCAGTTTGTAGGCAAGGAGATGAACTCGTTCTACGGCTACGTTGTAGACGGCATCTACCAGAGCGAACAGGAATGCGCCAACGACAGGACCGCTCAAGCCAATGGCCTGCAGCCCGGTGACTTCAAGTACAAGGACCTGAACGGTGACGGCATCGTTGACGGCGAGGACCGCACCACCCTGGGTTCCTATCTGCCCAACTTCATCTACAGCATCAACCTGGGCTTCCAGTGGAAGAACCTGGACTTCGCCATTACCACCTATGGCAACGCCGGTGCACAGATGTACAACCGCAAGCGCGCCCTGCGTTATGCCCAGTCCAACTACAACTTCGACCACGACCAGGTGGCTAACCGCTGGACCGGTGCCGGCTCGACCAACAAGTATCCGTCGGCCGAGGGTTGGATTCGCTCGTGGAACGTGAGCGACCAGCGCGTGAACTCGTTCTTTGTTGAGGATGCCTACTTCTTCCGCATCCAGAACGTGACGCTCGGCTACACCTTCAGGAACATCCACATGGGCAACTACACCCTGCCCTCGTTGCGCCTGAGCGCTACCGCCGACCGTCCCCTCACCCTGTTCAAGGCCAACAGTTTCACTCCCGAGTTGAACGATCCCGAGGGCTGGGACACCGAGGTTTATCCGTTGACCGCAACCTACACCTTTGGTGTGACCATCGACTTCTAAATGAGCAATTACCAACAATCATATAAAAGGAATACGACAATGAAATTTTTGAAATATATCATGATTGCAGGTCTGCTGATGGTGGGAGCCACCTCCTGCAATGATTGGATGGACATTCTGCCCGAGAACACATTGCCCGAGTCGGATGTCGATTACACCAAAACAAGCGAGATGTATATGCCCGTATCGGGTGTCTATGCCAAGTTGCGCACCGGTGGCATGCACTGGGTGATTTGGCCCTTGACCATCATCCGTGACGGCGATGTGTGGAGCGGCCGTGTCGACGACCAGGGTCTGCTGGTTGACTTCGGCAACTTCAGGTACGACAACTCGTTCTGGGGCCTGAACGAGATGTGGAACCAGTACTATGGCATGATCAAGGTAGCCAACGGAGCCCTGGCGTCGCTCGACTCCTATGCCGAGCACATATCCAATGATGCCGACCGTGCCACCTACCGCGCCTACTGCGGTGAGGTGCGCATCCTGCGTGCCTATGCCTACTATAGGCTCACACAAGCCTTCGGCGACGTGACCATCCTGCGCGACAACAACCAGAGCGACCTGACGCGTTCGACCAAGGAGGCCGTTGAGCGTTACATGCTGGAAGACTTGCAGTACGCTATGGAAAACTGTCCCAAGGTGCGTCCCAACGAGGCTACTCACTTTGGTGCCGTTACAGCTTACACCGCCGAGGCCCTTGCCGCCAAGATCCGCTTGAACCGCGGTGAATATGCCCAGGCCGAAGCCCTGACCGATGACATCATCGGCAGCAACAAGTTCCAGCTCTACAGCGACTTCTACAACCTGTTCAAGATTCCCGGCAAGATGTGTAACGAGAGCCTGATGGAGTGCCAGTGCACCGACTTGGGCCAAGGCAGTGGCGAAGAAATTGATGCCGATCAGTGGTTTGTATTCCAGGGACCCGGCAACTTGGGCGGTTGGAACTTTGTCGGAATTACCGACAACTTCATCAACTGGGCACAGGCCCGTGGCGAGACCATCCGTCTGGAGACATCGGTACTCGTGGGTGGAACCACCACACGCGACGGTGACGAAATCAACGTGATGGGCAATGTCAACAACACCAACACATGGAACGGCAAGGCCTACACACCGAGAAATCAGTTGACCCCCGGCCGCACCAAATACGGTTCAAACAACAACATCCGCATCCTGCGCTATGCCGACGTGCTGCTGATCAATGCCGAGGCCAAGGTGCGCCAGGGCAAGAACGGCGACCAACCGTTCAACCTGGTTCGCACGCGCGCACAGATGCCGACGATGAGCAATGTCACGGTTGAACAGATCCTGGA
Source organism: uncultured Bacteroidales bacterium (assembly GCA_902782465.1). Taxonomy (GTDB): domain Bacteria; phylum Bacteroidota; class Bacteroidia; order Bacteroidales; family Muribaculaceae; genus Sodaliphilus. Next base: position 48,288 of record CACZNH010000012.1, read on the forward strand.
TGAGCGCCGCATGGAGTTGGTTTGCGAGTGGGGCGAGCGTTACAACGACCTCGTGCGCACCGGCAAGGCCGCCAGCGTGCTCAGCGGTTGGAACGAGAGCGTGAAGAACTATCCGCTGCCTCTGACCCAGATTCAGACTGTTCCTACCCTCTCTAATGAGCCCAAGAACGAATAACCGATAATTCGTTCACAACAATTGCAATAATATCAGGCAGGGTGTTATGCCCTCAGGCGACACCCTGCCTGTTTTCTTTCAAAAAGACTATGAAACGTTTTCTTGTCATCTTTGCCTTGTGTTGCGCACTCAGTGTCAGTGTCAGTGCCAGTACCGATTCGGTCAAGGTCGTCAAGGGTCAGGTGAGCGATTACTATATCCCCGTGGTCACAAACTATGAAGTGACGGGTAGAGTGACCGACGAACTGGGACGACCGCTGGAGGGTGCCACAGTCATGTGGCTTTACAGTCCGGCTCACGACAACACCGACTCACAAGGCCGTTTCTCGCTCGTGGGCACCGACCACGACTCCCTGTTGTGTGTCCATTATCCCGGCTATGAAATGACCGTTTTCACACGCAGCAGCGGGCAACGGCAAGTCAACATTACCCTGCCCGACAAGACCAGTGGCAGTATCGCTCAGCCTCGCCATGCCGCTCAGGCAACACGCTGGTATGACCCGCACAACGCCTCCACCCGCACCTATTGCAATCCGCTCAACATCAGCTATAATTACGAGCCGTGGAACAACAACACCCGCAATGGCGGCTCATTCCGCTCCAGCGCCGACCCCATGGGACTCACCTACAAAGGCGAGTACTACCTGTTCTCGACCAATCAGGGCGGTTTCCATTACTCGCGCAACCTGAGCGATTGGGACTTCTGCCAGGCCTCGTTCCAGCGCTACCCTGCCGATGACGACGAGTGCGCTCCTGCAGCTTGGGTGACAGGTGACACCTTATTCTATACCGGCTCTACCTACGAGGGTCTGCCCATTTGGTACAGCACCGACCCCAAGAGCGGACGGTGGCGCCGCGCCGTGGAGCGCAACACGCTTCCCACATGGGACCCCTATGTCTTTCTGGACGATGACGGCAGACTTTATGAATACTACGGCTCGAGCAACGAGTACCCGCTCAAGGGCGTTGAAATCAGCCGAGACGACTTTACCCCCATCAGCAAGATTTACGACCTTGTGCGGCTGCATCCTGACCGCCATGGCTGGGAACGTTTCGGGATGAACAACGACGACGAGGTGACCCTCAAGCCCTTTACCGAGGGAGCCTTCATGACCAAGCATGACGGCAAGTACTACCTCCAGTATGGCGCACCGGGCACCGAGTTCAAGGTGTATGCCGACGGTGTCTATGTATCCGACCAACCGCTGGGTCCGTTCACCTATCAGCGACACAATCCCATGAGCTACAAGCCTGGCGGCTTTGTGCAGGGTGTGGGCCACGGCGGCACCTTCACCGATGTCAACGGCAACTACTGGCACGTGGGCACGTGCATGCTCTCACTCAAATACAAGTTTGAGCGACGCATCGGCCTCTACCCCACCGCCTTTGACCCCGACGGTGTGATGTACTGCACCACGGCCTTTGGCGATTATCCCTGCTGGAACGCCGGCCATGACATCAAAAACCCTGCCGAACGTTTCACGGGCTGGATGCTGCTCTCCTACGGCAAACCCTGTACCGTATCGAGCACCGAGAGCACCTTGACCGCCGCGAACCTCACCGACGAGAATATGCGCACCTACTGGAGTGCCAAGAGCAGCAGCGACCAGGAGTGGATAGAACTGGACCTGGGCGGCATGCGTGAGGTGCAAGCCATCCAACTCAATTACTATGACCACAAGACGGTGCAGCACAACCGCGCCAACGACATCTACTACCAGTATCGCATCCTTGCAAGTATCGACGGCAACCAATGGACACTGGTAGTGGACAAGAGCGATAACGACCGTGATGTACCGCACGACTATATAGAACTGCGCGAGGCGCTCAACACCCGTTTCTTGCGCATCGAGAATATCCACATGCCATCAAATGGATATTTCTGCCTGAGCGAGGTGAGGGTCTTCGGCTTGGCACAGGGGGATTTGCCCCAGGTCGTCAAGCGTTTCACCGTCAAGCGGGACAAGACCGACCGCCGCAATGCTTTGATCAGTTGGGCACCTGTTGAGGGGGCTTACGGCTACAACATCTACTTCGGCACAGCCCCGGATAAACTCTACCACTGCATCACTGTCAATGGTGACACGCAGTATGACCTCCGCGGACTCGACATCGGCACCGACTATTATTTCACGATAGAAGCACTTGCCGAGACCGGCCGCAGCCCGTTAGCCAAGACTATTCACATCAATCCATAATTCAAGTATGAGCATGAATATGAGAATCTTTCAATTAATCGCACTCCTGTTGGCTGTAGCCGTGCAACCGACCTGCTCCAGCAATCCCAAGCCCGGCAACGAGGAGCCTGTCACGCCCGATGAGCAGGTGCGTCCCGCAACATTCGATAACGACGATGCCATGCTGGACTACATCCAACGCGTCCACTTCAACTACATGTGGGACGGCGCCGAGCCCACGTCGGGTCTGGCCCGAGAGCGCATCCACCTCGACGGCCAGTACCCCGAACATGACCAGGACGTGGTCACTACGGGAGGCAGCGGATTTGGCATCGCCGGACTGGTGGTGGCTATGGAACGCGGCTTCATCACTCGGGGCCAGGGTATCGAACGCCTGACGCGCATCGTGGACTTTCTGGAACGCGCCGACCGCTTTCACGGCGTGTGGCCCCACTGGCTCAACGGCCCCACAGGCAAAGTGAAACCGTTTGGCCAAAAGGATAACGGCGGTGACCTCGTGGAGAGTTGTTTCCTGATGCAGGGCCTGCTGTGCGCGCGCCAATACCTGAACCGCGATACCGAGGCCGAGAAAAGCCTGGTTGAACGCATCAACGCCCTGTGGCAAGGCATGGAATTTGACTGGTACACCCGCAGCGGACAGGATGTCATCTACTGGCACTGGTCGCCTGAATATGAGTGGGAGATGAACTTCCCGCTCGAGGGCTACAACGAGTGCCTCATCGTCTATGTCCTGGCAGCGGCTTCCCCCACCCACACGGTTCCCGCATCATGCTACCACAAGGGATGGGCACGCAGCGGCGGCATCAAGAGCAATGCAGCCCCCTACGGCTATCCGCTGGAACTCAAGCACAACGGCGCCGAGCAGACGGGTGGTCCGCTCTTTTGGGCTCATTACAGCTGGATTGGTCTGAATCCCAAGGGGCTGAAGGACCAGTATGCCGACTACTGGAATGTGGTGCGCAACCATGCCATGAGCAATTACCAGTATTGCGTCGAGAATCCCAAGAACTACGGCGGCTACGGCCCCGACTGCTGGGGCTTGACCGCCAGTTACTCGACCGAGGGCTATTCGGCCCATAGCCCAGGTAATGATCTGGGTGTCATCACGCCCACTGCGGCACTTTCCTCGTTCCCCTACACACCCGAGCAAAGCATGGCGGCCCTCAAGGGCTTCTATGCACGCGGCGAATCCATTTGGGGCAAATACGGCTTCTATGACGCCTTCAGTCCGGCAAGCGGCTGGACATTGCCTCGATATCTGGCCATCGACCAGTGCACCATCGCCCCGATGATTGAGAATTACCGCACGGGACTGTTGTGGCGCCTGTTCATGAGCTGTCCCGAGGTGCAGCAAGGCCTCGAAAAACTGGGAATGACAACTAAAAACTAACAACTAAAAACTATAAAAACATGAAATTCAAAGGCATTCTTATCGCACTGGCAGTTATCTTGGGCGCCTTAACGCTCCAAGCCCAAGACCTGACCAAAATGAACCGGTTCATCGATGACCTGATGGGCAAGATGACCTTGCAAGAGAAAATCGGACAGCTCAACCTGCCCGTTACCGGCGACATCATCACTGGCTCGACGGTAAGCGGTAACGTCGTTGACAAAATCAAGGCCGGTCAAGTGGGCGGCCTGTTCAACATGAAAGGCGTGCAGAGCATACGCTCCCTGCAGGAAGTGGCTGTCAAACAGAGCCGACTGGGTATCCCCCTGATTTTCGGCATGGACGTGATCCACGGCTATGAGACGGTATTCCCCATCCCCCTGGCCTTGTCCATGAGTTGGGACATGGATGCCATCCGCAACTCGGCACGCATCGCCTCGATCGAGGCGACGGCCGACGGCATCTGCTGGACTTTCAGTCCCATGGTGGACATCTGCCGCGAACCCCGCTGGGGACGCATGAGCGAGGGCAACGGTGAGGATCCCTTCTTGGGCTCCGCCATCTGCCGTGCGATGATTGAGGGTTATCAAGGTGCAGACCTGTCCGACAAGGCCACGATGATGGCATGCGTCAAGCATTTCGCCCTGTATGGCGCACCCGAAGCCGGACGCGACTACAACACGGTGGACATGAGCCACGTGCGCATGTTCAACGAATATTTCCCACCCTATCAGGCCGGTGTCGAGGCAGGTGCAGGCAGCTATATGACTTCGTTCAACGTCATCGACTATATTCCTGCCACGGGTAACCGCTGGCTCTTGACCGAGGTGCTGCGCGACCGTTGGGGCTTTGACGGTTTTGTCGTGACCGACTACACCGCCATCAGCGAAATGATGAACCACGGCATGGGCGACCTACAGACCGTCTCGGCGCTGGCCCTCAAGGCTGGCACCGACATGGATATGGTGGCCGACGGATTCTTGGGAACGCTGGAACAGTCACTGAGCGAGGGCAAGGTGACCATGGCCGACATCGACAAGGCCTGCCGCCGCATCCTAGAGGCCAAATACAAGCTGGGCCTGTTTGATGACCCCTACCGTTACCTGGACGCCAAACGCGCCAAGAAAGAGATTTATACCGACGAGCACCGTGCCGCAGCACGCAAGTTGGCGACCGAGACCTTTGTGCTGCTGCAGAATAAGGACAACGTGTTGCCGCTGAAGCGCACGGGCAAAATCGCCCTCGTGGGACCGTTGGCCAACACACGCGCCAACATGCCCGGCACCTGGAGCGTTGCTGCCTCCAGCGACCGATACAGCACCCTGGTCGAGGCCATGCGACATGCCGTGGGCGACAAGGCCGAGGTGATGTACGCCAAGGGTTGCAACATCTGCTATGATGCCGAACTGGAGAAGAACTCGACGATGTTCGGCCGCGAGATGCGCGATGAGCGCCCTGTTGACGTCATGCGCGACGAGGCCGTTCGCATTGCCAAGCAATGTGACGTGATTGTCGCCGCCATGGGCGAGCCCAGCGAAATGTCGGGCGAGAGCAGTTCACGCAGCGAACTCACCATTCTTGATGCCCAAAAAGACCTGCTCACCGCACTCAAGGCCACCGGCAAGCCCATCGTGCTGCTCAACTTCGCAGGACGCGCTACGGTAATGGACTGGGAGGTAGAGAACATCCCCACCATCCTCAACGTGTGGTTTGGCGGCAGTGAGGCCGCCGACGCCATCTGTGATGTTATCTTCGGCGACGTGGCTCCCAGCGGCAAACTCACCGTGACCATGCCCCGCAACGTGGGCCAGATTCCCATCTACTACAACCATCTGAACACAGGCCGTCCCAACCCCCAGTGGTTCACCAAGTTCACCACCAACTATCTGGACGTGCCTAACGACCCGTTGTTCCCCTTCGGCTACGGCCTGAGCTACACCACATTTGAATACAGCCCAATAACCCTGAGCGGCAGCACGATGTCCGCTAACGGCAACATTCAGGCCAGCGTTACCGTCACCAACACGGGCTCTTGCGAGGGCACCGAGGTGGTACAGCTCTACATCCGTGACATGGTGGGCAGCATCGCCCGTCCAGTTCAAGAGTTGAAGGGCTTTGAGCGCATCAGCCTCAAGCCCGGCGAGAGCCGCCATGTAACCTTCACCATCAATGCCGACCTGCTCAAGTTCTACAACAAGGACCTGCAGTACGTCTGCGAGCCCGGTGATTTTGAGGTGATGATCGGCCCCAACAGCCGCGATGTCCAGCGCCTACCCTTCAACGTGCGCTAACCGGTCAAAATCACCATTGAAACAAAAAAAAGAAACGCAACTTAAAGAGGGTGTGTCACAATTCTGGCACATCCTCTTTTGTGGTATAACAGGGGTTTTCAAGGATTATTACGGAATGGTCACAGCTCACAGAGTGCTAAACCACAATACTTTAACGTATTATAACGACTCTTGAAGTACTGTTCGCAAGTACCAACAGGATCACGCTTCCAATTTAGGCGCTGAAATCAAGGATACTTTCCTTGTGTTTTAGTGCCTTTTTCTTAATAAACTCTTCAATATTTTCCTGTTTAAAAACGGCTCACCCTATAATAGGAAGGGCTGATAGTTGCTGTCGATGGGGTATTAAGTATTACCTCATTTTTAGGTATTGTGGGGCGCGGTGATTGGGAGTAATTTTATACTCCAAAATCATTGAGATGCAACTGATTAGATACATTATACTGGCCATTGCGGCCCTAAGCATACAAATTGCTGATGCTCAAGCTGTCATCAAGGGGACAGTGCTTGACGCCGAGACGCTGGAGCCTGTCATTGGTGCCACCATTGGCGACGCTAAATCAGGCAAAGTGCTTACTGTCACTCAGGCTGACGGCACCTTTGCCATACCTAAAAATAATGAGGTCCAACTGAGAATTTCCTCTATCGGCTATAAGGCGCTGGTGACAGCTCCCACTGCCGATGGTCGTTACCTGCTGCATGCCGAGGTGAGCCAGTTAGGAGAAGTGGTGGTGACGGCACAGGAGAACCGTGGTTTGACAACATCGTCCAAAATTGAGAAACACGCCATGGAGCACTTGCAGCCATCGAGTTTCTCTGATTTGCTGGAGTTGTTACCCGGCGGCCGCAGCTTGGACCCGTCATTGAGCACGCCCAACAACATCCACATCCGCGAGATTTCCACGGGCAACAGCAACTATGCCACCTCCTCGCTTGGTACCAGTTTCATCATCGACGGCGCTCCCATCTCGACTGGCGCCAACATGCAATATCTTGCCGGCGCGTGGGATGATATGGCCACCAGCCGCGACAACACCAATGCCGGTGTGGACATGCGCGGCATCTCGACCGATGACATCGAGAGTGTCGAGATCGTGCGCGGCATCCCCTCAGTGGAATATGGTGACCTGACTAGCGGTCTGGTGAAAATTGAACGCCGCCGTGGTGGCCACGACTTGAAATTCCGCCTAAAGGCCGACATGGGCTCTAAACTGTTGTATGCAGCCAAGGATTTTGAATGGGAGCAACACCACCTCACCCTTAACGTGAGTGCCGATTACCTAGATGCTAAAGCCGACCCTCGCAACCGGTATGAGAACTATAAGCGCCTGACTTTTTCCACCCGATTGAGAAAATGCTGGGAGCACAAGGATTACAGCCTTACCCTCTCATCCAATATTGACTTTTCCAGGTCGCTCGACAACGACAAGGAAGACATCGACCAGACCTATAGCGCCGAGGACTCCTATCGGTCAAGTTACAACCGCTATGCCCTGTTGAATGCATTGCAATACAAGAGCAAACAAAATTCATGGTTCAAATCGGCAGAGTTGACGGTTTCGGCATCGCTCGAGAACGATCTAATTGAACGAACTCGCCTGATGCAACTATCGCGCATGACCGTTGCCCCCCTGTCCAAAGAAGAAGGCGAGAATGATGCCTACATTCTCCCGTTTAAGTATATGGGACATCATGAGGTGGAAGGCAAACCCGTGAATGCCTATATTAAACTGAATGCCCGCTTGCAGATTCCTAATAACCGACTATCAAACACGCTGCTGCTGGGTATGGACTGGAACCTGGACAAGAACCTGGGGCGCGGACAGATGTTTGACCCACGCACGCCGGTATATACCAGCATCTCGTCACGGGCTCGTTCCCTCAAGGAGATTCCCGCCAATCATCGCCTGTCAGCCTATGCCGAGGAAAGCTTGAAATGGCCCACTGCCATTGGAACGCTTGAAGCCACAGCAGGCATCCGAGGCTCATTGCTGCTCAACCTGGATGATGACTACAGGATGAACGGCAAAGTTTATTGGGACCCGCGCGTCAATATTGGCTACACGTTGCCCAGGTTGTCATTCTTTGGCCAACCGACATTCATTCGTGTTTCTGGGGGCATCGGCCAGCACACCAAGATGCCCACCATGGAGCAGATGTTCCCAGACCTGCTCTACATCGACTTCATCCAGTTGAACTACTATCACGACAATCCCGATTACAGGCGCATTAACCTGATGACCTATATCGTCAATCCGCGTAACACTGCACTAGAGCCTGCCCGGAACCTCAAGAAAGAGGTGTCGATTGATATCAACATTGGCGGCAACAGGCTAGCGATAACGGCATTCCGCGAGAAGATGACGTCGGGGTTCCGCATGCAGTCCTATTATCGGACATTTCAATACAAGCAATATGACGCCAGTGTCATCGATGCCGCTAGCCTCACTGGGCAGCCCGAACTCGATGACCTACCATTCACGCTCATCAACGAGTTGGCCGGATATGGCAACTACACCAACGGCAGTATGACACTGAAAGAGGGAATCGAATATACCCTCGAGACCAAGCGATTCCCCGTCATCCTGACGCGCCTGACCATCAATGGTGCCTACTTCCGCACGACCTACAATAATTCCATCGTGGATTCCTACCGCCCGAGTCAGGTGATTGACAATCGCCAGATCCAGTACGTGGGACTGTATGCCAACGACGACGGTTCGGTAAGGGAGTCTTTCAACACCAATTTCACGCTCGACACCGATGTGCCGCGCCTCAAGCTGGGTTTCTCGTTTTCAGCCCAATGCATGTGGTTCACCACCTCACAGCGCAAGGAGGTCAGCAACTATCCTGTCCAGTACATCGCCCCCGACGGCAGCATCCACGATTGGCAGGACAGTGACGCCGATGACATATACCTGCGCTGGCTCGTCAGGGACAATACGCCCTCGCTGTTCGAGAAGAACCGTGTCCCGTTTGCCATGAATGTCAATATGAAGGTCACCAAGAAACTATTTGACGACCGTCTCCACGTCGCCATGTTCTGTAACAAGCTGTGGGACTACACGCCCGACTATGACAGCCGCGGCACGACTATCCGTCGCCATGTCACCCCTTACTTCGGACTCGAAATGAACATCAAGCTATGAAACAAAACATTTTTTTCCTGTTATCGATAACATTTGTCATGCTGTTCACTGCCTGCGCCCCAGTGGAAGACGACATCTTCACCACCGCATGCATCACGGTCACAGCCGAGGGCAACGAGTCCATTACCAGTGTCCAGGCACAGGTAAAACTGACCAATGTGAATACGCGACAAGTCACGACAGTAGCCGACTTTAACGGCACCAGCGTGACGGTGGAACTATTGCGTGGCGCTTATCAGATAGACATTGAAGGCGTTGCCACCTGCCAATCACCAGGCAATTCCATTCGCATGCGTCAGTTCCGCTGCCAGAGTGACTATGAGGAATTCATCAGCCGCGACATCAATGAGGTCACATTAAAAACCATCTTCCTCGACTGACATGAAACGCCATTACTTGCTCATACTTATCCTCGTAGCCATTCAAGTGGCAGCTGTGGCCTCCAATGCCGACACGGCACTGGTCGAACACACGTCGTTAGGGAGGATTCCTATGCTGGAGGCTGTGCGCAACCCTGCCCTGCATGGCATGGTTTATCAGGCCCCGTACTCTCAGTTGGCATTGGGCATCGACCTGCAGCACCAGACCCAGGCCTTCGTCCCCGAGAAAGGCAGCGGCTTTACCCTGCCCTACCTCAAAGTGAACACGTTCCATCCCTTGAACGGGCGTTCCACCGTGTGGGGCGAGGCCTCTTACATGACTGGCAAGGTGCATGACATCAAGTGGAACTCTACCAGCGACTATGACCTGTTGCAACCCTACATTCTCGCCGACACCCTGGGCGGTGACATACGGCGGGAACGTTACAGCATCTCGGGTGGATATGCTACCAGCATCAACAAATGGCAGTTGGGAGCCGAGATGCACGTCCGTGCTGAGCAGGAATACCGCAGCCGTGACCCGCGCATGAGGGGGATCGTCACCGACTTGACCTTGAGTCTGGGCGGCGGTTATGACTTAGAGCGTTATCGCATAGGAGCCGCTGTTGAGGGCAATATTTACAAGCAGACCAACAGCGTCGCCTTCTATCGTGAGGAAGGCGTCATCCCCGAGTATCAGATGACAGGTCTAGGCACTGAATACAGCCGTTTCTCGGGCGACAAGCGCAGCCTCTATTATGACGGAGGTGGTGTGGCCGTCATGCTGCATGCCTCCCCAATCAACCAGAGCGGCCCCTATGCCGACGTCACCCTTGACGAGCACCGTTATCACCGCAAACTCGCTGAATTTAACTCCATGCCGCTCACCGACCTCTATAACGAACACGTGGGGGCGACAATCGGCTGGAAACTAGAAAAGATTCACCGTCTAGCCGTGTTTGGACACGCTGACTATACTAGGCGCACAGGCAATGAGCACGTCGGTGGCACGTCCGATGCCCGCTACTTCCCTGTCATCGCTTGCCTGACGATGTACAAAAGCCATATACTGGATACCTATGCTGGTGCGCTCTATGGCCGAGCCAACTGGAACGTCAACATAACAGCGGGATATCGAGCAGTGAGTGAAGAATATGTCTATCCTCATCGGCAGATGGATGCCAGCCACGTTTACGGCAAGTTGCGTGGGCAGTGCTTCATCCGTCCGGCAGACAAATGGTTACTGACGGTGGATGTCCATGCCTCCTACTATGCAAAAGCCAGTGACAAACTCAACATGCCGCTTGCCAACATGGATGCTGCATTTACCCGCTTGATTCAACACAAGCACAAATTTGCTATAGCCAATTATACCGATTTTGGTGCCAAGGCGCGGGCCGATTACGCCCTGAATCAGTCCCGCTATGGCCTCTTTGCCGAGGCTGGGGGCGGCATGACCCTGTGTTCGGCCAGCGAGCACCAAACGGCACTACATTGTTCAATAGGAATTACATTTTAATAACAAATAATTAACAATCAACTCATTAAAACAGAAGAAAAGAATGAAAAAGTTTATCTTGAACGGCATCATCGCGATGCTCACGGCAGCTATGTGTTTAACATCTTGCAGCAGTGATGACCCCATACCCGTCATCCCCACCTCGATGGTAACCCTGGAGATCCCTGCCAACCTGGAGAATGCCGTACTCAGCAATGCGGTCGCCACACTGACCAACGTACAGACCAATCAGGTCACCACTATCGAAGGAGCCAAGTTTGTCAAGGATGACAATGGTTACAAAATCATGTGCAATGACTTGCAGCAAGGCACCTACAACGTTGTTGTTACCGGTCATCTTGACTTCACCCTCAACGGCGTTGCCGGACAGAAGGACTTTGAGGTAACCTCGGAAAATGTCGTGATTTCTGAGTCCTCACATGACCTGAAAATGGTTGTCTCCACATTCACTGCTCAAGGCGGATTTGTCATCAGTGAGATATTCTTTACTGGCACAACCACTGACGAGGGCAAGTCCTACAGCGGTGACCAGTACATCATCATCACCAACAACTCGGACGTTACCCTGTATGCCGACAGCATCGCTGTGCTGGAGTCTGCCTTCTTGACGACCACTAAGGAGGACTATACCCCCGACATCATGTCTACCCATTTCTCGGTACAGGCCTGCTACATGATTCCCGGCAATGGCAAAAGCGTTCCTGTTGAGCCTGGTCAGAGCCTCAAACTGGCCGTCAACGCCATCAATCACACCGCCGAGCAACCTAACTCTATCGACTTGAGCGACGCCGACTTTGAGTTCTATGACGAGACATCCAACCCCAACTTCACCGACCCCGACGGTGCAGCACCTAATCTTGACAAGTGGTACTGCTACACGGCCACCATCTACCAGTTCCACAGCCGCGGTTTCAACTCGATGGCCATTGCCAAGATGAAGACCAGCAAAGAAGATTGGTTGGAGAATTACGTCTATGACGCCACCTACCTGTTCGTGTTCGGTGACTTCTCCAAGGAGATGACCAAGAGCGGTATCTACAAGGTGCCCAACGAGTGGATTCTGGACGGCGTGAACCTGAGTGTGGAATCGGTGCGCGAGTGGAACGTGCTCGACGCCTCGATTGACGCCGGCTGGACCTACTGCGGCAAGGTGGATCGTGACGAGACCCGCTTCAACAAGTCAGTGATCCGCAAGCAGGACGCCAATGGCAAGTACATTGACACCAACAACTCGACCAACGACTTCATTCCCGAGGCTCCCGCTTCGCTGCTCAATAATTAATCTCGATGAAGAAGTATATATTATTTCTTATAGCACTGGTGCTGCTGCCCTTGTGGGCGGCAGCCCAGTTGCCTCAAGACCCTGACGTGCGCACGGGCACCCTCAAAAACGGCATGACCTACTACATCCGCCACAATGCCAAGGAATCAGGCCTCGCCGACTTTTACATTGCCCAGCGCGTGGGCTCTATCCTTGAGGAGCCCCGCCAGCGCGGTTTGGCTCATTTCCTGGAGCACATGGCCTTCAACGGGACCAAGAATTTCCCTGGCAAGAACGGCAAGCCCGGCATCGTGCCCTGGTGCGAGAGCATCGGTGTGAAATTCGGTGCTAATCTTAATGCCTATACCTCGATCGACCAGACGGTCTATCACATCGGCTCGGCTCCGCTCACCCGCGAGGGCATCATCGATTCCTGCCTGCTAGTACTGCACGACTGGAGCCACTACCTGCTGCTCGAGGACGAGGAGATTGACAAGGAACGCGGCGTTATCCACGAGGAATGGCGCACCCGCCGGGCTGGAATGGCCGTGCAACGCATGCAGGAGGATGTCCTGCCCATCATCTATCAAGGGACAAAATATGAGGACTGCATGCCCATCGGCTCGATGGACATCGTTGACCATTTCCCCTATCAGGACCTGCGCGACTATTATCAGAAATGGTACCGCCCCGACCTGCAGGCCATCGTTATTGTGGGCGACTTTGACGTGAACAAGATGGAGAAGAAAATCAAGAAAGTGTTCTCATCCATCCCCATGCCCAAGAAACCCGCCGAACGCGTCTATTATCCCGTGGGAAACAACGACAAGATGATTGTCGCCATTGAGAAGGACGCCGAGCAGCCCATCGTGCTGTGCCATCTCTATCAGAAACGTGACGCCACGCCCGACAACGAGAAAGATAACGAGGCCTACCTGCGCGACAGCTACATTGACGACCTCATCAGCACTATGCTCAATGACCGTTTTGCAGAACTGCGACAGCAACCCGGTTCGCCCGTCCAGAGCGCGACAGGCCGCGCCTCCACATTCTTCATCAGCCGCACCAAGGAGGCCTTTGCCTTGAGCATCAGCTGTAAGCAGGACAACATCCTGGGCGGCATCATCGCGGCTGTGGGCATTGCCGAGCAGGCCCGCCAGCATGGCTTTACCCAGGGCGAACTGGACCGCGCCAAGAAACTCTTCCTCAATGCCGCCGAGCGTCGCTATAACATGCGCGATGACTACCGCAACTCGCACTATGTCAACGCCTGCGTGAGCCACTTTTTAACGGGTGAGCCGCTGGTATCGGTGGGGTTTGAATTGGAAAACAACCGCAAACTGGACCGCGACGTCACCCTTGATGAGGTCAATGCCGCAACACGTGACTTGATTACCGACCAGAACCAAGTCGTGGTCATGTACGCCCCCGACAAGCAGGAGGTGATACTTCCCAGTGAGGCCCAGATTGAGCAGGTCATTCTGGCTGCCCAGCGTCTAAACTACGCGCCTTACACCGAGCAGCAGTTGGCCGACAGGCTGATTGACCAACTGCCCCAGCCTGGAACGATTGTCAGCGAGAAGCCCTATAAGCATGGTTTTACCGAGTTCACCCTGTCCAACGGCATGAAGGTCTATACCCGCAAGACCGATTTCACCGCTGATGCCGTCTCTCTGGAAATGGAGGGCGAGGGCGGCACCTCGCTCTACGGCGACGAGGATATCCCTAACTTCAGCCTCATTTCCAGCTGCGTGAGCGAGGCGGGTGTGGGGGATTTTGACATCCTCACACTGCGCAAGATGCTCATGGGCAAGTCGGTACGCGTCAGCCCATCAATTGGCTCCAAGAGCCAGAGCATCAATGGCTCCTCATCGGTGAAAGACATGAAGACCATGTTTGAGCTGGCACACCTGTACTTCACCTCACCACGACGTGACACCACGGCATTTAACGAGTTCATCAGCCGCAACCGCTCGTTCCTCACCAACCGCAATGCCTCGCCCAAGGTGGACTATAACGATTCCATCCGTGCCATCTTTTACGGTCATCATCCGCGCATGGAGCCTGTCGTGCAATCCACACTCGACCATGTGAGCTATGACCGCATCATGCAAATCTATCAAGAGCGATTTAGCGACGCGTCCAATTTCAAGACGGTCATCATCGGCAACTATGACGAGCAGGAACTGCGCCAGCTGTTGTGCCAATACCTTGCTTGCCTGCCTTCCACCGGGAAGCACGAGCAGACCAATTACAGCAATATTCCGCAAATCGTGGGTGGTCAGGCGGTTCACAAGTTCACCAAGAAAATGGCCACACCGCTGGTCAATGTCAGCATTTACTATACCGCTGACGTACCGTTCACCGCTCAGAGCGACCTGGAGCTGGACTTCTTGAAGCGTTGCCTATCCATTGCCTATACCGACTCGGTGCGTGAGGAGAAAGGCGGCACCTATGGTGTGAGCGTCGATTTTGAACTGGCTAAAGATGACCAACCCAACGCCACCTTCAAAATCTCGTACAATGCCGATCCCGACCGTTACAATGAACTCAATCCCATCATCTACCAACAATTGCAGAATATAGCAGATAACGGCCCACTTGAGTCCAGCATGGACAAGGTGAAACTATACCTTACTAAGCAGTATGCCCAAATGGCCATCACCAATGACTATTGGAGCTATATCATCTGGCATGAGCTGGACGATGATGTGGACTTTGACCGTGACTACTGCAAGATGGTAGAAAACATGACCGCAGCCGAAGTGCAACGTATGGCTCAGCGCCTGCTGGCCGCGGAACGCTGCATCGAGGTTACCATGCTATCAGAGTAACCCATATAAGCATCAGCCGTTTGACGGCATTAATGCCCCCATCATTTTTGGGGGCATTTCTTGTCATAAATACCTAATAATGATGATTGCATGGGAAGTTTTCAACCAATAACTTTGCAACGGTGAAAAACAGCTGTCGCGGTGCATAAAGGTTAATGATTAAAGGTTTAGGGGGCGGATGCCATCATTAAACATTATCCTTTATCCATTATGCAGCGAGCAGCGCGAGCTTTATAGTCATGAGAGAACAGAAGATATATGAGGCCGACGACAAGATGATATCGCTCATTGGCGATAACTATAATCTGTTGCAGGCGCTAGGAAGCTTTGGTATCAGTCTGGGTTTTGGTGACAAGACTGTTCGTGAAACCTGTGAGAGCAATGGTGTGGACACACATACGTTTCTGGCTGTGGTTAATTATACCATCAACGGCATTGGGGTCGCCGAAGACGATGAGCGCATCTCAGTTTCCACCCTATTGCATTATCTTGAAGCCAGCCATGCCTATTTCATCGACTTCCAGTTGCCCTACATCCGCCGCGAACTCGAGGAATCGCTCAACGAGAACAACTCTTTGGCTCAGCTCATCATGAAACTCTATGACGCTTATGCCCATGAGATACGCCGCCACATGAACTATGAGCAAAAGACGCTGTTCCCTTACGTGGAAAAACTCCTTGAGGGCCAGCCCGCCAGCGACTACAACGTGGAGACTTTCTCCAAGCATCATGGAGCCACCGACCAGCAGTTGAGAGAGTTGAAAATACTCATCATCAAGTATTTGCCGCAAGACGGACTGCACAATAACCAGTTGACCGCTGCCCTGCACGACATCTATGAGAACGAGGAATGGCTATCCCAGCACGCATTGGTCGAGGACCATATCTTTGTCCCTGCCATCCGCCGCCTTGAGCGGCTCGTCAAGCACGGCGACGTGACCCGAAACATCACCAACATGGTTTTCAAGGATGGCACGCTAGGGCGGGAAACACTCTCAAGCCGCGAGAAGGAAGTGATCATTGCCCTTGTTCAAGGTATGGCCAACAAGGAAATCGCCGCCCATCTCGGCATCTCGGTCAACACCGTCATCACACACCGCCGCAACATTGCCCAGAAACTCCAGATACACAGTCCAGCAGGACTGACCATCTATGCCATCGTCAACGACCTCGTGGACATCAACGCCGTGAAATTGTAATATTAAAGCGTTATTTCCGCTTGATAAAGAGCGATTTTATGACGCTGTGTCATAATTGCTACATGGTAATATAACCGTGCTTTTGCACGGGAAAGCTTGTGCAAACTGAAGGCAAACGAGTTTACTCGATTTGCTGAAGTGCCGCCAAGCTTCGGGAAAGCTTGTGCAAACTGAAGGCAAACG
>CACZNH010000013.1 GCA_902782465.1 uncultured Bacteroidales bacterium
AGAATTTTTTAATTCTTCGCTCATTTAAATTGTTAATAATAAGTTAGTTAAACAGCCTTTTCGGACTCGTTCCCGAAAAGCGCGACTGCAAAGGTACAACATTTTCCCTGATCCACAAGCAAAACAGCCCTAAATTTTTCAACAACTGATGTTTTTCTAACAACTGACTATTCTGAGGCTTCTGAGGGCATTCGCCACCCTTGGCCCCACGCTAAGACGCCAAGACGCTAAGCTTATTAATTGGCATCCGCTCACCTCCATTCTGTCGGGAAAATGAGTCCCGCAAGGGACGGCGAGATCATAGGCAGGCGGTGGAGCGTGCCACAGGCACGCGAAACCCCTGCACACCGAACACCCCACCCCACAAAACTCCGAAGGAGTGACGGAAAATGCCACCCCATTGCCCCTCGCTACGCTCGGGAAAATCTCAACAAATCAATTTTTTAAAAATTTGTCAGGATTTTGTTTTCAAATTATTTCATTTTTTGCCCGCTAGCGGGCACCGACAGTTGGAGGTTAGCGTGTTCCTACGTGTCGGAACATGGGTACAAATACTACGGCACACGCACAGCACGGACACTGTGACCGTCGTCGCGGCTGCCGGTGCCAATCGCCCAGCCTGAGTTGATTGAATCGAAGTGCAAGCCGTATGCGAGGCTGTTGTTGTGCGGGAAGAACGCGAGCGACCAAACGTAGCTGTACTTGCCAGCTCTGTTGAGCGACTCAACCCGGCGATAGCCCGCGGCGGGCAAGAAAATGCTGTTCCCGTTAGGGGCAGTCACCAATTCACCGGTCACGCCATTCCTCGTTGTCCAAGTCCATGTGCACTGTTCAACTAACTCATACAGTTGCTCCATTGTCGGCAAGCGCCATGAGGGGCCCCAATTCACATAAGCCGCATCGTCCTCGGGATCCAGCTCCGTCTTGCCGTCGGTGAAGCCGTTGTAGCCGTAAGAACTGTCAGTGCAGTACTTCGTCAACGTGTTGGAACTGCCGTTGCACCATTTGTAGGTGCTCCAGTCATATACTTCCTTAGGTTCGGTCTCGCCCCAGGCGAAGTAGTCACCGTATTCCTCAGGACTGCTGGCACCCACATTGCACGTTGCCCACAACGTACCGCTGGGCAAGCCCAAATCAACCCATTCGTGAACTGTGTCTGTTTCTAGGCCGTTTTCCTTGAAAGGTTTGGCTTTGACAAATATCATGGGCTTCAGTAATTTGATTTCTTGCGTGAAGGATTCGTCCACCGCAGCGGTGATACTGTAGGCTCCATTGTGTTTGAGGTCAATGGTCACCTGTTTGTAATAACCGTTTGACCCCTCTTGGCTCTTCTTGTTCACCTTATATACCTCTGGCGAGGCATCAGAGCGCAAAGGGGTCGCCCTTACAAAGATTGTTTTGGGTGCATCCTCATTGCCATCCATGATTAAATCCAACTTGATTTTCTTATCACTGATGAAATGTACCCCTTTGGTGAAATCAAAGTCTCCATAGTTTTTAGGATGGAGCCTTGAATTGGCATTGCGGTAGTACTGCGTGACGGGAGTAAAGTAATCAGATGATGTAACGGTGTTTGGATCAAAGTGCACTCCAAAGTATTTCAATTTCGTATCATCATGCATGGGGTCGGTAGTCCAAGTGTCAGTCTCAGCACCAGTGTTATCATAATAAGGATTCTCACTGTCACGGATATCAAGCGCATCACATAGTGGCTTACCGCGCATCAATTTATAGAACAAGACTGTGGCGTGAGCCTGGGCAGAGCTGTTAGGACCGTTCCAGCCAATACAACAGTAGCTTTGAGTATAATCTGAGGTGTGGCGATAAGCGTCACAAGAGCCTATGTAAAGCACCGTATTCGATACAGTATAAGGAAAATTCATCTTTTTGACCGGTACAGCGAATTCATATCTGCTGCCAAAATCGAAGACACTCGTATTCCAAAACCTGTAAGAGTAGGAAACTGAAACACCCTCATCATATAGCATCGGGTCTTGTTTAGCCCTCTTGGCATCATATTCCTCGCTGATGATGAAATAAGAACTCTTGCCGTCGGAGAAACCATGTGACATGATGATGACCGCTGTGTAAGAGGAAGCATTGTTGAGTACCTTCTTGAGATTGTCCAGTGTCACTTGCTCATAGGGATAATACTCTACGCCATATTCATGAGCATTCAAGTCTCTGCACAAGTAGTCAATCATCCTGTTTTGCGTAATGCGGCTGCCGAGCATATCACCAACCTCACTACTACTCATTTTGCTGAAATAGTTAAATACGGCCACCTTGCCACGAGAACCTGTAGCACTATAGCGCGGTGGGGCTTGCCTAGAATTTCGTATTGTGGAGGCTGACGGCTCATCAATGGTATCTTCCTCAGCAAATGGGTCAAATTCGTCGTGAATGGGGTAAACCGTGCGGTACTCATCACCCTTGAATTGGATAATGATTTGGTTCTCGTCAGGAGTCACAAAAGCCTCCTCAACATTCTCGTTGGTTTTTAACGAGTCAACAACAGCAGTAATATCAACGTTCTCGTCACCACAAGACGCCCGCAAGTGTCTCTCGATTTCGTTGACCGAAGCGTCTGACCAACTGAAGTCGCCACCACCCAGGATGATATCAATGATAGCATTGAGGTCCGAGATGTTGACCACGCCGTCTTCGTTGACATCGCTGTTGGCGTTGAAGCCGTCGGCCAGAATGTCGTTGATAATGCAGTTGACGTCGCTGATAGTGACGGCATTGTCACCGTTGACGTCGCCGTATAGCGTCTGAGCGTTCATGCCAAGAGACATGATGCACACGAGCATAAATAGAAGCGATTTTTTCATATGGCAGGTTGGTTTCTGTTTGATGGCGCAAAAATACAAAAAAAGGCGCGGATTTTCAAATCAAAAACAGGGAAAACCGCAACAACTATTTTTGGAACAACTGATTATTCTGATTTTTCAGAAGACATCCGCACAGCTGAACTGCCCCCCAAAAAGTTTTGTATCTAACTTTTTTTGGGGGGGGCAGTTCAGCTGTCCACGGATTATACAGATTCTCGACCTCCAAATCCAACGCAATCATCTATTAATTCTGTGGACATTTTATAGTTTTGGTAGATACTCCATCCACCGCAAGACTCTACATACATGACATGCCAAATGACCACATCTCGCCATGTGACAGAACCGTCACCATCGAGGTCTCCTTTATCTTCAAAAAGAATTTGGCCATTCACTACGGAATTCAATAAGCGATTAAAATCCGCAACGGTAATTTCCCCGTCATAATTTATATCTAATTTTTGGTAGAGATCATCATCTGAAAAACTATCAAAAGGATAGCCATTCCAAGATTTCATCACATGATTATCAAGGGAATCAATCATTGCTTTGGCATCTGCATTATTTAATAACCAACCGCTGTAGCTAATTGACCCATCACCATTAACGTCAGCTGTAAAAGTACTTAATGCTTGTTTACGTTCAGAATAAATTAATAACAATTCACCATAATCATTCTCGTCAATCTCTGCATCGCAATTAACGTCACCGCGCTGTAGAGGGACAACCTTTACGACCATGGATGCCGTTATTCCCATAATCACATCTGTGACAATTACAGTGGAAACACCTAAATCAGCAGCCTTTAGCGATAATTTATTGCCTTTAAGCGTAGCTGATACATTTGAGCCATCGACCATTACAGTAAAAACACCACTACCATTCTGAATAACAAATGACTTCGAAAAGCCGATTACAATCTTTTGCTCTTCCTCTGACAAAGAAAGAGGTGTTATCGATTGAGCCACGTTAACATTAATGAATGAATTGATATTATTTTTGATATTGAGTAGCAAAATGTTTGTAGAACCTAATTCATGAGCTGTTAAGATGATTTTTGAGTCCTTTATCGAAGCGGTCGCAATTCTTGGATCAAATGACTTGACTACTATATACGAGGCATTGGCATCTGGTTTATCCAGTTCATATACCTGATCTTTTAACATCGTGAAAGATTGATCTTGGGTGTTTATTTTCACCTCTGGTGTTGCTTCTATCTCACACCCCAAAAACTCCACAACGGGGCAACAGGTATAATCAGTTCCTTTTAAAGTCAAGAATGTGGTTTCATAATTACTTGCCCAAAAGTCTCTTGTTTGTCGCCAATATTTTTGTGAATGAAGTTGAGTGGTTTTGCCAGATTTGCTCTCCAATACTGCGCCCAGCTTTACCGGCAAGAACAACTCGCGCGAGGCACAGGTAGAAAATGTCAGATTTGACCCATCATAATTATTTATCACATGAGACTTGAACTCTGGCAAGAGATAGCACTCAAACAGGGGCCACGACCATTGGAACAGTTTCAGGTCAGGCGTTTCAGCCCATTGGTTCACACTCTTTACACCCGGCCATCCCAAACCTGGCTTAATCCTTGCTTTTTTCTTCAGGAAACTGTACTCGGCATCGACGCCTATATCAAAATCAAGAGAGACCTTTGTATTCTTCAACACCGAGTAGATACCTGGGTCACGCGCGATGTCATTGGCCGACAGGTCAAACGATGTGGTAATTTTGGGACCCATCTTGAGGACAGCATCAAGACTGGCCACTCTCTGATGCAGAAACAACAAGCCCACATCAACACCGAGGCCGAAGGTGACACTTCCATCGAGCTTGAAATCCAGCGTGGGCTCCTTGAATGTCATATCAAAATCCTTGATAATCTTCGCGCTGTCGATGTCAAGACCAGAACCATGATAATCAAAACCCAATGTGTGGCTGATTACAACAGGAATTTTGCCCTTAACATGTGCCTTGGCTTCCGACTTAAAGAATAGACCCAACTTTAAAGTCGGCCTGAAACCGTAGAAATTACCCAACTCCACATTACAGGGCCACACTTCATGTTCGTACTTCAACTTGTCGCCCAACTCACAATCCACAACCATGTTAAGTTCATGCTTGCCTGTTATAGCGAGTTTAAAATGGACAGGGTCGTCCTCGTGGATATACAGTACATAATCGATTATTAGTCCTGGGGTATATTCCAATGAAATCCAATCCCATCCATTCTTTTTCACAGTCTGTTTGCCAATACCGAAATGTATAGAATCCTGCAAATTGATATTGTCAAACCCGAGGATTCGTTTCGGCAATCGTCGCGGGACATTATCTGGCGTGGCGGTACTGTCGCCAACAAGCTTTCCCACGACTATCAACTGTTCGTAGATATCTAAGAGATTGGCATCGACGCAGGTGACCTCAATGGTTTGTCCTTGCTTCTTCACATGAGCCACCCTACCCACGAAGCCTTCTTCAAATGGGGAGTCAAAGGTCTCGCTGACAAGCACATCGCCCTCTGAAGGCAACAAGTACTGAGGTATCGAAGCATCGAATACCATGCCCAAGGAATCAACACTCATCGTGAACGGGATGTGCTCATCAGTAATCAAGAAAACATCGTCCTTAATGATGGTCTTCGGGGCTTGGAAGGCGATACTGTCGATGGCGGCCAAGGGGATGCGATAAACGCTGTCGGGGGTCCACACTTCCTGGACGACGACATTGGGGTGCGCCCTACCTTCGAGGTCGATGTTGCTGAAGGTGATGCTGTCCACGTCGCAATTCAGGAAGGCGCTAAAGTCCCCGTCGTTGCGGTAATTGTAGATAGCATAACGCTCATGTGCAAAAACTGTCGTATGGAACGATGTAGCGAATAGTGCCACCAGCAGGCTGAAAATGATGATGTGCTTTTTCATGGCTTCACGATTTTAAGGGTTTGACTGCCTGCTGTTACTACATACTCGCCCGCGGGTTCATTGCTGAGCGAAATCTCGACCGTGCCGCTGCAACGCTCGCTGAACAACAACCTGCCGTCGGTGCTGGTCACCTGGACAGGGGTGTCGTCTTTCAAGTCATTCAGGAAGACCGTCCCCACCCCAGCAGGCCTATAGTCCTGGAAGATGCCGACTCCCCTGGTCACCACACGCTGCCCATAACGCAGCTGTGCCATGTTCTCGAGCATGAACACCTGCATCATGCCGTTGGTATTAATCAGCAGGAAGGGGTCCGAAATCTGGACCTTGGACTTCTTGTCAATCAGGTACTCGACGGTGGTGCCATCGGTAGTGACCACAATGATGGTCGAATAGAGCTGTACGATAGGCTGGTCCAGGATGACGTTGATGATGGCGTTGAGGTCCGAGATGTTGACCTGGCCGTCATCGTTGACATCACAGTTGGCATTAAAGCCGTCGGCCAGAATGTCGTTGATAATGCAATTGACGTCACTGATGGTGACTGCATTGTCGCCGTTGACGTCGCCGTATAACGTCTGGGCGTTCATGCCAAGAGACATGATGCACACGAGCATGAAGAGAAGCAATTTTTTCATATAGCAGGTTAAGTTTGGTTTAATGGGGGCAAATATACGAAAAAGGCGGGAACTTTCAAATCAATTAAAGGAAAAACTGCAACAACTGATTTTTCTGATTTTTCTGACAGCTGCCGCCTCTGCGACTTTATCCAAATGCGAATTACACGAATTAAACGAATGGGGAAACGCCCGTTTTTGGCCTTACATGTGAAAATCGCCCTCGGGGCGCGCGGTGATGACCCTGCTGGGGCCACCGGCCCGCAGGGCCTGAAGCTCCAGAGCCTGCGACTGCGTCAGCGCAGCGCCTGCCACCTTGTAGTTCTTGAAGTGATGACGATAGTCGCCTTGCATCCTCATCATACTTGCCTGGACACCAAGTGCCAGGGTGAGTACAGTCAAAAGTAAGAATAATCTTTTCATAAAAAACATAATGTTTAAAGGTTAATAAAACTGTGAATTATTGGTTATCTGAGTTAGTCAAGATATAGTCAATCGTAGCTGCCACATCGGCGATACCCACCACGCCATCGCCGTCGAAATCAGCATTGACGTCAACCAGCGATGCCAGCAGCAACAAAAGCTATGTAAATCGGTTTCCCTTAATGATGTCTGATAAAAGAAGATCATGTCAATGATTCAGAACATAGTCAATGAGGGCCGTCACATCCACGATATTGATGGTGCCATTACCGTCAACATCGGCACAGGCCTCAACCAACGAGTAGTTCCCGTTGCCCAGCAGGAGGTCTATCAGACTGGTAATATCCACGATATTGACTTCGCCATCACCATTCACGTCACGATCCACGAGCGGGAGGAACGTCTGGAAACGGTTCCACCAGTCGGTAGTCTGATAGGCTTCTATCGACGACTCGGGCACACGCAGCTTGGTGCGGCTATAGGTGTTGTCGGTGAAACAGGCCTCACTCAGCATCTCGGGAGGCGTGGTGGCCAGGCATGAGACATTATAGAGGGCATTGCACCTGAGGAACGTGTCACGACCGATTGAGGTGACACCGCTGCCGATGGTGACACGGTTAAGCTTCGTACAGTTGCAGAAGGCATAGTCCCCCACAGTCGTCACCGTGTTCGGGATGAAGAAGCTCCTCAACGACGTGCACCACGCAAAGGCGTCCTGGCCAATCACGGTCACCGACGGGGGAATCGTGATGTAATCGAGCGACGTGCAATCGACGAAGGCATAGGGGTCAATCTGGGTCAACGTCGAGGGCAGCACGATGTCTTTCAGTTCGTAGCAGTTCTCAAACAACCTGACAGCCAAGCTGGTAAGGCCTTCAGGCAGATTGATGTGCCTCAGTTCAGTGCAATTGGAGAAAGCCATGAGGCCAAAGGACCTAATCGTCTCGGGAAGGACGACCTCGGTCAACGCATAACAAGACTCGAACGCCTGATTGCCTATCGTGGTCAACCCGTCGGGCAGGTTTATCGCGGGCAGTATGGTGCAACCGCTGAACGCTTCCTTTCCAATCTTCTTCACCGTAGGCGGAATATTGACATCGACAAGATTATGGCAGTACTGGAACGTATTTTTGGGGATGCTATCCAAATTGGTGGGGAGCATCACGCTCGCCAGCGTGTCGCAATAGATAAACATCGATTCACCCATCGAGTCCAGCGTCTCGGGCATGACCACAGTCAACAAACTGTCACTATCGATAAACACACGGTCAGCTATATCCCTCACCGTATTGGGTATCACGATATGTTTCAGTCCTGAACGGGCAAGCGCCAACTTGTCAATTCTGGTGACCGACGAGGGAATCTCAATGCTCTTCAAACTGAAGGTCTCCTCCAGCACACTCTCGGTGAGCACCGTCAACGAGTCGGGAATGTTGAAACTTTCAAGGCTGGTGCACCTGAAAAAGGCCCACTTTCCGATAGAGGTCACCGTGTTGGGCAGTTCAATATGAGTCATCGACAAACAAGCCGAAAACGCATACGGCCCGATGGTCTTGACCGCTTCAGGAATGTTGATTTCAGTCAATGAGAGGCAGCAGGAGAAAGCATCACTGCCAATGCTTGTGATGGCATCGGGGAGCACCACAGTCTCAAGGCTGTCACACATATAAAAAGCGAAATCACAGACCTGCTTTATCTTTTCGGGTATCGTGACGTGCCGCAGGCTGACGCAGTTAGAGAAAGCCCAATCGCCAATGTAAGTCAACGAGTTGGGGAAATCTATCGAAATCAGCGATTTGCAGTTTTCAAAAGCAGCAGCGGCAATATAGGTGACGCCCTCAGGCACGGTGACATG
Organism: uncultured Bacteroidales bacterium; assembly: GCA_902782465.1. Taxonomy (GTDB): domain Bacteria; phylum Bacteroidota; class Bacteroidia; order Bacteroidales; family Muribaculaceae; genus Sodaliphilus. Next base: position 8,645 of record CACZNH010000013.1, read on the forward strand.
CTTCAGACCCGAACCGCAAAACGAGGCACGGAATATGTGGGTCAATGTACTGGGGAAATGCACGCTTTCCAGATTTGAACAGTTCTGGAACACATTTCCGTTAACCGAGCTGATGCCCTCAGGAATGTCAACACTGGTCAAGCCCGTGCAACCAAAAAAGGTCACAAAGCCCAACGAGGTCAGCGTATTGGGCAATGAGATACTGGTCATCGCAGTGCAGCCATAGAATGCCGAGTCACCCAGGACGGTCACCCGATAGGTCATGTCACCGTGAGTCACTTCAGCGGGAATCACGACGTCGCCGCTGTAGGGCACCTCACCCCTGGCCACCATCACCTGACTGCCGGACGCCCCCGAATTATAACTGTAATAAATGCCGTCGGCCTCAAAGTCATAGGCCATCGCAACGGCCGGAAACAGCAATGCCAGCAACATCAAGGCAAATTGAGTAAGACTTTTTTTCATAGATTATCTGATTTGAAGTTTATGTTAATAGACCGCAAATATACTCAAAAAAACGGGTAATCACGCAAATAATAAGCGGTAATTCTAAGCAAAGGTTTTATTATGGATAAAATTAATTGTAAAAGATAAGTCGGAAACGGCGGAAATTGATTACCTTTGCCGTGTGCAAAGGCGGGCTGGCGCCCCTGGCACACGGTAAACAGATTAAATGGCATTTTGTTATGGCTGAAATGAAAGTCTTCTCGGGCACGAACTCGCGATACGTTGCCGAGAAAATCGCAGAAAAACTGGGTGTGGAACTGGGCAAGGTGAAAATCTCACGCTTTGCCGACGGGGAGTTTGAGGTGTGCTACGAGGAACCCGTGCGCGGCGCCGAAGTCTATCTGGTGCAGTCCACCTTCTCTCCTAGTGAGAACTTGATGGAGCTGTTGCTGATGATAGATGCCGCCAAGCGTGCGTCGGCCCATTCGGTCATCGCCGTTATCCCCTACTTCGGCTGGGCACGCCAGGACCGCAAGGACAAGCCCCGCGTGTCGATTGCCGCCAAGCTCATCGCCAACATCCTGATAGCCGCTGGCATCGACCGCCTGATTACCATGGACCTGCACGCCGACCAGATTCAGGGATTCTTTGACATCCCCGTGGACCACCTCTATGCCTCCACGATGTTCATCCCCGATATCGAAAAACTCAACCTGGGCGACAACCTCGTCTTCGCCTCGCCCGACGCCGGCGGTGCCAAGCGAGCCAACTCCTATGCCAAATACCTCAACACGCCGCTGGTGCTCTGCCACAAGCAGCGCCTGCGTGCCAACGTCGTGGAGAACATGACCATCATCGGCGACGTCAAGGACAAGGACGTCATCCTCATCGACGACATGGTGGACACCGCCGGCACCATCTGCAAGGCGGCATCGCTGATGAAGGAGAACGGCGCCCGCAGCGTGCGCGCCTACATCTCCCATCCCGTGATGAGCTCCCCCGCCAGCGAGCGCGTCATGGAGAGCGGCCTGGACGAGCTGGTGGTCACCGACAGCATCCCCTTCGACACCACCAAGTGCCCCAAGGTGAGGGTGCTCAGCGTCGATGAGATGTTTGCCCACGCCATCAAGCACGTGAACATCAAGCGCTCCATCAACGACCTCTTCCTCTTTAAGTGATTTAGATTAGAGATTAGTGATTAGTGATTAGTGATTAGGAGTTCATCTCCTGACGACGAAAATATAAATCAAGCCGCCAAGTTGCTAAGTTTTTATTCTTAGCAACTTGGCGGCTTAGCGTGGTGACTCGAGGGCAGTGTGTATGTTAGCCGATTTCGATGGTGCGGTCCATCTTCTTCTCGGACTCGGGAGCCAGCTTGGGCAGGTCGATGGTCAGGATACCGTCCTCGACCTTGGCGCTGATGGCGTCCTTGTCCACCTCGTCGGGCAGGATGTAGGTCTGCTCGTAGTCGGTGTAGGAGAACTCGCGGCGCACATAGTGGCACTTCTCGCCCTCCTGCTTGCACGACTTGTCCTCGTGCTCGGCCTTGTTCTCAATCTTGACAACCAGGTTGCCATCGCTGTTGATGTTCACGGTGCAGAACTCCTTCTTGAGGCCTGGAGCGGCGACCTCCATGGTGAAGGCTTTGTCGCTCTCCTTGACGTTGACAGCGGGAGCTGTGGTCACGTGGCGCGGGGTCCAATCCATATCAAACAGGTCGTTGAAAGCACTGTCCAGCCAGTTGTTGCGGCAATTGTTGCGAATTACGGGAAAATACATAGTCTTTACCTCCTAATTTTTTAAATTTTTAATTGTTATATGTTGTTTATGAGTCTTTTAATTGCTAAAAGCTAACTGCTCACCAAGACTGCGTCCGGCTTGCACTCCCCTATTCAACAAAACCAATGCCAAAGCCCCAATGTTTAATCCCCGTTAAAAATCCAAGCCACCGTGTCAGGTTTTTCACAAAAATTAAACAAGAAACTGACATTTTGTCAGTTTCTTAACAAAAACAATAGGTAAACGGTACCAGCGCTCTTTGCCCCACACTAAGACGCTAAGACGCTAAGACGCTAAAGATTATTAGAAAAGCTGGCCGTAGGTCTGCACAAGGCCAGCAGGCCTTGTGCAGGTCTTCGACCTACTCGCCAATAAAAGCAAGCCCCTTTTTTCCCGAATAATTCAAAAAGGGGTTTTTCTGTCGTTTTTTTTCTTATTCGGCACTCTCGTTCAAGACCTTGTCGATGAGAGCGGTCACATCCGAGATGGTCACACTGCCGTCACCGTCCACGTCGGCATTGTACAGCGCGAGACCGTCGCCACCGCCATTCAGGAGGTAGTCAATCAACACGGTCACATCGCCGATGCTCACGTCGCCGCTGCCGTCGATGTCGCCAGGCGTCACCACTGCCGACAGGTAGCCGGGATTGCTGGGGCCACCGTCGATGTGGGCATATCTCTTGTTCACATAGTAGGAATCATAGGTCGTGCCCATGCAGCCCACGATGCTGGTGCAGCCCCTGAACATATCCCTATCATTGGGATAGTAAGCCTGACTGTTAATCTGCGAGACATCCCAATCATCACCGACCGTGATGGTGACCAGGTTGCTGCAGTTGTAGAACATTTTCTCGACGTCACCCACCGCACGAGTGTTGAAATTGCTCAAGTCGAGACTCATCAAACTGGAGCACCCCTCGAACAAGCTTTCCATATTGGTAACATTATCGGTTTTTAAACGACTCAAATCGAGGCTGGTCAGGCTGCTACACCCCATGAACATTTTGGCCATCCTTGTCAAATTCTCGGCACCCAAGCCGCCCAAATTAAGGGTCGTCAAAGAGGAACAGTTAGTGAACATGCCCTCAAGATCTGGAGCTTTGGGATTGTTGAAACTGCTCAGGTCGAGGCTCGTCAAGCTGGAACAACCATAGAACATTCCATCCATGGTGACCACTTTGTCCGTGTTGAAGTTGCTCACGTCAAGGCTCCTGAGGCTGCGGCAACCCGAGAACATGCTACGCATCGAGTCCACCTTCTCGGTATTGAAACTGCTCACATCCAGGTCGGTCAGACTGCTGCAACTTGTAAACATATACTCCATGTTGGTCAGATTGGGGGTTTCGAAATTGCTCACGTCGAGGCTCGTCAAATTCTTACAGTTGCTGAACATGTCGTCCATTCTCTTCACATTCCGGGTATCAAAATTGCTCAGGTCAAGGGACGTCAAGCCAGTGCAATACCAGAACATTCTCGCCATATTGGTCACATTGGAGGTGTTGAAACTGCTCACGTCAAGTTCAGTCAAGCCATCGCAGTGATAGAACATGCTATACATGTTGACGACATTCTCAGTATTGAAGTTGGTCACATCAAGTTCTGTCACAGCGGTATGGGAGAACATGTACATCATGTCTGTCACCTTGCTGGTGTCGAAATGGCGCACGTCAAGGTTTGCCAGTTTGGGGCTGTAATAGAACATCATCCTCATGTTGGTCACATTAGACGTGTTGAAACTGCTGATGTTCACCGACTCCAGATTATCACAGAAGCCGAACAGGTTGCTCATATCCTCGACGTTTTCAGTATTGAAATTGCTCACGTCAATGGTAGTCAAGCCGTCGCAGTCACTGAACATGCTGTTCATTATCTTGACTTTGGACGTATTGAAATTGCTCACGTCGATGCTCGTCAAGCCAGAGCACTTGCTGAACATGGCATTGATATTCTCAACATTGCTGGTGTCGAAATTGCTCACGTCGATGTTCTTCAACTTGACGCACTGATAGAACATGCAAGTCATAACCTTAACCTTGGAGGTATTGAAGTGGCTCAGGTCAATGGTATCCAAGTTTATGCAGTTATAGAACATGGAAAGCATGGTCGTCACATTAGACGTGTTCAGGTATTCAATGCCTTCAATTGTCCTGAGCTTGGTCATGCTACAGAACCACTTGGCGGTGGTCGTGGGCCTGTAGTTGGCGAATGAGGGGTCAAACACTACCCTGACGACAGAAGTATAATAACGGAATTTATACCAGTCGGGGTCGTCCCAGTTGTCATTGGGATACAGCGGCATGGAAACGCTATACCAACTGGCGTCATTGCCGTCATAGTAGAACGTCAGCGTGGAGACAGCAGGCACGCCACCAGGGCCATTGCTTGAAACAGGATTTTTTTCTTCATTGTCGTTGGTTTTTTATTGGTTCGGTTCGCTGTTGAGGATATAATCGATAAGGGCGGTCACATCCGAGATGTTCACGCTGCCGTCACCGTCCACGTCGGCATTGTACAGAGCGAGTCCGTCGCCACCGCCATTCAGGAGGTAGTCAATCAGGATGGTCAAATCGCCGATGCTCACGTCGCCGCTGCCGTCGATGTCGCCAGGCGTCACCACTGCCGACAGGTAGCCGGGATTGCTGGGGCCGCCGTCGATGTGGGCATAGGTCTTGTCCACATATCTGTAATAGTAGGTAGTGCCCTGACAGCCCACAAGCTTGGTGCAGTCCCTGAACATATTCTCGGAATAGTAAGCATCACTATTGACCCGCGAGACATCCCATCCATCACCCACCGTGATGGTGACAAGATTGCTGCAGCCTTTGAACATACCGGACAGGTAACGTATTGCTGTGGTAGTGAAACTGCTCAGGTCGAGGCTCGTCAAGCTGGTGCAACCATTGAACATGCTTTCCATGCCATAGACCTTCTCGGTGTTGAAACTGCTCACGTCAACGCTTTCCAGACTGCTGCATCCCTGGAACATCTCGCGCAACCATTGCGAACTTCCGGTATCAAAATTGCTCAGGTCAACGCTTACAAGTGAGGAGCAGTTCCTGAACATACCCTCCATGGAAATTGCTTTGGGATTGGTGAAACTGCTCAGGTCAAGGCTCGTCAAGCTGGAGCAACCACTGAACATGCCATCTATGGTCACCACATTCTCGGTACTGAAACTCCTCAAGTCAAGGTTCCTCAAACTCTTGCAACCCGAGAACATGCTACGCATCGAGTCCACCTTCTCGGTATTGAAACTGCTCACATTAAGGTCGGTCAAATTGGTGCAACCTGAAAACATGTATTCCATGTTAGTCAAATTGGGGGTGTTGAAGTTGCTCAGGTCAAGACTCGTCAGACCTGTGCAAGCGGTGAACATATCGTCCATCCTTTTCACGTTGCCGGTGTCAAAATGGCTCAAGTCAAGTTCTGACAAGCCCTCGCAACCCCAGAACATTCTCGCCATATTGGTCACATTGGCGGTATTGAAGTGCGTCAAGTCCAGGCTCGTCAAACCTTTGCACTGATAGAACATGCAATACATGTTGGTGACATTCGCGGTATTGAAGTTGGTCACGTCAAGGTTGGCACAAGGGCTATAGGCGAACATGTACTCCATCTTTGTCGCATTGCTGGTGTCAAAATGCCTCACATCCAGGTTATCCAGTTTTCTAGAATTGTAGAACATATAGCCCATGTTGGTCACGTTAGATGTGTTGAAGCTGCTGATGTCAACCGACTCCAGATTATCACAGAAACTCACCAGCCAAGCCATGTCCTGCACGTTCTCGGTATTGAAACTGCTTAAGTCGAGGGTCGTCAGGGCATCGCAGCCGGTGAACATGCCATTCATGGACACAACACTGCCAGTGTCGAAATTGCTCAAATCGAGACTCGTCAAGCCAGTGCAGTCGCCGAACATGCCATTCATGTTCTCGACTTTGGAGGTGTTGAAATTGCTCAAATCGATGTCCGTCAACTTGTAGCATCTATAGAACAGGCAAGCCATGTTTGTCACCTTGTCGGTATTGAAGTGGCTCACATCAATGGTCTCCAGGCTCTGACAGTTATAGAACATGGAAAGCATGGTCGTCACATTAGACGTGTTCAGGTATTCGATGCCCTCGATCGTCCTGAGCTTGCGCATGTGGCAAAACCACCTGGCGGTAGTTGTGGGCCTGAAGTTGGCAAATGAGGGGTCAAACACCACCTTGACGACAACATCATAATAGCGGAATTTGTACCAGTCGGGGTCGTCCCAGTTGTCATTGGGATACAGCGGCATGGAAACGCTATACCAACTGGCGTCATTGCCGTCATAGTAGAACGTCAGCGTGGAGCACTAGGGCCAATGCTCTTACTAATAATTTACTATTCATAATCACTTGTTATTTTTTATTGTTAATGTCACTGCTAGAGTTTCACCTTCTGGGTGGCGGTGCGGCCGTTGATGTGCACGCGCACGAAATAGACGCCACGGGTCACGTCGGCCACGTTCAGGCAGTTGCCGCCGGCAGCCTTGACGGTGCGGCCGTTCACGTCAATCAGTTCCACGCCCTGCACCCAGGTGTCGGCGCTCACCACGACGTAGTCGCCCTCGGCATGGACCTTCACACCGGCAAATCCCAGCTCATCGATGCCGCTGGCCTCGCCCCTGAGCAGGTTATCCAGTTTGATGGTACCGGTCTGGCCCATGATGCTGCTGGTGCGCTCAAAATATATATGACGCAATTTTCCTCCTGTTTCTGGCAAACTGCTCAAATCGGCCGTCACATAACGCCAGCCATGGAAGTCAACCGTACATATCGGAATCTTTACCCAGTCGCCGTTCGTACGGAACTCAGCGGTCATCTTGGTGTAGGACATATCGCCACAAACATGGAGTCCCAATGTCTGCCCGGGATAGAAAGGCTTTTCCCATTGATCATCTTCCAGACCCCAGTCGGGATTGTATGAAAGGAAGAAGTAATAATTTGGATCATATGCCTTAAAGTCATAATCGATTTGCATGGATGCATTACCGAACAACCTGTCGTTGACAAAGGACAATTCCACCGATGGGCGTTGTGTAGCGCTGCCGGCATGGCCACAATTCAAGTAATACTCCTTTTTTTCAAAGCCCTCGACGACCTGCATGCCGGGCTTGTCGGCACCGGCGTCAACGGCGGTGAAGTTGATGACGCGCTCGGCGGGCAGGTGGATGTCGGCGGTGTCGGCGATGTCAACGTCGAGCACCAGGCGGTAGTCCTGGCCCACCTCGAGGTTGCCGACCAGCGGGATGCGCACGAAGCCGTAATCGTCGCCGCGCTTGTTGTACTTGATGCTGCGCTTGTTCCAGGCCAGCTCGGTGCCCTCGCTGTCGAGCACGCGCAGGCGCTGGAACAGGTTATAGGTCTCCAGCAGCGAGTCCACGCGCAACTCCACCAGCGGAGTCTTGAAGTGGACGGGAGCGCCCTCGTAGGGGAAGACGGCCAACTCCTCAAGGTGGTTGCGCGGCTGGGTATAGAACTGCATCGTGAAGTCTTCGGCCATGGGCGTGCCGCCGCCATGCTCGGCCGTTTTCTTGAGCGTGAGCGTGTAGTGGGTGTTCACGTCAAAGGCATCCACCGGGGTAAACACCAGGCGGTAGTAGGAATCCTCCCACTTGAACGTGCCCTCGACGGGCGGGTCAAGCTGGAAGGCGCCGCAGGTGGTCGCGCTGTCCATATCCCAGTTGAAGGACAGGACGATGGGCACACTGCACTTCACAGCGGGGTCACCATCCTGCCACACGGGGCTGTAGTCCACCACCACGGGGGCAGTGTCGCGCACGCGCTTGAGGTAGAAGTTCTGGTAGGTAGATGCGTTGGCTTTCACGGTGACGGTCGCCGTCTGGGAGAAATGAGAAGGTTCGCTCACCTCGACAGTATAAGTGCCAGGGGCAACGAACTTGAAGGTGTAGATACCATTCCTAAGGGTATCGGTCATGGTGCGCTGCACCTCGTTACCGCTCTGGTCCAGCAGACGCACGGTGGCGTTGTGGATGGGCATCAGGTTGTCATCGCCGAAGACGAGGAACGGCTGGGGATTCTCCTGCAGGCGCTTGATGCGGTCGTCGCGGACATTGCCCGAGATGACACCCAGGTTATAATTGTCCAGACGATTGAAATACTTGTCGGCACCCAACGAGATGTTCCATCCCTCCAACCAGCAGTACTGCAGCCCCAACAGGCGGTATGCCTCGGGGATATAATCATGGAACGAGCCCTCGCTGAGGTTGGCAACGGCATAGTTGCCGCGCAGCACGCCATAACCCTGGGTACCCCAACTGGGCTGGAAACTCCAGTCACCCCAAATCTGGAAATTGCCGGTCCAGACGGTGGTCTGATTGGCATACAAGTACGGTTCCAGGTCGGCAGCCAGCACGTCGGCATTGGGAATCTGGGGCGAGCCCGTGTAGCCGCGGTAGAATACCATCGGGAAATTGACGCGTGAGCTGGTACCCGTGGCGTTGCTGTGGATCGAGTAGAAGACGTCGGCACCACTCTGGTTGCACAGGGCAACGATGGTCGAGAGTGCCAAGTCATCGCTGGTGGTGTTGGTCACACGCGAAATGCTGGTCTTGTAACCTTTCTTCTGCAGGATGTCCTGCAAGGCAAGGCCCTTGCGCAGGTTGGACTTGGACTCCCAGGAGCCCGCACTATCGCCCTGATGGAAGGGATAGATGACCATATTGCGGTCATCGCTGTCATAGCCGCCATGACCGGGGTTGATGTACACATGAGGCTGCTGCGCACTGGCCACATTTACGGCAAAAACCGCCAGCAGCGCCATCACAATCGATTGAAAGAGATTCTTTTTCATGACTCTGTCGGGGTTTTATTGGTAAATGTTGATGTGCAGTTCATAGAGCAGACCATCGATGGTCGTGCACACGATTTTGCCGCCGCCACAGGTGGGGTGCATCATCATCGAGGCGGGTTTGGACAGTTCGCGGCTCCACGTGCCGTCGGCCTTGAGCAGCATGAGCTGCGACGAGGTGAACTGGTGCCCGTCATCGGTGGCATGCTGTGCCACGATGTAGTCGTTGTTGTACCAGCACGGCATCTCGTAGTTGCCCAGCATGGCAACCACCTGGCCGCGCAGGTCGATGACCACGATGCCCTTACCCGCGGCAAAGAATGCCACGCGCTGGCCATCGGGCGAGAGCGAAGCCCACAGGTAGCCGGCCCACGAGTCCACGGGCGAGAAAACACGTTCCTTGCCGTCCACGGTCACATGCACGCGGTTGCCCTCGGTCCAGGCACCATTGCCCGTGATGCTAGCCCACGAGCGGTCGGCACCGGGAGCCTTCATTCCGCCCCCACGGGTGGTAGCCACCGCCTTGACGGTGCCGTGATGTGGCTCGGTGAGGCGTGTCACCGCAGCAGTCGCAGCGTCATAGCACTGGCCGGTGCGGTAAATCAGGCGGTCTTCGCCCGTCTGCTGGGTCACGAAATAGACCTTGCCGTCACCGCCGAAGCAGGCGTCGTTGCCCGCCACATAGTCGCGCGTGACGACGGTTGTCACATTGTCGGTGAAGTCATAGAGCTTCAACGCGCCGTTCTCGGTCGAGAACAGCAGGCGGTCGCCCGCGCTGTTGAGCACGGGGAAATAGGCGGGTCCCTCAACGCCCTCGAGCAGGCGCGTCAGGGAGGTCACCTCGACCTCCTGAGCCAGCGCTGTCGGCAGCAAGGCCACCAACGCCAGCATCATAATGATAGACATTTTCTTTTTCATATATACTTAGATTATAGACGTTAGACGTTAGGTTTTAGGCTTTAGGTTTTAGGCTCTAGGCTTCAGGGAGGCGGATGCCACCTAATGCCTAACACCTAATGCCTAATGCCTAACACCTCAATTTATTTTTTCTTCTTCTTGGGCTTCATGTCCTTGCGCATCATGAAGTTTTTATAGACAGTCACGTTCTTCTTGGCCTTCACCTTGGTGGAGATGTACAGGTCCTCGTTGCCGTAGTAAACCTCGATTTTGTACTTCATGGGAGGCAGGTTGGAGAAGACGAACACGCCGTTGTCCAGGATGTCGAGCGTATAGGCACGCACCATCACGCCGCGATCGGTGTACAGGCGCAGCAGGGCACCGTTCAGGGGCTTGAGCTCGTCATCGCCATACAGGCGCATGTCATCGTCCTGACGCAGGATGTCTTCCCAGCGGATGACGCCGGCTATCACGCCATTCTTGAACTTGCTGTAGTTATGAAAATATTCGTCAAGACCCAGGGAATAGTTCCATGCATCCAGCCAGCAGTAGCTGTCACTCAACAGGCGCTCACGCTCGGGCAGGTAGTCGTGGAACGAGCCCTCGATGAGCGTTCCCGGCAGTTTGTTGTAACGCAGCACGCCCAGGCCCACCTTGTAGCCCCACTCGGGGTAGAACGACCAGTCGCCTCGGCTGCGCTCCTTGTGGCTCCACACGGTGAGCTCGTTCAGCTTGGCGAAGTGCATAATCATATCGCTCAGTTCGTGGCTGCCCTCGGCCACGGCACGGTCATCCCATCCGCGGTACAGCGCCAGCGGGAAATTCACGCGGTTCTCGGTACCCGTGGCATTGCTGTGCAGCGACAGGAAGACGTCGGCACCGCTGTTGGCCGCCAGGGTGACGATTTCAAACAGGTCGAGGTCATCCTCGGTCTTGTTGGTCTTGCGCGACAGGGCGGTCTCATAGCCCTTGTTGTGCAGGATTTCTTCCAGCGCCAGGGCCTTGGTCAGGTTGGAGTTGGATTCATAGTAGTGGATGGTGTCGCGGGCCGCGATGACCCAGGTTGGGATGTGGCGGTCGTCACTGTCATGGCCGCCATGGCCCGGATTGATGAACACGCGGGGCACGTCCTTCTTGCTCTTGACGTTGCGCACCTTCTCAACCTTACCCTTGCCCGAAACGGCAGAAGCCGGCGTTGCGGGCTGGATGTCGAGTTCCAGCTGCTTGATCTCGCCGCCATATTGCACGGCATAGACCACCTTGCCGCCAGCCGTCATGGGCTGTACGGCACGCTCTTCCTTGGGGGTGATGGGCTTGAACAAAGAGCCGTCGACGGCAATGAGCCAGATGCGGCTACCGGTCAACCGTGCATTGCCGGCATTGCTCATGGCGATGATGTAGTCGTTGTTGTACCAGCTAGGCATGAGCAGCTCGCCCAGCTCGGCAACCACGCTGCCGTTGAGGTCACACACCACCACACCGTGGGCTGCGGCCTCAAACATCACCCGGGTGCCGTCGGGCGACAGCGACGCCCACAGGTAGCCGTTGCTGTCGGCAACGGGCCTCAGCTCGCGTGAGACGCCTGTGGCATCGACCAGATAGAGCGTGGCGCCGCGGGTATAGGCATAAGCACCCACCTGCTTGGCGCTGGTATAGACTTGACGCTCGCCATTGATGACCACACCGCTAGCGGCGTGCAAGGCCTGCACCTGGCCGTGCTGCGGCTTCAGGACGATTTCGTCCTTGCCCGTGGCCGGGTCATAGCAATGCCCCGTTCGGTAGAGCAGATTGTTCTTTTTGCGCTCCTGGGTAACATAATACACCTTGCCGTCGGGGCCAAAGATGGCGTCAAATCCGGGATAGCCGGTCGAGGAGACAATGCTCTGGTTACCCGTCGCGAGGTTCTTCAACACCAGGTTGGAGCCTTCGGTCGTCGAGAACAGCAGCCATTGCCCGTCGGGGCTCATCTGCGGGAAAAATCCGCAGCTGTCCACCAGCGTCTTCACGCTGCCCTGCTTCACGCCGGCCGCCGTAGCACCCAGCGCCCACAGGCACAAGAACGAGAATACCAGGATAATTTTTTTCATATCATTAAGATTTTTTCAATTATGTTCTAATTGGCAAAGATACACATTTTTCATTAGGCCACAGCCAAATCCGAACAAATTTTGGGAACGATACAGCAGTTTGACCCTACCCTGCCGGGCTAATGCAAATTTTAAAAATCAATGGGGCCAACATCTATACCATTTCCCAAATTGAAAAGCGGTTATCGCGCTACGCAAGTTCGGTAACCGCCTCAATGCGTAAAAGACAACAAAAGTAGTATTTCAAATTCCTTCAGCTTCTTTTATTTTCGCGATAATTTCGGCACGTATTTCCTGGCTTGTGCCATGAACGGCATAGCGGACAATTCCCATTTTATCGACAACCACTGTAAAGGGAAAGCCTTCGGTCCCAATCCATGACATCATATCCTTGGCTTCAACGAGGTGGGTCCAAGTGAAGTGGTGTTTTTCGGTTATCTTTTGGACAACCTCTGCATCATGGTAGGTGGCTGAGAAAAACAAGACATCAGGGAACTGTTCCTTCCACGTTGACAGTTCAGGCATTTCGGCACGGCAGGGTCCACAACCTGAATACCACAGGTTGAGTACCATCACATGACCTTTGACACTGTCGTTGGTCCATCTGTGTCCTTCTAAATCTATTTCATTAAATGGAGGGAATGGCTCACCTGCCTTAGGAGAGTAGAAAGTGCCGTCTTCCTTAACGCCTGCTTGAGCCAATTCCAGCATCGTCGCCATCATATTGGCACCATTCAGGAAGTGAGTGGCATTGTGCACTTGTTCTAGGGGTATTGCCTGACTTGTGACTGACTCGGGTAAATCGACATCAAGTCCAATGGCAAGTATCTTGTTTCCTTCTGAATCTTTCAGCCGTGAATAACTTGGAATGGCATCAGGGAGTTCTGGTAGCTCACGAAAAAAATAGCCATTGATTAAGAACTTTGGGATAATTGTATCTGTTCTTTGCTCTTGCGCTATTGCCATGAGAGATGATAAGGCAAGTAGGGCGATTATTGCAAATCTAAGTGGTTTCATTTCAGTAGATTATTAATATTTTACATCGTTAATTCTCATCATTGCTATATTCACTGTCCAACAAGGAGAATTCAGTTCGGTGATGCAACTCTTTGCTAAACGATTCAAGTTCATCAGCAACGACGCGTTTCAATTCGTCCTGTGGAATAATCAGCTGATAATCGGCTACACCGATAGGTTTACCTATATCCTCAAGAGCCAGTTCAACCTCAACTTTATCCTTTTCTGCACAAAGAATAATTCCGATAGAGCGGTTCTCATCATCTTGCCGTTCAAGACGATCCAGCAAGGAGAGATAGTAGTTCATCTTGCCAGCATATTCAGGCTTGAATTCGCCAATCTTCAGATCAAAGGCGACAAGGCAACGCAACCCACGATGATAAAATAGCATATCCACCCGACTGACTTTGCCATTATACTCAAGTTCATGCTGATTACCTATATAGGTGAAACCTCGTCCCAATTCCAGCAAGAATTGTTTGACTTTACTGACTAGCCTCGCTTCAAGTTCCGTTTCAAGAATTGAATTACGAACACCAAGGAAACCGAGGTTGTAGCTACTGCGGAATACCTCATCAGCAAGTTGAGCTTGTGCTGTCGGTAATGTCAATGCAAAGTTGTTATCAGTTGTCTCATCTTTTCTCAAGTGCATCTGCATACTGATAGCATTGGTCAACAAGTCTCTGCTCCAGCCTTTAGCTGTGGTTTCCTTAGCGTAATAGATAATCGCCTCATCATCGTTTCCGAACTTCTGCATCAGTTTAAGCGTATGTCCCCACGGCAAAAGTGCAACAGCTTGTCGCACTTTTGGATCGCTGTCGCAAAAGCGTTCATAAAACTTCTTCATATCCCACAGATTGCGCGGCGACATTCCCATCTGAGGAAAACGCTTTTTCAAATCCATAGACAGCCGATTAACGACACCGCTTCCATGTTTATACTCCAATTTTTTGTCATGCAACAACTTGCCAAGTTCCCAATGCGCAGAGCCTATTGCCGATGTGACACTGGCGGCCACAATGTTGCGTGTTTTGTCAATAACTGCGACAGCCTGTCGCAGAATTGAATTATAATCTGATTCGGGAAATTGAATTGTAATATCTGCCATGATATGCTTGATTTGCTGAAAGTCGTGGCAAATATACGCATTTTATATTTATATTTTATACAAATCTTGATTTGTTCCAGATTTGTCTCGATTTTTGCCCGGCAGGGCACCCATTTCCCCGCACATTTTAAATGCGAATTTCGCTAATTAGGCCAATTATTTTGTTCGTGAAATTCGTGAAATTCGCATTTTAAAAACAGTAAAAAAGTAGAGACGCAAAATTTTGCGTCTCCACATGGCCACTGAGGGTATGTCATAATTCATTCGTTGCAAATTGAATCGCGCTTCGCGCGAGAAATTAATCAAAATTATAAATAAGATTAAAGTAAAAAACCATTTTGTTTAATTTTTATACAAATTTTGTTTAATTTCTCGGCCGTTAGGCCGATTAAAAACCAGCGACGTTATTATGACACCCACCCTTGCCTATACCGTGATTGATGATGTCATCAAAGGTAGAACCGTCCCTATTTTCTTGAGGTCACTATTTCCTAATGCGGGGCTTCTCGAGGACGGGTTTCTCGAGGACGGGTTTCTCCAGAGCTATCCCCTGCTGGGGTGCTGCCCCGGCACGTTCAATGCCTGGTTTCATCATCTTGCCCATCGAGCCGTTGAGCAGATAGTCAATCAAGGCCGCCACGTCGCCAATGCTCACGTTACCGTCTTGGTCACAGTCGGCGGCATTAACATTGATGAGCGAAGCATTGCCATTGAGCATATAGTCGGTGAGCGCCGACACGTCGCCGATGCCCACATTGCCGTCGCCATCCACATCACCCAGCAAGAAGGCGCTGCCCGCATAGGGTTGCCAGCCATCATCTTCCGTCCAATGGTAAACATTCCAATATTTGGCATTGGCTTGATTGACTTGGGAGGTCGTGATGACGTTACCTTCGGTTTCACCTTCAACAAGATCGGAGACGAGGACATAGAAAGTGCCCCTATTACTGCTATTGCGCGTGGGCAGGCCATCAACAATTTGTTGCATCTTGCCGCCCTTGATATCATTAAAATAGGCAGTTACCGAACTCAGTGAGGAGCAGCCACTCACATTCATACTTGTCAGTTGGTTGAAATGAGCATATAATGTTTCGAGAGAGGAGCAGCCACTGGCGTCGAGGCTTGTCAAGAGGTTGCTACTGCACCAGATATCCTTGAGAAACGTGTGGTCCGCAACATCCAGGCTTGAAATCATGTTGCTACTGCAAGCCAGTTGATAGAGTTCGGTAAACCTGCCAACATCAAGACTTGAAATTTGGTTAAAACGGCAGTCAATCGAAAACAAGTCATCGGGACAGGCACTTAAGTCCAGTGAAGTCAATTGGTTAGAGTTGCACCAAATAGCCAAAAGGGCAGGACATCCGCTGATGTCCAATTCGGACAATTGGTTTTGGTTGCAACTGAACATATATAATTCGGGATGATAGTCCAGCGTCAAGTTGGTCAACTGATTATGTTCGCAATCAAAGTCTGCCAACGCAATGCAATCCGACACGTCGAGACTGGTCAGTTGGTTATTCAAGCAATACAGTCTTTCAAGAGCGGTGCAACCCGTCACGTCGAGAATGGTCAATTGGTTTTGGAAGCAATCCAATTCGGTGAGCATCTCGTTGAATGCGACACTGAGACTTGTCAAGTTGCTCTTGCCTGTAACCTTAAGGGTCTGGAGGTGGGTTGATGCGCAGTTCAGGCTCCCGAGGTCAGCCATGGCACTCACATCAAGGCTGGTAATCGGACAGCCATCACAGTCAAGAGTGACCATTGCGGTACAACCTGCTATGCCGGTAATATTTTCAAGGCCAGAATTAAAAAAGCAGACCAGACTTGTAAGAGCAGTACAACCTGTCACGTTAAGCGTCGTCAATTTATTGTTATAGCAACTAATTCTTCCCAGGGCAGTCATCCCACTCACATCCAAGTACGAGAGATTGCATTTATTGCAGCTCAAATAAGTCAGTTCCGTGCAACTCCACAGACCGCTGATATCTTCAAGCCTCGGGTTGGAATTGCAACTGATTGAGGTCAACTCACTGCTACCAGTAATATTGAGGTCGCTCAAATTGTTGTTGTTTGAACAATCCAGCGAGGTGAGCAAGTCATTATCATCCACCCAAAGTTGAGTCAGGCTGTTCTTGTTGTTAATCGTGAGCGAGGTAAGCTTGTTGTCCGAGCAAACGACGTTGGTCAGATTGTTCAGGCTGTTCAGATCACTCAGGTCGGTCAGGCTACAGCTATAGCATGAGAACATCTCCAGAGCAGAGCAGTCTGCCAAGCCAGTAATCGCCTGAAGGTAAGGGTTGTTAAAGCACCTGAACTCGGTCAATGCCGGGCAGTTGTTCACGATCAATGAGGTTAAGTTACAACCATTGCAATAGAGTTTTTTCAACTGAGTGTTACCCAGCACCCTGAGGTAGGCCAGGTATCTGTGTTCCGAGACATCAAGCGTCGTCAGCCTGTTGTTGCGGGCATACAGTTTCTGCAGGTTGGGCATGTTGGCCACGGCGCTCAGGTCGGTGAAGGCGCAGTCCTCAACATCCAGGTGACTGATGGCGGTACAGGTTGACAAGCCATAGACGTTGGACAGATTAGGGTTCTCGTAGCACAGGAGCGTCCCCAGCGACGTACAGTTAGACACATCCAGATTGGTCAACACGTTGTCGTAACAACTCACGTATGTCAGATTGGGGTTGTTTTGTACCCACAGCGTCCTCAATGCCGTGTGATAAGTCACACTGACAGTCGAGAGCTGGTTGTAATGGAGATACAGCTGTTCCAGCGCAGTGTTATTGCTCACATTGATTGAGGTCAACTTGTTGTCAAAAAGGTTGAGATAGGTCAATTTGCGGTTACTGGTCACGTCAATCGTGGTGATGTTGTTACTGTAGCAACTGAGCCTAGTCAACTCGGTGAAGTACTCGACACCCTTCATGTTGGAAATGCCCTTGTTGTTGACCTCCAGCGTGGTGCGGGCGTTGAGCTGAGCAGTGGTGATGACACCGCTGGGATACTCCGACATCAGATAGGAGCGGAAGTTCGCGTCAGGGAAGTTGGTGCTGTTAATGGCGACGTCGGCATGGGCTGCCAGCGTAGCCATGAGCACGGTGAGTAAGATAAGTAGCGGCTTTTTCATATCTTCAACGTTTTAAAAATGAATAATAAGCGGCATATAAATGTTAGCATCTAAGGATTTTGGGCAAAAATATAACAAATAATCGGAAGAAACAAGAAAAAACCCCTGTTTTTCGCACAAGAATTTTTCTAAAAATCTCGCGTCCCACATTGTGTAGAAATGCCAATTTCACGCCTGACGCATGGGGACTCCTCGCTCCGCTCGAAGAAATCCAAACAAATCTGATACAAATCTCAACAAATCTGATTTGTCTTTGATTTGTTCATGATTTGTCTCAATTTTTGCCCGCCAGGGCACCCATTTTCCCGAACATTTAAAAACGACGGGGAAAAAGGCCGAAGGGGTGACGAAAAAAAGTGGGGGAACACTGTGGATTGCCACGGTGTCCCCCACAACATGAAACAAATCTTCCTTTGTTTGGTTATGTTAAATGATATCAGAGGTTGCGATTCTTTAGCTTTTAGGTTTTAGGCTTTAGTGCTTTCGCTAACACCTAATGCCTAACACCTAACACCTAATGCCTAACACCTTACTGGATGGCTGCGAACATCGCATTGATGGCATCTACCGAGCCGTTGATGTAGGCATAGATGCAGCTGATGAGTCCGATGAAGATGACACCCAGCACACAGATGATGAGACCCAGACGCTCGGTCCAGTGGCTCTTGATGGTGGGAATCACACAGTCATCCTGACGCAGGAACATCGCCTTGACCACAAGCAGGTAGTAGTACAGGGAGATGATGGTGTTGACCAACGCAATGAGCACGAGCACATAAATGGCTACTGAGCCCTGGTGGCATGCGCCGACGAAGATGAAGAACTTGCTGAAGAAGCCCGCAAACGGGGGAATACCACCCAGCGAGAACATCGCAAGCATCATCGTGAAGGCGAGCCAGGGATTGGTCTTGAACAGGCCGTTGTAGTCGTCCATGGTCACGCGGCCGGTCTGACGCTCAATAGCGGCAATCACGCCAAAGGCGGCGAGGTTGCTGAAGATGTAAACCAGCACATAGTAAATCATCGAGGACATGCCCATCACGTTGACGGCGATGATACCGAGCATGATGTAACCGGCCTGGGAAATCGAAGAGAACGCCAGGAAGCGCTTGAGGTTGCGCTGACGCATGGCGAACAGGTTGCCGATGGTGATAGTCAATACGATAACGGCATAGAGCATCCACTCCCACACCTGGCTGTAGGCAGCGCCGAAGACCTGCACCAGAATCACCAGGAACGAGAACGCTGCAGCACCCTTGCTGATGACCGACAGGTAGCTGGTCACAGCGGTGGGGGCACCCTGGTAAACGTCGGCAGTCCACTGGTGGAAGGGAACAAGCGAGAGCTTGAAGCCCACACCGGCGATGACAAAGGCCAGGGCAGCAATCAGCAGCGGCGAATGGTTGCCGATGACAGCGGTGGCGATGTCGTTGAAGTAGAGCGTGCCGCTCATGCCATAGACGAAGGAGATACCCAGCAGGAATATCGCCGACGAGAAGATGGCGGTGAACATGTACTTGGCAGCGGCCTCGTGCGACTCGTAGTGGCGCTTCTCAAAGGCTGCCAGGGCAGCGATGGGCAGCGACGCGGTCTCCAGACCGATGACGAACAGCAGGAAGTGGCGTGCCGAAATCATGAGGAACATGCCCAGCAGCGTCAACAGCGTCAACTCGTAGAACTCGCCGCGGCGAACACTCACGAAGTCGCTGTTGGTCCACTTCACGGCCTGCAGGAGCACGAGCACGACGCCCACGTTGAGGATGTTCTTCATCACCCACGTGGCGCTATTGCTCTCAAACATGCCTCCAAAGGCCTCTCCCACCCCGGCAGGAATGCAGAAACAGTATATCGTGTAGAGCGCCATCAAGATGACCGAGAAGACGGGCATGTAACGCTGAGAGCGCTCAGGCATGAAAGTGTCGTAGATGAAAACAAGCAGGAAAACCAGCAACAGGCCTATCTCCTGCGGCATCAATAAGAATTGTGAATAATCCATCATATCTTTTTCTTATGCTTTTTTATCAGGTTAAACACTTTCACATCACATCACGGG
Source organism: uncultured Bacteroidales bacterium (assembly GCA_902782465.1). Taxonomy (GTDB): domain Bacteria; phylum Bacteroidota; class Bacteroidia; order Bacteroidales; family Muribaculaceae; genus Sodaliphilus. Next base: position 28,000 of record CACZNH010000013.1, read on the forward strand.
CAGGGCAGCCTGCAGGGCCTTGACAACGGGCTCGAAGCTGCTGCTGATAATGTTAATAAAGAAGTTGGGGAAGCAACCGATGGCTGCCACGGCAAGAATCAGCGTGGCGGTCGAGAGGCGCTCCTCCCATGTAGCATCGGTCAACGAGCGGTGGTGCTCATCCTGTACCTCGCCAAAGAGCAATTTGGCGACAACGCGCAGGATGTAAACCGCCGTCACGACAATCGAGGTGGTCGCCAGGATGGTGAGCACACGGTGGAAGGTGTCGGTGTGCTGGAACGAACCCATGAAAATGGTCATCTCGGCAGCGAAACCGCTCAAGAACGGCAGACCCAGTGAAGCCAGACCGGCAATCACATAGCCCACGCCCAGGTAAGGCATGATGTGCATCATACCGCCCATGTCGCGGATGTCACGCGTGTGGGTGCGGCCGTAAATCATACCGATGAGGGCAAAGAAGAGGGCCGTCATCAGACCGTGGGAGAGCATCTGCAGCACAGCACCGGTCATCGCCGTGGTGTTGAACATCAGGATGGCAAACAGCACCATACCGCAGTGGCTAACCGACGAATAGGCGTTGATGTACTTGAGGTCGGTCTGCACACAGGCACTGAGCGCACCATAGACGATGCTGGCACCGGTGAGCAGCAGGAAAATCCAAGCCAGCTCGTTGGCGGCAAAGGGCATCAGGTAGATGGCGATGCGGAAGCAGCCGTAACCTCCCAACTTCATCAGTACACCGGCGTGGAGCATCGACACCGCGGTGGGCGCCGAGGCGTGACCGTCGGGCGACCATGTGTGGAACGGGAACATGGCACCCAGGACGCCAAAGCCGACAAACGTCAACGGGAACAGCAGGTACTGCCACTTGTGCGGGATGGCATCGTTACGGGCGATGTCCAGGATGTTCATCGTCAGGTTGCCGTCGGCAGCCGAGTGGAAGTAGATGCCAATCAGGCCGAGCATCAGGAAGGCCGAGCCACCCATCAGCATCAGCGTGAGCTTCATGGCACTGTAGTTCTTGTTGCCGCTGCCCCACACGCCAATGAGCAGGTACATGGGAATCAGAGCAATCTCATAGAACATGAACATCGTGAACAGGTCAATCGAGATAAAGAAACCGAACACACCCGTGGACAGCAGGAAGAACCACATGAAGAACTGACGCGGCATGGGGTTCATCTTCCACGAGGCGAATACACCGGCAAACACGATGAATGCCGACAGCAGAATCATCACCACGCTGACGCCGTCAACGCCCAACGCCAAATGGACGTTGAAGGGGGCGTACCACAGCACGTCGCTGCGCAGAATCATCTCGCTGGTGTCACCGGCACCGCGAATGTCGAGGAACATCTTGACCAGCGCGATGGCAAGCACCACGAGCACGCTGGCGCCGACAACGGCAACGGTCCTGATGGCCTTGATGCCCTGGTTGCGGCAGATGGCCAGGCCTCCGAGTGTCAACAGAGGCACGATCACAAAGTAAATCAGTATATTATTGAAGATTTCCATTTGATATATCCTTTCTATTTTGTTAGACCGTTGTTATTATAACATGATACACAGCATGGTAATGACACCCAGCAGCAGGGCGCCCAGCAGGTAAACATACACATAGACCTGGATGCTGCCCGACTGCAGACGGCGGATGCCGAACGACAGCGAGTTGGTAGCCTCGGCCATCAGGTTCATGAAGCCGTCGATGATGTGACGGTCAAACCAGGCAATGGGCACGCACAGGCCCTGGAAAATCACCTTGTGGGTGATGAACTGGTAGAGCTCATCCATGTAGAAGCGCTTGTAGCTGGCTTGCCACAGACCGTGCATCGAGTTGGCGAGGCGGTCGGGCAGCGGGTTCTCCTTGCGGTACATGATGGTAGCCAGGCCGATACCCAGCAGGGCAACCACAGTGCTCGATCCGGCAACTGTCCAGTTGAGGGCTGTGTGCAACGGCTTGCCGTCCCAGGTCACCAGGTCGTGGAAGGGTAATATCCAGCCCGCAACGCACGAGATGGCAGCCAGGATGATGAGCGGCAACGTCATTGTCCAGGGCTGGTCCTTGGGAGCATGATGGGTGTGTACCTCATGTTTCTTCCAGAAGAAGATGAGGTAGTAGATGCGGAACATGTAGAAGGCGGTCAGGAATGCCACCATCGACATCCACAGTCCCCAACCTAGGCCGCGCTCGTAGGCAGCGACGAGAATCTCGTCCTTGCTGAAGAATCCGGCGAAGGGCCAGATACCGGCGATGGCGAGACAGCCGATAAGGAAGCAGATGCTGGTGATGGGCATATACTTGTGCAGACCGTGCATCTTGTCGTTCTCATTGCTGTGAACGGCATGGATGATGGCACCGGCGCACAGGAAGAGCAACGCCTTGAACATAGCGTGGGTGAACAGGTGGAACATCGACGCCATGTAACCCAGGCCGTAGCCTCCGTGAATCTCGATGAGCGAGTTGTTGTTGGAAGAAACGGCGAGCGAGGTCATCATGAAGGCAATCTGCGAAATGGTCGAGAAGGCCAGCGCACGCTTGATGTCGCTCTGGGTGCAGGCGATAGCGGCAGCATAGAACGCCGTGAAGGCACCCACCACCAGAATGATATTCATCGCACCCTGCTCGAGGACATAGAGCGGGAAGAGCCTAGCCACCAGGAACACACCGGCGACAACCATGGTCGCAGCGTGAATCAGCGCAGACACGGGAGTGGGACCCTCCATAGCATCGGGCAGCCAGATGTGCAACGGGTACATCGCACTCTTACCGGCACCGCCGATGAAGATGAAGGTCAACGCCCATCCCATGACCGAGCAGCCCAGGAAAGTGGCACCACCGGCAGTGCTGATGGCACTCTGGGCCGTCTCCAGGCTACCCGACATCGTGGGTCCGAAGACCAGCGCGTCGAAGTCGAACGTCTTGGTATAGAAGCTCAGAATCATGATACCCAACAGGAAGAACAGGTCAGCCAGACGGGTGACGATAAATGCCTTCTTGTTGGCATGGTTGGCGGCAGGCGTCGAGTAATAGAAACCGATGAGCAGGTAGGACGAGAGACCCACCATCTCAAAGAATACAAATATCTGGAAAATGTTGGTGGCAACCACCAAACCCAGCATCGAGAACGTGAACAGCGCCAGGAAGGCGTAGTAACGCTGGAAGCCCTTCTCGGCATTGCCGTCGTGGTCGCTCATGTAACCCAAACTGTATAGGTGTACCATGAGAGAGACGGTAGTGATGACCACAAGCATCATCGCGGCAATGGGGTCAACGAGGACACCCATGCGCACTACCAGCGTATCGGTAAACGACAACCAGTCGGGATTGGCAACAACGACAGCCTGACGGATACCGTCCACCATCTGGCCCTGGCCGCTGCCGAAGAAATAGGTCAGCGCCACGCCATAGGCAAGGATGGTATCGACGAGCATCGCCAGCACGCCAATCACACCGGTGATTTTTCTACCCATTTTCACCCCGACGAGTCCCAGGAACAGGAACATGAACAGGGGTAATGCTACAACTACTATTGCTAAACTTAATGGCATAATCGTTAGAATTTCAGTTTAGTGATTTGGTTGATGTCCACGTTCTTAGCAATGCGGAACACATTGATGATGATGGCAAGGGCAAGCGCCGTCTCGGCTGCCGCGATGGCTATCGCGAACAGCGAGAAGAACATGCCTTCCATCTGACCGGGGAACAGGTAACGGTTAAACACCACAAAGTTGATATCCACCGAATTGAGCATCAACTCCAGTGAAATCATGATCGCAATCATGTTCTTGCGGGTGATGAAACCGTAAACGCCACAGCCAAACATGATGAGGCTGGGAATGAGATACATAAACAGCGTCAAATCCATAATCTAATCACATTTTAGCGGCGACGGGCAATAACCACACCTCCAATGATACAAGCCAATAACAACACGCTGATGGCCTCAAAAGGCAACAGATAGCCATACTTGTCGGTACTCAACAGGAACTGGCCTATCTTCTCCATATTGACGTCAACGCTGCCCAAAAGGCTCTTGCCGGCAAATTCAGCATAGCTGAACAGGCCATAACCCGTTACGGCAACGCCTGCCAGAGCGGCAGTGAGTCCCAGCCAGCGGCGATGCGTGGCGAGGGCCTCGGCGTTCTTTCCAGGCTGTTGCGTGAGCATGATGGCAAACACAAACAGCACCAGGATGCCGCCGGCATATACGGCAATCTGAACGGCTCCCAGGAACTGATAGTCCATCTGGAAGTAGATGATGGCTGTGGCAAAGAGCACAAACAGCAGATAGGTTGCAGAGCGCAAAATCTTGCGCGTGGTCACCGTCAGCACCGAAAAGACGATGATGGCGATGGCAACGATAAAATACAAAATGATGTTACCTACTGATTCCATTATTCCTTATTTTCTTTAGTTTCTTGTTTAGACTCGTCGGCCACGGGCTTCTCGACAGGAGCAGCAGCGGGCTTGACGGCAGCGGGTGCCGCAGGCTTGGCGGCAGGTGCGGGAGCGGGAGCATCGTCCTTCTCGGGCAGGTAATTGAGCTGCTTGACGAGTTTCTCGCGTGTGAATACCGCCTGCTCAAAGTCATTGCTGAAACGGATGGCATTGGTGGGGCATACCTGGACACACAGGCCGCAGAAGGTGCAGCTACCCAAGTCATACGTGTACTTGTCGAGTTTCTGCTTCTTCTTGCCGTCGGGCAGTTCTACCATGCGTTTTGTAATACTGATGGTCTGGTTGGGGCAGTTGCGCTCACAGCTGCCACAAGCGATACACTTGTGATAACCGTTGTCATCATAGATGAACTCCAGCGCAGCACGGAAACGTTCCGGGATGTGCAGTTCGGCGCGGTTCTCGGGATACTGCTCAGTCACCTTTGGGGTCACCAGTTCCTTGCCGGTCACCGCCATGCCCTTGAGAAGGCTGTGAAAGCCTTTAAAGATTGAGACGAAATACTCCTTAATGCTCATATTCTTAGTATTTTCTTGTTTTCTTTACAATTTCGCGTTAGCGTTCCACCTGGCCTCCCATGATGTCGAGAAGCTCGTTGGTGATGTCCTCCTGACGCAGCTTGTTGTACTCCAGTTGCAACTCGTCGAGCAGTTCCTTGGCGTTTTCGCTCGCCGCCTGCATCGCCATCACACGGGCGCTCTGCTCGCTGGCCGTGCTCTGGATGAAGACATCCTGGAGCATCGACTTGATGTGCAGGGGCAGCACGGTGTTGAAGATGGTGTTGGCGTCGGGTTCAAACAGGCAAGGACTGTTGGCGGCACGCGGGTCTACATTGTCGGCCAAGCCCTGGTAGCTCACGGGCAGCAACTGCTCGCGGGTGAACACCTGCCTGCTGGTGGAAACAAAGCGCATGTAGCACATTTCCACACGGTCAAAGGCATGCTCCAGGAAACGGGTCTTCATCAGGTCGGTGAAGGCATACAGCTCCTCGCTGTTGCTGCGGGTGTTGAGCGTAACGGTTTCCACCTGGATGCCATTGCCGGCAATCTTGTTTACGGCCTTGGTCATCTTCTTGCCCACGGGCACCACGGTGATGCCCACCTGTGTGCCGTACTCCTTGCGCACCTTGTCAATCGTGGCAAGCAGCTGCTTGAAAATGTTGACGTTGAAGCCGCCACACAGGCCGTCATCGCTACCGAAGGCCACCAGCGCAACGCGTTTCACATCACGCTCGGCAATCAGCGGCGAGTCAAACTGCTGGTCAGTCACCAGCAGGTGGCTGATGACATGCTGCACCATCTGACGATAGGGTGACAGTTGCTGCAACTGGCTGGTAGCCTTACGCATCTTGGACGAGCTGATCATCTTCATCGCGCTCGTCGTCTTCTGCGTCGAAGCGACCGAACCTATTCGCGTCTTGAGTTCTCTTAATGTTGCCATCTTGCGAACTTAAATTGCTGGATTAACTGGCAGGGGTTTCAACATACTTGGCGGCAATCTCGGCAGCGGCATTCTTGATCTTGTCCATGACGTCATCGTCAATCTTGCCGGCGCGCAACACATCGAGGACATCGGCCTGATGCTTGCCACGCAGGTAGTTGAGGAACAGTTTCTCAAACTCGGCCACCTTGTCCAGAGGCACGTCGCGCAACAGGCCATTCACACCACAATAGATGATGGCCACTTGCTCCTCGACCTTCATCGGGGTGTACTGTGCCTGGACCAGCAGACGCTCGTTCTTGCGACCCGTGTCGATGGTGCGTGCCGTTACGGCATCGATATCGCCACCGAACTTGGTAAAGGCCTCGAGCTCACGGTACTGGGCCTGAGCGATTTTGAGGGTACCTGCCACTTTCTTCATACACTTGATCTGAGCGTTACCACCCACACGCGATACCGAGATACCCACATTGACAGCGGGACGGATACCCGAGTTGAACAGTGACGACTCGAGGTAAATCTGACCGTCGGTAATCGAAATCACGTTGGTGGGGATATAGGCGCTCACGTCGCCCGCCTGGGTCTCGATGATGGGCAATGCCGTCAACGAGCCGCCACCCTTGACAATGGACTTGAGGGGTGCGGGCAGGTCGTTCATCACGCTGGCAACGTCCTGGTTCTCGTTAATCTTGGCGGCACGCTCCAGCAGACGGCTGTGCAGGTAGAAGATATCGCCGGGATAAGCCTCACGGCCCGAGGGGCGCTTGAGGATAAGCGAAATCTCACGATAGGCGACAGCGTGCTTGGACAGGTCGTCATAAATCACGAGGGCGTCGCGACCGGTGTCACGGAAGTATTCACCGATGGCGGCACCGGCAAAGGGTGCGTAATAGCGCATCGAGGCCGAGTCGGCAGCAGTGGCTGCCACGACGATGGTATAGGGCATAGCACCCGCCTCATTGAGCTTGTTGACCAATGCAGCCACGGTCGAAGCCTTCTGTCCGATGGCGACATAGATGCAATATACCGGCTTGCCGGCATCATAGCATGCCCGCTGGTTGATAATGGTGTCCACCGCGATGGCGGTCTTGCCAATCTGGCGGTCACCGATGATGAGCTCACGCTGGCCACGGCCGATGGGAATCATCGAGTCGATGGCCTTGAGACCAGTCTGCAACGGCTGGTTCACCGGCTGGCGGAAAATCACACCGGGAGCTTTGCGCTCCAGCGGCAGGCGCAGCCGTTGACCCTCGATGGGGCCACCGCCGTCGATGGGCTTTGCGAGCACGTCAATCACACGGCCCAGCAGACCCTCACCCACCTCGATAGAAGCAATCTCGCCCGTGCGGCGCACCTTCATGTTTTCGGTCACGGTGTCCACCTCGTCGAGCAGGATGATACCCACGTCGCTCTCCTCCAGGTTCATGGCGACGCCGGTCACACCGTTCTCGAAGCGCACGAGCTCATTGGCCTCGACATTGTGCAGGCCATAGGCATGAGCCACGCCGTCACCGACCTCCAGTACGGTGCCTTCTTCCTCAAAGGCTGCCTGGTGGCTGGTGATATCATCAACGAGCTGTTGCTTTAAAATATCAGATATTTCACTGGGATTAATCATCTCTGTAGTAATTATTTCTTTTGCAGTTGTAAACGCAATTCGTTCAATTCTCTCTTTACCGAAGCATCAAGCACCAAGCCGTTGATTTCCACTGTAAAGCCTCCAATCAACTCGGGATTGATTTTCTCCTCGATTTCCAGCGTCATGGCGCCCAGACGTTTCTTGACAATGTCAGTAATGGCCTTAATCTCGGCCTCGGGCATCGGCACGGCGGTGGTAATGACCACATGGGCTATTTCATGCGCCTCACGATAAAGATCGACATAGGCGAGGGAAATCTTCTGCAGGTACTCGGCGCGGTTGTTCCTGACGCAGAGCAACAGGAACTTGTCCAGTGAGCTGCCAGACTTGCCGCCAAAGAGTTTCAGGATATTGGCACCCTTCACCTCGTCGGGGACTCCGGGGTTGAGCACCGCACGCTTGAGTTCGTCGAGAGCGGCATGACGGAAACTGAGCTTCTTGAGCAGCTCATAGATTTCGTCAGCGTCACCATTCTCGACGGCGAACTTGTACAACGCTTTTGCGTATCGGCGTGGAATCAGTCCGTCACTCATATCGCGTTAGTTTTTAGTCTCAACCTCACTCAGATATTGGTCAACAAGCGCACGCTGTGCGTCATCACTGGCAATGTTGCGGCGGATTACCTTTTCGGCAATCTGCAACGCCAGGTCACCCACCTCGGTGCGCAGTTGCTTCTCGGCCTCCTTGCGTGACTGCTCAAGGGAGACTTGAACTGCCTGGCTCACCTTCTTGGCTTCGTCGGCCGCATCGCTACGGGCCTTCTCAATCAGCTCGTTGCGCATCTTGGCTGCCTCACGCAGGATGTCGGCCTGTTCGTTGCGTGCCTCGGCAAGCAACTTGTCGGCTTCGGCTTTGGCATTGTCCAACTGTGACTTCGCCTCCTGTGCATAGGCCACACCCTTGTCAATCAAGTCGGCACGCTCCTCCATACTCTTGATGATGTAGGGCCATGCCCACTTGGCAAGGATGCAATACAGGCACACGAATGCCACGAACATCCAAAAGACCAAGCCGAATTCAGGCGTGAAAAGTTCCATCTGAACCTAGAGGGATTACATGATAATAGCGAGCACGCAAACAATCAGGGCGAGGAATGCCACACCCTCGATCAGAGCGGCGATAACAATCATGTTGCTACGGATGTCACCGGTCGATTCGGGCTGACGGGCAATAGCTTCCATGGCACTGCCACCGATTCTACCAATACCGATACCTGCTGCGATAGCTGCGATACCTGCTCCAATAGCTGCGCCAAGGTTGGCCATAGCTTCTAATAAAATCATTTCTAACATAGTCGTAAAGTTTTAGTTGTTAATATTTTGTTTGTTTTAGTTTTCTTGAACCGGTTCGGCCTCGGCGTGCTCATGCGGCTCCTCAAGTGCCATCGAGATAAAGATGGTACTCAGAATGGTGAACACATAGGCCTGGATAAAGCTCACCAGCACGTCAAGCAACAGCATGAACAGGGTAAAGGCCACCGAGAAGATGCTCGTGCCGATACCCACACCCACGCCGAACAGGCTGGTGAAGATGAAAATCAACAATACCAGCACGAGAACCACCATGTGGCCGCTCATCATGTTGGCAAACAGACGGACCATCAGCGCCAGGGGCTTGGTGAACATGCCCAGCACCTCGATGAGCTGCATCATGGGCACAGGACACTTGAGCGCCATGGGCACCTCGGGCCAGAAGATTTCCTTCCAGTACTCTCGGGTGCCGCTGAAGTTTGTAATCAGGAACGTCAGCACTGCGAGCACCAGCGTCACGGCAATGTTACCCGTCAGGTTGGCACCGCCGGGGAAGATGACAATCAGTCCCAGCAGGTTCATCGTCAGGATGAAGAAGAATGCCGTGAGCAGGTAGGGAGCATACTTGGGAGCATGCTTGCCCAGGATGGGGCGGATGGTGTCGCCATAGACGAAGTCCACCACCAGTTCCAGGAAGCCCTTAGCCCCTCGCGGCGCCTTCATGCCGTTGCGCACATACCAGCGCTTGAGCTTCATGACCATCCAGATGACCAGCAGTGCGGCGATGAACAGACCGGCGACGTTCTTGGTGATGGAGAAGTCCCAGGGGCGCACCTCACTGCCGTCGGGCATGACCTGCACGACCTTGCCGTTGTGCTCCTCGCTGGTCGAAATCTTGAACCCGTCATAGGTCTCGCCACCGGTGATGCGGTTGCTCATGAAGCAGTGCAAGCCGTCCTGCCCCCACACGATGATGGGCAACGGGATGCGCAACGAGTGATTGAACGGCACCTCCCAGCCGTAGGCGTCCCCCAGGTGCTCAAAGATGGTCTCCTTGGGGTCCAGCTCGCTGGTGTGGCCGTGTGCGCGGTGCTGGGCGGCACTATAGTAGCCCCATCCCATCAGCGCGACAATCACGAGCGCGACAATAGCGGTTATGATCTTGCTTTTCATTACTACTGTGTCAATACAAGCACACCGACACCACATTATCCTTTACATCGGCCACACCGCCGTGAATCTCACGCTCCACGGTGTTGCCATCGGCCACATAGCTCATCTTGCCTGCCGTGAGGGCGGCGATGAGTGCGGCATGGTTCTTGAGCACCTGGAAACTGCCCATGACGCCGGGAAGCGTCACCTGGTCGACGGTGCCTTCAAACTCGATTTGTTCAGCCGATATGATTTTCAGTGTCATGTTATATATTAATAATGTATATCGTTTTAGTTCTGTTCAAGCAGCTTCTTGCCCTTGGCGATGGCCTCGTCGATGGTGCCGACGCTCAGGAAGGCCTGCTCGGGCAGGTCGTCTACCTCGCCGTCGAGAATCATCTTGAAGCCGCGGATGGTCTCGTTCAACGGTACCATCACACCGGGCAGACCGGTGAACTGCTCGGCCACGAAGAAGGGCTGCGACAGGAAGCGCTGGGCACGGCGTGCGCGCGAAACGACCAGCTTGTCCTCGTCGCTCAGCTCCTCGACACCCAGGATGGCGATGATGTCCTGCAGCTCGTTGTACTTCTGCAGCAGGTTGATGACGCGCTGTGCGACGTCATAGTGCTCCTCGCCGATGATGTTCGGGTCCATGATGCGCGATGTCGATGCCAGGGGGTCCACAGCGGGATAGATACCCAGCTCGGCAATCTTACGGCTCAACACGCAGGTGGCATCCAGGAAGTTGAACGTCGTGGCAGGTGCGGGGTCGGTCAAGTCGTCGGCAGGCACATATACGGCCTGTACCGAGGTGATACTTCCCGTCTTGGTCGAGGTGATGCGCTCCTGCAGCTTACCCATCTCACTGGCCAGCGTGGGCTGGTAACCCACAGCCGAGGGCATGCGGCCCAACAGCGCCGATACCTCACTACCGGCCTGGGTGAAACGGAAGATGTTGTCCATAAACAGCAGGATGTCCTTGCCGCCACCGTCCTGGTCGCGGAACTGCTCGGCCACGGTCAGACCTGACAGGGCCACGCGCAGACGTGCACCGGGAGGCTCGTTCATCTGGCCGAACACCAGGGTTGCCTGACTGCCGGCAACAGCCTTCATGTCGACATCCTTGAGGTTCCACTCGCCCTTGTCCATGCCTTCCTTGAACTTCTCGCCGTAGTTGATAACGCCGCTCTCGATCATCTCGCGCAGCAGGTCGTTACCCTCACGGGTGCGCTCACCGACACCGGTGAACACCGAGAAACCGTTATGACCATGGGCAATGTTGTGAATCAGCTCCATGATGAGCACCGTCTTACCCACACCGGCGCCACCGAACAGACCAATCTTACCGCCCTTGCTGAACGGCTCGATGAGGTCGATGACCTTGATACCGGTAAAGAGGATTTCCTGCGAAATAGACAGGTCGCTGAAGGGAGGAGCGGGCTGGTGGATGGCACGGCGGGCACCTTCCTGCAGGGGCTGCAAGTGGTCGATGCTCTGACCGATGACGTTCAACAGGCGGCCCTTGATCTGGTCACCCGTGGGTACCGAGATGGGACGATCCTTGGACAAGACACGGGTGCCACGCTTCAAACCATCGGTACTGTCCATGGCGACGCAACGCACGGTATTCTCACCCACATGCTGCTCAACCTCAAGAATGAGTTCACTGCCATCGGGTCGCTCTACCGACAACGCGGTGTAAATGGGGGGACGGGTCGAGCCCTCACCCTCGAACGCGATATCGACAACGGGTCCGATAACCTGGGTTATTTTTCCATAATTCTCAGCCATAATGCTATGATTGACTTTTTATTGTTGTATTTTAGTTATTTGCTAACGAAATCATGCACCGAAGTACCATCCCTTGGTCACGATGATGGCCATCACTACCAGATTGACCAGTCCGATGGGCATCAGGTAACGCCACTCCAGAGCGAGCATCTGGTCAATGCGCACGCGGGGGAAGGACCAGCGAATCCAGAAGAAAATGAAGGTGATGAAGAATGCCTTACCCAGGAACCATACCACGCTGGGGATATAGTCCATGACGGTGTTGAAGCCCTCCCAACCGGGGATATGCAGGGGCATCCAGCCGCCCAGGAAGAGCAGTGTGGCAATACCCGACACGATGAACAGGTTCAGGTACTCGGCCAGGTAGAAGAAGCCGAAGTGGATACCCGAATACTCGGTGTGGTAACCGGCGGTGAGCTCGTGCTCGGCCTCGGGGAGGTCAAACGGGCCGCGGTTGTTCTCGGCGTTGGCGGCAATCATATAGATAATGAATGCGATAACGGCAGGCAGGTGGCCCTTGAACAGGAACCAGCCGTCCTGTTGCGCCTCGACGATGCCCGTTACCGACATGGTGCCGGCAAGGCAGACAATCGTCAGGATGGAAATACCGCACGACAGCTCGTAGCTGATCATCTGGGCACCGCTGCGCATAGCACCGATGAGGGTGTACTTACTGTTACTTGCCCAACCGGCAAGCAGGATTCCCAGCACGCCAATCGACGACACGGCGACGATGAAGAACACGCCGATGTTCATGTCGATGACTTGCAGGCCCTTGCCCCACGGCAGACAGGCGAAGGTGAGCATCGAGGCGATGAGCACCAGGTAGGGAGCCAGCTTGAAGAGGAACTTGTCGGTGTGCCACAGGGTAATCAACTCCTTCTGGAGAATCTTGATTACGTCGGCAAACACCTGGAGCAAGCCCCATTTACCAACACGCATCGGGCCCAGACGGCACTGAATCCAACCGCAGACCTTGCGCTCGTAGAAGATGTAGAACATGGCGATGAGCGAATAAGCAACCAGCAGGCCTACGGCCACCAGCACACACTCGATTGTCGTGGTGAGCCAACCCGGCATCACGCTGTTGAGCAGATCATCAATCCATCTCGTGACTATTCCGAAGTCAAACATATCTTATCTTTCTTTTAGTGGTTTTGTTCGTACTAATTAACTCGTCGATTAACGGTCGATGTCGGGGATGACGAAGTCGAGCGACGCCGTGATGGTAATCAGGTCGGCAATCAGGTTATCCTTGCACGTCAGGTCAACCACGCCGACAAGGTTGAAGCACGGCGACTGGAAGTGGACGCGCACGGGCTTGGTGTTGCCGTCACTCTCGATATAGACACCGAAGGCGCCACGGCTGGCCTCCACCTGCTGGTACCAGTGACCGGCGGGCAGCTTCATCACCTTGGGCACCTTGGGAGCGCAGTACTCGCCCTGCAGACCCTCGGCCTCGAGCTTGTCGCAGGCCTGGCGCAGAATCTTGATGCACTCTTCCATCTCCTTCATGCGGACCATGTAGCGGTCCATCGAGTCACCGTTCTCAAAGGTCACCTCGTCAAAGTCGAACTCGTTGTACAGCGAGTAGGGATTGGTCTTGCGCACGTCGCAGTGCCAACCGCTGGCACGGCCCGAGGGGCCGGTGATGTCATAGGCGATGGCGTCTTCCTTGCTCAGGATACCCACGCCCGTCATGCGGTTCACGGCGATGACGTTGCCAGTGAAGAGCTTGTGGTACTCGTGCAGGTTCTTCTCGATGACGTCACAGGTGTGGCGCACATCCTTAACGAAGTCCTCATGCACGTCGGCTACCACACCGCCGATGGTGCTGTAGCTCATCGACATGCGGGCGCCGCAGGTGCGGTCAAAGATATCGTAAATCAATTCACGCTCACGGAAACCGTAGAAGAACGCGGTCGTCGCACCCTGGTCCATCGTCAAGCAGCCGTAGCTCAGCAGGTGCGATGACAGGCGCATCAGCTCGTCCATCATCAGACGGATAAGCTCGGCGCGGTGGGGTACCTCGATGCCGAGGGCCTTCTCGACGCACATGCACATGCAGTGGCGGTTGATGTGGGCGGCCATGTAGTCCATGCGCTCGGTGTACAGGAGCATCTGGGGATAGGTCAGGTCCTCACACATCTTCTCGATGCCGCGGTGGATGTATCCGCTCACAACGTCAATCTTCTTCACCGTCTCGCCGTCAAGGCTGGCGCGGTAGCGCATCACACCGTGCGTTGACGGGTGCTGCGGGCCCACGTTCACGACATACTCGTCGTCCTCGAACACCTTGCCGTCGATTTTCTTGACCTTGCCGTTCTCGTCCTCGACCCAGCGACAGGTGTAGTCTTCGTTGGTCTCGTCCTCGAGACGCAGGGGGTTACTGGCGGGGTCATAGTCCTTGCGCAGGGGGTAACCCACCCAGTCGTTGCGCAGGAACATGCGGCGCATGTCGGGATGACCGATGAACACGATGCCGTAGAAGTCATACACCTCGCGCTCCTGGAAGTTGGCAACGGGCCACAGGTCGCACACGGTGTGCAGACGCGGATTCTCGCGGTCGGGGGCGGTCACCTTGACGTGCAGCAGCTCGTGGGTGCTGGTGTTGGTCAGGTAGTAAACACAGCCAAAGGCGTCGGGCCACTCCATACCCACGACGGCGCTCAGCACGTCATAGTGCAACTGGGTCTTCAGGGCGCTGGCCAGGTCATGCCACTGGGCATCGGCCACGGTCACCAGCGGGAACTCGCCCGTGGTATCGACCTGAGCCTGAGGGCACAACTGCGTGATTTTGTTCTCTATATCTGCCATATTTTATTTTCAGTTTTAAGTTGTTAGTTTTAAGTTTTAAGTACGATTACTATCGCCTGCAACTTTAAACTATGTATATTCTGCTTTATTTGGTTTCCTCGGGAACGTACTTGAGGCTGTCGAGTTTCTCCTTGCGGTTCACGCCGCCAAAGTACTTCTGCACCTTGATTTTGCGCTGCAGCTGCATCAGGGCATAGAAGAATGCCTCGGGACGCGGGGGACAGCCAGGCAGATAGACGTCGACGGGGATAATCTCGTCAACACCCTTGACCACGCAGTAGCTGTTCTTGAAGGGGCCACCGCTCACGGTACAGGAGCCGCAGGCGATGACATACTTGGGCTCGGCCATCTGCTCATACAGGCGCTTGAGCGCGGGAGCCATACGGTAGTTGATAGTGCCCTGGCACATGATGTAGTCGGCCTGGCGGGGGCTGTTGCGAGCCACCTCAAAGCCGTAACGGGCCATATCGTAGCGGGCAGCACCCAGGCACATGAACTCGATGGCGCAGCAGCTGGTGCCGAAACACAGCGGCCACAGCGAATTGCTCACACCCCAATTCATCAACTGGTCCAGCTTGCCAACGATGATGTTGGTGCCGCCGGCACGCAGTTGCTCAACCAGATTGTCGATATACTCGTTGTCCTTGAAGTCTTCATGCTTCATCGACTTGATTTTCACTTCCATCTCAACGCTCCTTTCTTCCAGGCATAAGCCAGACCTAAAACGAGAATAACAAGGAAAGTACCCACGGCGAGCAGCGCCTGCGTGCCGATGTTCTTGCAGATGGTTGCCCACGGGAACAGGAAGACCGTCTCGACGTCAAACATCAGGAACAGGATGGCAAACAGGTAATAGCCCACATGATACTGGGCCATCGAATCGCCACGAGTGGGAATACCGCACTCAAACGGCTCGCCTTTCTTCTTGGTGTAGCTGCGCGGGCCAATGAGCCACGCGATAACCAGGGCACCGACTACCAGCAACACGCCGGTCAACGCCGCCGTAATCGCCATCGTGGTGCTCTGTACTCCGAAAATTGATAAATCCATAAAAGAAGTTCGTTTGTATTGTTGTTATAATTTTTGGCAGGTTAATGCACCCAAAGGCCCTACTGCACAAATGTTTACGCACGCACACGCGCGTAAAGCCATGCAAGAAAGCCCCTAAATGCGGTGCAAATATAGGTAAAAAAACTTAAACAACCAACCTTTTCCCGCCCTAAAATTTACCACCTGTTAACAACTAGCTACAATAAAAGTAGAGACGCAAAATTTTGCGTCTCTATATACCCCACCCTCACGTCAAGCCGCCATGACATTCATTAGACAACCATGACATCAACCATCGGCAGCAGGCGCCAGCCTTCCACACCAAATCAGCACCAGGGAGATAGGTATGACACAAAAAACGACCTGATACACCAGCGAGAACACCTTGTTGAGAGAAAACCGTGTTCCAAAGTAGCCCGTTATCAGCACAAAGATATTGACAGGTGTCACCGTGAACGCATCGGCCAGACAACGGGCAAAGGAGCGCAACGAGACGTCCTGGGGCGCGTTAAAAGAAGCGAAGTTGGCATGCAGGAGCAGAATCATGAACATAGCCACGATTCTCAACAACTCAATACTGGAATTCCTGTCAACCCGTTTCATCAGTCTGATAGTACTAAAAACATCCGGATCATGAAGGTGTGAGGTCCCTATTGACCCATCTTTCCTTTCACTTCCTCAATTCTCTTCTTGACATTCTGGGTTGCGATGTTATCTGCGCCATACACGCGCTCGGTGATGCTGAGGGCTTTCTCATAATTATCCAGCGCCTCAGGGTATTTGCCCTGCTGGCTGTAAGCCCTACCAATATTGAGGTAAACGATGCCCACGTTGGAATGATTAGCGCCAAAAATACGTTCATTGATTTCCAGGGATTTTTTGAAACATTTCAACGCTTTTTCATAATCCCCCATTTCCCTATAGACCCCACCCATGTTGTTATAGGTCATCGCCACGTCAGGGTGTTCTGTGCCCATGGCTCCTTCAATGATATCCAAAGCCCGTTGATGATAGACCAGTGCCTGATCGTAATCGCCTTGCTGGTTGTAAACCCCACCGATATTGTTATAAACCATGCCCATGGGATAACGATCTGAGCCCAGTAAAGATTCATAAATCACTAGCGCCCGCTGGAAATGCTCCAGCGCCAACGAGTAATTCCCTTGGTAATAGTAGATCATGCCGATGTTGTTGTAGGCCAAAGCCGCATCAGGGTGTTGTGTAATCTGAGCATGCTCACGAATCTCCAGCGATTTCTGTAAACTGGCCAATGCATTGTCTAAATCAAACAGGTTGAAATATGCCGTTCCGAGGTTGTTGTAGAAGGTGGCAACTGTCGGGTGTTCAGCGCCCAACAAGGGCACACCGATTTCCAATGCCTTTTGGAAATAATCCAGAGCCTGCTGGTATAATCCCTGATAATTGTAAAGCAGGCCCAGGTTATTGTAGCCTGTAGCAACATTGGGGTGATTGGTGCCATAAACGCGTTCGAAGATTTCCAGCGCCTTTTGATAGCTGTCCTGCGCTTTTGCGTACTCTCCCTGGATCTGATAGACTTGTCCGATGTTGTTATAACATGTTGCGACTTCAGGGAGTTCTACCTGGAGGCGCTCATAAATGTCCATTGCCCGCTGAAAATAAGCCAACGCTTGCGGGTAATCGCTCTGAGAATTGTAAACCAAGCCCATCGCATTACAGCAGTTAGCCACATTGGGATGCTCTGGACCCAGCACCCGCTCATAAATATCCTGTGCACGCTGGATATTAGTCTTAGCCTGCTCATAATCGCCCTGGTAAAAGAGAGCCAAACCGATGTTGTAGTAAACAGCTGCTACACTGGGATGATCGGCATCCACGACTTGTTCGTAGATGTCCAGCGCTTTGCGGAAAGAGGTTATTGCCTGTGAATAATCGCCCTGAGCATTGTAAACCATACCGATACTGTTGTAGGCAGCGGCAACATTAAGATGCTCTGTACCCACGACGCGCTCAAGGATTTCCAGTCCCCGATGGTAATCGGTTAATGCCTGAGGGTAATCGCCCTGATAGAAGTGAACCATGCCAATATTGAGGTAAGCAGCCGCAACATCAGGATGCTCGGTGCCTAAGACATGGTCAAAAATATCCAACGCCCGCTGATAATGATCCAACGCCTGCTGATAATCGCCTTGGGCCTGATAAACCGAGGCCATATTGTTATAGAACAAGGCCACATCGGGGCGATCTGTGTCCCTCTCGGACTTAACGATATCCAGCGCATGCTGGAAACAGGTTAATGCCTGAGAAAAATCGCTCTGAACTAGATAGACCGTGCCGATGTTGTTATAGGTCTTTGCGATGTATGAATCTTCTTCATCATCCTCAGACTCATAGATTTCCTTCGCCTTCAGGTAACTAGCCAGCGCCTGCGGGTAGTTGCCTTGGTAATAATATACCAGTCCGATGTTGTTGTAGGCAACAGCAAAATCAAAGGGATCAGCCTCAGGAATCTGGGCAAGGATATCCAGCGCCCGCTGGTTATTGGCCAACGCTTCATCATAATCTCCTAAATTACTGTAAACCATTCCAATATTAGTATAGAGCAGGGGCAACCAGTCACTTAGTTCTCCGTCGTGGGCTATGGCTTGTTCCGAAGCGGTTTTTAAGTATTTCAATGCCAGTTCATAATCCGCCAAGTATTCATTAATGAACAATCCTGCCACAAGCTGCCATTCGACTTCGGTAGTATCAAGGGCGGCACGTCGCATGAGGTAGTAGGCGGCAGAGTCATTCTGGTAGTTAGCGGCATGGATGGTGTACTTGTTATAGTAGTCCTCGGCAAGGTCGTTGAGCTTGAACTCAGCATCACGCTGGGATTGGGCAAGGAATTCGGCAGTAGCCTTATTCATCTCCATCTGGGAGCGGAGCTCCTGCTCGCGCTTGTCAAAGTCGCCCTTGCTGTTGATCAGCGAGTCGGCTCGCTCCAGGTCGGCATTTTCGATGCACTCCAGAATCTCGCGGTTGATCTCGCTCAGGCCTTTGTAGTCGGTCATTGCGTAGCGCTCTGCCATGTCGCTTATCATCTGGGTATAACTGTCGTAATCATTGTTCAAGCGTTCACGCTCGGCATAGTAGTCCTGCTCGGAGATCGTCTTCTCGCTGAGTTGTCGTTCCAATTCAGCGACACGCGCCTCGTAGGTCTTCCGAGCCTTGGCATAAGCCTTGTCCTCAATCAGTTTCTTGTCACTCGCCAGCTGCTTGTCCGAGACCATGACAATCTCGATGGGCACCGTAGCGGAATAGGAAAACTTGCGTCCCTGCAGATGCTTATCGACAAGGGTGTAACCTTTCTTTTGAATGCGCGACACCTTGAAGGAATCACCCGGTTTCTTGCCAGGTAACGAGAATGAGAATTTGCCACCTTTCTTGCTGACAAGGGCATTAGGATACTCAAGAATGTTTACGGTGGCCCCTTCGATACCCTGACTGGGCCGGTTCGCCTTCTCCAGGGTGCGGACATAGCCTTCCTGCGTCTGCGCGCCAGCGGAAAACGCAGCCGCCAAGCAGAGCATGACCACAAGCAATATTTTTTTCATCATCATATTTATCTTATCAACTGTCTTTAACATTAGTTAGCTATTAAAACAAACTGCAAAATTCATGCCGTTCAGCTCAGTAAATCGGGCCGCCACGCACAGCCAGGTTGCGGGACTTGATGCGGCCGATGGTGGTCTTGGCGCCGTGGCCAGGGTAGATGACGGTGTCGTCGGGGAGCAGCTGCAGGATGTAGTCGATAGAATCCATCAACTGGTCGTAGTTGCCGCCAGCCAGGTTGGTACTGCCAATGTCATCATCATAGACGGTGTCGCCTGAGAAGGCAATGCCCGCATCCTCGCAGTATAAGAACACCGATCCCGGAGAGTGGCCCGGCGTGTGGATGACCTTGAGCTTGTGGTTCCCGAAAGGTATTTCCTCACCGTCGGTGAGATAATGCTCGGGCATGGGGATGTCATAGGGGTAATTCTTGTAAATCTGGGAGATACGGATGGCCAGATGCTCACGCATAATCCACTCGTCGTCCTTGTGGACCTCGGGCAACAGGCCGTAATGGTCACGCACCAAGTCGTTGCCGTACAAGTGGTCGTGATGGGCATGGGTTAGCAGCAGGCGTACGGGATGTAGCCCCTCAGACTCAATGAATTTGATGAAGCGTTCGCGTTCGCCATGCTTGTACATGCCGCAGTCGATGATGACGGCCTCACGCGTCTCATCCCAGATGATGTGGGTGCACTCCGTAAACAGGTTTGCAGTGAATTTCTGTACCTTGACCATATCGCTGCTCATTTTTAAAAACCATGCAAAAGTAATCATTTTTACGATATGTGGGGGCGGCATCTCAAATAAAAACACTAATTTCGCACCATGAAACAAACGTTGATGATAGTTGCGACATTCCTGACTGCACTGACGGCCATGGCCGCCGTGGGCGACACGTTGTCGCTGGGCGAGGTGACGGTGACGGCCATCAAGCAGGGGGCCGACCTGCGCACGCAGGCGACGGCGTTGACGGTCATCGGGCGGCAGGAGGCGGAACGCAACCAAGTGCTGTCGGTCAAGACGGCGGCCGACCTGGTGCCCAACCTGTTCATCCCCGACTATGGCAGCAGGATGACCTCGACGGTGTATGTGCGCGGCATCGGCACACGCATCGACCAGCCCGCGGTGGGTCTGACCATCGACAATGTGCCGGTCATCACCAAGGAGAACTACGACATCGACCTGATGGACATCGCCCGATTTGAGGTGATGCGCGGCCCGCAGAGCACCCTGTACGGGCGCAACACGCTGGGCGGACTGATGAACGTCTACACGCTGTCGCCGCTCAACTACCAGGGCACGCGTGCCGTCGTCGAGGGCGCCAGCCACGGCACGTGGCGCGTGGGGGCGAGCCACTACGGCCTGCTCACTAAGGACCTGGGATTCTCACTATCAGCGCAATACAACAGCACGCGGGGCGAGTTCACCAACCAGTATAACGGCCGCCGCTGCGACTGGGAACGCCTGTTCAGCGCCCGTACCAAGCTGGAATGGCGCAACAGCGAGGGGTGGTACGTTTCCAACGTGGCCTCGCTGTCGGTAAGCCGTCAGGGAGGCTACCCCTATGAGTGGGTCGAGACGGGCGAAATCGCCTATAATGACACCTGTTTTTACCGCCGCACGTCGGTCATGGACGGCCTGACGGTGCGCAAGGACTTTGACCGCTTCATCCTGTCGAGCATCACCAGTTACCAGTATCTGGACGACAACATGACGCTGGACCAGGACTTCACCGTACGCGACTACTTCACATTGACCCAAGCCCGCCGCGAACACGCTGTGACGCAGGATTTTATCGCCCGCAGCCACAATCAGGACCGAGAGGGCTACAGCTGGCTGGGCGGCGCCAGCGGCTTCTTTCGCCGCTATCGGATGGACGCACCGGTGACCTTCTACGACTACGGCATCAGCCAGTTTATCGAGAAGCATGTCAACGACGCCATCCCCGAGTATCCCATCGCGTGGGACAGCCGCTCGTTTGAGCTGGGCAGCCATTTCACCAGCCCCAACTGGGGTGCCGCGCTCTATCACGAGAGCACCTACCGCTGGGGGCAGTGGACGCTGCAGGCAGGCCTGCGCCTCGACTATGAGCACGCGCGCCTCAACTACCGCAGCGTGACGCACACGGGCTATACCACATACGTGCTGGCCACGGGTGCCGTCTTCTCGCACGAGAACATCGACATCGACGAGCACGGCACGCTCAACAAGGACTTCTTTGACATCCTGCCCAACGTGAGCCTCACCTGGCACCCCTGGTCGGGTAAGCGCCACACCGTCTATCTGGCCTTGTCGCGCGGCAGCAAGGCCGGCGGCTTCAACACCCAGATGTTCAGCGACGTGCTGCAGCAGCGCCTCATGGGCATGATGGGCATCGGACTGCAGTATGACGTGGACAAGATGGTGGGCTACAAACCCGAAAAGGCGTGGAACTACGAACTGGGCGGACATTTTGAGTGCTGGGATGGCCGTGTGCAGAGCGACCTGGGCGTCTTCTTCATGGACTGCCGCGACCGCCAGCTGACCGTCTTCCCGCCGGGGACCACCACAGGCCGCATGATGACCAATGCCGGCAAGACCCACAGCTGGGGCGCTGAGTTTGCCATGTCGATCTCCCCCACCGAGCTGACCCGCATGAACGTGAGCTACGGCTTCACTCATGCCACCTTCAAGGACTATAACGACGGCAAGATGGACCACAGCGGCAAGCGTGTGCCCTATGCCCCGATGCACACCCTGTTTGCCGAGGGCAGCCATGCCTTCAAGATTGGCGGCGACAAGGACAAACTGCTCACCCTGGCCGCCAACGTGCGCGCTGCAGGCGACATCTATTGGGACGAGGCCAACACGCTGCGCCAGCCCTTCTATGCCCTGCTGGGCGCCTCCATCACCTGGCAACGCCCGCGCTACAGCCTGCAGCTGTGGGGCCGCAACCTGACTGACACGGGCTACAAGACGTTCTATTTCGTCTCCATCCAGCATCCCTTCCTGCAGCGCGGTCATGGCCGAGCCCTAGGCGCCACCCTGCGTCTCACCCTCGACTAAGCCCCCTGGCTTTGACGACAAGGTTTCAGACGACAAGAAAGACAAAAAAGACTATTTTTTGAAATCAGGCGTGAACACATCACCAGACTTGAGGGGATGGCACATAAGAGCCTTGATACCGTAATTTTTTGCGGAAACGGACAAATTGCTGCTAAAAAATTTTGCGGAAACGGACAAATAGCTGCTAAAAAATTTTGCGGAAACGGACAAATAGTATAATTTTGCTGGCGTAAATCGTTATTATTATGCCTATTACAATATTTAAGAGAAAAATCTACGAAACAATGCTTCATTGGAAAGAGAGCAACCACGGAAAAACAGCTCTCTTGATCCAAGGGGCAAGACGCATTGGCAAATCCACTATTGTCAAGGAATTTGCCAAACGTGAATACATGACTCACATACTGATAGACTTTTCAAAAGCGTCCAGTAATGTCATGGCTTTGTTTGACGACCTGTCGGATCTTGATTACATTTTCACCCAGCTGCAATTCCATTTCAAAACCCAACTTCACGAGCATCGCTCAGTCATCATTTTTGATGAAGTACAGCTCCAACCTCGAGCCCGCCAAGCCATCAAACACCTGATTGCCGACGGACGGTATGACTATATCGAAACAGGCTCGTTGATTTCTATCACCAAAAACATACGAGACATACTCATCCCCAGCGAGGAAACCATTGTGAACATGTACCCCATGGACTACGAGGAATTTTGTTGGGCCATGGGCGACAACGCGACTGTGCCTCTGCTGAGAACGGCTTTCGAACGACGGATGCCACTAAGAGACGCACACCGCAAGCTGATGCGAGATTTCAGATTATACATGTTAGTGGGCGGCATGCCTCAAGCAGTTGAAACCTATTTGGAAACCAGAAATCTGAGTTCTGTTGATGCGATTAAGCGCAATATAATATCACTATACCTGAGGGACCTGAACAGACTGGATAACGCAGGCAAGGCCGCCAACATGTTTAACGCCATTCCTGCACAATTAAATAAAAATGCATCGCGTTATATGGTATCCAATGTCATCCCAGGTGAAAAGACAAGCCGAGTCACCAATCTTGTTTATGAACTGGGGGAGGCAATGGTCGCCAACATCGCCTACCACTGTGATGACCCTAATGTGGGCTTAGCTTTGACCAAAGACATCATGCGTTACAAGATCTATGCGTGTGATACTGGGTTGTTTGTGACGCTGGCTTTCTATGATAAGTCATACACCGAAAATATCATTTACGAAAAACTCCTGAGTGACAAGCTCAATGCCAATATGGGATATGTCTATGAAAACATCGTAGCCCAGATGCTACGGTCTGCAGGCAATGAACTTTATTACCATACCATCAAAAAAGCAGACAACAAAGGGTACTACGAGATTGATTTCCTGTTATCTAGAAGCAACAAACTGTGTCCGATAGAAGTCAAGTCATCAGGCAACAAGTCCCACAAGTCACTTGACCATTTTTGCGAAGCCTTCTCTAACAGGGTCGGCAGCAAATATGTCATTTCAGGCAAAGACTTGCGTAAAGAGGGCGATGTGCTATACATCCCCATTTACATGACTATGTTCTTGTAATTTCACCCTCGTCTAGAACGTTAGATTTAGAACGA
Organism: uncultured Bacteroidales bacterium; assembly: GCA_902782465.1. Classification (GTDB taxonomy): domain Bacteria; phylum Bacteroidota; class Bacteroidia; order Bacteroidales; family Muribaculaceae; genus Sodaliphilus. The sequence continues at coordinate 51,834 of CACZNH010000013.1, forward strand.
TAAGGCATCAGATGCCTCTATCAAATACAACTATAACAAATTAAACAACAACAAATAGGCAAGACAATGTGGATTCTCGCGTCTGATTTCAATTTGAATTGTATTTCTCGTCTTTCTTGTCGTTTAAAAATTTGAAAAAACGATTTGTTATTTTCGTCCTTTCAAGGCGGCCATTTTTCGGTATATCACTGGGGGTTAGGGAGTGTATTCGTCAATAAAGTTTGGGGGTTTATCTATTTTTCGCGGGGTTGGTGGCGAAAAACGTTTGCGGATACGGACAAATGATGTAATTTTGCGCTCCTGATCGCAAATTATTCATCAAAAAAAAAGAACAAAGAATGAAAAAGCTATTTTCCGTCATATTATTGACTCTGGCGCTCGGCTTGGGCGTGACACTCGTGTCCTGTGGCGACGACAAGGACGAACCTACCCCTGACACGCATAACCTGGAGAGCGTCTATGAGAACGAGACCGACACCCACTTCATGTTTGACATCGATGTGGAGAAGAAAACCGGCAGCATCTACATCTATAATGTCGTGTTCACTATCGGGGAACGTGTATCTCCCGCGATGAACATCCGCATCGACGCCCCCTGCACTATCGACAAGTCGGGCAAGGTATTTATCCTCTTCGGCACCGACATCATCCCCTTCATGCTGCGCGGCAACACGCCTGTTCCTGTCGAGAGCATGCCTATCACCAACCTGACGTGCAATGTTGACACCAAGAAGAAGACCTACGATATCTACTTTAACTGCCACGGCGGCGAATACAAGAACGCCGGCAAACTGCAGTAATCGCATTTTTAACTAGATTTAATATAAAAAACATTACAAATGGCGCCCGAAGTGGACGCCGTTTGTTTTTTAGATGTATCTTTGCCGCATGGCTAAGATAGGCTGCACCTCAACAAAAAAAGAATGAATTCTTTTGCTCTGTATTCGGCTTGCACTATCGCTGCCCACTGGCTAAGATAGGCGGCGCCTCAAACAAAAAAAAAGAATGAATTCTTTTTGCTCTGTATTCGGCTTGCACTATCTTTGCCGCTTGTTACAATAACACATTCTAGATGATATGAAAAAGATTCTTTTACTGATAGCTGTTACCGGCCTGCTGCTGGGCACCATCTCGTGCGGTGATGACGATGACATCCGTCCCGTGAGGACCCAGTTTACCGTCAACACCACGATGTTTAACCACATGACCAGCGGCAACAACGTCATCGGCCTGGTTATGACCAAGAACAAACTCGAGATTGACACCCTGAAGCACATTGCCTCGTTGGAACTGAACTACAATGACGGACAGGGCGACAAGATACTCAAGCTTGATGGCCTCACTGCCATGCCCAAGGGATTGATGTTCTACGAGTTGGCATCGTCCAATTACCCCTCGTTCAAGGGCTATGTCGATTTCAATGAGGGTGGCGCCATGCGCTATAGCTACACCACCGCCGAGGGCATCCGCGTCATCTCGATGACTCCCGAGGTGTTTTACAGGAAAACTGCCAGCACCGTCACCTACGATGACACGACCAAAACCACCAATTGGGAGAATGCCATGTACCAATTCAACATCAGCCCCACTACCAAAACGGCAACGATACAGGTCTTGGACATCCTCCACGCCAAGGATTTGAAGCGATTTGAGAGCATCACCGCTGTGAACGTGCCTTTTACGGTAACTGCCAACGGCTTTAGCATCAATGCCACGAACCTTCCGACCGACGCCTACTACATCGCCTATGTGGACAGCACCGGTACGTCCCATTCCAGGACGAACAAATACCCCTTCAAGACGTTTAACGCCACCATCGACCTGGCCAACGACAAGCTGGATGCCGACTTCATGATAGGCGGCAGCGCCACCGTCAAGGCAACGGGCAAGACATACTCCAACTACACCGTCGAGTAAAAAATCAATAGATTAATAATCAATAAATTATATACCGAAACAATGAAAAAAATATCAATTTTATTTTTCTCGCTGCTGGCAGTGCTGATGTTCACCGCCTGCAATAACGACGATGATCCTGAAAACATCGAGACCTACAGCCCTGCTATCAACAGTCGAGCCATTAACGGCGACAAGGTTGTCTTTTCACAGAACACGTCCATTATCGAAGTCAATCTTACCAAAATGACCGTCACCATCACCAGCAGTTACAAGGACTGTGACGGCAACAGCCACAAGCTGAACACCTCCGCCATGCAGTTGACCCAGGTGAGCGGCTATACCTTTAGTTTCAATAGCGGCTCGACAGCGTTCGGCGAGGCTACTAACCTGACTGGCTATATCGACCTGTCCACCGTCGTGGCATGGTACTCGTTCACGGCCAATGGCACCGACAATATTGTCTGCACCACCCACCCGATTTACAGCTACGGAACCACTACCGTCACCGATCCCGACAACGGCAACCAAAACAGCTATACCAATTCGCAATATGGATTTATGATTGATGCCACGGGCGAGAAGTGCACGATGGTGATTACCTATTTCGCCCCCAACCTGATTGGCGCAATTCAGGCCGACCAGATTTACTGGGAAAACCTGAAATTGACTCCCACAACCACCGGTTATACCATTACAGGTGACAAGGCTGAGTCGTCGCTCAAGGGCACAAACACCATTACGGATATCAATCTCATTATCAACAACCAGTGCCGCGCCCTCAGCGGCAGCTTCAAGTGCAACAACCTTGAAATCAAGGTTAACAGCAACTTGTTCCCTTCTAAGGAACTCTAATAGTCATAACCTGACATATTGAATCACAAGCCGTCCCTGGAGCCGCAATCGCGCCCCAGGGACGGTTGTTTTTCTACCCCATTACACATTTTGTGATACACATTTTGTGATACACATTTTGCGTAATCGTTACTTTTGTTTATCTTTGCAGCGACAAAACATTGATTGAAACGATGAAGAATCCATTTACTATCAAGGCATACGAGTCGCGGGAATTGTTCTGTGACCGCGAGGACGAGTTGAGTCTGATGTTAAATAACTGCCTCAACCACACTGATATGACGCTGATTTCACAACGCCGCATGGGTAAGACTGGACTGATTCTGCGCCTGTTTGATGAAATAGCAGACGTTCATCCCGAAATTCACACGATATACCTCGACATCTTCTCGTCACGCAATATCGATGATTTCATCAAGTTGCTGGCCGAGGCAACGATGAAGTCATTCAAACCCAAAACAAGTATTGGCGACAAGTTGATGACTTTCATCAAATCCATGAAGCCGCAATTGACATTTGACAACATCACAGGTGAGCCCCAACTGCAGATTGCTTACCAAACCGTCCATGAGAAGGAATATACCTTGCGGGGGCTGCTAGAGTTCCTTGACGAGCAAGGGGTGCATATCGTGATTGCCATTGACGAATTCCAGCAAATCAGAGAATATCCTGAGCAAAACATGGAAGCACTGTTGCGCACTTATATCCAGCAGACCCGCAATCTGACATTCATCTACTGCGGAAGCAAAAAACATCTGATGGCCGACATCTTCACCAACGAGAAAAAACCGTTTTATTCCAGCACCACCTTTGTCTCGCTCGGGAAAATCGAGGCAGCACCCTACTCCACCTTTATCCGCCATCTGTTCCAAGAAAACGGGCGCGAAATCGATGATGAGGCTATACAATTCATTTTGGAGTGGACGCGCCGACACACCTACTACACCCAACAGCTGTGCCACACAGTATTTGCCGACGGCAGCCAGCACATCGGCATTGACGAAGTCAAAGCAGCCTGCAAGCAACTCATGCAACAAGGCGAAGCGGTCTATTTGCAATACAGGCAGATGCTGACGGTCAAGCAGTGGAGCTATCTGATAGCCATCGCTAAGGAAGGCTGTGTGCAACAAATCACCTCGGCGCAATTCCTGGGGAAACACCATATCGGAACGGCATCAACATCCCTGCGACTTGCCGAGGCCTTGTGCGAGAAAGGTCTGTTGAACGATGAGGCCACCCTCGACGGCACCATATATTCCATCAATGACGTCTTTCTCTCCCATTGGATGGAAAGACTGTGAAGCATCACTTGCTAAACTATAAGATTATGAAACGATTGATTCTTTGTCTGTACGCATTGGCCATCGCCTTCTGCTCGTGGGCCACGGGGCAGCAGGGCGACGTCATCTTCATCGATGGCGAGCGGTGGAACCTGCTGGGAGAACCCATCGAAGCCGATTCAGTCCTGAGCCACCAATTAAGGGATATGTTGCCCCAAAAACGGGATATCTGCTCGGACAACTGGAAAGGCTATACCGCCTACTGGAGCATCAGGCACAAATGCGTGTACCTGGACAGCATCAAGGTATCCATCAACCAGCACTTACAGCCCCTACCCGACTCCGTCATGCACAAGGTATTCCAGGACTACTACTGCAAGACGCAGTGCGATGGGTTTTGTGACGAAGGCATCATGGCACAATGGCTCACGCGTAACATCAGAGTCGGCAAAGGCAACAAAATCTACTACGAGCACATGGGCTACGTCAGGAACCTTGAGCATGAGCAGATAATCACCATCGACGCGGGGCGCGTGACCGATGTGAAGACCTATCACAACCGTGTCGCCGTCGAGGGCTTCTCGTTCAATCGACTGCACACGTTTGAAGATGCCAAAGAGTGCATCGCCTTCCCCGTCGAGAAGTATCCCGAACTGGCAGGCAAGAAAGTCCCGTTCCAGGTGTCGAAAATCCAACTCGACACGCTCGGCAACCTCATCGACTGCAAGATCTCGCCCCAGTGTAAAGACGAGGCCCTGAACGAACGACTGGCGCAGGACATGAAAGTGGCCCTGATGAACATCCGCCCCTGGAGAGTGCTGTACATCCGCGGCGAATACCTGCCCGACATCCAGAGCGGCACTTTCCGCTACCCATTCTAATAAAAAACCACCAAATCTTTTGTCGTCGATTGCTCGGCATTATCAATGACGTAATTTTGTGCCCTAATCCATAGTTTTGCCCAAAATGAATCCGATAGCCATCAGACTGCTTAACCAGCAACTCGCCGCGCCGCTGTTCAGTGACCCGGCCGAGGTGGTCGGCCACATGGGCGCCATGCAGGCACAGGAGTACCGCATGATGCGCTGGGCGGTGGCGATGCGCACGCGTCGTCCGTCGGCGCGGGCATTCAAGCGGGCATACGACAGCGGACGCATCCTGCGCCTGCACCTGATGCGCGGCACCTGGCAGCTGGTGACGGCCGAAGACTACTGGCCCCTGATAGAACTCTGCTCCCCAAAAGCCATCGCCGTGACCAAGGGTTGGATGAGCAGCAACCGCATCAGCATCCCTGACGAGGAATATGCACGCGTCAGCGACATCCTCGCCCAGATTGCCGCCGACCGCGGAAGCGTGACCAAGGAGGACTTCGTTCAAGCGCTGGCCGAAAAAGACATCGTGATGGACGACCACCGCCTGTCCTACCACATCCGCATGGCCGAGATGTCGGGCACCCTGTGCAGCGGCGACCTGCTGCCCATGAAGGCCACCTACGCCCTCACCGCCAGCAAGGTGGGGCCTCAGGTCAAGATGGACCGCGACGAGGCCCTGATGCGCTTTACCCGCAAGTATTTCCAGAGCCGCCAGCCCGCCACGCTGCAGGACTTCGTGTGGTGGTCGGGACTGAACATTAGCGACTGCCGCCGGGGCATCGCCCTGCTGGGCGACACCCTGCATGTAGAAAAATGGAAAGGCCGGGACTTCTACCTGACCGACGATTGCCGCACGCGAGGCTTCAGGAAGGGCCGATTCCTGCTCATTCCCCCATATGACGAATACCTCATCGGCTACAAGAGCCGCGACATCGTCCTCTCGCCAGAGCACACCCACCGCGCCCACAATGGCAGCGGCATCTTCCAGCCCATCATCGCCCGTGACGGCATCATCTGCGGCAACTGGACGCCCTTCAAGGACGACTGCCGCGCCACATTCTTCGAGGACGGCCACAGCTCCGAGGACATCACTGAAGCCTGGCAAGCCTACAGCCGCTACCTCACCACCTAGTCACGAGTAAAATGGCATTAAATCCTAAAGCCTAATCTAGAATTCGCTGAAGAATGCCGGCCTGATAAGCAGGCCGAGGCGCAGGCGGCAGTGGTACTTGTTGTAGTCAAGCATGTTCTCGCCATCACCGTGCCCGCCAGCCTGCCGTCATAGACAATCAGTTTCTGCAGACCGATGCCGGCACCCATCATGATGCTTTTTAAATAATCATTCTAATAGGGTTATAATACCGTGAAATTCACAACATCTATCTCGTTGTACTTGGCAATGATCTCGCCGTTGAGCCAGATCAGGATATCGACATCGGCATTGTCATCGGGCTTATCGATAATCTCCATCGACATGGCATACAGGTCATCGCCATAACTGATAATTTCGGTTATCCATGACCAACTCAAGCCTTCACGACCCGACACCAGATGCGTGGGCACACCGTCAACCCATAACGTTGCCACATCACTTAGGTTTTCATTAAGTTCCGAACCGGCGGCATAGATATGCTCCCGCGTGCGGGTTACTGACGAGACGCTGGCCATCGACAAACCCAGTTCTTCTTCGATGTTGACGTCATAGGTGCGCGGCAGGATCTGCAGCTGATTGTCCACCCAGATGCAGGGTTCCAGGCCTACATATCCACCCACGACAGTGTGGGTGGCGTCATAGGCATAGGCAGTAAAGGCCGCTGCATCGACATCTGCCCGCGGCTTGGGCAGGATGTCCTTGACATATTTGCCCTTGTGCTCACGATACAGCACGGCATCGTGATGCTCGCCCTCACCGTCATAGAAATCCCATCCCACGACATAGCACCTGCCTTCGCTCACCGTCAGGCATTTGGTGGTGGTGTTGAAGCGCTCGTTGTCCTCGAGCGGGAAGATACCGCTGTTTCTCAACACATGGGGATAATCATACAGGAAAATGTAGTAATCATATTTGCCTATGCCCTCGATTTCATGGTCCACGTCGTCGATGAAATCGACATGCAGCGTGTTCCACTTGCCGTTTTTCCAGTAGCCCACCTTGTGCTTGGTGTGCGTGCCCGAAACGAAGTAGTCATCACCGTCACTGATGATCTCGGCTGCTTCCTCGCAGTTGGGCAGCTCCATGATACGTTTACCCGTCTGGTCATAGATATGTCCCTCGGCGGTGAGCAGCAACACGGTGCGCTCTTCCACCGGCTTGATGGAATCCTTCGGCTCGTCTTTATGGCATGACAACAGCAACGCCAACATACAACCCGTTAACAGATAATAATAGAATTGTCGCATATTATCATTAGTTTTTTGCAAAGATACAACAAGGCAAATACAATGGCAAGAAAAAAGCGTTTATAATTGACATTGTTCAAGAGCAACCATTAATGAACAAAGGCGCTGTGTCATAATTGCTATATGGTAATATAACCGTGCTTTCGCACGGAAAATTAAACAAATTATTAAATTAAAATTAATATTAAATGTATAATAATAAAAATTTTATAATTAATTTGCTTAATTTCCCGCCCGCAGGGCGGTTATAATCCTTGCAATTGAATTATGACACGGCCGCTTAGCAATACTGGAAGCAACGACGCCTACCGCTTCATCGACCGCATTGTGGGCGAACTGCAGAAACTGCTCAACGGTAAGGCTCGTCTCCCTGAACGCCATTTTCTTGATTTCATCACGTATAAGCGCAGCAGCCGATGTCAGCGCCATTTTTTCAATTTCAGTGGAAATGCGGTGATTTTGATGAATCAATATGGCAGGTATTAGATTATTTATTATATTTGCACTTGCCTATTCATTCTCGACGTGGGGATGATGCCCGCAACGCCCATGGTAGCGATCCGGAGCGTGTGGAATGGTTCAAGCTCGCCCTCTATGAATGCCGCCGGGGACTCTATTTCTGTGGCCTTGACGAGTTCAGTCCCGATGCTCTTGATCCGAAGAAGTGGCGCGGTAAGAACCTGCTCGGCTTTATTCTTATGGACGTGCGCCAACGGTTGAAAGAGGAGCAGGCAAAACAAGACATGCACGCCCGGTTCGTCAGGTACTATGAGACGGTAGCTGAGCTGCACCGGATGGGCTACGAGCTGTTCCGTGTGGCACACCGTCATCTTCACCCTGGAAGAGTAACACTTTAACGTGAACCGAGAGATTCAATTATGCGATATTTCCTGTTCATATTTTTTATAACTCATATCAACTGATTTGGACATGACAAGAGATCCTGACAAACTAAAGGGAGGGTTTGTACTACTGACCTTCTGCGTGTTTGGAACCGGTATTAGCCTTCTCGTTCTGCCCCTCGGGTGGAATAGGGCGAACATGGAGTGGCGGGTCACGGTCGTTGTCATCGGGCTGCTGTCGATTTTCGGGCTCTACAAAACCGTCAGAATGTTGGCCGATGAGACCACCGATGAGGTCGAATCTGACAAAAAAAAGGTGAGTCACCACATGGATTTGGACATCAGAAAAATCAAAAAACTGATAGTCGCTCAAGTACTGCTCGTCTGTATGCTTGTCGGCGATTTTGCCCTCTTGTATTTTCTGTTAGATCCAGACACCCCGGACATGCCGATATGCGAAGTGCCGATGACGTTGTGGATAAAGTATATAGCAATAATTGTCTTGGGCCTCCTGCTGGTTTGCGCAATGGGCAAAACCGACAAGGAATTCGATAAACTCATAAACATGTACAAGTTTTTTGGCCGCAATGCCATTCGGATCTCATTTGCAGGGAACGGTAACGCCCCATTGACTGCCGGTTGCTCCAAATATGGTGGACGACCTGATGTGGCCGATGATTTTCAGTGGCCACACGACAATAGCGGACGTCCCCTATCATTGCTGCTGCAAATCGATTGTGCTGACCTCGCACCCATCGACCGCGATGGTTTATTGCCCGCAAGCGGACAACTATATTTCTTCTACGAACTCAGCCAGATGAATCGGGGCGGCCTGAAGAACGCTGTCCGAGTCATCTATAACGACAAGCCTTCATCACAACTGCATCCACTCGATTATCCTGTGAATCTCGGCAAAGAATACCAGTTACAGGAATGCCGCTTGAAATTCATCCGATGCATGACTATACCCAGGATTGAAGAACTTCGCCACTTGACATCATTAGACGAAGAAGATGAGAGTGAGTACTATGATGTATATATGCGATTGTATGATAAATTCTGGAAGGGTGATGGGCCTATCGGCAAAATGCTCGGTTACGCCGACCTCATTCAAGGGCCTATCGTTAATGACCTTTCTAATGAGGTACTCCTGTTAGAACTCTACTCCAGTAAGGATGACAGGACGCCTCACGACCTGCCGCTCGGCTACAGCTTCATCTACTTCTACATCAAGCGTGAAGACCTGCGGGCAAGACGCTTTGATAGCATACAATTTGCCCTACAAAGCGATTAACCGATACTATTAATCATCACATCATAACAACTACTCATGAGAATATTAATCATCGGAGGAACCGGCACCATCAGCAGTGCCATTACCCGTCAGCTGGCCCAGACCGACCACGAACTGTGGCTGCTCAATCGCGGCAACCGCAGCAACGAGATTCCGCGGGGCGTGAAACAGGTCATCGTCGATATCAACAACGAGGCCGAAGTGCTGCGTCTGCTGGGCGACACCCAGTTTGACGCTGTGTGTGAGTTCATCGGCTTCCTGCCGTCGCAGGTCGAACGAGACCACAGGCTGTTTGCAGGACGCACTCGGCAATATGTCTATATTAGTTCGGCTTCGGCCTATAACAAGCCTGCTCGCAGCCATGTCATCACCGAAGGCACCACACTGGCCAATCCCTACTGGCAATACTCGCGTGACAAAATCGCCTGCGAGGAACTGTTGATGAAATACTACCGCGAGGAAGGCTTCCCCGTGACCATTGTACGTCCCAGCCATACCTACTGCGAACGCAGCATCCCCGTGGGCCTTCACGGCACCCAGGGCAGCTGGCAAGTCATCAAGCGCATGATGCAAGGCAAATCTGTGCTCGTGCACGGCGACGGCAGTTCGCTGTGGACAATGACCTGGAACGAGGACTTTGCCCGCGGCTACATCGGCCTGCTGGGCAACCCGCATGCCATCGGCGAGGCGTTCCAGATCATGAGCGACGAGTCACTCACCTGGGACCAGATTTACAACACCATCGCCGATGCTCTAGGAGTGGAATTCAAGCCATATCACGTTGCCTCGACCACTCTGGCCCGACTGGCGCCCAAGGAATATGACGTCGAAGGCAATCTGTTGGGTGACAAAGCCGTCTCGGTCGTGTTTGACTGCTCGAAGCTCAAGCGCGTTGTGCCGGGATTCAAGGCGACAGTACGCTATGACGAAGGCGTGAGACGCTGCCTGGCCCATATACAGGAACATCCTGAATTGCAACGCGATGACCCAGCATTTGATGCCTGGTGCGACCACGTCATCGACACGCTGGAAATGGCCATCAACAGCTAATTAAACTAAACTATCGTCAACTTCTATGCAGATATGATGGAGATGTATGAGAGAGGGTGAGAATAGTGCCTCCGAGTCTTAATACTGACATAATTACGCCGCAACCACCAATCAAAGTGGATCCAAACCGACATAAGTGCCATCAAATGGTGATTCACGGCGCCGGTGATTCGCTCACGGCATTGCCGCCATGACCTCAAGTGCCGACTATGTATATCTCATGGTGAAGATTCGCTTGGAGAAAAATAACTCGCCAAAAACTCACCAAAAATCAATTGAAATTTTTCCTATATACTGATTATCAAGTATTTATAACTAAATATTGTGAACCCGTGGGGAGTCGAACCCCAATCGAAGGAACCGGAATCCTTTATTCTATCCATTGAACTACGGGTCCAAGTTGGGCATCGTGTGATGCCGCGCAATGGCGGCATCTTGTTTTTTCACGAAATGCGGGGCAAAATTACTGCATTTTCTGTAACTTTGCAACTGGTTAGACTAAAATCATCATTATGGACGTACGCATCGAGGAATCGTGGAAGCATGTGCTTGCCGGTGAGTGGGAAGCGCCATATTTCAAGCAGCTGACGGACTTTGTCCGCCAGGAGTACAGGTCGCGTCAGGTGTTTCCGCCGGGCGGGCAGATTTTTGCGGCGTTTGACGCGGCACCGTTCGACCAGGTGAAGGTGGTCATCCTGGGGCAGGACCCGTATCACGGCCTGGGGCAGGCCAACGGACTGTGCTTCAGCGTGAACGAGGGAGTGGCGATGCCGCCATCGCTGCTGAACATCTTCAAGGAGGTGCATGACGACACGGGGGCTCCGATTCCGGCCAGCGGCGACTTGTCGCGGTGGGCGCGCCAGGGCGTGCTGCTGCTGAACTCGACGCTGACGGTGCAGGCCCATCAGCCGCTGTCGCATCAGGGGCACGGCTGGGAGGTGTTTACCGACCATGTGATTGCCCACCTGGCCAGCGAGCGCGAGCACCTGGTGTTCATGCTGTGGGGCTCGTACGCGAAGCGCAAGGGGGAGTTTATCGACCGTAACCGGCACTTGGTATTGACGGCGGCGCATCCGTCACCGCTGTCGGCGAACAGGGGCGGCTTCTTTGGGTGCCATCACTTCTCGCGCGCCAACAGCTACCTGGTGGAGCATGGCATGACGCCCATCGTGTGGTGACGGCCTGCCCTACCCCTGGCATACTATCCTTTTCTTTATAGACGCTATAGTTGCTATAGATGCTATAGATGAATTGCTATAGACGCAACAAATGCCGCTACGGTCCTGGTGGACCATAACGGCTTGATGCGTTGTAGTGCCGCTGTCTATCGCGGCAACCCTTCACAGGGGATTACTTGTAAACGGTATCGCTGACAGTGAGGCTGTAGCGACCCTTAGCGCGACGACGGGCCAGCACCTTGCGGCCGTCGGCGGTGCGCATGCGATGACGGAAGCCATGCTTGTTGGCTTTCTTGCGGTTCGAGGGTTGGAATGTACGTTTCATTTCTATCTCTGTTTTTAGTTGTTCCGAAAAATTTTCGCAAAATGCGGTGCAAAATTAGTCCTTTTTTTGAAAATACACAAATCCAAACGCATTTTTAGAGAAAAGTTTTTGTTTTTTTTCTCAAAAACACTACTTTTGCACCCACAAAAGACTGAGAACAAACAATATTCACATAAAATAATAGCACAAACACTACAATTATGATTAATGCTCAAGACATCAAGAACGGAACGTGCATCCGCATGGACGGCGATCTGTATTTCTGCATCGAATTCCTTCATGTAAAACCCGGTAAGGGCAACACCTTCATGCGCACCAAGCTGAAAAACGTGGTTGACGGCCGCGTGCTGGAGCGCCGCTTCAACATCGGTGAGAAGCTCGAGGACGTGCGCGTAGAGCGTCGCCCCTATCAGTATCTGTACATGGATGGCCAGGACGCCATGTTCATGAACAACGAGACCTTTGAGCAGATTCCCATCAGCAAGGACCTGATTACCGGCGCCGACTATATGAAGGAAGGTGACATCGTTGAGGTTGTCAGCGACGCTTCGACCGAGACCGTCCTGTTCGCCGAGATGCCCATCAAGACCCAGCTGAAGATCACCTATACCGAGCCCGGCGTGAAAGGCGACACCGCCACCAACACCCTGAAGCCCGCCACCGTCGAGACCGGCGCCACCGTTCGCGTGCCCCTGTTCATCGACACCGACGAGATCATCGAGGTGGACACCCGCGACGGCAGCTACCAGGGCCGCGTGTCAACTGGCGCCCCTTGTTTTGTTTATATACCAATAATCATTTCGTTGAAGATGAAGAGGATACTTTTTTTGATATTGACGGCGGTGGTCGTGACTGCGGCCTATGCACAACGCGTTCAGGTGGTTGACGTGGATGGCATGCCCATCGGTGCCGTGTGCGTGACCAACGAGAAGGGTGCCCTGGTGGGCACGACCGACAACGACGGCTGGCTGGAAGATGCCAAGGGTGTGAAGCACCTGTTCCTCTCTCACGTGGCGTTCAAGGACCGTGAGGTGAACATCGACACCATCCCCAGCCTGAGCGTGGTGATGCAGGACGAGAACTTCGAGCTGAGCGAACTGGTCGTCAAACCCAAGGAACTGCTGTATGTGCAGACCTACTTCCGCTGCATCTATGTGTGCGACGATGGCCCCATCTACTTCCGCGCCGGCGTGGTGGACAACACCTATGAGCTGGCCAAGCAGAAGATTTCGGCCAAGACGCGCAGCGTGTCTAAAGGCATGAACGGTTTCATGCGTTTTATCCTGAGCTCGCTCGTGGGCCATGTCATCGACAAGTGGGCGCGCATCGACACGCTCACCACTTACAAGAAAATCCTGAAATATGTGGATGAGGGCAGCCTGTTCATTGCCGAGGACCCCTCGGGCCGTCGCGTCATGAGCGACACCATCTCGGACCTGGGCTATATTGTCGATGACTTGCAGGCGGGTCAGCGCACCACCAACTTTAACATTTGGGCTTATCACGACCACAAGGAAGCTACCGAAGCCGCTGCCAAGGCCGCAAAAAGCGGTAAGCAGCCCAAAGAGAAAAAGAAGGAATACAAAGACGACAACCAGAGCTTTTACGAGGTCTATAACATCAACGAGAACGGGCAGTCGCGCGTCGATGACCTGGTGATGAAGCAGATTCTGGTATCGGGCCACTTTGACCGCAGTGACCAGGACTACATCATCCTGCTGGAGACCTACACCATCGGGCGCGACTACATCGACAAGAAGGAGTTCAAGCAGACGCGCAAGGAGAACAAGGTCGATATGGACATCCACGAGCTGCGCCGCCTGGAGCAGAACCACCACATTCCGCCCCTGGCGCCCAACCTCAAGGCCGCCGTCGATGAGCTCTTCAAGATAGAGGACAAAGACTAACTGCCGCCCTGAATGGCTGCCGCAGCAATGCGAAAAAGCTAGAAAAAACAAAAAAATGAGGCAGAATGGGGCGTGTTGGCAAAATTTTTGCTATCTTTACACGTTCAAAATAAAAAGCGCATGGCAGCACGCGAGAAATATGACGAAGCACTTGTGGTCGAGCAGCTGCACGACCCCCAACTGTGCAAGACGGCATTCGGTAAGGTAATCGAGCACTACAGCTCGCAGCTTTACTGGCAGATACGTCGCATGGTCATCGACCATGACGACGCTAACGACGTGCTGCAGAACACCTTCCTGAAGGCATGGACCAGCATTGACAACTTTCGCGGCGATGCCAAGCTCTCGACGTGGCTCTACAAGATTGCCATCAACGAGAGCATCACGTTTGTCAACAAGAAGAAGGTGATGAACCAGCTTTCCATCGACGATGACGAGAGTTTCCTGGTCAACCAGCTGGAGAGCGACGAGTGGTTTGACGGCGACCAGGCTCAAATCAACCTGCAGAAGGCCATCGCCACCCTACCCGAGAAGCAGCGTCTGGTGTTCAACCTGCGCTACTATGACGAGATGAAGTATGATGAAATGAGCGAGATTCTGGGCACCAGCGAGGGGGCCCTGAAGGCGTCCTATCACCATGCTGTCAAGAAAATTGAACAGTATTTGGGAGAAACGGAATAATTTTATCATCACCGATTAAACTTTTTTGACATCCACGAGTCAAATAGGCGTTATGAAACAGGACGACTCCACAATATTGAAGAAATACGGTAAGGATCCGGGCTTTAAAGTGCCGGAGAATTACTTTGACGATTTCAACAAGCGCATGGCCGAGATGCTGCCCGATGTAGAAATCACGCCCGTTGACGTCAAGCCCACGATGTGGCAACGCATCAAGCCGATTGTGTACATGGCTGCGATGTTTGCCGGTGTGTGGTGCATGATGCAGGTCTTCAGCAACTTCACCGATTCAGGCAACCTGGACAGCGTTCGTGCCGTTGCCGAGAAGTTGCAGGATGACAAGAGCAACGTCGATGAGTTCATCATGAGCGGCGGCGTGAGTGATTATGACATCCTCAGCTACGAGGACTCGGTTGCGATGAGCAACAAGGCCGACTCTACCGTGGATGAGTAATGTAGAAAGGAGATTTTAGAGATGAAAAGAATTGTTTCCATTTTGATACTTGTGCTGGCCGTGACATCGGCAGCCACAGCACAGAACAGCCGCACAAAGTTTGCGACCGACATGTATCAGGCCAAGCACGAGATGATTATCCAGGAGTGCGGGCTGACCATGACGCAGCAGAAGCAGTTCATGCCGCTGTACGAGCAGATGGAACGTGAGATTTATCAGGTGAACCGAAATGCCCGAGCCCTGGCCAGCGAGGTGGAAAAGAAAAAGAATCCCACTGACAGCGAATATGAGGCCGCCGCATCGGCACTGTCAACAACCCGGATGCTCGAGGGACAGATTGAAGCCAAATACTTCGAGAAATTCTCTAAAATCCTGAGCAAGAAACAACTCTTCCAACTCAAGCAGGCCGAGGTGAAATTCACCCGCGAAATGGTCGGCAAGAAAAAGAAGAAAAACAAATAATCACTAAGGTTTTTTTTGGACACAAAACGAAATCCCCGGCATCACACCGATGTCAGGGATTTCTATTTTTACAGTAGGCCAAAAACCAGAATCATCTGCAACGGTGCTGCGAATTATCATGATTTAGAGCATGTGTTCAAGTCACCCGCTCATGGCAGGAGCAGATAGGAAAAATTGCACGGGCCGGGGGTACGGTCCGTGCAATTGTATTGAAAGGGGATGGGATTCTCTAATCACTAATCACTAATCACTAATCAGCATAGGGCACAGCCCCCTTGCTTTAAATCCAACCCATGGAGTGATAGAGGAAGGCGATGAGGTAACCGGCAACGCAGGCGACGACGGTGTGTACCAGGCCGGGCATCATGAACGAGTGGTTCAAGAGGTACTTGCCGATGACGGTGGTACCGGTGCGGTCGAAGTTCACGGTGGCGATGTCCGAGGGATAGTTGGGGATAAAGAAGTAGCCATATACCGAGGGCAACACACCCAGCAGAATCCATCCGTCAATGCCCAATCCGTAGGCCAGCGGCAGCATGGAAACGACTACAGCGCCCTGTGAGTTGACAAGTACCGACACGAGGAAGAAGGCGAAGGCAATCGACCAGGGGTACTTCTCGACCATGCCGGCCAACATGTTCTGGATTTCGGGCAGGTAGTTGGCGAAATAGGTGTCGGCGAGCCATGCGATACCGTAGATGGCGACAACGGCAACCATACCGCTCTGCCAAACGGGACCTGCGATGGCCTTTTTGGGCTTAGCCTTGCAGAAGATAATCATCAGCGCCGCGGCGGCAATCATCACAATCTGGATGACGAGGTTCATTTTCAAGGGCGTCGGGACAGACTCGGTTATTCCTTCAACATTCAGGCCCAGCTTTGCCAACTGGTCGGCAGTGAGCGTGAGCTGGGAACCCATGAGTTCCAAACTGGGGGCATCCTTGATGGCCTTGATGGAATCGTAGGCAGGCAGGAGATCCTGGAAGATAGCGAAGAATACAATCACCAGCAGGGCAGCGAAGAAGATATATACGGCACGTTTGCTCTCGGGAGCAATCTTCTGGTCGAGGGTGGTGGCATTGCTGCCGTAGATGTACTCTCGCTGTGCGGGGTCGGCAATTCTCTTCTGGAACTCGGGGTCCTTGTCCAAGTCCTTACCGCGGCGGTAGGAGGCGATGGACGCTACGAGAATACCCAGCAGACAGGCGGGGATGGTAACCATGAGCACCTGGGGAATGGTGATGTTGTAGCCGTTGGCACCCGAGATGGTGATAAAGGCTACCACGGCCGCTGCGATGGGCGAACAGGTGATACCAATCTGTGACGCAATGCTGGCGATACCACAGGGACGCTCGGGGCGGATACCCTTCTTGATGGCGATGTCGCAGATGATGGGCATCAGGGTGTACACCACGTGGCCCGTACCGACGAGCACGGTCAGGAAGAAGGTGCACAGCGGGGCGAGGAAGGTGATGCGGTCAGGATGCTTGCGCAACATCCTCTCGGCCAGCTGAATGAGCCAGTCCATACCACCCGAGGCCTGCATGATGCCGGCACAGGTGACGGCGGCAATGATGATGTAAATCACGTCGGTGGGCGGGGTGCCCGGTTTCAAACCGAAGCCAAACACGAGGATGGCGAGGCCGATGCCCGAGATGGCTCCCAGGGCCAGGCTACCGTATCGGGAACCCAACCACAACGCTCCCAGCACAATGAGGAGCTGTAAAATCATGAGTAATGACATAAGTATAATAAGTTTTAAGTTTCAGTTCTAAGTTGGCATCCGCATTCTATTATTGAAGCTATAGCGGCTATAGAATCTAAAGAAAGTATGGTTAATAGCGGATGGAGACTTGTACAAAGACGGTGCTGTAGTCGGGATCGGCAAGGGCACGGTCATGGGTGAAGCAATACTCGGTCTGGACCTCGAGGTACTTGCAGAAGCGGTAGTTGAGACCCACCTCATAGTTGGTCTTGGCTGCCACGCTCGAGGCAGTGGGACGATAGAGGTCGTAGCGGGCCTTGGCCATCAGTTTGTCCTTGACAACGGGGACGATGGCGAGGGCGTAGATACCGTCGCTCTTGTCATTAGCCACCTCGTTGCCGTCCTTGTCGGTATAGGTCTTGATGGTGAGGTCGCTGGCATTGGCGGTATTCTGATAGGTGGTGGCGAAGCCGCGGCCGGTCGAATGGATATACTCGGTGCGCAGTTGCAGGTCACCCTTCTTGTACTCGGCACTGAAGGCGTAGCGGTGCTGACGCAGGCTCACAGTCTGGCCGCCGCCCTTGCGGGCATAGGAGCCTTCCCAACCGAAGGCACCCAGGCGCATGCCGTCGATGGGCATGACCCATGCGCCGCCGATGATGTCCTTGCGCTCATCCACGTCCTTGACGTTGATACCCTGGCCGTTGAACACGCCCACCTGGTAGTGCAGCAGGTTGCGGCCGCTGCCGTTCTTGAGGAAGTCGCCCTGGAACTGCAGACCGATGTCACGGCCGTTGCTCGCATGCATGCCCGTGCGGTCACTGAAGCCAGCCAGCTTGCTGACGGGCTGCGAGTAGCCCATAAAGCCCTGGTCGATGGGGTTCATCGGGTTCTCGTAGGTGAACGGGCGCTTGAACTGACCCAACTTCACGCGGAAGAAGTCCAGCTTCTGCCACTCCATGAAGTAGTCCACCAGTCGCGGGCTGCTGCCCAGTGTCGTGGTGTTGCCATTGATCTGGCCCTGAATCTTGTAATAGAAATCGCCCAGGATGCGGCCCTCGATAGAGGCCCTGACGAGCCTCAGGTCAAAGGAGTTGCTGTTGTTGCCGTCCTGGAAGGTCGCCTGATAAGACGCCATGGCAAAGCCGCTGAACTTGGGCTTTGTGAAGATTTCGGTCTTCTTCTCTTGCGCTGTCACGATGGGCAATAATACCAATGTCGCCATGACAAGGAGGAATAATCTTTTAATCATATCGGTCAATTTTTTGAAGGTTTTTACTCATTAGGCTGCAAATATAATAAAAAGGTGCAATAATCACACATTTATTATCAATAATCATTTACTATTATCCTAAATTATTGGAATTGACCGCCTGGAAAACAACAAAAATCCCACGGATGGGCTGTCCGTGGGATGATGCTGTCAGGATTACTCTTGGGAGTTGGGATTCAAATATTCGCGCAAGGTCTCGACATACTGCTCAAAGGCCTTGAGGCCTGTCGGGGTGATGCGGCACAGGGTGCAGGGCCGCTTGCCCTTGAAGGTCTTCTCGACGGTGATGTAGCCCGCAGTGGCGAGTTTGTCAAGCTGCACACTCAGGTTGCCTGCCGTGGCGCCTGTCTGTTCCTTGATGAAGGGGAACTCGGCCTCCTCGGTGCTGATGAGCAGCGACACCACCGCCAGGCGCAACTCGCTGTGCAATAAGGGGTCTAACGGTTTGAACATGGCTCTGTTACTTTTTATTTTGAAAATAAACGATGAGGCCGGGGATGATAAGGCCAATGACAGCCACGGCAGCCATCACATACAGTTGCTCGACCCAGGGGAAGTGCATGGCCAGGAAATAGCCGCCCACGCCGGAGATGATGCCGCACACCAGAAAGACGCGGTTCTTGAGGATGAAGCCCGTCATCGTTGAGGCCATGCCAAAGCACAAGCAGATGATGCTCGTGATGTTGATGTACACATGCTGGTCAGGAACAACCCACTCGACAGGAATCAAACCGCAAGCGGCGATGAAGATGATCCAACCCACCAGCGAAGCGATGATGCCAAACGTGGCCCACACCTGACCGATGGTCTTGCCGACAAAGGTCGTGGGCACCGTCTCTTTTTTCTTGTCGATAAACCGGTTGCCGATATAGCCGACAACCCACATCACGAACCACAGGGCATTCCATGCGGGACCGCCATGATTCTGCCACAGATAAGCAATCAAAAATGAGAACACTACGATGAGGACGCCCCACCAAATCTGCGGCAGCGCCCAGTTCTTGGATAATGCACGCTGGCTGCGCTCAATCGACTCGCGGATGATTTCCAGACTGCGCTCGGCAGTCATATTCTTATTCTCTTCCATAACAACTAACTTTAATCAAATGCGTTAATAACCTGTTTGTTAATCTCTTGAGGCCTGTCCCCCACCCCTGCAGAAGGTCTGGAACGGACCATTTGTGTTCGAATCACGATGCAAAGATAAAGTAGTTTATTTTATAAACCAAATAATTTTATAAATAATTTCAACGAAGTCTTAAGATTTAACTTTTGTAAACATTTCACGGGTTTTGGACGATTACGTGAAACAGCACGCCCTCCACAATTTATATGCCTGCAACACATTATATATAACTATCTGCTTGCACAGTTGACAAAATGCCATTAACTTTGCAGGTGAAATAATCCATAATCAATCATCAACTATGATTCTCAAGAGTACAATCGCTGCTCTGCGTATCAAGTTACGCGACAGATTTATACGCTTCTACACCGACGACTTGGTCCAGATATCCCGAAGACGTCAAGCCAATAAGGTTTTCAAACGCAATTTACCCTATTTACAGCCTCTGCAGCCCGACCAAAAACAAGAGATATTGTCCTTTTGGGAGCCCTACCGCAAGGTGAATAAGGAATTGGATTATTTCGCCTTCTACAATGCCAACTGCAGCGACAAGTCGCAGTTGAAATACTACATTCCTGATGTCATCTTCCACAGCGAGATTGACAGGTACTTCACCGACGCCCGCCGTTGCGACCTGCTAGATGACAAGAACCTGTACGACCTGTACTTCTACGACGTGAACAGGCCCCGCACTGTCATCAGGAGAATCAATGGCGAATTCTTTGACGGCGACTACCAGCGCATCACCCTCGACCAAGCGTTGAAACTGTGCATCGAAGCCCAACAGGTAGTGAGCAAGGAGGCGATGCTGTCGCTGGGCGGTCATGGCGTACATTTCTTTGACATGACGCAAGACTCGGTTGAGGAATTAAAGAAATGTTTGACCCGCACCGACAACATCAATGTCCAGCAAGTCATCACCCAGCACGAGAGCCTGAGCAAAATCCACGATAAGAGCATCAATACCATCAGAATCATGTCGCTGTTCCTTGACGGCAAGGTGACCATCCTCTCGTCAGTTCTCAGGATGGGACGCGACGGTTCCCGGGTTGACAACGCCTGCAGTGGCGGCATCGTGTGCGGCATCAACGATGACGGAACGCTCAAGGAGTTCGCCTTCAACACCCGCGGTGTGCATTGGGACCATCACCCTCAGGGGCTCAAGTTCAAGGGCTACAAGATAGCAGGATATGAACGTTGCTGTGAGATGGTTGAGAAACTGTCAGGCCGCCTGTACACTGCAAGCCAGCTGGTTTCCTGGGACTTTGCCGTGGGCGAAGATGGCGAGCCCATCCTCATCGAGGTCAACTTCACCTGGGGCGAGATTGATTTCCATCAACTGTGCAACGGTCCCATCTTGGGCGACTTGACCGAGGAAGTTTTGTCAAGAGTATATCATCAATCAAAATAACTAACTAATATCATTATTAATTCTCATGAAATTTTCAAGATTAATGGTGTCATTGCTGGCAGGCCTGTTTTGCATGGGCATGGCGGCAACGACTCCCGCAGGGACGACAGTTCCCGGTGACCCTATGGGCACCCAATGCTACACGTTGAGCAACGGCCTCAAGGTGTTCCTAAGTGTTAACCACCAGAGCCCGCGCATCTCGGCCCACATCGCCGTGCGCACCGGCTCGCGTAATGACCCCGCCGAGACTACCGGCCTTGCCCACTATCTGGAACACTTGATGTTCAAGGGCACACAGAGTTTCGGCACAAGCAACTATGCCGCCGAGAAGCCCTTGCTCGACACCATCGAGGCACGCTACGAGCAGTACCGTCTGGTGAAGGACCCCGAGCGCCGTCGCGTGCTTTACCACGAGATTGACAGCATCTCGCAGCTGGCTGCCAAGTACAACATCCCCAACGAGTATGACAAACTGATGGCTGGCATCGGCGGTATCGGCACCAACGCCTATACCAGCACCGACGTCACCTGCTATACCGAGGACATCCCCGCCAACGAGGTGGACCGCTGGGCACGCATCCAGGCCGACCGCTTCCAGAACATGGTCATCCGTGGTTTCCACACCGAGCTGGAGGCCGTGTATGAGGAGTACAACATCGGCATCGCCAACGACCAGTGGAAACTGTTCGAGGCCATGAACGCCAAGATGTTCCCCACCCACCCCTACGGCACGCAGACCACTATCGGCACGCAGGAGCACCTGAAGAATCCGTCGATTACCAACATCAAGAACTATTTCAACAACTACTACTGCCCCAACAACGTGGCCATCTGTATGGCTGGTGACTTTGACCCCGACGAGGTCATCACCATCCTGGAGCGCCACTTCGGCAGCTGGAAACCCAACAACAAGCTCACCCGTCCCGAGTTTGCTGCCCTCAAGCCCATCACGGCTCCTGTTGACACCACCGTTGTGGGTCAGGAGGCCGAATTCGTGGCCCTGGGATGGCGCTTCGGTGCCGGCAACAGCCTGCAGTGCGACACCATGGACGTCGTTGCCGAGATGCTATCGAACGGCACGGCAGGTCTCATGGACCTGAACCTGAACCAGACCCACGAGGTGATGATGAGCGGTGCCTACAGCGACGCCATGACCGATTACTCGATGCTCATGCTCATCGGCTACCCCAACGAGGGCCAGACCCTGGAAGAGGTGCGCGAGAAGCTGCTGGGCGAATTGGCCAAGCTGCGCGCCGGTGACTTTGACGACGACCTGCTCGTGAGCGTGGTGAACAACAACAAGCTCAGCTACCTCAAGTCGCTGGACAGCAACGGTTCCCGCACACGCCAGCTGGTCAACGCCTTTATCAACCACGTTGACTGGGCCCAGGAAGTGGGCAAGCTCGACCGCATGGCCGGCATGACCAAGCAGCAGGTTGTCGATTTTGCCAACCGTTACCTGAACAACAACTTCGTGTGCGTGTACAAGCGCATGGGCGAGGACACCACCGCCAAGAAGATTGACAAGCCCGCCATCACCCCCATCCCCACCAACCGCGACATGCAGAGCGACTTCGTGAAGAATATCCTCAGCGAAATCGTCGAGCCCATCCAGCCGCAGTTTGTGGACTACAGCAAGGAGATGACCGTCGATAAGACCAGCAAGAACCTGCCGCTGCTCTACAAGCAGAACACCCAGGACGACCTGTTCTCGTTGACCTATAAGTATGACTTCGGCAACACCGCTGACAACCGCTACGATATCGCACTGAGCTATCTGGACTACCTGGGCACCAAGAAGCTGACGCCCCAGCAGTTCAAGCAGCGCCTGTACAAGCTGGCCTGCAACATGTCGTTCAATGTGACCGACGACCGGACCTTTGTCACCCTGAGCGGTCTGAACGAGAACATGCCTGAGGCTATCAAGCTGCTCGAGGACCTGATGCAGAACGCCAAGGTTGACGAGACAGCCTACAAGAACATGGTTGACGTCATCCTCAAGTCCCGCAACGATGCCAAGCAGAGCCAGGACGAGTGCTTCGGCCGCCTGAATGAGTACGGCATGTACGGTCCCCGCAACTCCTACACCGACATAATGAGCGCCCAACAGCTGCGCGACACCAAGCCCGCCGACCTGCTCAAGCTCGTCAAGGGCATGAAGGACATGCAGCACACCGTGGTTTACTACGGCCCGCTGAGCCAGCAGGAACTCGACAAGTGCCTGAAGAAGGCCCACAAGACCAGCAAGAACCTGGCCGCTGTGCCCGTCGGCGTTGACTACATGGAGCAGCTGACTCCGCAGACCGAGATTCTGATTGCCCCCTACGATGCCAAGAACATTTACATGGTTCAGTATCACAACGAGGGCACCGCATGGACTCCCGAGCACGCAGCAGTCATCAACCTGTTCAACGAGTACTTTGGTGGTGGCATGAACGGTATCGTCTTCCAGGAGCTGCGCGAGGCCCGCGGTCTCGCCTACTCGGCTGCCGCCTACTACCGTCAGCCCAACGAGATGGGTCATCCCGAGTATGCCATGACCTACATCATCACCCAGAACGACAAGATGATGGACTGCGTCAACGAGTTCAACAACATCGTGGGCACCATTCCCCAGAGCGAGGCAGCCTTTGCCCTGGCCAAGGAGTCGCTGATGAAGAAGCTCGCCTCGCGCCGCGTCGTGCGCGGTGGCGTCCTGAACAGCTACATGCAGGCACAGCGCATGGGTCTGGACTACGACATCAACAGCAAGGTGTTTGAGATGCTGCCCAACCTCAAGCTCAGTGACATCGTGAACTTTGAGCAGCAGTCGATGGCTGGAAAGCCCTACCGCTACATCATCCTGGGCGACGAGAAAGAACTCGACATGAAGGCCCTGGAGAAGATCGGCCCCATCCACCGCCTCACCCTCGAAGAAATCTTCGGATACTAAGGCGTTAGGCGATAGGCTTTAGGTTTTAGGCTTTAGTATTGACGCCCGAAGGGCGACCCTCTGAGTAACCCCCAGTAAAAGCGATGACCGAGCGATAGCGAGGGATTCGGTTTCACTGGGGGTTGTTCGATAACGTAAGCTGACGCCCGAAGGGCGACAGGGTGTGTGCATGTCATAGCCCCCAGTGAATCAGCCTCACTCGCTTGCGCTCGCTCGCCTGATTTACTGGGGGTTACTCAGGAGGTCGCCCGTCGGGCGACTGCTAATGGTTAATTGCTTTCTTGCAGTTTCTTGAGGGCTTTCTTGCAGATGCCCTCGTGGCGAAGCACCATGTAGATGAGCAGGATGTTGAGCACCACGATTTCAAAGGCAAAGTACAGCCAGGGGATGTTGATGAGCACGGCTATGAAGCAGGCAATGGTGCGCGTGTTGAAGGTCAGGATGTTGGTGTACTTCATCAGCGGCAGACTGAGCTGGCGGAAGTACTCGCGGAACTCCTGCGTGGGCACGCCGTCCTCGCCATAACGCTCCGTGAGGGCGGCACGCAGGCGCTGCATCTTGGGCGTCATGTGCTCCTGATTGGAGGTGTAGCCGCGATAGAAGAACAGCGGCATCTTGCTCCAGAAGTTGCGGCCCCACTCCAACTGGTGGTACTGCTCATTGAGCTTGGCGGTGCTGTCCAGTTCACTGCCCTGCTGTCCCTTGAGGAAGAACAGGTGGAACTGGCGGTAATAATCGGCCATGGCAGCCTGCAGGGCATGGCTGGCGCCGGCGGCGATGCCCAGTGCCCAAATCTGCCACTCATGATTGGCGAAATATAAGGAACCCGTCAGCCTGTCGCCAAAGTCCAGTTCCCTGAAGACGATAGCGAAGCAGATGGCTGCAAACCACAGGTCACCGCTCACGCCGTCCAGGATGCGTCCCATGCGGGAATACTGCTGCGTCATGCGCGCCAGCTGTCCGTCGGCACTGTCAAAGGTGTCGGCCCACGTGATGAGCAACATGCCCAGCCAGTTAATCCAGGCCAACTCACGCTGACCGAAATACAACATCGCACCACCAATCACGCCCATAAAAATGCTGGCGACAGTGATGGCATTGGGGCTCACGCCAATCTTTTCGAACAACTTAGCCCACAGGAAACCCAGGGGGCGATGAAAATGCAGGTCGAACCACTCCTCGGTGTCCGATGACTTTAGTGACGACTGGTATTCTTCTTTTAATGTCATGTTTTTCAATTTTTCATTTGTTCTAGAAGTTCTAGATAATCTAGATAATCTAGAGGAATCACCCCTAACTTCTCACTCCTAACTAATTACAGTCCCATGTGGGCCTTGGCGAGTGCCAGCACGGCCTTGGCGATGTGCGGTGCCGACTCGTTGCGGCAGGGCGCGAAGCTGGGCCAGTCGTTGAAGTCGATGATGCGGATGGTGCCGTCGGGGTCCACGATGCAGTCACCGCCGTAGATGACGATGTTCAGTTCCTCGGCAGCGCGGGCACAGATTTCCTTCAAATTGTTCAGGTCGATGTCGATGCCCTGTGAGTGGCCGTTCACCTCTTCCCAGCCATACTTGCTGTGGCCCTCGTCAAAGGGGTAGAACCAATAGAAGAACTGCGAGTCCTTGACGCCGTAGAACTTCACCAGGTCACCCACGAGGTGCGTGTTGATGACTGCACGCGTGATGCCGCGGTAGAAGTACTCCTGCAGCACCTCCTGAGCCTCCTCGGGATGGCGCACATAGCTCACGTCCTCCTTGTGCATGGCGTGGAAGTCGCCGCGCTTGATCCAGCACGACTTGAAGCCGGCCTTCTTGAGCTGGTCCTTGATGTTCTCGTTGGTGTTGACAATCAGGCTCTCGGGATAAGGGATGCCGTTGCCCAGCAGGATGCGCGTCATGCGCTCGCGGGTGCAGTTCTCGATACCGTAGCCCGAGTTGATGACCAGCTTGCCCTCGTTCTCCAGGCGCTGCAGCTTGGCGATGCTCTCGCGCTCACGGCACATGGCGAGCACGACGGGCTCCTTGATTTCCTGACTGTTG
Source organism: uncultured Bacteroidales bacterium (assembly GCA_902782465.1). Lineage (GTDB taxonomy): Bacteria > Bacteroidota > Bacteroidia > Bacteroidales > Muribaculaceae > Sodaliphilus. The sequence continues at coordinate 77,816 of CACZNH010000013.1, forward strand.
AACTGGTCCTCGCTATAGACGTTGACCTGGCAACCGCGTTTGCGCAGCTGCTCGGCAACAAGGTTGAAAATGGCGGTGTCATTGCCGATGTGGTTGGGCGAATAGGCCCCGGCACGCATGACACCTGCAATAGTGATGTCTGCCATTGTTTTTCTGTTTTTTTATTTAAACGGACAACCCTGCCCGTTATTGGGCTGCAAAGATACAAAATTTTGTAATAGCGATACTTAAAACGCCCGAAAAAAGCCATTGTGCAACACTTTACCGACTTTTTTTTGAAAAAACACGCAAAAATGCTTGCAGGTATCAAAAAAAGCAGTACCTTTGCAGTCGCTATTGAAAAATACTTTCAGCTAGCTTCCGGAGAGGTGGGTGAGTGGCTGAAACCAGCAGTTTGCTAAACTGCCGTAGGGGTAACTCTACCGCAAGTTCGAATCTTTTATAGTCCATCGCCAAGCTTGCTTGAGCGGTGGGCTATAAAAAACAACCAAAAGATTGCGCAGCAATCGGTTGTTCAAAGGCAGCGGCCCCGCGGGAGCGCACAAGATGCACGAGTACAAATGTCGTGCAAATGAGCGCAGAGTGGAGCGAGCTCCAACTATGCCGAATGCCGCCGACATTCAACGCAGCCCCTGCTGCGTTAATCTTGTCGCCACCGCTGCTCACGCACTCCCGTTCTAATCCCAACTCCAGATTATCCTAAACTGTTCGGCACTTGCACTACTGACGAATTATTAACACATAGACAGCTAATAATCAATCTCGAATGTTGTGTAAAGGCGGGTTTATTTCTTATCTGTGAGTTCTCGTAGTTGCTCAATAATATCCTTTTCTTTGCGATACCACAATGGGCCACCAGAATAATACATGATGATTACAGTGATTACAGTTGCAATTGCCATACCTATAATCAACCCATAATCGATACCACGTCCGACAAAGGGGATGCCAATAATAAATACCAAAGAAAAAAGCCAAGCAATCAAATTGTATCGGTGTTTCTTTTCAAAGCAATACAATAACCGATCTGGAGTGTCAAAGTTGCCAACTTTCTTGAGAAACCAACAGTCGTAGAGGAACAACCCTACAGCCAAGCTAACCAAAACAATCCATAGTATGGTGTATAACATGTTTTTGGGATTATATAGTCTTACTCCGGCGAAGATTAAGAGCAGTATTACCAGAAACCAGGCTACCAGTCCGCAGTAGAGGTCACGTTTTACAATTGATTTACACTTGTCCTTGAGTTCCTCGAACAAGTCCGTTCTGTTCAGGTTTTCTAATTCTTGAGTTTCCATCATGCCACATATTTAATTGGTTAGTTTTTTTACTCTTTAGACGCACGAGAGTACCTAAAAACTACATGAAGACAGCTATTTTTTTACAAAACACTTCAAATTCCCAATATAAAACAGGCGGTTGAGTTACCCGACTAGAATGGTGACTCAACCGCTTGTGATTTGGGGAACCGTAAAGTAAGGGCTCCTAGTGCTTAATGGCGGGGATACGCATCAATCGCATCGTTTCGCCGTTGGGATCAGTGAGTTCGAGCATTGAACCGGTCATCTTGACCGTGAAGGCTTCATTCTTCAGTTCATTGGCAATTTTCTTCTTGGTGTCACTATTGTTGAATGCGCCATTGAACAGGGAAATGGCCTCGGGCTTATCAATTACCTTGCCGTTTTCCGAGATGCTGGTCACGTCCAATTTAAAAGTCTTCATATTGAACTTCAGCACCAGTTTCTCGCCTTCCAGCTTATAAGTGCCCGAAACACTAGAAGAGAGCGCGACCTCCCTCTCCATCGTGCGCGAAGGCTGGGTGGAATAGGTGATATCGCATGCATTGACAAATGTACCATCCTCATTGAAGGTGTACACGTCAGTAATCGTTGAATGAGTACCATCATCCAGGTTTTTGACCTTGGGCTGCATACTCTGCCAAGAACCGCAAATAGATTGAGCCTGGACAGCCATGACTGCCATCAGGGCAATGAATAAACACAAAAACTTTTTCATAATCAGTATGATTTTATCATTAATAAGTGCAAAGATATCACATTCTCTCAATATCATCACTATGATTCATGTTTTTTTAGAAGGTTTTATCAACCTTTGCCTCTTTGCAACACCGAAAACAGTGGGAATTCCGTTAAAGTGTGTTAAATAATTGGAGAAAGCCATTGTCGGTACAAAAATTGCACATATCTTTGTGATATCATTTTGATATTATTTTAAACAAAACTAAATACTAACTTTTTCAACTTTTACGATTATGGAATCCAAGGAATTTAATTTCAAAGGCTTAACCGTCAACGGTTTCTTGATGTTGTTTGTGGTTATCGCTATGCCGATTCTCGCTGTGTGGTGCATTTACAAGGGCATCGTTCTGTACGACCTGTCTAACCAAGACTGGATGGCAACAAGCCTGATCATACTGGGCGTGGTGCTCGCCATCATCACCTTAATTTTCTTAGGCGGCTTCTTGATGCTTGAGCCCAACACGGCCCGCGTGACCACCTGGTTCGGCAAGTACAGCGGTACCTTTACTAAAACCGGTTTCTACTGGATCAACCCGTTCTACGGCACCAAGAAAGTGTCGCTGCGTGCCCGCAACCTGGATGCCGAGCCCATCAAGGTCAACGACAAGGTGGGTAACCCCGTGATGATCGGTCTGGTGCTGGTGTGGAGACTGAAGGACACCTACAAGGCCCTGTTTGAGGTTGACTCGCAGACCATGGCATCGACCGACGGCACCCTGAGCGGCAACGCCAAGGGCCTGATGCGTGCCCTGGAGGCCTTTGTGAGCGTCCAGAGCTATGCCGCCCTGAGGCAGGTAGCCGGCCAGTATGCCTACGACGACAACGACGAGGACACCAAGGAACTGACCCTGCGCTCGGGTGGCGAAGAAATCAACGAGCAGCTTGAGGGCAAACTCAACGAGCGTCTGTCGCTTGCTGGCATCGAGGTGGTCGAGGCCCGCATCAACTACCTGGCCTACGCTCCCGAAATCGCTGCCGTGATGCTGCGCCGCCAGCAGGCCAGCGCCATCATCACCGCCCGTGAGAAGATCGTGGAGGGCGCCGTGAGCATGGTGAAGATGGCCCTTGACAAACTGTCGGCCGACGACATTGTCGAGCTCGACGAGGACAAGAAGGCCGCTATGGTGAGCAACCTGCTCGTCGTGCTGTGTGCCGACGAATCGGCCCAGCCCGTGGTCAACACCGGCACCCTGAACCAGTAACCAATACAGTTTTTCAGCTCTCAGTTTTCAGTTTTCAGCGGCATCCGCGTTCAACTGAAGACTGAAAACTGACAACTGAAGACTGAAGACTGAGAATTAAACAAAGCAGACTATGGCAAAGAAAACGACAAAAAGTTTTATCCTGCGTGTCGATAGCGACACGATGGATGCCATCGAGAAATGGGCAGCCGACGAGTTCCGCTCGACCAACGGTCAGTTGCAGTGGATCATCACCGAGGCGCTGCGCAAGGCCCGCCGTCTGCCCAAGAAGAAACGTGAACCCGATAACCAGCAAGAGGAAGGAGAGTGGCATTATGAAAATGAGTAAAAAGACAGCAAATGCAACCATCTGGGTCTGCATCATAGTGATGATGGCCGTCGCATTGTATCTCGTTTGGATCAAAGTCCTCGATAACGGATGGTTATTCCCGATATTCCTCATCGGAACCACAGCCATCACCGGTGTCGTGATGTTCATCCAGTCGCGCATCGACCCTGAATCGCACAAAGCGTGGAAAGCCGAGTTGCTGAAGGAGGCCGAGGCAGATGAAAAGGCCGAGAAGGAAATCAAGAGTATGCAGATCAGGCGCACCATTGGCGGTACCATCTGCGAGTTCATCACGTTGATGATGCTCATTGTGAGCTGGATACTGATTTTCCACAAACAGTTGTTTGAAGATGACATTTTCAAGTTAGGCATCGCGCTGACAATCGGAGCCATCTGGTTCCTGGTGACCGCCTATTTCCACAGGGTAATGGGTTTCAAGCCGACGACCGTCAAGCAGCTCCATCTGGGCATCTACCGCAAACGGGCATTATCCATCGGCTGCGCCCTGTTCCTATTGATTGGTGTACTGTTTCTCAATGTCGAACTCGGCAAAGTCGCTGAAGGACTGCTCATCGCTTACGGCCTGTTATTCGTACTGCTGTTTGGATCAAAGTTTGTCATCAACTCCTTCAAGAAGTGACTATGAAACCTCGATTTGACAATAATGGATTGAATATCCTGTATTACGCCCTGTTCTACGGGTCTGGCATTGCGACAGCAATCGCCCTGGTCGCGTACAAAAAGGGCATACTCAGCTTGGCAGCAGTGGTAGCCATCGGTGCAGTGTTCGTGTTCATGACCATTTTCCACTGTGGATGGATTTACTTCTGGAACAAAGAGAACAAACAATTGATTGAGGAAGATGCTGCTGGCGACGACACTACAACGTCGGGCATCGACATCAATGAGGCCAAAGCGGCCACCACGCCCAAGAGACTTTTCTTGGGGTTGCTGACGGTGCTCATCCTCCTCATTTCGTGGGGTTGGGCATGGTCACAGCACGTGTTTGAAGGGGTATTCTTTATGGACACTCCTTGCAGCACCTACATTTGGGCGACGCTCTTTTCGCTAGGTATGCTTTTGGCAGCGTTTTTCCCGTTCTTGCAGGATGAAGACCGCTTTAAGAACAAGACCCATCTCGATTTGTCTATCAGCAGGAAGCTGACCTATGGGATTTTTATTGCCCTGGGCCTAATGTGCTATTCCTTTCTGAAGGACATACCTGACGGAACCCCGTGGCGCACCATCAGCGTTCTCGTTCTGATTTATATCTGGATCAGCTTCTTCATCTATTATCAAGACCGCATCAGCAATGTGCGCAAAGCAGAGGATGCAGTGAGTGACTCGAGAGGCAACCACGACGTTCCAGAATTAAAGGCCCACCGCACCATCGTGTGGGCCATAGTCGAGATTTTCATCCTCATCCTTTTGGCCGTAGCATGGTACATCAAGCTGTCGGCAGAGGGGTTGAGCCTCACGAGCATTTTCCAGTCGCCGCTGACGACGCTTATTTTCACGCTACTGGCCATTGCCTGGCTGGTGGTCGCCTACCATCCCGTCTGGTTCTTCAGCAAGATCAAAGAATCTGTGACCGATAAGCAAATCTCCTCATTTGTGAACACCGGGCGGTGCTGGGCAGTGTTCCACGCCATGCTGGCGGTGCTGAGCAGCCTTCACGATTACTTGCACTATGAGGAGTCAAACCGGATTATCGTTATAGGCACCGTCATCATGTTTGGCGTCATCGGCTGGTTCTTTGGCGGACTTGACAAACACAAGGAGAAAAAGAGCAAATAACCTTTTTAATCATTTAAAAGCAAAAACAATGGACAACAATTTTGATATCAAGAAAGTCAAGGTGCCCCGCACGACCGAGGGGACCATTATGGAAGCCATCGCTGTGCTGCTGCTTATCATCACGTGGGTAATCGCCCTGGCCAGGCATCAGTTTGTCGGTGCTACAGGTAAGGATTGGCTGATTGGTCTCGCTTTCATTTCCATTGCCATCATCTTTCTTTTTGTGGCGTGCTATCTCCCAAGGTTTTTCAATAACGCACATCGGCTGCGCAACATGCGCCAACTCCTGCTCACTATACGCTGCAGTCGTGTGATAGCTATTGAGTTTGCGCTGATGGTAATGTCTAATGCGCTTTTGGGTAACGTGATGGATATTCATCCCGAATGGATTTGGCTTCCTCTCATCATTATTCTAATCACAAGTTTAACATTCACATTACTCATTTACAAAGCAAAATGAAAAGATCACTCATTCTATCATCGCTTATCGCCATGCTGGCATTGACCGCTGCGGCTCAAAACCGCCCGCAGATGCCTCAACCGCCATTCCCCTATCAGACCGAGGAAGTGACTTTTGCCAACGACGAGGCTGGCGCTACCTTTGCCGGGACGCTCACGGTGCCCGCCGACGCCAAGTGCGTCCTGCTGATGGTGACGGGAAGCGGACTGCAGAACCGTGACGAGGAACTTCTCGGCCATAAGCCCTTTGCCGTGATTGCCGACCGCCTGGCACGCCACGGTATCGCCACTTTGCGCTACGATGACCGCGGCTTTGGCGAGTCCAAAGGTGGCGAACTCATGATGGCCACGACCCGTGATTTTGCTGACGATGCTGCTGCAGGCATCGCATGGCTGCGCCAGACCGGGCGCTTCCAGCAAGTGGGCATCATCGGCCACAGCGAGGGCGGCACCATCGCCTTTATGCTGGGAGGTAAGGGGGTGGTTGACTTCATCGTCAGCCTTGCCGGTACCACGGTATCGGGCGACAGCATCCTGCTTGAGCAGAACCGAGCGTTGTATGGTGAGTTGGCCAAGGACTTGACCATTGACGACATCCGCAACAATCCGCAAATCAAGCAGATACCCTGGTATCAGTTCTTCCTTACCTACAACCCGCAGGATGACATTACCAAAATCACCTGCCCCGTGATGGCCGTCAATGGCGAGAAAGACGTCCAAGTTCCCGCCGACATGAACCTGAATGCCCTGCGCCGCACCCTGCCGGCCGACCAACGTCACCTCATCAAGTCCTATCCCGACTTGAATCACCTGTTCCAGCACTGTGAGACCGGTATGCTTGACGAATATGAGGCTATCGAGGAAACCTTCTCGGAAGAGGTCATCAGCGACATTGCCGCCTGGATTCAGAGTATCACAAATTAATTCATCACCATCCACTAAAACAAGCGACTATGAACCGAAAAAAAGCATTAATCATTCTGGCCATCATAGAGGGCTTGCTCAACATCCTTCTTATCGTGCTTCTAGTGATAGGAAAATTGAGCGTGACAGGATTCCTCATCTCCTTTGGCATCGTCACGCTGCTCACGATGCTAGCCATCTTCATCATCATCAAGAAAACGCAGTGATGGCCCCATGAAAAGGCGGTTGGAGCGGTTTTGGCAGCGATGGGGCGATGCCGTCAGGTTCACGCTTTGGGGCCTGGCGGTGGGTTTGGTATGCTTTTTGCTGTACAAGGTTGCAGTGAGAAGTTCAACCACGCATATGGAGCCACTGAGTGCTGGAGAGCGCGACAGCCTGATGACGGTTGCTGTGCCCCGTGGCATGAGCGACACACTGGTGAAGTATGACGCCTTTGAGGTGCATTTCAACAGCCAGCAGGGCATCGCCAACTGCGCTGCCTACGAGTTCGTTATCAACGAACTCAACGGAACAGCCGAGCGTGACGGTTCCTTCTTGCCCGATACAGGGGTCAAGGGCTGTCCGATGCCTGCCGACTATGCGGGCAGTGGCTTTGACCGCGGGCACCTGGTTCCTGCTGGCGACCTCAAGTGGAACACCGACGCGATGCGCCAATCGTTCCTGCTGACCAACGTGTGTCCGATGCACAAGGCACTCAACGGGGGAGGCTGGGCGAAGCTCGAGGAGAAAGTGCGCGAGTGGACAAAGCGCGACAGTGCGCTGCTCGTATTCTCGGGGCCGGTCGTCAGCGAGGGCGACACCACACTGACCGGCGGACGGGTGAAGGTGCCAAGCGCCTACTTTAAGGTCATCATGGCACCGTGCGTGAGGCCCAGGCGGGCCATCGCATTCATCTACCCCAACGGCCACAGCGGAGGACGGCTACGGCAGTATGCCGTGAGCGTCAACGAGGTGGAACGCCGCACAGGGCTGGACTTCTTCCCCACCCTGTCCCAAGATGAACAGCAACGGCTGGAGACGCCCGTCAACCTGGACGCGTGGACGAATTAGATAATAGATATTTGATATTAGATAACAGATATTAGATGAGGCAAACAGTTAAGATTTGGGTGCTGATTGCGGCAATGGTGATGGGCGGTGCCCTGCCGCCGCAAGTGATGGGTGACAATGAGGTGACCATGCAGTGGTGTGCCCAGGCCAAGAGCAAGAAAAAGTCAAAGAAAAACAAGAAGAAAAAGAAAGGGACAGCCTCATCGCTGGTGAGCGTTCCCACCATCAGCAAGACGACGGCCGCAACCAAGGGAACAACCGCTGTGGCGCAGCAGAACACCAACGCGCTGCTGGCAGTGAACATCCCCAAGGGGGTATCCAACCAGGTGCTGAACTACCAGACCATCAGGGTGAATTTCAATCCATCGCTGAGGATTCCCAACTGCGTCGCCTACGAACTGACGGCGACGATGGTCGATATGGCCGACGCCCCAGGGCACGAGAACCGCAAGAGCTACAACTATGCCCGCGACGGCAAGGTCAAGGGCTGCCCAGAGAATTGGGAATACCGCGGCAGCGGCTACAGCCGTGGCCACATGGCGCCCGCGATGGACATGCGCTGGGACAAGACCGCGATGACGCAGTGCTTCTACATGACCAACATGTGCCCGCAGGACACCAAACTCAACAACGACCACTGGCGCGTGCTGGAAGAGAAAGTGCACCACTGGGCAAAGCGCGACAAGCGCATCCTGGTCTTTACCGGCCCCATCATGGGCAAGAATCCCAAGATGATTGGCAAGGACAAACAGAACATTGCCGTCCCCGATGCCTTCTTCAAGGTGCTGTACGCCCCCGGCCAAAATCGTGCCATCGCCTTTATCTATGACAACAAGCCGTGCCCCGGCAATATCAGCAAGTATGCCGTCACCGTCGCCGAGGTAGAGCGCCGCACAGGCCTCACTTTCTCCAGCGCCATCCCCAAGCGTCAATGCAACCTCGCCGACTGGGAATAATTGAAACTACGAATTGCACGAATTGGCATCCACTTTTCAACAACTGAGAAGTCTGAGGTTTCTGAGGGGCATCCGCACTCAGAAATCTCAGACTTCTTCAGACGATTCAGTTGTTAAATGATTCAGTTGGCCAGTATCCAGTTGATGATGGCGTTGATGTCGGTGATGTTGACACTGCCGTCCTCGTTCACGTCGTAAATGGCGCTGCGATTGCCGTTCAGGATGGCCCCGATGAGGGCGTTGATGTCGGCGATGTTGACGCTGCCGTCGGCATTCACGTCACCCGGCAGTTTGTTGTGGATGTCAATGCCAAGGATATTCTCGAAGTTTTTCCAGTAATCGGCCTGGCGGTAGTCCTGTTCAGTTCCCTTGGGCACCTGCAACGTTGCATTCTTGTAGGCGTCATTATTGAAACAAGCCGCACCCGCCAATTGCGGTACAACCTTAGCCTTACAAGTCACTGTGGTCACAGCACGGCATGAGTAGAACGCCATGGTTCCGATGGTCTCAACATGGCTGCCGATGACGATGTCCTCAAGGCCCTTGCAGCCATCACACATATCCTTACCGATCGCTTTTATACCCTCACCAAAGACGATATACTTCATTGCGGAACAGTTGGTGAATGCACCGTTACCGATGGACGTGACGCAGTCGGGGATGGTCATGCCGGTCAACGAAGTGCAACCCTTGAGGGCATTTTCCCCAATATGCTGAATCCCAGCATTCAAGGAGAGCGCCTTAAGGTTGCGGCAGCGCATAAACGCACCGTCGCCGATGAGCGTGATACCAGCGGGAAGGTCAACCTGCTTCAAATCCATGTCGCCGGCAAAGGTGTAAGACGATATTTTATCGATGCCCTCCGGCAGGATAAGCTGTTCAATGGTCTCTCCGTTCAAGTAGAGGTGGCCGGCGCAATACAGCGGATTGGCGTTCTCTTTATCAAACCTGATGCGGCACCATGCCTCCAAGTCGGAAATGCGCACGGCGTTCAACGCCTCGCAAGCCTCAAACGCCTGTTCGCTCACCGATGTAACCGAGGCAGGGAAGGTCACCTCCTGCAATGCGGCACAGCCGTAGAACGCTGCCAGGCCTATCGTCTGCAAGCCTTGAGGCAACTCGATGTGCGGCAATGAAGTACACTCGTAGAACGTCGACCTGCCGATAGCGGTCAACGTCGAAGGCAAGGACACTGAAGCCAAATTGTCGCAGTAGCAGAATGCGGAACGCTCCAACGACTGCACGCCCTCCTCGACAACGAGTTCACGCAGCGAGGTGCAGTTGATGAACGCTGAACGGCTCACCACAGCCACACTTGACGGAATGACCAGCTTGTTCACCTCCTTGCCGTTGAGCGTCAGGTGTCGGGCAAAATACAGGGGATTGGAGTTGTTGTTGGGGAAGCGGACAGCACACCAGGCGGCAACATCGCTGATGGATACATTATTCAGTTTCACACAACCCTCAAAAGCATCAAAGCCGAACGAAGTGACCGATGCAGGAATGGTAATCAGCTCCAAAGACACACAATGTGCAAACGCCTGCTCGCCGATGTCGGTAACATTATCAGGCACCATCACGCGGGAGAGGTTCATGCAGTTCCTGAAGGCCTTCCTGCCAATGGTTTTCACGGTAGAGGGCATCGTCACACCCGTCAAGCCGGCACAGTTCATGAAAGCGCCGTCGCCAATCGCGGTGACAGTGATGCGCTGACCATCTACAGTGACGTGGTCGGGGATGACCACATTACCAGAATAGGAATTATGTCCCGAATCCTTGCTGACCACGGCCAGTTCAGTGCCGTTCAGCTTGTAATAGATGCCGTCCTGCTCCAGGTCATAGTCCTCGACAGGGGTGCCGCCACTGCCCGAGGGCGGTCGTACGTTGGTGAGCATTCCCTGGTCAGAATTAAAGCGGTAACCCTCGACATTGAAGGCATCCAAGGCAAAGTATCCGTTGCCGGTTCCCGCCCATCCCCAGTTGATGTGGAACATGTTGTCATGATATCCGTCGATGACAAAGGCGTGGCCGCCACCGTTGGCCTGGGCGGTATAGAGGATGGGACGCCCTGCATGTAATTCCTCGAGCATCATGGTGGTCCAGGAACTTGCCGAGTAGCGGTCCCTATCCCTGCTGCCAATGCCGTTGACATAGCCGAATTTGACCAATGCTCCCCGCTGGCTCGCCATATAGGAGCCGCTGCCGTCAATGCCATACATCATGTGGCAACCCTGGCCACAGTAGCGCATCAGCACGGCCACTGCATTGGCCTGTGTCTCGTTATACTCTCCCAGATACTGATCCAGCATGTTGTCCCAATCGACAGTGCAGGCCGGCAGGTCCTCCAACGTGAAAATCTCATAGCGATACCCCTCAACAGCAGGCAGGCGGGAGGGATAACGCCAATAGTACATCACCTGTGCCATCGCTGTGGCGATACAACCCGTGACGGCATGGTTACCAAAGGCATCGGTGGGGCACATGTTATAGTAGGGCGCGCTTTGGGACCAGCTGCACGTGAGCAGGGGCATTACCGAGTCTTCGCTGGGTGCCTGCTGCTCCTCCTCGGCCAGTACCTGGGCCTCGGGATGGGCGGCAAGCCACTCCAGTTGCTCCTTGTACTGCTCAAGCATGCACGACAGGTTGCAGGGCAGGTTGTCCATATCGAGCTGACCGTCGCCATAGGCCAACACTGCATGGGCACGGTCATCGCCGGCAATAATGGCAAACGAACCGGCATCACTGGCATTGAACACATAGTAATCCACCATGCCAGGCAGCACGCTGGAGGCCTCGACATGCGTCAGGGTCATGGTTACGCCGCTTGCCGCCGCCCTACCCTGGACGCGGTGCTGGAGCAAGCCGGCTGCGGTAGCGCTAGCCTGGTCAATGCCGACGGGAGCCGCAAGAGCGGTCAGTGACAATATGGCCAAGACAGCCGTAACGATTGATTGCTGAAAAAAGTGTTTCATCTAGGTGTAAATAAACTGATTGGGTTATGAAGTCAGGGACCACACGGCACATCACGGTGTGCTCAAGATGCGGTTGATGATAAAGTTCACGTCGGCGATGTTCACACTACCGTCACCATTCACGTCACAAGCGGTGGTTGATGCACCGCTCAGGATGTCGTTGATGACAAGGTTCACATCGGCAATGTTGACGGCTCCGTCAAGATTAGCGTCACCTGGCAGGACAGCAGGTTCAACGACTTGATGATCGAACAGGGTCCACACGTCACAACAGTAGTAGTCCACCCAAGCACACTCGGGGACATACAGCGTTGCCTGGTGGTAGACATTCTCGGGGAAACAGTTCTCATCAGCTACCAGCGGCGGGATATCGGGCAGTTTCTTGATGGTTTTGATTGCCGTACAACCGCTGAATGCCATCGGTGCAATGGAATCGACATTGGCACCCATGTTTACCGTGGCAAGTGACCAGCATTCCGAGAAAGCCCCCTCACCGATGGTCTTCACATGATTGCCCAGGTTCACCGTATTCAGCCCCGTGCAGTAGTAGAATGCCTCATCAGGGACACACTCCATGTCGATAGACAAGTTTTTCAGGCCAGAGCAGACGAAGAAGGCATCCGGGTCGATGCGCTCCACCGAGTTGGGAAGGTCCAGATTCTTGAGTCCAGCACAATAAGTGAAGGCATAGCCCTCGATATTTTTCACGCCTGGGTTGAAAGTGAAAGTCCTAATAGCATTGCAATCCTGGAAGGCGGCCCAGTCGATAGACTCGACCCCCTCGGGCAAGGTCATCGCTGTCAACATCTTGCAGCTCTTGAAGGCATATTTTTCGATTCGTTTCAGGGTCTCGGGAAGTGTTACGGCCCGCAGCTGTTTGCAGTTCTTGAAAGCGCTGTTGCCGATGGCGGTGACCACACAATCCTGACCGTCGACAGTGACGTGACTGGGGATGGTGACATTGCCGCTATAGGTATTGTCAAATTTCTCCCTGCGGGTTACGGTCAACTCATTGCCGTGGCGACGGTAGGCGATGCCGTCCACTTCCACGTCATAGGGCTTGGATTCTTCCGTAGGAAAGACATTGATGAGCATCGACTGGTTGAAACTGAAATCATAATATCCATAGGCTGTAAAAGCATCCAACGCGAAGTAGGCGTTGGCAGATCCTTCCCACCCCCAATTGATATGGAACTTGCTGCCGTCATAGCCGTCCACGACAAAGGCATGTCCCCCTATATCACCACTTCCGCTATAGAGGATGGGGCGATTGGCCGTAAGCTCTTGCAGCATCAGCGCTATCCAATCTTCGGCGGTGTAGTTGTCACGATGCTTTTCCAGTATCCCATTATAATATCCGAAGTCACACATCGCCGTCATCTGGTTCCAGCTGAGCGCACCGCTCTCATCGACACCGTAACCCATCTTGGTTGCCTGTCCACAATAGCGCATCAGCGTGGCGACCGACTGGCCTTGCGCCTCGCTGTAAAGCATCTTGTAGGAGCCGTCGAGCATATAATAGCTGTCAAGCATATCGTCCCAGTTGAGCGTCGTGCCCGGCAAAGCCGGTACGTCGATGGCCCCAGTGACATATGCGGGATAGTCGGGCAACACTTCAGGGTATTGCCAATAGTACATTACCTGAGCCATCGCCGTAGCGATACAGCCCGTGAGGCAATGTTCGTGACGGTATTCGGGGCACAGGTCGTTATAAGGCGTACTCTGAGACCAGGTGCAGGTGAGCAAGGGCTCCACCACAACAGCGGGTGCATGAAGCGGTTCAGCAGCAACAGCGGCAGTGGGATGGTCAAGCAGCCACTCCATCTGCTTCTTGTAGTGGCCGAGCAAGCACTGCAGGCCACAGGGCAAGTCGTTCATATCCAGCCGACTGTCGCCATAAGCCAAGATGCCGCAGGCACGGTCATCGCCACTGACGATGACAAAGCCGTTGTCCTCGCCATCCTTGAAGACAAAATAGTCCGTCGCCAGTGCATTGACGGTCGAGGGCTCGGCATGGAGCAGGCTCAACGGGGCGGCTGCGGCTGATGGAGCCATCCTGGCGCCTTGACGCGTGAGCAGGAAGGCCGAGGCTTTGGCCTGGGCCTGTTGTTGGTCCACAGGTGCAGCCATGGCAGCAATAGGCATCATCACCATCAACAATGCCGCCAACAGCAATTTCTTGTAAACGTTTCTCATCATCCTAAAAACTAATTAGATTATTAAACAAATAGGTATCCTTTATCAGCGGCCACGCAGATGCGCGACCAAACTATGGCGCAAAATTAATTCTATTATTCTAAAAAACAAAGTTTTGGGCGCACGCATTCGCTAGATTCTCCATTCCCCGAAACAGATGTAGTCAATGATGGCAACGATGTCCGAGATGGTGATTTCGTCATCCCTGTCAGCATCGGCTCCATCAAGGCTGATGATATAGGGGTCGTTCATGATCAGATAGTCGATGATAACGGTGATGTCGGCAATCGTCACCTCGCCGTCACCGTCGGCATCACCACGCAGGGCAGCTACCCCTTGCATATACCAGAAGCCAGCAATCTGCAGCTCGCTGTTGACAGTCATGCCCGTGATGGGCTTGTTCATATAACCACCGGTGAAGACCTCTGCTGCGGGCACCGAATTGTTGGTCAGAGAGTCCAGACTGCCTTGGGGCCACAGGTCGGTGCGGTTATTTATACTAGACAGCACATTATCGGCGGGGATGAGCGTCATGCGCTGGTGGTTGGCATTGTTGTTGGGGCAGTTGTTGTCCCAGGCATTCTTGTCATAATCGACGTGCAGAATCATGATGCCCTCGGCCGACAGATACTCGTCCCAGCCGCTCTTGACACGGTATTCCAGCAGGTAATACTCGTCGGGATTTGCATCGTTGACGACCTTGACCGCCGCTCCGCCGCTGCCCAGCGGCGACAGCGAGTAGCGGGTATTCACCTTGGGGTCGATGAGGTTCATCCAACCCATAAAATGCCGCTCGTAGGAGGTGTATCCCGCCGGACGGTGGCCATTATTCAGGTAGCAGCCGTGGTCCATGATGTCCCAACTGCTCATGCCGTAGGAACTGCCGCCCTCGGTGTTGTAGAAGTCGGGGAGTCCCAGGCAATGCCCGAACTCATGACAGAAAGTGCCCACACCATCGATGGATGTACTGCTGTTGGTGCCGCCCTCCAGTTCATTGAAGACGGCAAACTTGTCGATGGTGACGCCATTGAGCTGGAAGGGACCAGTGGTACTGCATCCCCACTGATAGGCCTCACGCATGTCCCACTGGCAGGGCCACACGCTCTCGGGCACAGCACGCCATGCCTGGGCCTCGCCGACGCCGGCATAGAGCACGACCACCACATCGACATAGCCGTCGTTGTCATTATCGTAGTTAGAGAAATCCACGTCCGGCAGTCCCGTGCAGGCATCGTAAATCATCGTTCCCAGCTGCTGGTCAACCTCAGTGCCATGCTTGCGGATATTGTCACCGTAGAATTCCCGGTTCTGCGGCAGTTCCACGGGGCCGAGGATATCGAATTGCGGCGAGAACATGCCGCGTGACTGGTCCTCAAAATAGTGCAAACAGCTGTATTGCTTCTCGTTGAACTGGTTCTCGAAGGTTGCGATGGGGTCGGTGCTGATGAACTTCACGTCATCGTAGTTGACCAGGATAATCGGGATGCGCGGTGACCCGATGGTGGGCACCTGGGGCGTTGGGGGTTCCTCCTCGCGACGCGGCATGCGGCTGACGCCCGCACCCAGTGTCATCTGCCCGCCATAGGCGGTGATGAAAGCCATCTCCTCGATGCTTCGCTGTCCCTCGTCATGGGCAAGCACATCACTGAGGGCTCCACCCACGACATAGCAGTAGTCGCCGCTGGCTGTCGGCTGCACCGTCAGCCCGTCGAGGGTTGTCAGCGAGTGAATGCGTTCACCGCCCTGCATCACCAGCGTCACGGTAGTGCCGTCGCTCTGGGTGTGGACAAAGGGGTCGGGTTTGGCGGGAGCCGCCAGCATCATGGTCCAGCAGGTTGCCAGCGCCACGATGGTCAAGAGCAATCTGTTCATCATAGTCTTCAAGTTTTAGTATTTTTATTTATTGTCTTTCAGATAATCCTTCATGTTGGCCTTCCAATCAACGCCGCGTGAGGCATCAACGAAGTTGTCAATTTTCCAGCCGTCATCCTCAAGCACCATATCCAAGCGCACCACGGTCACGCTGCCGCAGTTGTGCAGGTTGAGTTCGGCGGTTGCCGTCGAGTCGGTCATCGCAATGATACGGACATCGCTCACCGACAAGTCATCCCAATCCTGGCCCATAATCCAGTAATCGGAATCAAAGAAGCCAATCATGCCCTCGGCTGCCAACGCCGAGTCGGCCCGCTCCACACGCGACGTCAAGTCCTTCCAGTCACGGGAGCAATACAGGCTGTCGGCAGTCGCCATGACGTCAGGAACTGCCTTATCTCCTCCGCCATAGCGGTTAAAGGCATCGGCATAGATATCATTGACACGCTGCACCAGCGCTGCAGTGTCGGGCACGGCATCCTTTTCAGTGTTATCCACTTTGCCCTGGTTGGAGCAAGCCAGCATGGCCACAATTATCGGTAATAACAGTAATTTCTTCATAATTATCGTCTTAATTGTTCTTGCGATGTGGCAAAGGTAGTAAAATTTTTTTAATTATGCCTTGCAGTGAAGGTAGGCAGCGCGTCGGGATAAAAAAAGAATGAATTCTTTTTGTTCTCCACTCGGCTTGCACTACCTTTGTCACCGATATGTTGAAGTTTGTTGCCATCATATTGAGCGGTATGGCTGTCGGTTTCTTGCTCAGGAAACGGCAGTTGCAGGTCATGCCCCACGTGGTGACGGTGCTCATTTGGCTCTTGCTGTTCTTCCTGGGTGTTGAGGTCGGTGAAAACCCGCAGGTCATCAACGGAATCAGCCGCCTGGGGATTGAAGCCCTGTGGCTGTCGCTGGCGGGACTCACGGGCACGATACTGTTCTCATGGGCATTGTGGCGATGGGTGAGCACCGGTAAAGACCGCGCCAAGCGCATGCCAAGCGATACGCCGTCGCAGGGGCAATCCACTTCCAGCGGGAAAAGTGAACGTCAGGGAACAGGGCAGGCTATGAAAGGCAGCCTGATTATCGTGGGCTTTTTCGTGCTGGGCGTCGTTTGTGGCGTGATGCACTGGCTACCGGACCTGAACGCCTTTGGCAACGTGAGTTTCATCACCCTCTTCGCACTGCTCTTCTGCGTGGGCATTACGGTGGGCAACAATGCGACGTTGCTCAAATCGTTCACCAAGCTGGACCCGCGCCTGATGCTGCTGCCGCTGATGACCATTGTCGGCACACTCGCCATCACTGCCATCGCTTCGCTCGCCCTACCCCACCGCAGCCTGACGGACAGCCTCGCCGTGGGCTCGGGTTTCGGCTACTACTCCCTGTCGAGCATCCTGATTACCGAATACCGCGGTCCCGAATTGGGCACTGTAGCCCTGCTGGCGAACATCATCCGCGAGGTCTTCACCCTGCTGGCGGCACCGCTGCTGGTCAATTATTTCGGGCCGTTATCGCCGATTTCCTGCGGCGGTGCGACGACGATGGACACCACGCTGCCCATCATCACCCGCACCAGCGGCCAGGACTTTGTGCTGCTGAGCCTGTTCCACGGTTTCCTGGTGGACTTCTCGGTCCCCTTCCTGGTCACGTTCTGGTGCACGCTGTGACGGAACTGGGAGCGGGACTAACGGAGATAACGGAAGGAACGGAATACACTATTTATTAGTGGGTCAGGATATAGTTGATGATGGCGTTGATATCGCTGATGTTGACCACGCCGTCGCCGTTCACGTCACCCTTGTCACTGTGATGGCCTGACAGGATGATGTCAATGACCTGGTTCACGTCGCCAATATTCACGGCGTTGTCACCATTCACGTCACAATTCGGTCCCATTTCCACAATCCATCTGAAATAAGGATACCATGAGAAAGAAGAACGGTATTGTTCGGCTGTTCCTGCCGGTACATGCAGCGTGCGTTTCAAATAGTTATCATTGAAGTCCTCGAAGATTCTTTGGCCAAGATTCACTTTGGCCAAGTCTGTAATGTAGGAATAAACGTCTTTCAGCTCACTACAAAATGCAAATGCGGTGTAACCGATGCGGGTTACAGAATTGGGGATAGTGATGCTTGTCAAGCCACGGCAGTTATAGAATGCGCGTGTATCTATATTGGTCACTGAATTGGGGATAGCGATGCTCGTCAGACCGCTACAATTCTCAAACGCACTATTATTGATTGAGGTGACCGAGTTAGGGATGATGATGTCCGTCAAATCACGGCAGTTAGAAAACGCATAATCACCAATGGTGGTCACAGTATTGGGGATAATTGTATTCCTGCAACCAACTATCAGCATATCGCTCGGCGTCACGATGATGGCATTGCAATTGTCTCGCGAATCATAGCTTGGGTTACCGTTTTCGACCTCTATGCTCGTTAGTCCGCTACAAGCACGGAACGCATATTCTCCAATGGAGGTGACAGAGTAAGGAATGGTCAAGCTCGTCAAGCCGCTACAGTTGTCGAACGCATAATCACCAATGGCGACTACAGTGTTGGGGATGGTCACACTCTGCAATCCGCTGCAGCCATTAAACGCATATTCACCAATGGTGACTATGGTGTTGGGGATAATTGAATTTTGGCAGCCAACTATCAGTTTATTGCTCGCCGCCTCGATGATGGCATTGCAGTTGTCTCGGGAATCGTAGCATGGATTGCCACTGTCTACCAGTATGCCCATCAGAGATTTACAGTTCCTAAACGCCATATATCCGATGGAAATGACAGAGCTAGGAATGGTCAAGCTTGTAAGAGCAGTACAGCCATCGAACGCGAAAGGCCCAATGGCGGTGACAGAGTTAGGGATAATTAAGCCCGTCAGGCCGCTACACCGCTGAAATGCGCCATTGCCAATGGCGGTGACCGTGTTGGGAATAATTGTGTTTTGGCAGCCAGCAATCAGCGTATTGCTCGCCGTCTCGATGATGGCATTGCAATTGTCCCGCGAATCATAGCTTGGGTTACCGTTTTCAACCAATATGCTCGTCAGACCGACACAGCCGTATAACGCATCATCACCGATTGAGGTGACAGAGCTGGCGATGGTCAAGCCCGTCATGCCGCTACACTGCCAAAAAGCATAATCGCCAATCGAGGTGACCGCAAAGGTCACACCATCTTCAGTGACGGTCTTGGGTATCGTGACTTCACCTGTGTACCTATTGTTGTCAGTGTAGTAATAATCTCCTTTATAAGTGACTTCGGCTTCGTTGTCGCCTGTGATGTTGTAGTAGATGCCGTCGACCTCGAAGTCGTGGGCACCTGCAGTGGCGGCGGCAAGCAGGAGCAGTAGGCAAAAAATAGGTTTTAGTTTCATAACGGTATCGTTTATAATGTTTGTGAATAATAATCTATAAATTTTAGAAGGCAAAATGCGCGTGAGGCCACTTGCCACGGTGTAAAATTACTACATAGATAATGATACTGCAAATTGTTTAGGGGCAAAAACGGAGATTGTCAACAATATTTACAGAAAAGTGTCCAATAATTGGACACTTCACATGATAACAGTGGGTTGTTTTGACAGCGGTCAGTCGGCGCAGAGGTCGCGGGGGAACTGGTCGATTTGGGTCATGCGTTTCTTGATGGTGTTGTGGGCCTTTTTCATCCAGGCGGTGGGATGGGCGCTGTCGCGTTCACGAGGGTTGGGCAGCGACACGGCAATGTAGGCGCACTGGTCCTTGGTCAGGCGGTCGGGCGTGGTGTTGAAGTTGATGCGGGCCACAGCCTCGGCGCCATAAATGTTGCGGCCCATCTCGATGGAGTTGAGATAGACTTCCATGATGCGCTCCTTGCCCCAGATTTTCTCGATAAGGAAGGTGAAATAGGCCTCCAGCCCCTTGCGCAGCCACGAGCGTTGCTGCCACAGGAAGACGTTGCGGGCCGTCTGCTGGCTGATGGTGCTGGCACCACGCTGGCGCTTGCCCTGCTGTGCCTCGATTTGTGCCTTCTGGATTTGTTCCAGGTCAAAGCCGCTGTGCTTGAGGAACAGGTTGTCCTCACTGGCCATCACCGCCTGCGGCAGGTTGTGGTCGATTTTCTCCAGCGGCACCCAGTGGTGGTTGATGGCGGGTTCCTTGCCATCGATGACCGCCTCGACACAACGGATGAGCATCAGCGGCGTGATATAGACAGGGATATACTTCAGTATCACCACGGCGAGTATCGTCGAGGTGAAAAAGAATATCAATATGTTGCGCAACCAGCGTGTTATATTCTTCATTCAGTTGTCAGTTTTCAGCAGCAGCCATCCATTATCTAATATCTATTATCTCTTGACAGCGCACTCGGGGCAGAGGCCCTTGAGGACATAGTTGATGCTGTGCACCTGGAAATTGCCGGGTAGGGCGACCAGCGGCACCTGCGTTGTCTGCAGGCAGAAGGTACGGCCGCAGCGCTCACAGTTGAAGTGGGCGTGCATGTGGTCGATGGTGCCGTCATCCTCGCCACAATGGCAGTCGGGGCTGCACACGGCATACTTGAACATGCCCGAGCCGTCGTCGATGGCATGGATGAGGTGATGGGTCAGGAACAGGGTGATGGTGCGGTAGATGGTCGATTTATCCACCGTGTCCAGCTCATCTTCAAGGCTCTGGAGCGAGAAGGCATCGTCGTGCGCCATCATCGTGCGCAACAACAGGATGCGCATCGCCGTGGGCTTCACGTCGTGCTGCTCCAGTCGGGTGATATATTTACTCTCGTCCTTCATCTCACATGTTTAACCCTAAAAAACATTCCTAATTAATACCCCGGATTTTGAGCGCTACCGCACGCTGTGAGCGTCTCGCCTGGGATGGGGAACACCAGGGTATAGCCATGGCGGTCGGCATCGGTCTGCGGCCGGTCAGTATAAGGCCGTGTGAACAAGCCGAAGCGGATAAGGTCGTTACGACGCCATCCCTCCCAAGCCAGTTCCAGCATGCGTTCCTCAAGCACATTGTCGAGTGTCGCCGTGCGTGCCGGCATCATGACACGTGCCCTGACCTGGTTGAGCAAGGCATCGGCCGCCACTCCTGCCCTGCCGTCGCGCAACATCGCCTCACACTGCATCAGCAGCACGTCGGCATAACGGAACAGCACGATGTCGTTGCGGCGCAGTTGTCCGTCGCTCATCGCCGCCTGGTCAACTTCATATTTGTACATCCTCGCACCAGCCGTTTTCTCATACGGGTCGTTGGAGAGGTCGAGTTTCACCGCCAGGGGATAGTATATCAGCGGCGAGCCGTCATCGAGGGTGACCGTCGCCCCCGTCCTGTCGTTAAAGACCTGATCATAAAAATAGGTCCAGAACAGGCGGGCGTCGGCATCCACCCCCTTCTCGTAGCCGAAGGCCTTCATCGCCTCGATGGTCGCACACGGGCCATTCTCGCCATTCAGTCCCAGTGCGGCAGCATGATTGTAATGCAGCGAACGGAACTGCTGGGTGAAACGGTTGGTGCAGTTGTAGATGTCCATGGGAATGGTGAAAATCAGCTCGGGCGACTCCTCGTTGCTGATATCGAAGTTGTCTTTGAACTCATCGGCCAGCGCGTATCCACATGACCCGATAATGACGCAGTAACGCTCCACAGCCTCCCAGGTATTCAAGATTTCGTCATCCACCGTCCATTTCATCGCCGAGGCGTCAGGGCGCTGGTCGTCGGTCCAGTCATCATCGGCATAGACCTCGGCATTCAACAGTACCTTAGCCAGCAGGAAGTCCACCACGTCGCGGGTCATGCGGCCGTAGTACGCACCCAGTTGCGAGCTGTGCACAACGGGAAGATAGCCTTCGGCGGCCTGCAGTTCATCAACGATGTGGCGGAACGCCACCGAGCGGTTCTGAAGCTTCATCTCCTCGACCGTGGGGGTGGAACTCATGAACAAGGGCACACGGCCATAGAGGTCCATCGCGTAGAACAGGAACATGGCACGCAAGGCACTTGCCTCGGCACGCATCTCGTTCAAGTCTTCGCCAGGATGGGAGTGGGCATAGGCATCGATGCGCTCCAGGGCGCGGTTACAGGCCAGCACCTCCTTGAAAAGGTAATTCCAGGTATCGCCCGTGAAATCCACATTGCCAAAGCGGTGCAGAAACAGATTCTGCCATATACCGCCGTCATACCAATCGGCGCCCCTGGTGGGAATCATCGCCTCGTCGGTCGAGAACGTGTTCAGGTCCCACACGCCGCGGGCTGTGCCCTGCAGTCCCTGGGACGGGGCATTGCCGCCAATGTTGAGGTAAATGCTACCCAATGCGTTGTTCCACAGGTCATTCTGCGTATTGTAAGCCTCATCCTCGGGCAGACGATCTGTCGGATTATCCTCGAGGAACTTTTCGCACGAAGCCAGCATTAAAACAGCGGCGAGCGACGTAAGGCTATAGATGATAAATCGTTTCATGATTGCCTGTGTTTTAGAATGTTACGGTAACCCCCAAATAATAGGAGCGGGTGACGGGATAGATGTTCTTGTCGTCAACGCCCAGCGTGCCGTTGACCGACGAGCTGTTGATGATGGGCGTCAGGCCAGAGTAGCCCGTGATGGTACCCAACTCATCAATCGTGAGCGCAAGACGCAGGCGGCTGATGGTGCTTGCCAGAGTCTTGCCCAAAGGCACGTTCCAGCCCAATGTAAGATAGTCGAAGTCAACGTAGTCGCCGCGTTCCAGCCAGTAGTCGGTCGCCGTCTGGTCGTTGATGGCTTGGGCGGGGGCATCGGCCAGGACATTATAGCCCGGCAGACTGTTCATGTTCATATAGGTCAACGCGGTGCCGTTGTAAATCTTGTGGCCAAAGGCACCGTTAATCTGCACGGTCACATCCCACTGCTTGAAACGGAAGTTGATGTTACTGCCCAGCAGCACCTTGGGCATCGCCTGACCGCACACTTGGCGGTCCTTGCCGTTGGCGATGTTGATGTCGCCTGAATTGTCAAGGTCGGCAATTTGGTACACATAGCCACCCCGCCCGTCACTCTTCAGTCCCGTGCAGTGCGGCAGATAGAACACGCCCAACGGCTGTCCCACCATCTGATAGACGATGTGGTTGTTTCCGCCATGGAAACCCGCGCCGTTGAGATTCACCAGGTCCACCTCGCCGGGTGCCTCGAGCCAGAAATCGTTGTAATAGCCGCTCAGGGAGAGCAGTTTGTTGTACTGGTAGGCGACATTGGCATTGATGTTCAACTCCATGTCACGGGTGGTGAGCGGCGACAGACCCAACGCCAACTCTACACCGCTATTGCGCATCGAGCCCAGGTTGTCGAGCAGTTTGTTGTAACTGAACGGCGGCACACCTACATTATAAAGGTAAAGCATGTCGGTCGTCTTGGACGTATAGAAATCCAGCGAGGCAATGATGCGGTTACCCAGGAATGCGGCACTCACGCCAGTGTTGAAACTGCGCTTCACCTCCCACTTCAGGTCAGGATTGGCATTGAGCAAGGCATCGAGCGTCACAGCCAGTTTTTCGCCCACAAGGGGAATGCCGGCGGGCGTGAGCACGTTTTGCGCCATATAGCTGTCCACGGCGCCCTGATTACCCGCCAAACCGTAGCCGATGCTCCACTTGAGGTCATCGAGCCACTGCACATCGCTCATGAATGCCTCGTGGCCGATGTTCCAGGCCGCCGATACCGAGGGGAAGAAGCCCCACTTGTTGCCCGATGCGAACTTCGACGAGCCGTCGGCACGGGCGGCAACGGTCAACGAGTAGCGGTTGTCGTAGTCATAATTGACGCGTGACATGAACGATGCCAGCGAGGGGGCGTTGCGGTAACTACCGGTACCCTCCCAAAGCGTCACCGAACCCGCCTGGATGGCATCGATGCCGATGGCGTTATTGGAGAAACCTGTTGTCGTGGTGTAGAATCCCGTGTGGACGTTACGCTCAACCTCGGCAAGTCCCATGACGTTGATGTGGTTGAGGCCCAGCATCTTGTCCCATGTCAGGATGGCATTGCCGAGCCATGACTCGGTCTTGGCGCTGCTGCGGTATCCCTTGCCGCCGCTCCAGATGCTCGTCGGCAAGAATTGTGCTATCTCTACCTCGTTGTGGCTGAAGGCTCCAAAGAACGAGAGCTTCCAGTTGGGCGTCAGGTCGAAGGTGAGTTTGGCATGGGTGCTCAGGTGAGTCGTCTTGTCCTGGGTGCGGCTATCCATCAGCGCCAGCGGATGGTTAATCTGGTTGGCGTAGGTAAATCCGTCCCAGCCACCGGTGCTGTTGCGCTCGGTGCCGAAGGTGGGATTCCATGCCTGGGCCGAGTAAAAGGTCTTCTGTACGTCATAGACGGCGGTCATGTCCTTTTGCACATTGCCGAACATGCCCACCTCGATGGTCAACAGGTCGTCAAACATGCGCTGATGCATGTTCATGTTGCTCGTCAGGTTGCGCAACTTGTCGTGCAGGATGACACCGTCGTGGTCCATATATCCCAACGACACACGGTAGCCCGAACGGTCGCCGCCACCCATGAAGGCCACATGATGGTCCTGAAGGAAGGCGGTCTGCTGGATGGCCTTCTGCCAATCGGTGTTATAACCCTTGTCAATGAGCATACCACCCTGGGCACGCACCGCCTCGCGGTAGCCCGCGGCATTGAGCATCTTTAGGTTTTTGCTCACATGGGAAACGCCCAGGCTGCCGTTATAGGTGACGGTGGCACGATGGGCGGCGCCCTTCTTGGTGACCACCTCGATGACACCCGATGCGCCGCGTGAGCCGTACTGGGCGGTCTCGCTGGCATCCTTGAGCACCGTGAAACTCTCAATATCCGACGGATAAATCGACGACAGGGTATTCAGGTCACCGAACACGCCATCAACGATAATCAACGGGTCGTTGCCGCCCGTGACCGACGTGGTACCACGCACACGCACGGCATTCATCGCCGCTGCGCCGTTGTTGCTCTTCTGGATGGTCACACCGGCAACACGGCCATTGATGGCTTCCAGGGGATTGGTCACCTGATGCTGGCTGACGACCTCGGCAGTGACCACTGTGGGCGACAGCAGGCGGGCTGTACTATCAGGGGGAACCAATGCCTGCGACAGCATTGGCAGTGCGGTCCACAACAGTCCCACAACAGTTACACACCTCAAGTAAAGACAGGTTTTCATTGGTCAGCGTTGGTATTATCGATTTCAAACAATGTAAAATTGACCTTGCCATAGATGCGCTGCTGCGAGTAGTGGGGCAAGGCACTGAAGTCATGTTCGCGGGGATGCTCCATGATGAACAGCGTGCCGGCATGCACCAGCGGGGAGTCGAGCACCAGCTTGGGGATTTCGCCAAAGCGCGGCAGGTCGTAGGGCGGATCGGCAAAAATCACGTCAAACGACTGGCGGCACGAGTTGATGAACTTGAAGACGTCGCCTCGCACCAGCGTCAGGTTGGGGTCACCCAACTGCTGCTGCACCCGCTTGATGAAGTCGGCCTGGACACGCGCCTTCTCGACCGAGGTGACATGGGCAGCGCCGCGGGAGAGGAACTCAAAACTCATCGCTCCCGTGCCGGCAAACAGGTCGAGCACCGTCTTGCCCTCGAGGTCGATGAGGTTAGCCAGCACGTTGAACAGGTTCTCACGGGCCATGTCGGTCGTGGGGCGAGCGGTGATGTTGGTGGGCACGTCAAAGCGGCGACGGCCATATTTTCCACTGATTATTCGCATAGGGCAAGCAATATCAAGTCGAGCGGCGCCTGCATCGCATTGTGTCCCAACTGCATCGCAGCCGTGGGGAACACGGCAGGCATCACATGTTTCACATATTCGCGCAAGTCAGGAGTCACCTGGGCACACAGGTCACCGTCACCCATGAACAGCAGCTGGTCAGTGAGCTGGTTCAGTCCGTGGGCACGCCAGGCACTGAGGGCAAAAAATGCCGCATCCTGGGCGTTGGCAAAGGGATAGATGTTGGCACACTGCAAGGCCTCACCACGGTAGATGGCCAAGTCCATGGCCTCGCCACGCAGGTGGAGGTACAT
The DNA here is from genome assembly GCA_902782465.1 of uncultured Bacteroidales bacterium. GTDB lineage: Bacteria > Bacteroidota > Bacteroidia > Bacteroidales > Muribaculaceae > Sodaliphilus. The sequence continues at coordinate 103,641 of CACZNH010000013.1, forward strand.
CCGAGCAGCATCAGCCTCGTGGTCCTGTTTCCTGAAGTATTCACACAGCGGCATCAGATGGTGATACACCGCCGGATAGTTGAACGTGCGCCCCAAGAAGGCCTGCATGCCACGCGGCAACAGGTAGGCGATTTTCACGCCATGGGTCGGCATGGGACACACGGCAGTGTCGCCGTCATCGTCGGGGAAAGCCTGACGCACCAGCACTGCGCAGTCGTCATCGCTGGTATCCCCAGGCAACAGCACAAAGTGACGAGCGTGGACTACCACCCTCACCCGCTTGTACTCGTTCAGCAGCCGGGGCGTGTCGTAGATGGCATCCTCGAGCGCCTGTTGCGACGCATCAGGCAACTCCACGCGTCCCAACGTCAGCGAGTTAGCCACCGTCGGCGTGTACAAGGCATAGTCCACCTGTGTCTCGTCAACCGACACGAGCAGTTCCCACACCTCAGGATGTTGTATGTCTATCACACTTTTGCCTTTCATCACAGCGGCAAAATTACAAAAAAATCATGCACCCTGCCCACAAAATAAATGAAAAAGCAAGGCGACACTTCTTATTCCATCGCCCTACGGGCGAGAAATTATGCAAATATTAGTTTAAAAAATGTCCATCAGTTGATGAGGCGGTAGGTCATGGCGTAGTTGATGGCCTCGGTGATGTTGTCGGTGTTGAATTTCTCGAGGATGCTCTTGCGGTAGCCCTTGACGGTGTCGAACGAGCGGCACATCAGGTCGGCAATCTCATGGGTGGTGTAACCCATGGCCGAGAGCTTGATGACCTGAGTTTCCTGTTCGGTCAAGGTCAGGTGAGGCACTTTTCGCCACACGTTATGCTCCAAGTCCAGATCCCAGCGCTCGTTGGTGCGGTTGTTGAACATGAGAACCGTCTCGTTACCAGCCCTAGTGGGCAGCGATGCCACGCACATGGCCAGCCAGATAGTGCCGTCGGGCAACATCTTGAGGGGTGTGAGCAAGTGGTTAATGGTCTGCACCTTTTTGGATATGGTATTGATGACTCTGAAATTATAGGACAAGGTGTAGTGCCGTTTTTCTTCAGCGGGGATATTCCTTGAGAAGCGGAATCCGGCTTCGTTGATTTTCAACAGCCGCTCCACATCGTCCTGCGGGACATTGTCGATGTAAAACCTGTAGCCGATTTCTTTGACCTCGCTGGCCGACAAGCCGCACAGGAAAAGCGGATTGTCACTGACATAGAGAAAGTTTTTCTTGAAATAGTCGATGATATAAACACTCTTGTAGGTCATGCGAGAGAAGGCAGCGACCGAATCCACGATGTCGCTGATGTTACGGTAGTCCTCAGGGGTAATCCCCTCGACCGCATTGTCCAAAATGAAAAAATCCTCTACTCGAGCCATAAAAAAGTTTTAGACACCCCAAAATTACTCATTTTTTGCAACAAAACCTTTCTCGTGAAGCCAAATTAATCCAAAATGAACTTTTCTTTTTGCAACCATTTAATTATCAGCATTTTAATTTTGTCAAAATGAAGTCAGAATGTAGTTGGAATGTATTGTTTATTCCAATTATTCTGAGTAATTTTGCAAACGTCAAATCAAATACTCATCTGTTATGAAATCATTAAGACGTTCAATCAGACACGCCACAACAAAATGCTTGCTGCTAACTCTAACCATGGTTGCCACCTTGCAAGCTAATGCACTGACATTTGAGTATGGCGAGTTCACATATGTCACCACCAGTGACACGACAGTTCGGCTGGCCTATCGCGGCTGGATGAACCCTTACCATGTAACCGGACATATGGAGATTCCATCTACAGTTAGCTATGAGGGGGTTGAATATTCAGTTTCAGAAATATCAGACAATGCCTTTAGTAATTGTGGCATCACATCGTTATTCATACCGGGAACAGTTAAGAGAATTGGTGGAAATGCTTTCTATAGATGCCCATTAACCGAACTCATTTTGGAAGAAGGTGTTCAGCTGATTGATATAGGTGCCTTTGCTGGCTGCCACCAGTTAGAGACATTGACACTTCCAAGCAGTATTACGATAATTAAGTCTGGAGCTTTTACCTGTCAAGCTTTGAAGTCAGTCTATATCAAAGGAGCTGCTTCTATTGATACATGGGCTTTCCAAACCTGTTCTGCTCTTGAACACGTAACTTTAGGTAAAGATGTCAGCGAGGTTAGTTCCAAAGCATTTACCCGTTGCTCAAAGCTCACAGAAATCACCATCGAAGATGGGGAAAATATATTTAATTGCGATAGCGAAGCCTTCGACGACGCCCCTATTACAACAATGTATATTGGTCGTGACCTTAAAAGTGCAATGCCTGCGAACCATTGCAACACACTTGAGCATGTAACCATTGGTCCAAGAGTGACCTATATTGTTCAGTTCATGTTCTCAGACTGCACAAAATTGACTGAGATTGTTATTCCTAATAGCGTAACAAGAATTCAAGAATACGCTTTTGAAGATTGTATTGGCTTGGAAGAAGTTGTTATTGGTGACGGCGTCGAGAAAATAAGTAATTATGCCTTTCAAAATTGTACGGGATTGACATCACTCACAATGGGAAAGAACATCAAAAAAATAGGGCGAGGTGCTTTCTTGGATTGCACCGGCCTTTCATCCGAAGATGTGCAATTCCCTGAAAGCCTGGAAACAATTAATGCCCATGCGTTCACGAATTGTACCGGTTTGACCGAGATTACCATTCCGAGCAATGTCAAAAGGCTGGCTGCCAGTGTATTCCAAGGGTGTAGCAAATTGAAAAAAGTGGTCATTGATGACACTCCAGATGAAATCTACTTCGAATCCAATTCCGCCATAGAGAGAGGACTAGAATTTAAAGGGTGCCCACTTCAAGAAGTATATATGGGTCGGAATCAAGGGCGGAATACTTGTTTTGATAATGTCGACGATGATGATTGGCCTCTTTCAGACATTTCTGATGCTCCTTTCAGCGGTTTTAAGACCCTTAAGAAAGTCACCATCAGTGATCAAGTCACATGGATTCCCGAATATTATTATGCCTTTACTGGCATCTATACAGTTGTGATTCCCAATAGTGTAAAAAGCATTCAGCGTAGTGCCTTCTCGGGTTGCTCTAACCTGAATGCCATTGTACTGGGCATGGGTTTGAATACTATCGATAATAGCGTGTTTTATACTGAAAGCCTTATGGCCGTTTACAGCATGAAAATGGTTCCACCGACTCTTGCAAATCAAGTATTTCACTATTCCACTACTTCCGAAGGCACCCTGTATGTCCCAACAGGTTCCAAAGCAGCCTACCAGTCGGCAATAGGATGGAAAGAATTCAGAAACATCGTTGAAATTGACAGCTTTGACGAAGCAATTGCCCATCTGGATGAGATTTACGGTCATATCCCTGGTGATATAAACGGAGACGGTGTGGTTAACATTGCTGACGCCAATAGTGTTATTGAAGTCATCATCAACGGTGGTGGCAATGGTCACGGCCGTTCGCCTGACGGTGATGGTGAGTTCCAGAGCACTATCGTTTATGGTGACATTAACGGTGACGGGGTTGTTAACATTACCGATATCAACACGCTTATCCATCTTATCTTGACAAAAGAGTAAAAAGATATTTATTATTGCACTACTGTCCACTAAAACTTTCAAACAATGGTGATGCATGAAATAGTTTTTATTAAAGGCCTAAAAATCAATATGGTTTTTTCTTAATCATTTGATTCACTAATGTTATTATTGTGCAATTTAAAACGACGAGAGGGCAACCCTGTCAATGGGTTGCTCTCTCGCTTTGATTTAGGGAAATGCCGCAATGCGGCTAAAAGGTCATCAATACAGCACCTTATTGGCTGCTGACGTTCCGTCGGTGTAACGGGTAACGACGATGTTGATGCCGTCGAACGGTTGCTGGCTCATTTGACCTGCCATGTTGTAGTAAACAACGGTCTTTACCTCTTTGTCCTTGGCCTTTACGTCATCGATAGCCGTGGGATTGCTGCTACTCATTGCCTTGATGACCTGTGACGGGAACCAGTAGTGTGCAGGCATTTGCAGACTGTTTTTCAACTCACCGGTGTTTCCATCATAGATGTTGAACCAGTATTTCGTTGAGCTGTAACTCTGGAAGGTGCAAACAACCAAGTCTCCAGTCTCGAGGTCTGACAGAACGACATGGCCATACATCTGCTGACGGCCGTCAAACACAATGAATTTCTCGGTGAACGTTTGCGTGTCGAAGTCATATTTGCACAGATAATTGGTGCCTTCACCCGGGCTGTAGACAATGGCATTCTCACCCTTGACCTGAACGGGTTTGCAGGGCTTGGGGGTAAACCAGAAATAAGGTGATGCCATGGGTACAGTATAAACTGTGCCTGCAGTGAAATCATCATTGATGAGCACAAACTGCTCGGTGTCATTCTCAGAGGGAGTTCCCCAAGTGCAACTGTTAGCTGCAGCATAGACTTTGCCGTCAACCTCAAATACCGAAACCGCATTACCGATAGCAACGGTTGTAACCAGAGCATTGGCGACAGGGTCAATGACCTGGATGCCATCGGGAGTAGCCACATAGAGGTAGCCATTGTGCGAAAGCATGTCACCCGACCCAGGGCTGTAGGTAGTACCTTCGATGGCGGTACCCTGAACAATGCCGACAGGTTCCAGCGTCGTTAAGTCGTAGGCATAAACGCCAAAATTGGTGCCCACAAAGAACCTGTTAGCCTCAACCACAGCCTCAACGCCACGCGTGTCGGCATTACCGTCAATTTCCTTGTAATTGGCCAGGGTCTCCAGCGTCTTTGCATCGGCAACAACGAGACGACCACCAGCACCGAAGTTCTGCTTTGAACAAATGAACAGTTTACCGTCAGCCAGTGTTCCAAATTCGGCTGTCATACCGAGCGTACTGCCCTCATTGACTCCTTGATACACCTTAGTTGAGAACTCATTGTTCTCACTAGAGTAGAAGTTCAGCAGGCCGGGCTCGTTGCCATACTGTCCCTCGTTGATGATGAAATAACCGTCGGTGAACTGAGCCATTCCGCACATTGTGAACAATGCGCCAGCAATCAATAAAAAGAATTTTTTCTTCATAATGTCTTTAAACTTTAAAAATTAATAAACACAAATAAATATTCACTTTTTAAAGCCTAAAGGGCACATTCAATGCAGCACTCAGAGCCTCGCATTCAATACTCTTGTCAAGAAATGTCATCGGATTCTTGACTACATCATCATTTTTCCTGCCCAGTTCAAATACCACGTGAACACCCATTAGGCAATGCGCTGTGGCAGGTCTTCTGACTCCGCCCCTTCGTTATTGCGCCTTCCCGGTGATGATGTAGTCGTTAGAGTGATTACTACCAGTGGCATAGTGCAAAACGATAGACTTGGGGCTTACAGCAGCGGGTACTGTTCAGGATTCTCACCTGATTCCCTTTTAATCCTCTGTCCCCATTGATGTTAGCACACTATCATCATCCATTGGGGACATCGAAACCAAGCACATCTTGTTTCTTGGGCACAAAAATACAAAACTATCAGAAACCAGCAAAACGTTATACCGTTTTTTTAGATGAAACGATGAGATAGATGACAAGAGTTTTTGTTGCTTGATGAAAAAATAGCATGAGGAAATATAGCAAGATTTAGAAGAAAATAGTATCTTTGTGGCAAAGATAAACAGACCATTTTGTAATCCAATGAGTGACAAGTATATCGTATCGGCGAGGAAGTATAGGCCCTCAACGTTTCGCAGCGTGGTGGGTCAGCCGTCGTTGACGCACACGTTGAAGACTGCCATCGCCAGCGGCCGTCTGGCTCATGCCTACCTGTTTTGCGGACCGCGCGGTGTGGGTAAGACGACCTGCGCCCGCATCTTTGCCAAGACCATCAACTGTGAGCACCCCACGCCCGAGGGCGAGGCCTGCAACGAGTGCCCGTCATGCCGGGCGTTCAACGAGCAGCGCTCCTACAACATCAACGAGCTGGATGCCGCGTCCAACAACAGCGTGGACAACATCCGCGACCTGACGGAGCAGGTGCGCATCCCGCCGCAGACGGGCCGTTACCGCGTGTTCATCATCGATGAGGTGCACATGCTGTCGCAGGCCGCCTTCAACGCCTTCCTCAAGACGCTGGAGGAGCCGCCCGAATATGCCATCTTCATCCTTGCCACTACCGAGAAGCAAAAGGTCATCCCCACCATCCTGTCGCGCTGCCAGATTTATGACTTCGCACGCATCACCGTGCCCGACATCGTGCAGCAGCTGCAGTACGTGTGCGAGCAGGAGAACATTGAGGCCGAGCCCGCCGCTCTCAACGTCATCGCCCAAAAGGCCGACGGCGCCATGCGCGACGCCCTGTCCATCTTTGACCAGGTGGCCGCCTCGACCGAGGGGCACATCACCTACCAGAGCGCCCTCGACAACCTGAATGTCCTGGACTATGACTACTACTTCCGCCTAGTGGAAACGTTCCTCACGGGGAATGTCAACGAGGCGCTGCTCATCTATAAGGAAATCCGCGACAAGGGCTTTGACTCGCAGTTCTTTATCAACGGACTGGCGCAGCACCTGCGCGACCTGATGGTAGCCAGCACGCCCCAGACGCGCAAACTGCTGGAGATGAACGACGAGGTGGCTCAGCGCTACGGCGAGCAGAGCGCCAAGCTGGCTCCCGGCTTCTATTACCGTGCACTGGACCTGTGTAACAGCTGTGACCTGAATTACCGCAATGCCAGCAGCAAACAACTGCTGGTAGAGCTGACGCTAATCAAACTGTGCCAGCTGGTAGCACCCGTTGCCCAACAGCCCGCGGCACAGCCCCCGATGCAGAGAATCGCAGCGCAGCCGGTCCCACAACAGCGTCCAACGACGCCACCCACCCCAATATCTCCCGCAGCTAAGGCTGCTCCCCAACCAGTTCGGCAGGCATCACAGCCAGCCCAACAGGCACCTCAACCACAACAGCCGCCAACGCCTCCGCATCCCGCGCAGGCGGCACCCGCCATGCCCCCACGGCCCGCTGCAACACCGATGACCGGTGCCAAGCCGATGCCGCGTGCAGCTGCCAGCGAAGCGCGCATCATGGTGAATGTACCCAACGCCACCGCCGCACAACAGCCGACGGCGGCCAGCAATGCACAGCAGCGCACACAGCCGTTCAGTGCCGAACAGCTGTTGGAAGCCTGGCAAAATTACATTGAACAGCATCCCCAGGAGCGGGCATTGGCAACGACCATGACCTACGCCACGCCAAAGCCCGGCGACCATGCCGAACATTACATCATGACGGTGGGCAGCCCCGCCGAGCAAAAGAACGTCGAGGAGCACAAGATTTCGCTGATGAAGTTCCTGTGCGACGCAGTCCATAACGACCGACTTGCGCTCGACATCAAGGTGAGTGACGTGCCCATCGACACGCCCAAGATTCTGTCGCCCCGAGAAGTCGTGGAGCAAATCAAGCAACACAACCCCAATTTCACCCAATTCCTGAAAGATTTCGACCTGGGACTCGCGTAGTTTTGAGTTAGAAGTTAGGAGTTAGGAGTGAGTAAGTCAGGAGTTAGGAGTTAGGAGTTAGGCTGGTGGCGTGAGAATAAAAGTCCGAAGGACTGTAAAGATTACAGGCAGGCGGTGGAGCGAGCCAACGGCTCGCGCAACCCCTGCAAACGATGAGAACAGAATGAGCCCCGAAGGGGCGACAGAGTTATGGCAAGCACTCTAGTAAAAATAAATGTACACTTAGTGTTCCATGTCAAGAGCACGGGCATCAATTTGAGAGAAGAAGACCTTGAACGGATTTTCGCATATATTGGAGGTATCATCCGCAATATGGGTGGTGCTCCCATTCAAATCGGAGGAATGCCTGACCATATCCATATCCTATCATCATTGCCAAAACGCTATCGATAGCAGAATTTGTGAGAACGATCAAAGCTGATAGCAGTAAATGGATAAAGACGCTAGACAACTCCTACCAATCATTTGCTTGGCAAGAAGGTTATGGCGCTTTTTCAGTGAGTCCATCACAAATGAAAAACACAATAAACTATATTGTGCGACAACCTGAGCACCATAAAAAACGGACATTTATTGAGGAATACAAACTGTTCCTTGAGGCATACGGCATCGATTACGATGAGCGGTTTGCGTTTAAAGATTGATTCTTTTTCTGTCACCCCTTCGGGGTTTAGTTTTGGGGAATGACCTTAGCAGGGGTTCCGCGAGCCGTTGGCTCGCTTCACCACCTGCCTATAATCTTGCAGCCCTTCGGGCTTATTCCAACCTAGCACCTAATGCCTAAAACCTAATGCCTTAAGCCTAAAACCTAATGCCTTAAATCTAGGGGAGGGAGTTGATGGAGGCGGCCTTGGCGGTGAAGAAGTTGTCGTTGTTGTTCTTCAACAGGTTGTACTCGCTGTGGTTACCCCAAGAGGCGGGTTTGTCCTCGATAAAGGTGTCCTCGCCCGTGTCGTTGTCGATGTAGTCGGCTATCTTGTTCTGCCAGGCGCGGATGCGTGCCTGTGCCGTCGCACGGTCCATCATGGCATTACCCGTGGCAACAAGGAACTTGAGATGGTTGACGTAGATAGCCTTGAAATCGTTGAACTTGAGGATGCGGGCGATGAGGCGGTTGTTGTCCACACCCCACTGCAGAGGATTCTGGCGTCCCGCATCATCCTGATTGCCACAGCGCAGGCTGGTGCCCAAGGTGTTGTCGTAGTCATAAGGGATGAAGTAGAACTTATAGCCCGTCAACCCGGTGTTGTTGAAGTAGAGATAGTAGTTGTTGGCATTGTTCCAATAGTCGTCCCACATGCCTACGGCGACGTTGACGGCATAGGTTTTAAGCAACAAATCGACATCGGTCACCTGCTGAATCCAAGTGTAAAACTCATTATCGCTGAGGTTGGTGAGTTTGTTCATGAAATCGGTAAGCTGGAGACGTGCGCTGTCAAAGACCTCGGTATTGGTCTCGAGGGTGTAGGCATGACGGTCGTCGGTGTCGTCATCATACCAGATGTCGCCATTGGGGTTGTTGAGGCCAGCAGCGGCGTTGCGGCACTTCCACAGGTTGCCCTTGTCGCTGCCGAAGAGCGCCTTACGGTCCTTGAGATAACGTTTGTCGATGGGTTCAAGCAACTCATACACACCATAATAGGCCTCGTTGCGGTCGCCCTCGACGTGGAGCCACAGGCGGCAGTAGTTGTCACGCACGGCGGTCCACACGCCGGCACGGCGGAAGAGCTCGTAGCAGAACATCTCGCGCACATACATCGGGTCGTCCTTGAACCACTTGAGGTGCAGTTTGCGCACACCCTGGATGGTGTGGGCATTGTCCTCGACATATTTGCGCAGGTTGATGCCGAAATGGGCGTGATGCCAGTCGGTGTTGTCGCGCTGGTGCATCTGGCCGTTCCAGCCCTCGGGGCGACGACGCGAAGTGTTGCCCTTGAGGCGCAGTCCCACGCTGTCGATGAATGTGGTCTCGCCCTCCTTGACAAAGGACAAACTGGCCATGACATACTTGGTGGTATAGGCATTGGCGTCATACAGGCCCAGGAGCCTGTTCCACTCGTTGAGGCTCACGTCGATGTGCAGCTCGGGCAGGGCGTCATCGTCCCAGACGTAGTCATAGCCTTCCTTGACACGTTCAGGCAAGCGGCCTTCTAAAATGTAATCAATGAGTACCGTAATGTCGGCGATATTCACCGAGTTGTCATAGTTGACATCGGCACGGTGCATCATGTCATAGTTGGCAAATCCGCCCAAAATGATGTCAATCATCTGGGTAATGTCGCTGATGTTGATGCTGCCATCGCCATTCACGTCACCCACCTGGAGCGAATAGGGGTCAGGAACCGGAGGTTCTGGCTCCTCATACTCGGCAACGCTGAAGGTGAGCTGCGACAGGTTGAAAGTGAACGTGTAGTCCTTTCCGTTGCCCGTGAACTTGTAGGAATGGTTATTATTGCTCTTCTGGGTCGTATATTCACGGCCCAAAGTCACGTCCTGGCTGCCGTTGCCCGTGGGGCCATAACGGTAACTGGAATTGAAGACGTTCCAATCGCTGTCCTGGCCGTCGGCAAAGACAAACCACACCGTGCCGTTGATGTTGGCGGTCAACGAATAGATACCACCACCCTGGTCCATCATCTCGACACCGCCAGCAGGGTTCCAGTCACCAAAGGGGATGTTGCCGACAATATAGATGGCGGCCTGTGCCGGCAAAACCGCCAGCACAAGCGCCATGATAGTCAAATAATAATACTTCTTCATCTTGAATTTTGGTTGAGTTTTTTATAGAAACTATAGTATTTTTTTAGTTGCTCTAGATGCTATAGGTTTTAATCTTCGTACCAGGTGGAGTACATCAAGTAGTTCTTGGCGATTTTCACGTTGATTTCGCTGGCCTGCTTGGGGTCAACCATCTTTTTGAACTTCGCCGGGCTGCCTGCCCACAGTTCGTGGGCGCCAACCTTGGTGCCACTCAGCACTACGCTGCCGGCAGCGATGATAGCACCCTCACCGATTTCGGCGTGGTCGAGGATGATGCTGCCCATGCCGATGAGCGCCATGTCACCGATTTTGGCGCCATGGACAACCACGTTGTGGCCAATAGAAACATCATTGCCGATTTCGGTAACGGATTTCTCATATAGGGTGTGTATCACACTGTTGTCCTGGATATTCACGCGGTTGCCGATGGTGATGGTGTTCACGTCGCCACGCAGCACGGCATTGAACCAGATGCTGCAGTCTCTGCCCATGGTCACGTCGCCCACAACGACGGCGTTGTCGGCCAGGAAACAGTTCTCTCCAATCTTGGGCTCAAAGCCCCTAACTTTCTTTATAATAGCCATTTTCAGTTTTCAGTTTTCAGTCGTCAGTTTTCAGTTTTCAGTTGTAAGTTTTCAGTTGGTGGATCCCCCTAAAGCCTAAAGCCTAATGCCTAAAACCTAGATTTCGCGGGTCTTGTCGGCGAGCCAGGCGGCTTCGTCGGCGTTCAGCAGCGGGGTGATGCGGTCACGCACCATACGGTGGTAGTCATTGATTTGGGCAACCTCCTCGGGAGTGAGCATCGAGCGGTCGATGAGCTGTAGGTCATAGGGGTAGAGCGTCAGCGGCTCGAAGGTAAGGAAATCGCCGAAGTCCTCGGTCTTTTCGGCCTCGACGACGAGCAGCAGGTTCTCGGTGCGGATGCCGTACTCGCCAGTCTTGTACAGACCGGGCTCGTTGCTGGTAATCATGCCGGGCACGAGTTTCACGTCAACCAGGTTGGTGCGGATACTCTGCGGTCCCTCGTGGCAGCCCAGGAAATGGCCCACGCCGTGACCGGTGCCATGGCCATAGGTCATCGCCTCCTGCCACAGCGGCAGACGGGCGAGCACGTCGAGTTGGCAACCCGTGGTGCCCACGGGGAACTTGGCGCGCTGCAGGGCGAGGTGTCCCTTGAGCACCAGGGTGAAGTCATGCTTCTCCTGCGCGGTGGGATTGCCTAGGCTGACGGTGCGGGTAATGTCGGTCGTGCCGTCAAGGTACTGGCCGCCACTGTCCACGAGAAGGATGCCCTCGCCGTGCAGGGTCGAGGCGCTCTCGTCGGTCGCCTCATAGTGCACGATGGCGCCATGCTCCTTGTAGCCGCAAATCATGGCGAAGCTGTCCTCACGGTACAGGTCCTGCTGGGCACGGAATTCCTTGCCCTTGGTCCACACGTCCACCTCGTTGATGGTGCCCTGGGGTGCCGTCTCCTCAATCCACTTGAACAAGCGTACCAAAGCGGCACCGTCACGTTCCATGGCGTTGCGGAAGCCCTGAATCTGCACCTCGTTCTTGATGCACTTGAGGTCGGTGATGGGCGAACGGAAATAAACCTTCTGGCACTGCAGGGCGTTGGCCAGCGTGTCGCTCACGCGGTTGGGGTCGATGAGGACCACCTCATGCTCGCTCACGCGCTCCAGGAAGTGGACGATGTCGTCGTAGTTGCGCACCCTGACACCGCAGGCCTTGAGGTGCTGGCGCACCTCGTCGGTCACCTTGTTCTCGTCGATAAAGAGGTCCCTGTTGTTCTCGCCGATGTAGGCAAAGGCGATGGCGACAGGCGTGAAGTCCACATCACCGCCGCGCAGGTTGAGCAGCCAGGCAATATCATCAAGAGCCGTCACCAGCATGGCGGTGGCGTCGTTGTCTTCAAGCACCTTGAGCAGTCGCTCAATCTTGGTATTGGCATCCTCACCGGCATACTGCACGTCGTGGACAAAGGCGGGTGCGCTGGGACGCGCGGGTCGGTCAGTCCAAATGCGGTCGGCGGGATAAAACTCGGTGGCGAGCATAAAGCCGTTCTCACCGCAGAAACGTTCCAGCTGGTTGGCGGCCTGAGCGCTGTACAGGCGGCCGTCGATGGCAATGACCGAGTCCTCCTCGAGCACCTGTTGCAGCCACTCGTGGATGGTGGGGTCGTTGCCCATATTCTCCTTCATCATCACGAAACCACTGTCGGCCAACTCGATTTCGGCCTGCAGGAAATAGCGCGAATCGGTCCACAGGGCGGCCTGATCCAGCGTTACCACAGCGGTACCGTTACTGCCCGTGAAGCCGCTGATCCAGTCGCGGAATTTCCAGTGGTCACAGATGTATTCACTCTGGTGCGGGTCGGTGCCAGGTATGATGACGGCATCGACGTTCAGGCGGCGCATCTCCTCGCGCAGCGCCTCAAGATGAGGAAAAGTCTCTCTACTCATTGTTATATTCGGTTATTGTTTGTTTAATGTCTATGTAACAGATTTGCAAAGATACTATATTTATCTTCAACAATGTGGCTAGTCGGAGGATTATTTGCATTTTTAGAGGATTAGAAATTGTTCGATAAAGTAGACAACTTTCAAACATTAGCACTATCTTTGCCTGGCGGCGAAGATAGGCTGCGCCTCAGAATAAAAAAAAGAATGAATTCTTTTTGTTCTCCACTCGGCTTGCACTTCTTTGCCTGGCGGCGAAGATAGGCTGCGCCTCAGAATAAAAAAAAGAATGAATTCTTTTTGTTCTCCACTCGGCTTGCACTATCTTTGCCAAGAATTTACCAAAAACCTGAATTTACATCAACTTATCAACCCAATGAGAAAAGAAAGGATTATACTCATGAGCAGTGTACTCATCGCAGCATCGGCTGTGACAACGCAGGCTCGCATCAACTATCCCGACACCCGTCGCGTGGATACCGTGGACACTTACTTCGGCACCCAGGTGCCTGACCCCTACCGCTGGCTCGAAGACGACCGCAGCGCCGAGACCGAGGCATGGGTCAACGCCCAAAACAAGGTGACACAGAACTACCTGTCCAAAATCCCCTTCCGCAAGGACGTGAAAAAGCGCATCACCGAACTCGCCAACTACGAGAAGATGGGCGCTCCCTTCAAAGTAAAGGACAAATTCTACTTCTTCAAGAACAACGGTCTGCAGAACCAAAGCGTACTCTATGAGTATGACAAGGACGGCAACCACAAGATGGTGCTCGACCCCAACACGTTGAGCGACGACGGCACGGTGGCCTTGCAGTCCCTCGACTTCTCCAACGACGGTCGCTACCTGGCCTACGTCATCACGCGCAACGGTAGTGACTGGAACGAAATCTACGTCAAGGACCTCAAGGAGGACAAGGTGCTCGAGGACCACATCGTGTGGGCCAAGTTCACCGACGCCCAGTGGTTGGGCGACGGTTTCTTCTACAGCGGCTATGACGCCCCCGAGGATGCCAAATCGTCCAAGAACGAGTTCCAGAAGGTGTATTACCACAAGCTGGGTACCCCCCAAAGCGAGGACTACATCGAGTATCAGGACAAGGGTGAGCCCCTGCATTTCCACCAGGTGAGTGTGAGCGACGACGAGCGCTACGTCTTCCTGTGGAAGAGCGATGCCGAGGGCAACGACATCTACGTCAAGGACCTTAAGGACCGCAACCCGCACTATGTGCAGCTCATTGGCGGCATGAAGTATGAGCGCGGCATCATCGGCGTTGACAACGGCAAGTTTTATGTGATGACCAACGAGGATGCCCCCAAGGGCAAAATCGTCACCTACGACGCCGAGCACATCTCGCCCGCAACGCTCGCCGAGTTCATTCCCGAGCAGGAATCGGTACTCACCGGCGCTGCCATGGCCGACCACAAGTTCATCCTCGTCTATGACAAGGACGCTTCGAGTCACCCCTACCTGTATGACAAGAACGGCAAGCTCATCCGCGAGATTGAGCTGCCCACCTACGGCTCTGTAGGCTTCAGCTGCAAAAAGAACGCCAAGGATGTCTTCTACAGCTTCGCCAGCTACACCTTCCCCGGCGCCATCTACAAGTATGACCTGGAGACCGGCAAGAGCGAACTCTTCTTCCAGCCCAAGGTCAACCTCAAGAGCGACGACTACGTCACCGAGCAGGTGTTCTTCAACAGCAAGGACGGCACCCGCATCCCCATGTTCCTGGTTTACAAGAAGGGCCTGAAGCGTGACGGCCAACGTCCCACCTTCCTGTACGGTTACGGCGGCTTCAACGTGAGCCTCAATCCTGCCTTTACCTACACCCGCACGCTGTTTGCCATGATGGACTGCGGCGGCATCTGCGCCTATGTTAACCTGCGCGGTGGTGGCGAGTATGGCGAGGAGTGGCACCAGGCCGGTACCAAGATGAACAAGCAGAACGTGTTTGACGACTTCATTGCCGCTGCCGAGTGGCTCATCGAGAACAACTACACCAATCCCAAGAAGCTCGCCTGCAACGGTGCCAGCAACGGTGGCCTGCTCGTCGGCGCAGTAGTCAACCAGCGTCCCGACCTGTTCGCCTGCGCCGTGCCCCAGGTGGGTGTGATGGACATGCTGCGTTACCACGAGTTCACCATCGGCTGGAACTGGGCTCCCGATTACGGCCGCAGCGACGACAACCCCGAGATGTTCCGTTACCTGCGTGACTACTCGCCCCTGCACAACATCAAGAACGACGGCACCCGTTACCCCGCCATCATGGTGACCACCGGTGACCACGATGACCGCGTCGTGCCCGCCCACAGCTTCAAGTATGCCGCCGAGCTGCAGCACTGCAACACCGGCGACCAGCCCAAGCTCATCCGCATCGACAGCAAGGCAGGCCACGGCCACAGCAAGCCCATCAGCAAGATTATCGACGAGTACACCGACATCCAGGCCTTCATCATGTACAACCTGGGCGTCAAGTACAAATACAAAAAGTAAAACCCTTATCGTCAATGGAACCGAGTCGCCGAATCACACACGGCAGCCGTGGGGAAGTCATTTTCTCGTGGATGGTTACTGTGTTGTTCGGCGTCTCGGTTGCCGTAGGGTGCGTCAAGAATTTCAGGCCGCTGGGGCTTGATTTCGGGTCGTGGGAAATCAGCGACTGGCTCATCAACTATGAGGGAGGCCTTGTCAGGCGCGGGCTCATCGGACAGCTGCTGCTGGAACTGGAGCAGCTGCGCCTGTATGACGTGCGGCTGGCCATCGCGGGCATCTGCGCGGTCTGTTCGGTTGCCTTGTTGTGGATTGTGCTGCGTATCTTCAGGCGTGAAGGCTGGTCCTGGCTGATTATCCCGACGGGGCTGTGCCTGGGCTACACGTTCCTGAACCTGTGGGCACGTCGCGACATGCTGTCGCTGATCATGACGTTCTTCATCTTCTTGAGCTATCGCAATGCCGTCTCACGACAGCGCAATTGGCTGTCATGGGGCGCATTTTACGTCCTGTCGGTTCTGCAGATACTTATCCACGAGGCTTCGTTTTTCTACACGTTCCCCATCCTGATGCTCTATGAATTCCACCGTCAGCGCATGCGACAGCTCTCAATGGTCGCGAGTGCCGCCAAGTGCCTGCTGTTCTTCATGCCCGTGCTGGTGACCATGTGCATCGCCTGCCTGTTCAAGGGCGACCAGCAGACGGCCGAGGCCATCTGGACATCATGGGGCAAGGTATTTACCGCCTTCCAACCCGATGCAATCAATCAGTTGGGCAAGGGCGTTGAGGCCCTGGGATGGGATGCCGGACAGACCTTCTACAACCACCTGTACACGTCCCTTCTGGGCTGCGTCCACCCCTCGTACTGGGGCATCCTTTGGACCTTGTTCAACCTTGTAGCGACTTACTATCTGCTGACCAGGGTGGACTGTGTCAAGGCAGGGATTTATCCCCAAAGGGCGATGAGCCACACGACGATGAGCGACATCGCCCTGGTGCAGTATGTTGCCTTGCTGCCCATGTACACGGTGCTGTCCTGCGACTGGGGCAGGACCCTGCCCTATCTCGTGATTACCTCGGTGTTCTTCTACCATTTGTTCAAACAGGAGCAGCCCCTGTTCTCACATCGCCTGACCCGAGTGTCAACAAGTCTGCAAGGTGCCATCTCGGGCAACCGGGTGCTGACGCTGCCCGTAATTTACATCCTGCTGGTGCTGCTGACGCCCATACCTCGCTATCACGTCCCGTTTGACAGCCTCAACACCTTCCAGCAGAAATTCTGGACCGAACTCATGCACATCATCAACCCATATCCCTTTCCTGACAATGAACCGCACTAAAAACTTCATACGCCTCCTGAGGCCGCAGCAATGGGTGAAAAACCTCTTTGTCTTCCTGCCGTTGTTCTTCGACAGGCACCTGTTTGACTTGGTATGCCTGCTGCCCTGCGTGCTCATGTTCTTCGCCTTCAGTTTCGCGGCCAGCAGCATCTATTGCTTCAACGACATTCACGACGTGGAGGCCGACAGGAAACACCACGAGAAGTGCAAGAGGCCCATCGCCAGCGGTGCCGTGAACATCGGGGCGGGCTATCTGCTGATGTTCCTGTGCCTCATCGTCGCTGTGGTGTTTTTGTTGGCGGTCATTTGGGTCAATCCTAGTTCCGCCCCCGCCGTTCTCCTGATTTTGGGGCTGTATGTCGTGATGAATATCGCCTACTCGATGAAACTCAAGCAGTTGGCCATCGTCGACGTATTCATCATCGCTATCGGCTTCGTGCTCAGAGTATTTGCCGGCGGTATGGCTGCTGGCATCACGCTCACCCACTGGATTGTGCTGATGACCTTCCTGTTGACCTTGTTTCTGGCATTCGCCAAACGGCGTGACGACGTGGTGGTCTATGAGACGAGCGGCGTGGAGGTGCGCAAGAGCGTGAGCAGCTACAATGTCCCGTTCCTGAATATGGCCATCAGCGTCATTGCCAGCATCACGATGGTGTGCTACATCATGTACACCGTCTCGCCCGAGGTTGTCGCACGTTTCAACAGCTCATACGTTTATATCACGTCAATCTTCGTCCTGGCAGGCATCATCCGCTATCTGCAGATTACCATCGTCGAGACCCGTAGCGGCAGCCCCACCAAGGTGTTGCTCCACGACCGCTTCATCCACGGCTGCATCCTGTGCTGGCTCCTCGCCTTCACCCTCATCCTCTACCTGTAATTTTTTTTCACAGATAATTCTCAATATCGCGATAATTAAAGTGACCAGCCATTAAGTCGTCACTATTATCTCGACCTGTATTTATGACCTGAGTCTGGCGAGTTTCCTGTTCAAACAACGACTTGAAATATTGCATGCTTTTATAGAAGTCTTTATGAATAACAGGTGATAATTTCACCTCGAATGCCCTTAATGAGTTAAGACCCTCATCAAGCACAATATCCACTTCGTGCTGACTGCGATCGCGGTAGAAATACACATTGTTGTCCAAGCCATGATTAAACTGGTGTTTCATCACCTCTGCCACAACCATGTTCTCAAATATCTGCCCACGTAGCGGATGTGTTTCGAGTTGGTGGGCATCATTTATGCCCAATAAATAGCACACAAGCCCCACATCATAGAAATAAACTTTAGGGGTTTTCACAAGCCTCTTGCCTATGTTGCGGTAAAAGGGCTGCAGCCTGAATGCGACATATGTCGCTTCCAGCACATTCATCCACTCTTGTATCGTGGGGAGTGAAACGCCCAACTCATTCGATATGCTTTTAGCATTAAACTCACATCCAATGCGCGAGGCACTGATGACGATAAACTTGCGAAACTCCGCCAGATGTCGAATGTTCATCACTTGCTGAATGTCACGCTGCAGATATGTGTTGTAATACTGACGATACAGGTCTTGTGGCGGTATGTTACCAGCCCACACCGCTGGGTAGAACCCGCGATGCATCATCCCAAAGTCATCGAGGGCTCGGTCGTCGGCCGTCAACTCAGCCACCGCAAACGGCAACAATGTCAGCATAGCAGTTCTGCCAGCGAGCGATTGGGTGACCTTTTGTGTCAGTTGCAAGTTGTTGCTACCTGTCAATACTATGTTGGCATGAGGATTAGCGTCAACCACAACTTGAACCGCGTCCAATATCTCTGGCATACGTTGTACCTCATCAATAATCAGACCATTACAATGACGTTCGATAAAGCCCTTGCGGTTCAGTTCCATTTCGCTCACCGTGGTTTCATCTTCCAGATTCACATAATGGTAATTCGGGAACACCATTCTGCATAATGTCGTTTTCCCGGATTGACGCGGACCAGTGACTGTAACCACACGAAATAGGCCTTTCAACCGCAATAATTCTTGTGATAATATCCTGTTATACATAACGATACGATTGTATTTGACAAAAGTAAAGTATTACTTTATTTTTGGCAAAGATATATATTATCGTCATTATACACAAGAATAAACCGAAAAAAGTTTAAAAAAAGACTATTTGTTATCAGTTGCCGGAGCGGAGGCCGCCCACCAGGTCGTCGTTCTCAACGGTCTTGTCAGTCTTCTTGACGCTCGTGTTGCTGGATCCGAAGCGGTAACTCAGCGTGAACGACACGTTGCGCTGGCTGACGTGACCAACAGAACGGCTCAAATAGTCGCCCTGGGTGATGTAGTCCTTAGACACCTGGCACTTGTGCAGGATGGAGTTGGCGGCCAGACGCACGGTCAGGCGGTTGTCCTTGAGGAAAGATCGCGACAACCCTACCATAATTGTCGGGTCGGGCATGGTGCTGTAACCATACACGTTGCTCACATCATGGCCGATGCCAAACCACATACAGGTCGCCGTCGCCTGCAGGCGCCATGGCAATTGCTGTGTCAGTTGGGCATACAGATTACCGCCCCAGCCGCTGTTGGTCAAGTCCTGAGCGGGATTACGGTAACGCTTGTAGCAGCACTCGCCGTTCATGACCAGCGTGGTCTTGGGCGTCATCATCCACTGGAGGAAGCCGCTCATGCCCGCCATCAGGTAACGGCTGTCGTTGTCATAGGTATAGAGAACAATGCCGTCACGGGCCGAGCGGCAAAGCCCTATCAGGTTATTGGTGATGGTCACTGTGGGCTTGATGTTAAAAGTCAGTTTGTTGCCCACATGCTGGAAAGTGATGCCCAGCATCGTGTTGCGGGCACTCGACAGGTGAGGATTGCCATATTCAACCGTGGTGGTGTAGCGTTTCACTGCAGGATTCAGGTACATGATACCCGGACGGTTCAGGCTCGTCGACCACGACAGGCGCAGGCTGTTGGACGGATTCATCTGCCAGTGCACGCTTGCCGAGGGCACCACGTCATGCAGGTCGCGCCCAAAAGGCTCGCCGTCACCATTGGGATAGCTGGCCCTGAAATGGCTGTACTCATAGCGTACACCGCCACGCAGGGTCCAATCACCCACTTTGTAACGCCACGAGACGTAGGCGGCACCCACGTGCATATCGTGCTTGAAGCGGGTCTCGGTATCCAGTTCCCCGGCGCCGTCATACTGCATCGTGTTGTGGCTGCTGTTGAGGCGCAGGATATACTTGCCGCCCACCTCCAGCAGATGGTGGTTCCACAGGGGCAACTGGTAATCCAACTGCCAGGTGTGCTCCACAAAGCGCTCCTTGCCCCACTTGCTGTAACTTGTGTAATCAAATTGCGGATTGACCAGATTGGTCAACGTGTCGTACTGCTCCTCATGCTGTCCTGTGGTCGAGAACATGTAGGAGGCCGTCAGCACCTCATCGGGGCGATTGGTGCGATGTTCCCAGTCGGCACGGCCGTTCCATGTCATTCCGCCATAATAAGGTATATAATATGGATTGTCATAAGTCGTGAGCAGTTGTCCCATCGCATCGTGATACTCGATATGGCCGTTACCGTAGATTTTTAAGCCATAACGGTATCCGCCAAACGAGGCCGTTATCAGGTTGAGCGAATCCAGCTCATAGCTGGCATTCAAGTCGAGGTAATAGACCCAGGCGGGCTGCTTGTTGCGATTGAGGTAATACATCGTTGTACCCGAGTCCAAATAGGTCCGCCACGTCTCGTCCTCGGTGGCGAACTGGCGACGCATCTGCTTCTGGTAAAATCCCGTCGCGCCCAGGGTGAATTTGCCCACACGGGCGGCGACATAGGCGCTGGCATTGGGCGACCCAAAGGTATTGACCGTGGCGGTCACCGTGCCGTTGACGCCCTGAATGCGGGCACCCTCGACGGTGACGATATTCAGGATGGCGGTCGCTCCCTCGGCATCGTAGCGGGCACCAGGCTCGGTGATGACCTCAATGCGCTTGACCACACTGGCAGGCATGGCCCGCAGCACTTCCTTGGGGTTGGACGAGAGTGCCGGGTCGGGGTGACCGTTCTTGTAAATCTTGAAACTGCCGCTGCCGTTCACACGGATGTTGTCCTCGCCGTCCACGCTCACCAGCGGCACGCGCCGCAGCACGTCAATCAGGTTGCTCGTGCGTGCCTCGGGGTCGGCCTGCACATTGTAATTCACACGGTCGTCGAGCGTTTTGACCAGCTGGCGCATGGTCACTACCTCAACATCCTTGAGGGCGATGGTGTCGTTGACACTCAACGTGACATTGTCCTGCTGCTGTTCTTCAACACTTCCTGCCCCATTCTGGGCGGCCATGCTGGCGGCAAGCATCAGACATGCCGCCAGCAACATCTTCATTCTTCTTTCCATTGCTTGTAATCAGTTTTTCTATTGCGGCGGCAAAATTACCCCCATTCCCCCACTCCATCGCTGAAACGTGACTTACCAAGTCTTAACTAAAAACTTATTTAGTCTTAACGGTGTGACAGGGGAATGGGAATAATGTGTATTTTTGCGGCTGATGAACATGAAACTGAAATATATCGCGGCATTGGTGATTGTGGCACTGCTAGGGGTATTTGCCTATCAGACCTACTGGCTCGTGCAGCTCTATCACACGATGAGCGAGCGCGTGGACAACGACATCCAGGAGGCCATGCGCGTTGCCGACCTCAAGGAGGTGTTCCTGAGGCTCAAGAGCATCGAGGAAAACGAACAACCTCATGGCTCAATGCATATCAACGCAGGAATCAGTAAGGACGGCAGCATCACTGCCAAAGCCGTCACAAGGACGCAAGTAACCCTGGACGGAGACACATATGAGCAAGCTACAGGCGTCGTCCTGCGATCTACTCCACAAGCCGTCAGCGATAGCGTGAAATCAGACGAAAATTCCTTCATGCACATGCTCGAAGAGCAGATTTCGATCACAGAACTCGCCCAAATGATCCAGCAAGGCCTGCATCTGGGCGTTGACCGCTTTGAGGGCACCAGATATGAGAAATACGACACCCTGCTCACCGCTGGGTTGATAAAATTAGGTCTGAGCGGTAATCACCAGTTGGTATGCATCAAGACCGATACCGTTTACAAGAACACCACCATTGGCTACATTCCGTCAAGCCGCGCGCGGCAATATGAACACAACTGGACCGACTACGGCCGCTATGTATTGACTATAGAGCCCACTACAGGCCTGGTATTGCGCGAGATGGCGGGCATCCTGACCGCATCGGGGCTTATCGTGCTGCTGCTCGGCTTAGCCTTTTATTTCCTCATCAGCACCATCCTCAAGCAGCGCACACTCGACGAGATGAAGACCGATTTCACCAACAACATCACCCACGAGTTGAAAACGCCCATCGCGGTGGCCTACGCAGCCAACGACTCGCTGCTCAACTTCGGCTCGGACGAGGATGTTGAGAAACGCAAGAAATACCTCAACCTGTGCCGCATCCAACTGGAACGCCTCAGCGGCATGGTGGAGCAAATCCTGTCAATGAGCATGGAGCGGCGACGCCAATTCAAGCTGAACATCGAGAAAGTCGATGTCACGGCACTGTTGCAACCCGTCATCGAGCAACAGCAGCTCAAGGCAGACAAACCCGTCACCATCACGACCCATATTGACCCCGAGGGTCTTACCGTCATGGCCGACCGGTCACACTTGAGCAACATCCTCAACAACCTCATCGACAACGCCATCAAGTATTCACATGACGAGGCCCGCATCGAGATTGATGCCTCGCCTGCGGCCATCAGCATTACCGACCATGGCATCGGCATCGCAGCCGACAAACTGCCGCACATCTACGACAAATTCTATCGCGTGCCCACGGGTGACACACATGACGTGAAAGGCTATGGCTTGGGGCTTTTCTATGTCAAGACGATGGTCGAAAAACACGGCTGGAACATCTATGTCGACAGCAAGAGGGGGCAAGGCACCACTTTCACTATCCACCTGCTATGAACGAAAACATCAACATATTGCTCGCCGAGGATGAGCGCACCCTGGCGATGGTCATCAAGGATGCCCTGGACAGCCAAGGTTTTAACGTCACAATCGCCCTGGACGGCGAAGAAGCGTTGCTGCAATATGCCACCTCACGGCCCGACGTCATCGTTGCCGACGTGATGATGCCGCGCCTGAACGGATTTGACATGGCAAAACGCATCCGCAAGAGCGACCCGTTCACTCCCATCATCTTCCTGACGGCGCGCTCGGCAGTCGATGATGTGGTGCACGGCTTTGAGATGGGGGCCAACGATTACCTGAAAAAGCCTTTCGGGATGCAGGAACTCATCGTGCGCATCAAGGCGCTGCTGGGACGAGCCTGCACCGTCACATCCCAACAGTCTCCGGCCGAGGTCACCCGTTTCACCATTGGGGAATACCTGTTTGATGCCGTCGTTCAGCGGCTGACGCATGTCCCCACAAGCGCCAGCGTTGAGTTATCCTATCGTGAGAGTGAAATTCTGCATCGCCTGTGCCTGCACACCAGCGAGGTGGTCACATCGCAGTCGCTGCTGCTGGAATTGTGGGGCGACGACAGTTTCTTTAACAACAAGAGCCTGCACGTCTTCATCACCAAGCTGAGACACCGTCTGGCTCAAGATGCCAGCCTGCGCATCGTCAACGTGAGGGGGATTGGTTACAAGCTCATCACTGCAGAATAGCACACAGATGCAAGCCAAAGGCTTGCATTACCTCGACTTGACAGCCGTTTTTTTACTCGGAGAGGAGGCGGACGTAGCCGTAGAAGCCGGCCTCGCGGTTGATGAGGCTGTAGTGTGTGGGCTCGTCAATCACCTCGCAGCTATCGGGGTCGATGGCATGCATGAGGCTGTCACGCAACTCGTCAAATTTTTCCTGTGCCTGCTGCTCATCGCGGCAGTTATAGACGTCGCTCATCGCGCCGTCCTCGGTCTGATACTCAAAAACCACCCGATATTTCATGATAATCGTCATTTATTTTCTACCAAAAGCTATGAGTTTCAACTGGTCAGTGGTACCAACCACTTCATTGCCTTGTATGTGCAACTTGCTCTTCGAGTGTTTCCAATAGATATTTTCAGTCGCTTTTCCATCAGATATTATGGAATATTCCTTTCTTGTTGTGTTTCAAAACTCAATCAATGCACATACAACACTACCCTTTTCATTCATCCTCTTTTGTGCCGTTGCGTTGTTCTCTTCGCTTTTTTAATTCGTCCATGTATCCTGCAGTTATAATTCCTGACGGAAGGGCAATTATGGCAATGCCTACAATAGAGGACACAATACTGATGACTCGACCTGTTGTTGAAACAGGATACAAATCACCATAACCTACTGTGGTAAGTGTACATGAAGCCCAATAAAATGCATCAAAAAAAGTAGGAAATAAGATAGTGCCAGTATCAGGATTTATTTGTTCTTCTGCATTAAACATAATTAATGCCGTGATGAATACGTAAACAATCGCTAAAGACAACACAGTAAACAAGATTGCCCTCTGATTCTTTATAACACCACCAATAATTCTGAGCGGTTCAAAATACCTAACAACCCTTACTACTCTGATAATTTTCAGTAGTCTAACGACTCTTGTCAATTTGAATACCTTTTGAACAAAATTAAATGTTGGCAAAATTGACAACAAATCAATAATGGCCATTGGAGTAATAGGATATATAACAAAAGGCAATAGCCCTTTCTTTTTCATTCTAATATCAGCCGTGAACCACCTCAAAAGATAATCAATGATGAACAATGCACATGATATAAGATCAAAAAGATAGAATAATCGAGTTTGTTCCCTAAACATTAAAGGCAAAATACCAATTGCAATTGCAATCAGCATACACCAATCATATACACGAGTTTGAATGCTATCTTGGCTATTATATCTGGGTTCAACTATTTCAAATATCCTTTCCCTAAATTTCATTATTACCAGTTATATGATTTTTATTCTTCGTTGGTGTTCTTATGAAAAAAAGACTTAATCCTTCCAAAAAATACAATGATAAATAGCCCAGCTACAATTCCATATCCAATCAAAGCATCACGATTCTTTTCCGAACTATCAAAATGCCCCATCATCCATTGGACTAAATTAACTATTAAGAACAAAATAGCAATTAGTCCAAACAAGATAAATAGATATTTAAAAATATTCTTTAGCGAGAACATACTCTCTCTTTTATTAATTGCTTTATTCTCATATTTTTTTTCAATTTCTTCGTGATTTCCTGTAATTTTTTGTCTTGAATAAAGTCCCGTGCCAGGAATACTAGTATTCAAATAGGTGCCCTTTTTGCCTATAGAAACTTTTGCCCCTTTGGGTCCAATGGAAGCACTTACACCACTCTTACTGAAATTCAAATGAACCCCAGGAAAAACCTTCACCCTTTTTCGATAGTTCCAAGCCATACTAATCACCCAGACAATGGTACAAACAATACTATTTTTTGAATTCAAAGAAAGCCTTACCGGTTGCCGTACATTTCCTCGTAGTAGCGCTGGTAGTCGCCGCTGGTGACGCTGTTCACCCAGGGTTGGTGGTCGAGGTTCCAGCGGATGGTTTTTTCAATTCCTTCGGTGAAAGGTGTCTCAGGATACCAGCCGAGTTCGCGGGCAATTTTGCTGGGGTCGATGGCATAGCGCATGTCGTGGCCGGGACGGTCGGTGACGAACTCGATGAGGCCGTCGTTGATGACGTCGAGGTCGCACTTCAAGAGCTGCTGATACTCGGGCTCCTCACGCATAATGCGGGCGATGATGGCAATGACCTGCTTGACGATGTTGATGTTGCTCTCCTCGTTGAAACCACCTATGTTATATACCTCGCCGACGGTGCCCTGACGCAGCACGAGGTCGATGCCCTTGCAGTGGTCCTCGACGTAGAGCCAGTCGCGCACGTTCTCGCCCTTGCCATAGACGGGCAGTTTCTTGCCTTCGAGGATGTTCTTGATGATGAGCGGGATGAGCTTCTCGGGGAAGTGGTAGGGTCCGTAGTTGTTGCTGCAACGGGTGATGTTGACGGGAAGGCCGTAGGTCTCATGATAGGCCATGGTGATGAGGTCGGCGCTGGTCTTGCTGGCCGAATAGGGCGAGCGCGGTGCCAGCGGGGTCTCCTCGGTGAAGAAATGGCGGCCGTAGGTCTTGAGGTCGGTGCGGCCCTGGATGACCTCGCGCACGTCGTCGCTCACCTCGAGCGGCTGCGGCTCGTCAAAGTCCTTGCTGAGCGAGCCATAGACCTCGTCGGTCGAAATCTGAAGGTATTTCTTGCCGGGGGCATAGGTGTTGCGGCCCTGCGCGTCCTTGCCGGTGAACCATGCCTCGCGGGCACAGTCGAGCATATTCTGGGTGCCCAGGATGTTGGTCTCGAGGAAGAGGCGCGGATTGGTGATGCTGCGGTCCACGTGGCTCTCGGCAGCAAAGTTGACGATATAGTCCACATCATACTCGCGCATGATGTCCTGTACCAGCTTGCGGTCGCCCACATCACCTCGGATAAAGGTCACATTGGGCATCTCAATCTCACGCTTGATGGAGGCGAGGTTGCCGGCATAGGTCAAGGCGTCAAGGATGATGACCTCGATGTTGTCGCCATACTTGTCGAGGATATATTTCACAAAGTTTGAGCCGATAAAACCGGCGGCTCCAGTCACGAGATAAGTCTTCATTGTTCAGTAAGGGTTTGATTCAATCCACAAAGATAGTGCAAGTCATGGACATAAAAAAATGAAAAATGTTTTTTTCATTTTTTTATGTCATGGCGCCGCCTATTTTCGCCGAAGGCAAAGATAGTGCAAGCTGAGCGAAATGCCAAATTTATTTCATTGTTGTCCGGTAAAAGAGTCCCGTTAGGGACGCAAGGTCATAGGCAGGGATGAAGTGAGGCGTAGCCGAACGGAATCCCTGTACAAGACGGCTA